>NZ_JBVILC010000010.1:230786-265508 GCF_055580545.1 Streptomyces sp. NPDC031670 | reverse complement strand
CGACGCCCAGGTCCGCGAGCTGTACGCCTCCTCCAAGGCCATCCTGAAGGAAGCCGGCTACGTCGGCGCCGGCACCGTCGAATTCCTCGTCGGCATGGACGGCACCATCTCCTTCCTGGAGGTCAACACCCGCCTCCAGGTCGAACACCCCGTCACCGAAGAAGTCGCCGGCATCGACCTCGTCCGCGAGATGTTCCGCATCGCCGACGGCGAGGAACTCGGCTACGGCGACCCCGAGCTGCGCGGCCACTCCTTCGAGTTCCGCATCAACGGCGAAGACCCCGGCCGCAACTTCCTGCCCGCCCCCGGCACCGTCACCCGCTTCGAGGCACCCTCCGGCCCCGGCGTCCGCCTCGACGCCGGCGTGGAGTCCGGCAGCGTCATCGGCCCCGCCTGGGACTCCCTCCTCGCCAAGCTCATCGTCACCGGCGCCACCCGCGAACAGGCCCTCCAGCGCGCCGCCCGCGCCCTGGAGGAGTTCCAGGTCGAGGGCATGGCCACCGCCATCCCCTTCCACCGCGCGGTCGTCAAGGACCCCGCCTTCGCCCCCGAACTCACCGGCTCCTCCGACCCCTTCACCGTCCACACCCGCTGGATCGAGACCGAGTTCGTCAACGAGATCAAGCCCTTCGCCGCCCCGGCCGACGCCGAGACGGACGAGGAGGCCGGTCGCGAGACGGTCGTGGTCGAGGTCGGCGGGAAGCGGCTGGAGGTCTCGCTGCCCTCCTCGCTCGGTATGTCGCTGGCCCGCACCGGCCTGGCCGCCGGGGCCAAGCCCAAGCGCCGTGCCACCAAGAAGGCGGGCTCGGCGGCCTCCGGCGACACCCTCGCGTCCCCGATGCAGGGCACGATCGTCAAGGTCGCGGTCGAAGAGGGCCAGGAAGTCAAGGAAGGCGACCTCATCGTCGTCCTCGAAGCCATGAAGATGGAACAACCCCTCAACGCCCACCGCTCCGGCACCGTCAAGGGCCTCGCGGCCGAGGTCGGCGCCTCGGTCACCTCGGGTGCGGCGATCTGCGAAATCAAGGACTGACCTCGCGTACGGACCCGGTCCGTCGTCCGTCTTCCGAAGCCCCCGCCGGTTCGCCCGGCGGGGGCTTCGGCCGTACGCGCGGTTCGGGCATCCTTGGGGTATGACGACGAGGCCGATGCGTGCCGACGCGCGCCGCAACTACGAGCGGCTCCTGGGCGTGGCGAGGAGCGCGTTCGCGGAGCACGGGACGGACGCCTCCCTCGAAGACGTGGCCAGGCGCGCGGGCGTCGGGATCGGCACCCTCTACCGGCACTTCCCGAACCGCCACGCGCTGATGAGCGCGATCTTCCAGAGCGAGGTGGACGTCCTTCTCGCGCGTTCCCGGGAGCTGCTCGGCGCCGACCAGCCCTGTACGGCGCTCGTGGAGTGGCTGCGCGCCATCATCACTCATACGGGTGAGTACCGAGGGGTGGCGCGTGCCCTCATGTCGGCGTCGCACGACGACAGTTCGGCCCTGGCGCAGTGCAGCACCCCGATGCGGGAGGCGGGCAGCGCCCTGCTGGAGCGCGCCCAGCTGGCCGGTTCCGTACGAGTCGACGTGACGATCGGCGATCTGATGCAGCTCACCAACGCGATCGCCCTGGCGGCGGAGCAGGCGCCGGACGACCCGGAGTTGGCCGACCGGCTGCTCGCCCTGACCCTGCGGGGCCTGAAGCCGTAAGCCCGGGTCCCCTCCGCGTGGAGGGGCCGGGCGCTCAGCGGCGCCGCAGGTCGGCCACTCTGGCCCGCTCTCCGGGTCCCTGCTGGTCGCCCAGCGGGGCCGCGGTGCGCAACTGCGGCCCGGCGCCGGGCACATGGCTGCGCCGCTGACCGGGCAGCGGCACGTCCCGGCGGGGCTGGCGCCCCGGCGGGACGCCCTCGCCGCCGGCTGCCGGACCGGCCACGGTGATCTGCACGCCCTGGTCGGCCAGGGCCTGGAGCTCGGTGGCGGCCCGGTCGTCGTGGCCGGGGGGCTCGTCGGTGACCAGGCGCGTGATCACGTCCGTCGGCACCGTCTGGAACATGGTGTCGGTGCCGAGCTTGGTGTGGTCGGCGAGGACGACCACCTCGGCGGCGGCCTGCACCAGGGCGCGGTCCACGCTCGCCGAGAGCATGTTGGACGTGGACAGACCGCGCTCCGCCGTCAGCCCGCTCCCCGAGAGGAAGGCGCGCGAGACCCGCAGCCCCTGGAGGGACTGCTCGGCCCCGCTGCCCACCAGGGCGTAGTTGGAGCCGCGCAGGGTGCCGCCGGTCATGACGACCTCCACGCGGTTGGCGTGGGCCAGCGCCTGGGCGACCAGCAGGGAGTTGGTGACGACCGTGAGGCCGGGGACGCGCGCGAGCCGGCGGGCCAGCTCCTGCGTGGTCGTCCCGGCGCCGACCACGATGGCCTCGCCCTCTTCGACGAGGCTCGCGGCGAGGTCGGCGATGGCCGTCTTCTCGGCGGTCGCGAGATGGGATTTCTGCGGGAAGCCGGACTCTCGCGTGAGTCCGCCCGGCAGTACCGCACCGCCGTGCCGGCGGTCGAGGAGTCCTTCCGCCTCCAGCGCCCGCACGTCCCGCCGTACGGTCACTTCGGAGGTCTGGACGACGCGGGCGAGCTCCCGGAGCGATACCGCACCGTTGGCCCGCACCATTTCGAGGATCAATTGGCGACGTTCTGCAGCGAACACGAAACTGACAGTAACGTGAGCGGCCGATTGTTTTCAGCAAGTTGCGCCGAATAACAGAAGGTGTGCACAGAGGTGTCCCTGAAGTGGTATATAGGCGCCCTCCCGGGCGCCTTGTCCCACGCCGCCGCGCCGCCGGGCGCCCCGGTTAGGCCTCGCCCGCCCTCTTGCGCGAGTGCAGCTGGCGGGCCACCTCCGCGATCGAACCCGACAGGGACGGATAGACCGTGAACGCCTTCGCGATCTGCTCCACGGTCAGGTTGTTGTCGACCGCGATCGAGATGGGGTGGATCAGCTCCGAGGCGCGCGGCGCGACGACCACGCCGCCGACCACGATCCCGGTGCCCGGCCGGCAGAAGATCTTCACGAAGCCGTCCCGGATGCCCTGCATCTTGGCGCGCGGGTTGCGCAGCAGCGGCAGCTTGACCCCCAGCGCGTCGATCTTGCCCGCGTCCACGTCGGCCTGCGAGTAACCGACGGTGGCGATCTCGGGGTCGGTGAAGACGTTCGAGGAGACCGTCTTGAGGTCCAGCGGGGCCACCGCGTCGCCGAGGAAGTGGTACATCGCGATCCGGCCCTGCATGGCCGCGACCGAGGCGAGGGCGAAGATGCCGGTGACGTCACCGGCCGCGTACACGCCCGGCGAGGAGGTGCGCGAGACCTTGTCGGTCCAGATGTGACCGGACTCCAGGAGCTTGACCCCGGACTCCTCCAGGTTCATCCCGGCGGTGTTCGGGATCGCGCCGACCGCCATCAGGCAGTGCGTACCGCTGATGACGCGCCCGTCCGAGAGCGTGACCTCCACCCGGTCCCCGACGCGTTTGGCGGACTGCGCGCGGGAGCGGGCCATCACGTTCATGCCGCGGCGGCGGAAGACGTCCTCCAGGACGGCCGCCGCGTCCGGGTCCTCGCCCGGCAGCACCCGGTCGCGGGAGGAGACGAGGGTGACCTTGGAGCCCAGCGCCTGGTACGCGCCGGCGAACTCGGCGCCGGTCACACCGGAGCCGACCACGATCAGCTCTTCGGGCAGCTCGTCCAGGTCGTAGACCTGGGTCCAGTTCAGGATGCGCTCGCCGTCCGGCAGCGCGTCCGGGATCTCGCGCGGGTGCCCGCCGGTGGCGATGAGCACGGCGTCGGCGGTGAGGATCTCCTCGCTGCCGTCGGCGGCCGTGACGATGACGTCCCGGGTGCCGTCGATGCCCTGCGGGCCGCCGAGCTTGCCGCGCCCGCGCAGCACCCGGGCGCCGGCCCGGGTCACGGAGGCGGTGATGTCGTGCGACTGGGCGAGCGCGAGGCGCTTGACCCGTCGGTTGACCTTGCCGAGGTCGACGCCGACCACACGGGCGGACTGCTCCTCGGGCGGGGTGTCGTCGGCGACCAGGATGCCCAACTCCTCGTACGAAGAGTCGAAGGTGGTCATCACCTCGGCCGTCGCGATCAGAGTCTTCGACGGTACGCAGTCGGTGAGCACCGACGCCCCGCCCAGACCGTCGCAGTCGACGACGGTCACCTCCGCGCCGAGTTGGGCGCCCACCAGGGCCGCCTCGTATCCGCCGGGTCCGCCACCGATGATCACGATCCGGGTCACGAAAAAGTCCGCCTCGCATTGAGGAAATGCAGTACGTAGCTCATTGTCCCGCACGCTTCAAGATGCTTCGCCCCCGGGGCGCCATACGGCTGTCACACGCGTGTGCCCTTCTCACGCGGGCGCCCGCGGGCCGCTGTCGTACCCTCGACACCATGTCGCTCTACGCCGCGTACGCCGGCAACATGGATCCGCGGCTGATGACGCGCCGCGCACCGCACTCGCCGCTGCGCGGCACGGGCTGGCTCAACGGCTGGCGGCTGACGTTCGGCGGGGAGCAGATGGGCTGGGAGGGCGCCCTGGCCACGATCGTGGAGGCGCCGCGCTCCCAGGTGTTCGTCGCGCTCTACGACATCGCCTCGCTGGACGAGGACTCCCTGGACCGCTGGGAGGGCGTGGGCCTCGACATCTACCGCCGGATGCGGGTGCGGGTGGACACGCTGGACGGCGAGGAGCCGGCCTGGGTGTACGTCCTGAACGCGTACGAGGGCGGACTGCCCTCCGCGCGCTACCTGGGGGAGCTGGCGGACGCGGCGGAGTCGGCGGGCGCGCCGCACGACTACGTGATGGAGCTGCGCAAGCGGCCCTGCTGACCTGCTGACGCCGGCCCGGGGTTCGTCTGCGGCCGAGTGGTGGGTTCCTCGCGCCTGAGGAGTTCGTTGGCTGCGGCCCGGGGGGCTGGTCGCGCAGTTCCCCGCGCCCCCAGGGGGTCCCCCGCACCCGGAGAACCCGGCTCGGCCACAGCCCCCAGGGGCGCGGGCAACCCGCCACCGGCCCGCGGACAAACCCCTGGCACCCTCACTCGTCGGAAACGACAAGACAACGATCGCACCCTTGTGCCGCCAGTCATCTACGCGCGTAGGCCTCCACCCGTTACCCTCGTCGTCGTGAACGCATCTGTTATTCCGGACAACATCCAGGGCGACCCCCAGGCCGCCGCCGACGCCGCCGCCGCGCGCCTGCGCGAGCTCACCGGCGCCGAGACCCACGACGTCGCCCTGGTGATGGGCTCCGGCTGGGCCCCGGCCGCGGACGCGCTCGGCGAGCCCGAGGCCGAGTTCCCGGTCACCGAGCTGCCCGGCTTCCCGCCGCCCGCCGTCGAGGGCCACGGCGGCAAGATCCGCTCCTACCGGATCGGCGAGAAGCGCGCCCTGGTCTTCCTGGGCCGTACGCACTACTACGAGGGCCGCGGCGTCGCCGCCGTCGCGCACGGCGTGCGCACCGCCGTCGCCGCCGGCTGCAAGACCGTGGTGCTCACCAACGGCTGCGGCGGTCTGCGCGAGGGCATGCGCCCGGGCCAGCCCGTCCTGATCAGCGACCACCTCAACCTGACGGCCGCCTCCCCGATCATCGGCGCCAACTTCGTGGACCTGACCGACCTGTACTCGCCGCGGCTGCGCGCGCTGTGCAAGGAGGTCGACCCGTCGCTGGAAGAGGGCGTGTACGTCCAGTTCCCCGGGCCGCACTACGAGACCCCGGCCGAGATCAACATGGTCCGGGTGCTCGGCGGCGACCTCGTCGGCATGTCGACCGTCCTGGAGGCCATCGCGGCCCGCGAGGCCGGCGCGGAGGTGCTGGGCATCTCGCTCGTCACCAACCTGGCCGCGGGTCTGACCGGCGAGCCCCTCAACCACGAAGAGGTGCTCCAGGCCGGCCGTGACTCGGCGGCGCGCATGGGTTCGCTGCTGACCCGGGTACTCGACCGCATCTGACCCTGATCCGTACCGAAAGGGATGTCGACGTGACGCAGGACCTGATCGCGCGGGCCAAGGCCTGGCTGGCCGAGGACCCGGACGGCGAGACGCGCGAGGAGCTGGCCAAGCTCATCGACAACGAGGAGCTCGACGAGCTGGCCGTCCGGTTCGGCGGCATGCTCCAGTTCGGCACCGCCGGGCTCCGCGGCGAGCTGGGCGCCGGGCCGATGCGGATGAACCGCTCGGTCGTCATCCGGGCGGCGGCCGGGCTCGCCGCGTACCTCAAGGCGAAGGGGCAGGGCGACGGCCTGGTCGTCGTCGGCTACGACGCGCGCTACAAGTCCGCCGACTTCGCGCGCGACACGGCCGCCGTGATGACCGGCGCGGGCCTGAAGGCGGTCGTGCTGCCGCGCCCGCTGCCGACGCCCGTCCTCGCGTACGCGATAAGGCACCTGGGCGCCGTCGCCGGCGTCGAGGTCACCGCCAGCCACAACCCGCCGCGCGACAACGGCTACAAGGTCTACCTCGGCGACGGCTCGCAGATCGTGCCGCCCGCCGACGCGGAGATCGCCGCCGAGATCGCCGCGGTCACCTCGCTGAACGACGTCCCCCGGCCCGAGGAGGGCTGGGAGACGCTGGGCGAGGAGGTCCTGGAGGCCTATCTGGCGCGTACGGACGCGGTGCTGACCCCCGGGTCCCCGCGCACCGCCCGCGTCGTCTACACGGCCATGCACGGCGTCGGCAAGGACGTCCTGACGGCGGCCTTCGCCCGGGCGGGCTTCCCGCCGCCGGCGCTGGTGGCCGAGCAGGCCGACCCGGACCCGGCGTTCCCGACGGTGGCGTTCCCCAACCCGGAGGAGCCGGGCGCGATGGACCTCGCCTTCGAGGCGGCCCGCGCGGTGAACCCCGACATCGTCATCGCCAACGACCCGGACGCGGACCGCTGCGCGGTCGCCGTACCGGACGCGTCGGTGGAGGGCGGCTGGCGGATGCTGCGCGGCGACGAGGTCGGCTCGCTGCTCGCCCAGCACCTGGTGGACCGGGGCGTGAGCGGCGTCTTCGCCGAGTCGATCGTCTCGTCCTCGCTGCTCGGCCGGATCGCCGGGGCGGCCGGTCTGGGGTACGAGGAGACGCTGACCGGCTTCAAGTGGATCGCCCGTGTGGAGGGCCTGCGGTACGGCTACGAGGAGGCGCTGGGCTACTGCGTCGACCCCGAAGGCGTACGCGACAAGGACGGCATCACCGCCGCCCTGCTCGTCGCGGAGCTCGCCTCCGTCCTGAAGGAGCGGGGGCGCACGCTCCAGGACCTGCTGGACGACCTGGCGGTCCGGCACGGGCTGCACGCCACCGACCAGCTGTCGGTGCGGGTGGAGGACCTGTCGGTCATCTCCGACGCGATGCGGCGCCTGCGCGAGAACCCGCCGACGTCACTGGCGGGTCTGGCGGTCACCCGGGCCGAGGACCTCACCGAGGGCACCGAGGAGCTGCCGCCGACCGACGGTCTGCGCTACTACCTCGAAGGCGCCCGGGTGATCGTCCGCCCCAGCGGCACCGAGCCGAAGCTCAAGTGCTACCTGGAGGTCGTGGTCCCGGTGGCGTCGGCCGAGGCGCTGCCCGAGGCCCGCGCGAAGGCGACGGACCTGCTGGCCGGCATCAAGCGGGACCTGGCGGCAGCGGCGGGAATCTGACCGGACCGGGCCGGTTCGCCCGCGCGCCCTCCCCGGGGCCGCGGGCGACCGGCCCGTCCCGGTCCCGGACACGGACGCCGGCCCGGGGACACCGACCGGGGGACACCGACCGGGGGACAGCGGCCGGGGGACACCGGCCCAGGGCCGTCGCCCGCCCACGGCACCCGTCCTTCCGCCCGGCCACATGACCCGTACGAGTGAATCCCGTACGGCGTCCGGCGCAGCGCTCCCGGCCTTTTCCGGATCATCCGAGAAAGGGTGGCCCGGAACCGCCCGCCGAGCCCAGGAGCACCGCCGTGCCCCCGACCGTCTCTACGGCGGCCCCTACGCGCAGCCGTACGGGCCGTGCCGTCCCCGCAGCCCGCAGCCCCCAGGGACAGGGCGGCGGGGACGGCCTCCGTTTCCTCGGGACCACCGTCCGGGCCGCCTTCGCCCGGGCCGCGCCCGCGCTCCTGGGCCATCTCGCGGTACGGCTGCTCGGCCTCGCGGTCCTCGCCCGCTGGGCGCACCTGCAGCACCACGGCGTCTGGCCGACGCTGGCCACCTCGTGGGACTCGCACTGGTACCTCGGCATCGCCGACCACGGGTACGACCGGGAGCTCGGCACCCGGCTCAACCACAACAACCTGGCGTTCTTCCCGCTCTACCCGGCCGTGATCAAGGCGGTGGCGGCCGTGACGCCCGGCTCGCGCGCGAGTGTGGGGCTGGCCGTGGCGGTGCTCTGCTCGTCGGCGGCGGCGTGGGGGATCTTCGCGGTCGGCGACCGGCTGTACGGCCGGCGCGCGGGCACGGTCCTGACCGTCCTGTGGGGCGCGCTGCCGGTGGCCGTCGTGCAGTGGATGGGCTACACCGAATCACTCTTCACGGCGCTCGCCGCGTGGTCGCTGTACTGCGTCCTGACGGGGCGCTGGGTGGCGGCCGGGGCGCTGGCCTCGCTGGCGGGACTGACCCGGCCGACGGGGATCGCGGTCGCGGCGGCCGTGGCGGTGGCGGCCCTGGTCGCCCTCCGGCGCGGCGGCCCCGCGCGGGGCCCGCTCACGGGGGCGCTCCTGGCCCCGCTGGGCTGGTTCGCCTTCGTCGCCTGGGTGGGGGCCCGGCTGGGCCGCTGGGACGGCTACTTCGCGGTCCAGCGGCTGTGGACGAACGAGTGGGACGGCGGCGCGGACACCCTGCGCGAACTGCGCACCCTGCTGGTCTACGACCGCTCCCCCGCGCTGTTCCTGGTGGTCGTCTCGCTGGTCCTGATCCTGGCGGGCGCCCTGTTCCTGCTGAGCGTGGCGGACCGCCAGCCCCTGGCGCTGCTGACCTTCTCGGCGGTGCTGCTCCTGGTGGTCCTGGGCAGCGGCGGCGTCTACTTCCCCCGGGCCCGCTTCCTGCTCCCCGGCTTCCCGCTCCTGCTCCCCCTGGCGGTGTCCCTGGCGAGGGCCCGCCGCCATGTGACACTGCTGGTCCTGGGCGGGGCGGCACTGTCCTCGGCCTGGCTGGGCTCCTACATGCTGCTGGTGTGGCCGGGCCCACCGTAGAACGACACCCATAGGCGCGCGGGGGACTGCGCGATGCGGAACGGCCCGCCTTCAGGGGGCGGGGAACTGCGCGACCAGCCACCCACGACCCGCACCCGGAACACGGCCGCTCCGCACCCGCACCGCACCCCACCGCACCCGCAAACACCTCACGCCACGGCGAGCAGCACCACGAGCACCACGGCCCCGGCGACGGCGGGCGCGATGACCTCGTAGGCCCACCGCACACCCACCGGGCCCTGCGCGCCCTCGCGCCCGGCGTTCCGCTCCGCCAGCTCCCGCAGCTCCCGGATCGTCCGGTCCGCAGGGGCGAGCCGGGACTTCTCGTCGGCACCGGCGGTGGTGGACGTACGCCCGTACGGGTCCGTCGCCGCGTCCCGCACCTGCGCCCGGGCGGCCCGCTTGCGCTGGCGCAGCGACACGGGAATCGACCACAGCTGGTACTTCGTACCCTCCTGGTCGAACACCTCGCTGGAGTACCCGGCCCGTACGTCAGCGACGGCGGCCCACGGGAGCGTCACGGTCCGGAACGGGTTGCGGACCCGCAACCGGTCGTCGTTGGCGAACACGGCCGGCCGCACGGTGAACGCGAAGACCAGCGGCACACCGCACAGCAGCCCGGCCAGAGCCAGCCAGGGCGCGCTCCCGTGCCCCTGCACGATCGCGTCCCCGGCCAGCCAGAGGCCGAGCGCGAGCAGCAGGACGCCTCCGGCGATACCGCCGGGTGAGCGGTAGACGCGGTCGGCGTAGGTGGGCTCGGCGGGCGGCGTGGGGCTCGTCATGGGGCCGATTGTGCACTACGTGTTCGAGCGGGGCCGAGACAGGGCGCGGGCGCGCCCGCGGGTCCGTCCCGGAACACGCGCACGGGGGCGCCGCCACAGCGGTGGCGGCGCCCCCGGCGGGCTGTGGACGTACGGCCGTCAGCCGCGCGCAACCGCCCGGCGGCGCAGCGCCACGAACCCGAGCCCGGCCGCGCCGGCCGAGGCGAGACCCGCGCCCCCGGCGACGAGCACGGTGTTGTCGTCCTTGCCACCGCCCTTGATCTCGGCCCCGGCCGCGACCGCGCCCCGGGGAACGACCTGGACGCCGGTGGCGCCGGTCTGGGCGGCGGGGGCGGGGGCGGGCGTCGAGGCACCCGTGCCGGTCCCGCCCTTGCCGCCGCCGGGGTCGACATCCACCGAGGTGAGCTTGCCGCGGGAGTCCAGGATCACCCGGACCCAGACCTGGCGGTAGACCTTCTGGTCCGTCACGGCCCGGCCGTAACCCGCCGTCAGCACACCGAGCTGGTTGCCGTCCTTCTCCAGGACGTGGGCCGTGTAGTACACGTGCTTGCCCTCGCCGTGGGCGTAGACCTTGCCCTTCAGCCCGCCGAGGAGCGCCTGGGTGCGGACGAGCCGGCCCGTGTCGGTGCTCTCGCCCTGGCCGCCGTAGGTCCCCGCCAGGTCGGAGGTGACGTAACCGCCCGCGGTGAGGGTGACCCGGACCCCCGCGAAGACCTTGATGTCCTTGGGCTCGTAGCCCCCGCCCGCCTTGAGCTCGCCGAGCACCTTGGTGCCCTTGAGCACGGTCGCCGTGTAGTACCGGTGCTGCTCGCCGCGGTGGTAGACCCTGGCGGTCAGCCCGCCCTTGAGCGCGACCGTACGGACGGGCTTGGCCGGGGCCGGCGCCGGGGCCGGGGCGTCGTTCACGCGCTCGGGGAAGTAGACCGTGGTGTTGGTGCTGCCCGCGCCGGAGACGACCAGCTCCGGCAGCTCGCCGCCGGCGCGGTTCAGGCGCAGGTTGATCCCGTCGACGACGGCGGCGGTCTTGTCGCGGTCCAGCTTCGCCACGACATGGACCATGTAGGTGTCACCGGGCTTCCAGTCCGGGCCGACCTGACGGATCCACGCCTCGGGGCCCCCGTCGGCGGTGTGGTTGCGCAGGACCGCGACGTACCCCTTGCCGATGTAGACCGGCATACCGGAGTAGCGGTCGTTCTTGGCGGTGGACGCCTTGGCGACGGACGGCGCCGCCAGCGCGCTGGTCGCGGTGATGACCGGGGCGAGGGCGACACCGGCGACGACCGCGGTGGCGAGGGCGGTGCGGAGGGCGTTACGCATGACGACTCCCAAGGAGACAAGTGGTGGAAGAGGGAAGAGCCGCATGCCGCTGTGTTCTCGTTCGGAGTGGGGCCGTTGGAGGTTTCGGCGGGCTGCATCAACAAACTTAAGGATCTTGTTCTCCGGAGCTGTCCGCTCCCTGTCACAGCGGTGTGACAGGGAGCGGAACCGAGCGCTCCAAAGCGGCCCTGGTCAGCGGGGCTGTACAGGACGCTACGCGCGTAGATATGCTCATCTGGTGACCATGCCCACCAATGCACCTGCAGCTGCCCTTGCCGACGCGACCGCGTCGGACGCGGCACTGCGCCGCTTCCTCCACGGGCTCCCCGGCATCGATCCGGTGGGCCTGGAAGCGCGCGCCGCGTCCCTCGGCACCCGTTCGATCAAGACGACGGCCAAGGCGTACGCCATCGACCTGGCCATCTCGATGATCGACCTGACGACGCTCGAAGGCGCGGACACCCCGGGCAAGGTCCGGGCGCTCGCCGCCAAGGCCGTCCACCCCGACCCGCTCGACCGCACCACCCCGGCCACCGCGGCCGTCTGCGTCTACCCCGACATGGTGGCCACCGCCAAGGAGACCCTGAAGGGGTCGGGCGTGCTGGTCGCGTCCGTCGCCACCGCCTTCCCCGCGGGTCGCGCCGCCCTCCCGGTCAAGCTCGCGGACGTACGCGACGCGGTGGCCGCCGGGGCCGACGAGATCGACATGGTGATCGACCGGGGCGCGTTCCTGGCCGGTCACTATCTGAAGGTCTACGAGGAGATCGCGGCCGTGAAGGCCGAGTGCGGTGACAAGGCCCGCCTCAAGGTCATCTTCGAGACCGGCGAGCTCTCCACGTACGACAACATCCGCCGCGCCTCCTGGCTCGGCATGATGGGCGGCGCCGACTTCATCAAGACCTCGACCGGCAAGGTCGCGGTGAACGCGACGCCCGCCAACACCCTGGTCCTGCTGGAGGCCGTGCGCGACTACCGCGCCCAGACCGGCGTCCAGGTCGGTGTGAAGCCCGCCGGCGGCATCCGCTCGACCAAGGACGCCATCAAGTTCCTGGTCCTGGTCAACGAGACCGTGGGCGAGGACTGGCTGGACAACCACTGGTTCCGCTTCGGCGCCTCCTCGCTGCTCAACGACCTGTTGATGCAGCGCCAGAAGCTGGCGACCGGCCGTTACTCCGGCCCCGACTACGTGACGGTGGACTGAGACCATGGACATGAAGAAGCAGCCAACTCCATTCGAGTACGCTCCCGCTCCCGAGTCGCGTTCCGTCGTCGACATCGCGCCCTCGTACGGCCTGTTCATCGACGGCGAGTTCGTCGACGCGGCCGACGGCAAGGTCTTCAAGACCGTCTCGCCCAGCTCCGAGGAAGTCCTCTCCGAGGTCGCCCAGGCGGGCGAGGCGGATGTGGACCGGGCCGTGAAGGCCGCCCGCCGGGCGTTCGAGAAGTGGTCGGCGCTGCCCGGCCGCGAGCGCGCCAAGTACCTGTTCCGTATCGCCCGGATCATCCAGGAGCGCAGCCGTGAGCTGGCCGTCCTGGAGACCCTGGACAACGGCAAGCCGATCAGGGAGACCCGCGACGCGGACCTCCCGCTGGTCGCCGCGCACTTCTTCTACTACGCGGGCTGGGCCGACAAGCTCGACCACGCCGGCTACGGACCGAACCCGAAGCCGCTCGGCGTCGCGGGCCAGGTCATCCCGTGGAACTTCCCGCTGCTGATGCTGGCGTGGAAGATCGCCCCGGCGCTCGCGACCGGCAACACGGTCGTCCTCAAGCCCGCCGAGACGACCCCGCTGACCGCGCTGTTCTTCGCGGACATCTGCCGCCAGGCGGGTCTGCCCAAGGGCGTCGTCAACATCCTCACCGGGTACGGCGACGCGGGCGCGGCCCTCGTGGAGCACCGGGACGTCGACAAGGTCGCCTTCACCGGCTCGACCGCCGTCGGCAAGGCCATCGCCCGGTCCGTGGCGGGCACCGACAAGAAGGTCACGCTGGAGCTGGGCGGCAAGGGCGCCAACATCGTCTTCGACGACGCCCCGATCGACCAGGCCGTCGAGGGCATCGTCACCGGCATCTTCTTCAACCAGGGCCAGGTCTGCTGCGCGGGTTCGCGCCTGCTGGTCCAGGAGTCGATCCAGGACGAGCTGCTCGACGCGCTCAAGCGCCGGCTGTCCACGCTGCGCCTCGGCGACCCGCTGGACAAGAACACCGACATCGGCGCCATCAACTCCGCCGAGCAGCTGGCCCGGATCACCGCGCTCGCCGACACCGGCGAGGCCGAGGGCGCCGAGCGCTGGTCCCCGGCGTGCGAGCTGCCCGAGAACGGCTACTGGTTCGCCCCGACCCTCTTCACCAACGTCACCCAGGCGCACACCATCGCCCGCGACGAGATCTTCGGCCCGGTCCTGTCGGTGCTGTCGTTCCGTACGCCGGACGAGGCCGTCGCAAAGGCCAACAACAGCCAGTACGGGCTGTCGGCGGGCATCTGGACGGAGAAGGGCTCGCGCATCCTCGCGGTCGCGGGCAAGCTCCGGGCCGGTGTCGTGTGGGCCAACACGTTCAACAAGTTCGACCCGACCTCGCCCTTCGGCGGCTACAAGGAGTCGGGCTTCGGCCGCGAGGGCGGCCGGCACGGTCTGGAGGGTTACCTCGATGTCTGAGAAGTCGGCTGAGAAGTCGTCCGTGAAGTCGGCTGAGAAGCCCGCCGAGAAGTCGACCGAGAAGTCCGAGTCGACGCGTCTTGGTGTCTTCAAGACCTACAAGCTGTACGTGGGCGGGAAGTTCCCGCGTTCCGAGAGCGGCCGGGTGTACGAGGTGAGCGACGCGAAGGGCAACTGGCTGGCGAACGCACCGCTGTCCTCCCGCAAGGACGCGCGGGACGCGGTCGTCGCCGCCCGCAAGGCCTTCGGCGCCTGGTCGGGCGCGACCGCGTACAACCGCGGCCAGGTCCTCTACCGCGTCGCCGAGATGCTGGAGGGCCGCAAGGAGCAGTTCGTCCGCGAGGTCGCCGAGGCGGAGGGACTGTCGAAGTCCAAGGCCGCGGCCGTCGTCGACGCGGCGATCGACCGGTGGGTCTGGTACGCCGGATGGACCGACAAGATCGGCCAGATCGTGGGCGGCGCGAACCCGGTCGCGGGTCCGTACTTCAACCTGTCCACGCCGGAGCCGACCGGTGTCGTGACCGTCGTCGCGCCCCAGGAGTCGTCGTTCCTGGGCCTGGTGTCGGTGATCGCCCCGGTGATCGCGACCGGCAACACGGCCGTGGTCATCGCCAGCGAGAACGCGCCGCTGCCGGCGCTGTCGCTGGGCGAGGTGCTCGCCACGTCCGATCTGCCGGGCGGAGTCGTCAACGTCCTGTCGGGCCGGACGGCCGAGCTCGCGCCGCCGCTGGCCGCGCACCAGGACGTGAACGCGATCGACCTCACCGGGGCGGGGGCCGAGCTGGCCCGCGACCTGGAGGTCGCCGCCGCGGACAACCTCAAGCGCGTGCTGCGCCCGGCCGCCGCGGACTGGGCCGCCGACCCCGGCACGCACCGGCTGACGGCCTTCCTGGAGACCAAGACCGTGTGGCACCCGACCGGGTCGCTGGGAGCCTCCGGCTCGGCGTACTAGCCGCCCCGGCGGACACGAACCCCGAACGGCGCCCCGGGCCCCCACCCGTGGCGCCGTTCGGCATGTCCGCCTCAGCCCGGGAGCAGCTTCGTGGCCGCGCCGACCACCGGGAAGTCCTTGAGCGCGCCGCTCTCGTGCAGCGGGCCCGTGGCCATCGCCGTGGAGATCGGCTTGAAGTCCGCGATCTCCGTACCCACCGCGTTGTCCAACGGGTCCACCCGGGTCTTGGCGAACGGGTTGAGGCTGAGCGTCTTCGCCGGGGCGAGCGCGTTGGTCACCCCGGCCGACAGGTCGCCCGTGACGGAACGCGTGGTGCCGTCCACCTCCGCACCGGGGTTCGCGACGGCCCGCCCGACCGTCTCCGCCGGGCCCGGCAGCGCCTGTGCCGCGCCCGCCGCCCCGGCCAGCGCCGCGCCCGCGGCGGTCGCGGTGAGCCCGGCCCGCAGCAGCACACGGCCGCGTCGGGCTCCGCCGGTGTCGTTTCGTGCCATGTCGTCCCACTCTCGTACGTCACCACTACGTGTCGTGTCGAGTACGCAGCGTAGTTGAGGTGTGATGCTCGATACCAACCAGCTCCCCGGGGGGTCCACCTCCCGGGTGGATGCCTCAGACTGGTGTCCCGTGACCGCACCCGCCATCCCGACCCGCGTCGTTCTCCTCACGGGCCCCTCCGGTTCAGGAAAGTCCTCCCTCGCCGCCCGCACGGGTCTGCCCGTGCTGCGCCTGGACGACTTCTACAAGGAGGCCGACGACCCCACCCTGCCGCGCGTGCCGGGCTCCCCCGACATCGACTGGGACTCGCCGCGGTCCTGGGACGCGGACGCGGCCGTGGCGGCCGTCGTCGAGCTGTGCCGTACGGGACGGACGGCCGTGCCGGAGTACGACATCGCCACCAGCTCGCGGACCGGGACGACCCTGTTCGGCGTCGACGGCGCGCCGCTGTTCGTCGCGGAGGGGATCTTCGCCGCCGACATCGTGACGTCTCTGCGGGAACACGGAGTGCTCGCCGACGCGCTGTGTCTGCGCGGGCGGCCCTCGACCACGTTCCGGCGCCGGCTGCTGCGCGACCTCAGGGAGGGGCGGAAGTCCGTGCCGTTCCTGCTGCGGCGCGGATGGCGGCTGATGCGGGCCGAGCGGGGGATCGTGGCGCGGCAGGCCTCGCTGGGGGCGCACCCGTGCGACAAGGAGGAGGCGCTCGGCCGGGTGGCCGCCGCGGCGGGGCGGGGCGCCGAGTCGGCCGCGGCGGCGCCCGCGGCGGGGGTCTGACCGCGCCGGCAGGGGGCGGTCGCGGACGGGCCGCACGGCTCCCCGCGCACCCCGGCGCCCGGACGCCGTAACGACAGAACGGGACCGAATGGGCCCCCCGGCCCTTCGGTCCCGCCTGTTCCCCCGTTACCCGTACGCCCGACGCATCCCCCGAGGCGCCGGCCCCCGTACGCTCCCCCCTGATCCCCGTACTCCGGCGGCTGCCACCGCCGGCCCAGACCTTCAGGCCACCAGCTCGCCGAAGGACTCCTCCTCATCACGGCCGAAGGCGAGGACGTCGTCCTCGCGCAGCCGGCGGAGCGACCGCCAGATGCTGGACTTCACCGTGCCGACACTGATGTCGAGTATGTCCGCGATCTCCGGGTCGGTGCGGCCCTCGTAGTACCGCAGGACCAGCATCGTGCGCTGGAGTTCGGGCAGCCGCGCCAGCGCCTGCCAGAGCACCGCGCGCAGCTCCGTGCCGCGCATCGCGTCCGTGTCGCCCGCCGTCTCCGGCAGCTCCTCGGTCGGGTACTCGTTCAGCTTGCGGCGGCGCCACGCGCTGATGTGGAGGTTGGTCATGGTGCGGCGGAGGTAGCCCCCGACCGCGGCCTTGTCACTGATCCGGTCCCAGGCCCGGTAGGTCGAGAACAGCGCGCTCTGCAGCAGGTCCTCGGCCTCGAACCGGTCTCCGGTCAGGTGGTAGGCGGTGGCGTACAGGGAGGCCCGGCGCTCCCGCACATAGGCCGTGAACTCGACCTCGGAGGCGGAACGCTCCCCCGTGTTCTCCCCGTACGCCGCGTCCCCGCCGGCCTCCGCGCCCGTGAAGGGCGAGGTCGGCACCGCGTCGAGCACCGTCATGTACGACTGGTGCTGACGCCCGGTGCCGCGAGCGCACCCCCGTCCGCTCACGGCACCGGACTTCTCGCTCCGCACGACGTCGTGGAGACGCGTGACAACTGCGCTTGAGGTGGTGCTGTGCAGTGCGTTCATCTCGCGCCCCCCGTCGGTGGAGTCTTGTTCCGGTCGGTACGAGGAAGACTCTGCCGGGCCAGTTTCATCGCGGTGTCCGACGACTGTCACAGGCCTGTCACAGCGGGCCGGGTGTGGGGGAAAGGGGGCGATGTCCACGGAAGGTCGAACTCCGCTCCCCCATGGGTCAGAATGACCTCCGTGCCTTTCCTGTTGCTGATCGAGGACGACGACGCCATCCGCACGGCGCTCGAACTCTCCCTGTCCCGCCAGGGCCACCGTGTGGCCACCGCGGCGACGGGAGAGGACGGCCTGAAGCTGCTCCGTGAGCAGCGGCCGGATCTGGTCGTGCTGGACGTCATGCTGCCCGGGATCGACGGCTTCGAGGTGTGCCGCCGTATCCGGCGCACCGACCAGCTGCCGATCATTCTGCTGACCGCGCGCAGCGACGACATCGACGTGGTCGTGGGCCTGGAGTCCGGCGCCGACGACTACGTGGTCAAGCCGGTGCAGGGACGGGTGCTGGACGCCCGCATCCGGGCGGTGCTGCGGCGCGGCGAGCGCGAGGCCACCGACTCCGCGACCTTCGGCAACGTGGTGATCGACCGGGCCGCGATGACGGTCACCAAGAACGGCGAGGACCTGCAACTGACGCCCACCGAGCTGCGCCTGCTCCTGGAGCTGAGCCGCCGCCCCGGGCAGGCGCTCTCCCGCCAGCAGTTGCTGCGCCTGGTGTGGGAGCACGACTACCTGGGCGACTCCCGCCTGGTCGACGCGTGTGTGCAGCGGTTGCGGGCCAAGGTCGAGGACGTACCGTCGTCGCCCTCGCTGATCCGCACGGTGCGCGGGGTGGGTTACCGCCTCGACACCCCGTCCTGACCCCGCCTGCGCGGGCGAACCCAAGAAAGCAGCGATTCGGAACGTGAAGAAGGCGATACTCGCCGGCCTCCGCTGGACCAGTCTGCGTCTGCGTCTGGTCGTCGTGTTCGCGCTGGTCGCGCTGACCGCCGCCGTCTCCGCGTCGGGGATCGCGTACTGGCTCAACCGGGAGGCCGTGCTCGTACGGACCCAGGACGCGGCGCTCGGCGACTTCCGGCAGGAGATGCAGAACCGGGCGGCCTCGCTGCCGCTGCGGCCCACCGCCCACGATCTGCAGACGACCGCCCAGCAGATGGCGGCGAGCAGCCGCTCCGGCTACCACGTCAGCTCCGGGTACCAGGTGCTCCTGGTGGACCAGCGCGACCCGGGCAAGCCGATCGTGGGGGCGTCCGACGTGGACCGCTTCACCCTCGACGACGTGCCGGCCTCGCTCCAGGAGGCGGTGGACAAGAAGCAGAAGGTCACCGACAGCAACTCCTATCCGTACCACCTGTTCTGGCAGCGCAGGACGCTGCGCGGCAAGCCGTACCTGGTGGGCGGGACGAAGATCATCGGTGGTGGCGCGACCGGGTACATGCTCGCCTCGCTCGACCAGGAGCGGCAGGACCTCAACTCGCTGGCCTGGTCGCTCGGCATCGCCACCGGGCTCGCGCTGCTCGGCTCCGCGCTGCTCGCGCAGGCCGCCGCGACGACCGTGCTGCGGCCGGTGCAGCGGCTCGGTGACGCGGCCCGCCAGCTCGGCGAGGGCAAGCTCGACACCCGGCTGCGGGTCTCGGGCACGGACGAACTGGCCGATCTGTCGCGGACGTTCAACAAGACGGCCGAGAGCCTGGAGAAGAAGGTCAGCGACATGAGCGCGCGGGAGGAGGCGAGCCGGCGGTTCGTGGCGGACATGTCGCACGAGCTGCGGACGCCGCTGACCGCGCTGACGGCCGTCACCGAGGTCCTGGAGGACGAGGCGGACAGCCTCGACCCGATGATCGCGCCCGCCGTGCAGCTGGTGGTCTCCGAGACGCGCCGGCTCAACGTCCTGGTCGAGAACCTGATGGAGGTCACGCGCTTCGACGCCGGTACGGCCCGGCTCGTCCTCGACAACGTCGACATCGCCGACCAGATCACCGCGTGCATCGACGCGCGGGCGTGGCTGGACGCGGTGGACCTGGACGCCGAACGCGGCATCATGGCGCGGCTCGACCCGCGCCGGCTGGACGTGATCCTGGCCAACCTGATCGGGAACGCGCTCAAGCACGGCGGCTCTCCGGTACGGGTGTCGGTGCGGGTGGAGGGCGAGGAACTGGTGATCGCGGTACGGGACCACGGGCCCGGCATCCCGGAGGAGGTGCTGCCGCACGTGTTCGACCGCTTCTACAAGGCGAGCGCGTCCCGGCCGCGGTCGGAGGGCAGCGGTCTCGGTCTGTCCATCGCGATGGAGAACGCCCACATCCACGGCGGTGACATCACCGCCGAGAACTCGCCCGAGGGCGGGGCGGTGTTCGTGCTGCGGCTGCCGCGGGACGGGGGTGAGGAGGCGTGAGGCGGCTTCTCGGCGGGGCGCTGGCCCTCCTCGCGCTCGGCGCCGCCGCCACGGGGTGCGGCATCCGGCCCACCGCGGTCCCGGTGGACGCCGGGCCCGCTCCCTCGCGGGTGCCGTGCGAGGTGCCGGGGAACCCGGGGAACCCCGAGAACCCGGTCTCCCCGCAGTTCGAGGGCGTGACGGTCCGGGTCTACCTGGTGTGCGGGGCGCAGCTGGTGTCGGCCCAGCGGTCGGTGCGGATCCCCGAGGGCCGGCCCTCGGCCGACCGCCTGCGGTTCGCGGAGGCGCTGCTCAGCGAGCTGGAGGTCACGCCGTCGGGGGACGAGAAGGCGGCGGGCTACACGACGGATGTACGGGGACCGCTGACGGTGACGGCCGCGCGCGGCGGCGATCCGGCGGGGGCGCTGCGGCTGAGCCGGCGCCCCGAGGATCTGCCCGCGCTCGCGCTGTCGCAGATCGTGTGCACGTACGCGGAGAACACGCCGGTGTCGTCGGGGGCGCGGGTGGTGCTCGGGGGGCCGGGGGAGGATCCCGCGCGGGCGTACGCGTGCACGGGGGAGATGAAGTCGCGCCCGGACGCGGTGCCGACGTTGGGGGATGCACTGCGCTCCCCCACCCCGCCCGCTCCCTGAGCCCTGCGTGGGGCCCGGGGTTCGTCTGCGGGCGGGGTGGTGGCTGGTCGCGCAGTTCCCCGCGCCCCTGGGTGGACCGGCGCATCCGGGACAGCACACTGAGCCGCCCCGGGGCCGGGGGGCGCCCTCCGGGACGCGGAGTCCCGCCCTGAGGGGCCGCAGGCCCCTTTCAGGGGCGCGGGGAACTGCGCGACCAGCCCACCACCCGCCCGCAGACGAACCCCCGGCCAAACAGGGACGCGGGGAACTGCGCGACCAGCCACCACCGGCCCCGGCCGTAGACGAACCCCGGGCCGGAACCGTTCGCGCGCCCCCGCGCGTCCTCGCCCATGTGCAACAGCGTCATGCCCTGGGCAACCCCCCCGTCAGCCGGTTCCGCGTGGCGGGCTGCGCTCTTCTTCTCGCGCATCTGGCGCTCGTCGCGTGTCTCACCCTGCGGCCCCGCGACGTCATGTGGGTGACCGCGCCCAACCTCACCCCGCTCGCCGGCATCCGTGCCGACCTGGCGCTCGGCTGGGTCGAGGCGGTGAGCCGGATCGGGCAGGGCCTGCTGCTGCTCGCCCCGCTCGGCGTGCTGTTCCCCCTCGTCGGCGGGCGGCTCGACGTCTCCCCCGTCGCCTCCCTCCTCCGTACGACCGCCGCCGCGGCCCTCGTCTCCCTCGGCATCGCCCTGTTGCAGACGTCCGTGCCCGGCCAGGTCGCCGACGTGGACGCGCTGCTCCTGAACACCGCGGGGGCCGCCTTCGCCCATATCGCCGTCGTGCCGGCCGGGCGCCTCGCGCTGCGGCGGCGTCAGGGGTGCGACCGGCGCGTACCGGCGGCGGCTCAGGGTCGTACCCCGACGATTCCCAGGGTCGGGATCGCCCCGTAGTCCGACGCTTTGCCCCGTTCGGGGCGGCAGGGTCGAGGTAGCGAACGACGAGGTGCCGAACGACACGGCACCGGCCTCAGCCCGAAGGAGTCACCATGGCCGCCCTTGCCCGCCCCCGCGACGGACGCATGATCGGCGGGGTGTGCGCCGCGCTGGCACGGCGCTTCGGCACCTCCGCCACCACCATGCGCGTGATCTTCGTACTCTCATGCCTGCTGCCCGGCCCGCAGTTCCTGCTCTACCTCGCCCTGTGGATCCTCGTCCCCAACGAGAGGTCCCAGCGCCCGGCCTGGTGATTGAGGCCGCACCCCCGCCGGGGCTCAGCCCAGCACCCGGCGCACCTTCTCCAGCTGCTTGTCCGCCACGTCCCTCGGCACCTCCACCAGTTCCTGCACCCCGTCCCTGGCCGGCGCGCCCAGGTTGATCGTCATGAACCGCACGATCGTCGGGCCGCGCCGCACCACGACGATGTGGACCGGCGTCTCCACGCCCACCTGGGTGGACGACGCGGACCAGCTCACCGACTCGTCGCCGCCGATCCGGTACGGCCGCGCCGTCACGCGCGCGTACGTGGAGGTCGTGGCGCCCAGATCGACCTTGAAGCCGGGGCAGGCGGCGACCGCCGCCCGCAGGTCCCTCACCAGTTTCCCGGCGTCGGCGCGCGTGTACGTACTGAGCGACGCCGCGACCGCGAGGCCGAGCCTGCGCTGCGAGCCCAGGCCCCGGTTGACGGTCTCGCGGGCCCGGGGGTTCGGCTGGTCGCCCATGACGTCGGCGAGCGGCTGGCACCGGGGGCGGTCGGCCTGCGGACGGGTCCGGCCCTGGGCGGTGGTGTCGGCGGAGACCTGGTAGCCGGGCACGTCGCCCTGGGCGAGGGCCGCCCGCTGGAGGGCGGTGGCCGGCGAGGGCGAGGAGGCGTGGGAGGCGCGCGCGGCGGCCTTGTCGTCCGGGGCACCGCCCGAGCCGCACGCGGCGGTGAGGAGGAGCGCCGACGCCGACAGCACGGCGAGTCCAGTCGCCTTCACACGCATCGTGGAATTCTACTCACCTGTCAGTTGTCCGCGTACGAGCCGCGATCCTGGCACAGACGCGGCGGGGCGCACACCCGCGACCGGATGTGCGCCCCGCCACAACGCCTCCACGCACCGGCAGGCGGCACGTTCCTGCCATCAGCCCCCGAGGGCGGGCAGGCCGGCGCCGCCGAGCGGCAGGCTGCCGGTGGGCAGGCCGCCCAGGAGGCCGCCCACCGGGTCCGCACCGGCCGGCGCGGACGCGCCCTTGCCCAGGGCGTGCTGACCGGCGGTCAGCGACTGCGAGGCACCCTTCGGGAGCGTCTTGGCGACACCCTCGACGGGCAGCGTCTTGGTCAGGCCGGAGAGGGCGGGGAGCTCGGGAACTCCGGCCACGGCGGGCGCGGCGGAGGCCGTACCGGCGGCAGCGGCGGCGAAGGCGACACCGACAGCGGCGGCACCGAGCGTCTTGACGGCAGACTGCTTCATCTGGGATTCATCCTAGGGAAGGGGATGTGAGCGGCTCTGCAAGCTAGTCAGACCGCCGCTCGACCCGCAAACACGTGAAACCACGGGAAACGGCCGGGAATTGCGCTCCCGGCCGTGCGGACGATTTTCCCGATCAGCCCATCGGAGAGGTGGAACCGCTGGTCGCGGCGGTCTGCTTGAACAGCCATTCGGATTTCAGCTCGGCGTAACCGGGCTTGATGACGTCGTTGATCATGGCGAGGCGTTCGTCGAAAGGAATGAACGCTGATTTCATCGCATTGACGGTGAACCACTGCATGTCGTCGAGCGTGTAGCCGAATGCCTCGTTCAGGTGCTCGAACTCCTGGCTCATGCTGGTGCCGCTCATCAGCCGGTTGTCGGTGTTGACCGTGGCCCGGAAGTGGAGCCGGCGCAGCAGCCCGATCGGGTGTTCGGCGTACGAAGCGGCGGCGCCCGTCTGGAGGTTGGAGGTCGGGCACATCTCCAGCGGGACGCGCTTGTCCCGCACGTACGCGGCGAGCCGCCCCAGCTTCACGGTGCCGTCCTCGGCGACCTCGATGTCGTCGATGATCCGCACCCCGTGGCCGAGCCGGTCGGCGCCGCACCACTGGAGCGCCTGCCAGATCGACGGCAGGCCGAAGGCCTCGCCCGCGTGGATGGTGAAGTGGTTGTTCTCCCGCTTCAGATACTCGAACGCGTCCAGGTGGCGGGTGGGCGGGAAGCCCGCCTCCGCGCCCGCGATGTCGAAGCCGACGACGCCCGAGTCCCGGTAGGAGTTGGCGAGTTCGGCGATCTCCAGGGCGCGGGCGGCGTGCCGCATGGCGGTCAGCAGCGCCCCGACGCGGATGCGGTTGCCGTCGGCGCGGGCCCGGCGCTCGCCCTCCCGGAAGCCCTCGTTGACGGCCTCCACGACCTCCTGGAGGGTCAGCCCGTTCTCCAGGTGCTGCTCCGGCGCGTACCGCACCTCGGCGTAGACGACACCGTCCTGCGCCAGGTCCTCGGCGCACTCGGCGGCGACGCGGAAGAGCGCGTCGCGGGTCTGCATGACGGCGCAGGTGTGCGCGAAGGTCTCCAGATACCGCTCCAGGGAACCGGAGTCGGCGGCTTCCCGGAACCAGATGCCGAGCTTGTCGGCCTCGGTCTCGGGCAGGTTGGTGTACCCGGTCTGTTCGGCGATCTCGATGATGGTGCCAGGACGCAGACCGCCGTCGAGGTGGTCGTGGAGCAGCACCTTCGGGGCGCGGCGGATCTGGTCCGGGGTCGGTACGTCGGTGGTCTGGCTCGTCATCTGCGCATGCTAGCCCCTACGCGCGTAGATCACCGGGAGTCGCCCGGTTGCCGATACGTAACAGTGACCGCGCGGACGGGTGGAGTACACCTCGGCTTCTGAGACTGTTCTGCCATGGCACAGCATGCGACTTCCCTGCCTGCTGCCCGGCTCGGACGGGCCGTCGGCGCGACCGGCGCCGGCTCCTCGGTCGGCGGTGTGGTGCTGGTGCTGCCGGACGGCGATCCCGTCTCGGCGCGCCGCCCCTCCCCCCTCGCGTACGCCGCGGCACTGCCGCTGGCACGGCGGCTGGCCCGCGCGGGGCGCGACGACGGACTGGTGGCCCATCTGGTGCGCTACCGGGGCCGGGGCTGGAACGGCGGTGACGCCCGGCTCGCGGCGGACGCCGAGTGGGCCGCGGACGAGGTGGGGCGGCGGTACGGGGACGTGCCGGTGTGCCTGGCCGGACACGGGATGGGCGGGCGGGCGGCGCTGCGCGCCGCGGGGCACGAGGCCGTCGACTGCGTGCTGGCGCTGGCCCCTTGGCTGCCGGAGGAGGACGTGGCGGCCGAGCCGGAACCGGTGAAGCAGCTGGTGGGGCGGCGGGTGCTGATCGTGCACGGCACCAATGACGCGCGCTGCGACCCGGAGCTGTCGTTCCGGCTCGCCACGCGCGCGAAGAAGACCAACCGCGACACCTGCCGCTTCGAGGTCCACTCCGACGGGCACGGGCTGCGCCAGCACCGGACGGAAGTCCTGGCGCTGGCGGCCGACTTCGTGCAGGGCTCGCTCTTCGCGCACGCGTACGCGCGTCCCGTCGCGGACGCCCTCGCCGCCCCGCCGCCGCTGGGGCTGCGGATGCCGCTGGCGGCCGGCTTCGGGAAGTCGCTCGGCGGACAGCGGCGGCGGTAGGGGCGCTCACACCGGCAGCAACTGCCCGCGCCGCGACAGCAGGAACGCCTTGAAGGCGGCCACCGGCGGGGTGTCGGGGTGGCCGTCGAGCCAGGCCACCCCGATCTCGCGGACGGCCCGGGGCGCCGTCACCGTCAGCTCGACCACGCCCGGGCGGGCCACCGCGGGCGGTGGCAGCAGGGCCACACCCAGGCCCGCCGCCACCAGGCCGCGCAGGGTCTCCGCCTCCTCGCCCTCGAAGGCGACCCGGGGCGTGAACCCGGCCCGGGCGCACAGGTCGTCCGTGATGCGCCGCAGCCCGTAACCGGGCTCCAGGGTCACGAACGTCTCCTCGGCCGCCTCCGCGAGCCGCACCCGCTTGCGGGCCGCGAGGCGGTGGTCGTCGGGGACGACCAGACGCAGCCGCTGCTCGTCCAGGCGCCGGCCCACCAGGTCGGGAGCGTCGGGCACCGGCGAGGTGAGGCAGAGGTCGAGGTCCCCGGCGCGCAGCCGCTCGATCATGGCCTCGCCGTAGTTCTGCACCAGCGTGAAGCGCACCCGGGGGTGGGTGACGCGGAAGGCCCGGATGAGTCCGGGGACGGTCTCGGAGCCCATGGTGTGCAGGAAGCCGAAGGCGACCTTGCCCGTCGCCGGGTCCGCGTCGGCCCGCACCGACTCGGCGGCCCGCCCGACCTCCGCGAGGGCGCGCTCGGCCGAGCCGAGGAAGGTGCGCCCGGCCGGGGTCAGCGAGACGGTGCGGCCCCGGCGGGCGAACAGGGTGACGCCCAGGTCCTCTTCGAGCCGCACCATCGCGCGCGACAGCGTCGACTGGGGCACACCGAGCTCCTGCGCCGCACGCGTGACGTGCTCGTGCCGGGCGACCGCGGCGAAGTACGCGAGGCGGGGCGCGAGTACCGCGACCATGTCTTCTTCGTTACTGTTCAATGACAGACACCCGCCTGAGCTGTGCTTATGCGTACGTGGAACGATTATGCGCCCTCCACGCATTGGACGCATGAATCTTCCCGGGCCTACGGTCGAACCATGCCTCCCGCCAGTACCGGGGCACCCGCCACCGTGGGTGCCTCCACCGCGCCGTCCCCCGACCAGCTCTCCCCGGGTGCTCCCGGCTACCGCCGGATGAGCTTCGCGCTCTTCGCGGCCGGGGTCGCCACCTTCGCCCTCCTGTACTCCACCCAGGCCCTGCTCCCGCTGATCTCGGGCGACCTGGGGGTGTCGGCCTCCGCGGCGAGCTGGACCGTGTCGGCGGCGACCGGCGCGCTGGCGCTGTGCGTACTGCCGCTGAGCGCGGTGTCCGAGCGGTTCGGGCGGTCCCGGACGATGACGGTCTCACTGGCGGTCGCGGTCGGCGTGGGGCTGCTCGTCCCGTTCGCGCCCACCGTCGGCTGGCTGGTGGCGCTGCGGGCGGTCCAGGGCGCGGCCCTGGCCGGACTGCCCGCCTCCGCCATGGCCTACCTGGCCGAGGAGGTACGGCCCAAGGCGCTGGTCGCGGCGATCGGCCTGTTCGTCGCGGGCAACTCCATCGGCGGCATGAGCGGCCGGATCCTGACCGGCTGGGTGGCCCAGGCCTGGGGCTGGCGCGCGGCGCTGGCGGCGGTCGGGCTGCTGGCCGCCGGGTGCGCGGTGGCGTTCCGGCTGCTGCTGCCGAAGTCGCGCCACTTCCGGGCCGCGCCCCTGGACCCGCGCGCGCTGGCCGCCACCGTGCGCGGCCACCTCGCGGACCCGCTGCTGGTGCGCCTGTACGCGATCGGCGCGCTGTTCATGACGGTCTTCGGCGCCGTCTACACCGTGATCGGCTACCGGCTCACCGCCGCGCCCTTCCACCTCCCGCAGGGCGTGGTCGGCTCGATCTTCCTGGTCTACCTGGTCGGTACGGTCTCCTCGGCGGGCGCCGGGCAGCTGGTGGCCCGGCTCGGCCGCCGGGGCGCGCTGTACCTGGCCGTGTCCACCACGGCCGCCGGTCTGGTGCTGAGCCTGCTCGACTCGCTGGCGGCGGTCCTGGCGGGCCTGGTCCTGATCACCGCGGGCTTCTTCGCGGGCCACGCGGTCGCCTCCTCCTCGGTGAGCCGCACCGCGAAGACGGGCCGCGCCCAGGCGTCGGCGCTCTACCAGTCCGCGTACTACCTGGGCAGCAGCGCGGGCGGCACGCTCGGCGCGGTCGCCTTCCACTCCGGCGGCTGGCCCGCCACGGTCCTGCTCGGCCTGCTCGCCGTCCTCGGCGTCGTCTCGGTGACGCTGTACGGCAGCCACGCCGCCCGCACCGAGCGGCGCCGGGCCGCGACGCGCCTTGCCACACCCCGTGTGACCTGCTGATACGTCCGCCCGATGCGCGATTGTCAGTGGGCTCCTGTAGCTTCCGAAGAGCTGGAGCACATGGGCGATCTGGGGTGGACGCGATGGGTGATCTGACGGCGGATCCGGCGGCGGCGACGGACCTCGACTCCCGTCTGGAGCAGCACCGGACCGAGCTGACGGGGTACTGCTACCGGATGCTCGGCTCGGCCTTCGAGGCGGAGGACGCGGTACAGGACACGCTGGTGCGGGCGTGGCGTGGTTACGAGAAGTTCGAGGGCCGCTCGTCCCTGCGGTCCTGGCTCTACCGGATCGCGACCAACGTCTGCCTGGACATGCTGACCGCCGGCGGCAAGCGGGCCCGCCCGATGGACCTCACGGCCCCGCAGACGGCGTCCTCGGCCGTGCTGCGCTCGCGCCCCGAGGTCACCTGGCTGGAGCCGGTGCCGGACGCGCGGGTGCTGCCGACGGCGGTGGACGACCCGGCCGAGACGGCGGTCGCGCGCGAGAGCGTGCGGCTCGCCTTCGTCGCGGCGCTCCAGCATCTGCCGCCCAAGCAGCGGGCGGTGCTCATCCTGCGCGAGGTGCTCGCCTGGAAGGCGAGCGAGGTGGCCGAGCTGCTCGGCACCACGGTGGCGTCGGTCAACAGCGCGCTCCAGCGGGCCCGTGCGACGCTGGCGGAGTCGGAGCCGCGCGCCTCGGACGCGGCGGACCCCCTCGACGAGGAGCAGCAGAAGCTCCTGGCCCGCTATGTGGCGGCGTTCGAGGGGTACGACATGTCGGCCCTGACGTCCCTGCTGCACGAGGACGCGACGCTGTCGATGCCGCCGTACGACCTGTGGCTGCGCGGCCCCGAGGACATCGTGGCGTGGCATGTGGGCCCCGGGGCCGACTGCCGGGGCTCGCGCCTCGTCCCCACGGTCGCCAACGGGACGCCCGCGTTCGGGCAGTACCGGCCGAGCGGGCCCGGGGGGCGGCACGAGCCGTGGGCGCTCCAGGTGGTGGAGATCGCCGACGGAAAGATAGTCGGCCTCAACGCGTTCCTGGACACGGCGCGGTGGTTCCCGATGTTCGGCCTGCCGCCGACGCTCGGGGAGGGGTGAGGGCGGGGGGTTCATCTGCGGGTGAGTGGGGGTTGCTCGCGCAGTTCCCCGCGCCCCTTGGTAGTCGGCCTCGGCCGGAAAACCCGGCTCAGCCACGGGCTTTGAGGGGCGCGGGGAACTGCGCGAGCAACCGGCCACCGGCCTGCGGACGAAGTCCGGGCCGATCAGGGGCGCGGGGAACTGCGCGACCAGCCCACCACCCGCCCGCAGACAAACAACCAGGCACACAAGGGGCGCGGGGAACTGCGCGAGCGACCCACCACCCACCCGCGGACAAAGACCGGGCGCGACAGGACAGTCACTCCGTCAGCCCCGCGAGGTGCAGCAGCGCCGTCAACCCCGGCCCAGCCCCGCGCAGCGACAACCGGCCGCCCGCCCGGCGCGCGGTCAGCCGGAGCCGGGCCACCGCCTCCACGGCCGCCAGATCCGCCCGCACCAGACCCCCCACATCGCACACCACCTCGCGCGCCCCGGCCGCGTACAGCGCCCGCAGCCGCGCGCACAGCGACGGGACGTCGGCGAGGGCCATCGGCGACCGGAGGACGAGGAGCGCGGGTTGTGTGGGGTTCACATGCGGACAGACCCGCCCCGGCCGGGAAAGTCATCGGCCGGGGCGGGTCCGCGCGGGACGGAGCGGGTGTCAGGCGATGCGGTCCAGCACGATGGGGTTCGCGGTGAACGCGGTGCCCGCCGGCGCGATGTCGTACGAGGCACCCAGCGTCTGGAGGGCGTAGTCGAACTTCTCCGGCGTGTCCGTGTGCAGGGTGAGCAGCCGCTGACCCGCCGTCACCGTGTCGCCCGGCTTGGCGTGCAGCTCGATGCCCGCGCCGGCCTGCACCGGGTCCTCCTTGCGGGCCCGGCCGGCGCCCAGGCGCCAGGCGGCGACGCCGATGTCGTACGCGTCGAGGCGGGTCAGCACGCCCGAGCTGGGGGCGGTGACGACGTGCTGCTCGCGGGCGACCGGCAGGGTCGCGTCCGGGTCGCCGCCCTGGGCCGCGATCATCCGGCGCCACACGTCCATGGCCGAGCCGTCGGCGAGGGCCTTCTCGGGGTCGGCGTCCTTGATCCCGGCGGCGTCCAGCATCTCGCGGGCGAGCGCCAGGGTGAGGTCGACGACGTCCCTGGGGCCGCCACCGGCCAGCACCTCGACGGACTCGCGCACTTCGAGGGCGTTGCCCGCGGTGAGGCCGAGCGGGGTGGACATGTCGGTGAGCAGGGCGACGGTCTTCACGCCGCTGTCGGTGCCGAGCGCGACCATGGTGGAGGCGAGCTCGCGGGCGTCCTCGATGGTCTTCATGAAGGCGCCGGTGCCGACCTTGACGTCGAGGACCAGCGAGCCGGTGCCCTCGGCGATCTTCTTCGACATGATCGAGGAGGCGATCAGCGGGATGGCCTCGACGGTGCCGGTCACATCGCGCAGCGCGTAGAGCTTCTTGTCGGCGGGGGCCAGGCCGTCGCCCGCCGCGCAGATGACGGCGCCGGTGGTGTCCAGGACGTTCAGCATCTCCTCGTTGGAGAGCAGCGCGCGCCAGCCGGGGATGGACTCCAGCTTGTCCAGGGTGCCGCCGGTGTGGCCGAGGCCCCGGCCCGAGAGCTGCGGCACGGCCGCGCCGCACGCGGCGACCAGCGGGGCGAGCGGCAGCGTGATCTTGTCGCCGACGCCGCCGGTGGAGTGCTTGTCGGCGGTGGGGCGCGAGAGCGCGTCGAAGTTCATGCGCTCGCCGGACGCGATCATCGCGGCGGTCCAGCGGGCGATCTCCGTACGGTTCATCCCGTTGAGCAGGATCGCCATGGCGAGGGCGGACATCTGCTCGTCGGCGACGACACCCCGGGTGTAGGCGTCGATGACCCAGTCGATCTGCTCCGGGCTCAGCTCGCCCCGGTCTCGCTTGGTGCGGATGACGGAGATGACGTCCATGGCATTCCTTCCGGCAAGTGCGGTTCGTCCGTACGGTATACGCGACTCTACGCGCATAGAGAGGTCTGACGGATGCGGCCCCTCCCCGGCTGATCAGCAACGGAGGGGCCGCGGTGGTTACTTGGGGTCCCGCGTGAGGTGGTCCGGCCCGAAGGCCTGCGGGAGCATCGCGGACAGCGGCAGGATGCCGTCCGGGGTCTCCAGCAGGAGTTCCGGTCCGCCGTGCTCGAAGAGCAGCTGGCGGCAGCGTCCGCAGGGCACCAGGGCGGCGCCGTGGCCGTCGACGCACACGAAGTGCGTCAGCCGCCCGCCGCCGCCGAGCCGCAGCGCCGAGACGAGCCCGCACTCGGCGCACAGGGAGAGGCCGTAGGAGGCGTTCTCCACGTTGCAGCCGGTGACCGTGCGCCCGTCGTCCACGAGCGCCGCCGCGCCGACCGGGTAGCCCGAGTACGGGGCGTACGCCAGGGACATGGCGTCCCGGGCCGCCTCGCGCAGGGCCTCCCAGTCGACGGCGGTGGCGCCCGGGGCGTCCGGCGTCACTTGCCCTGGCCCTTGCGGTAGCGCATGCCGTCGGCCTTGGGCATCCGCAGGCGCTGCGCGGAGAGCGACAGCACGAGCAGGGTGACGATGTACGGCGTGGCGCCGACGAAGTCGCTGGGCACGGTGTCGGTCATCAGGTACCAGACGAGGATGACCGCGGCGATCACCGCGCTGACCGCGGCCTGGACCACGGCCTTGCGGTACGCCTTCCAGGCCGCCAGCAGACCGAGCAGGACCACCAGGAGCAGCAGCAGGGCGTGGACGGTCTCGCCGCCGTTGCGCAGCTGGAGGGCGTCGGAGAAGCCGAACAGGCCGGCGCCCATGGCGAGGCCGCCCGGCCGCCAGTTGCCGAAGATCATCGCGGCGAGACCGATGTAGCCGCGCCCGCCGGTCTGGCCCTCCAGGTAGATGTGCGAGGTGACCAGCGCCAGGAACGCGCCGCCGAGACCGGCGAGACCGCCGGAGACGGCGACCGCCGCGTACTTGTACGAGTAGACGTTGACGCCGAGGGACTCGGCGGCCACCGGGTTCTCGCCGCAGGAGCGCAGCCGCAGACCGAAGGCGGTCTTCCACAGCAGCCACCAGGTGCCGACGAAGAGCGCGACCGCGAGCACGGTCACCCAGGAGACGTTGGTGACCAGGCCGCCGAGGATGCCCGCCAGGTCCGAGACGAGGAACCAGTGGTGCTTCTCGATCGAGTGCAGGCCGGAGGAGAGCCCCGGAACCGTGAAGTGGGGCAGCTCTTCCGAGGGCGGCGACTGCTTGGGGTTGCCGCCCTTGGTCGCGGCGTCGCCCTCGTTGAAGAAGAGCTTCGCCATGTACTGGGTGGCGCCGAGTGCCAGCAGGTTGACGGCCACACCGGAGACGATGTGGTCGACGCCGAAGGTGATGGTGGCCACCGCGTGGACGAGACCGCCCAGGACGCCGAAGCCGACGCCCGCGAGCAGGCCGAGCCAGGGGCTGGACTGCCAGCCGACCCAGCCGGCGCCGAAGGTGCCGAGGATCATCATGCCTTCGAGGCCGATGTTGACCACGCCGGCCCGCTCGGACCACAGGCCCGCCAGGCCCGCGAGGCCGATCGGCACGGCCAGGCCCAGGGCGGCGCTGATCTGGCCGCCGGAGGTGAGCTGGTCGGCGCCGGTGATCATGCGTACGGCGGAGACCAGGAGCAGGGCGCCCGCGACGATCAGCAGGATCTGCGCGAGGGAGGCCTTGCGCTTGAGGTTGCCCCGCTTGACCCCGGCCGGAGGCGGGGTCGTGGTCGTGTCGGTCGTGACGCTCATGCCGTCACCTCCTGCTGGTCGGACTTGGCGGCCTGGGCCGCGAGCTCGGCGCCGACGCGCTGCTGCTGGCGCTTCAGGCCGTAGCGGCGGACGACTTCGTAGGCGATGACGACGCACAGGACGATGACGCCCTGGATCACGCCGAGGATCTCCTTGTCGAAGCCGATGAACTCGAGGTGGCTGGTGGTGCGCTCCAGGAAACCCCACAGGAGCGCGCCGAGAGCGATGCCGACCGGGTGGTTGCGGCCGAGCAGCGCGATGGCGATACCGGTGAAGCCGAGGCCCACCGGGAAGCTGTTGTCGTACTGGTGGCTGTCGTTGAGGAGCGTCGGCAGACCGACCAGGCCCGCCACGGCGCCCGAGATGATCATGCTGGTGGCGACCATCTTCTTGACGCTGACACCGCTGGCGGCGGCTGCGGACTCGGACTGGCCGACGGCCCGCAGGTCGAAGCCGAAGCGGGTGCGGCCGAGTACGAACCAGTAGGCGACGCCCGCGAGGACGGCGACGAAGATGAAGCCCCACAGCGTGCCCGCGGCACCGGTGTCGATGCTGAAGAACCAGGAGTCCTTCGGCAGCGGCTTGGTGGAGACCAGGGTGCCGGCCGAGTCGAGCTGGCCCAGGCGCTCGGGCTGCATCAGATACGCGATGATCGCGGTGGCGATCGCGTTGAGCATGATCGTCGAGATGACCTCGCTGACGCCGCGGGTCACCTTGAGGATGCCCGCCACGGCGGCCCACATCGCGCCGACGAGCATCGCCACGACGATCATCAGCGGGATGGCGACGATGCCGGGCAGGGTCATGGCACCGCCGACGACGGCCGCGAAGAACGCCGCCATGCGGTACTGACCGTCGACACCGATGTTGAACAGGTTCATCCGGAAGCCGATGGCCACCGCGATGCCCGCCAGGTAGTACGTGGTGGCCTTGTTCAGGATGTAGATCTGGCTGTCGCTGGCCGAGCCGTACGACAGCATGTCGTTGAAGGCCGTGAACGGGTTCTTGCCGGTGATCAGGATGACGACGGCCGTCACGGCGAGCGCCGCGACCACCGCGAGCACGGGGGCCGCGACCGCGAGGAGCAGGCGCTCCTTGTCGATCCTGGAGGTGAGCTTCTTCATCGGTCCTCTCCCCCGTCCGTACCGGACTCTTCGCCCTCAGCGTGTTCCAGGTGGCCGGAGGCCGCACCCGTCATCGCGGAGCCGAGTTCCTCGGGGGTGATCGTGGCGGGGTCGGCGTCCGCGACCAGACGGCCGCGGTACATCACCCGCAGGGTGTCGGACAGGCCGATCAGCTCGTCCAGGTCGGCGGAGATCAGCAGCACCGCGAGGCCCTCGCGGCGGGCCTCGCGGATCTGGTCCCAGATCTGCGCCTGCGCGCCGACGTCCACGCCCCGGGTGGGGTGCGCGGCGATCAGCAGCTTGGGGGTGTGGCTCATCTCGCGGCCGACGATCAGCTTCTGCTGGTTGCCGCCGGAGAGCGAGGCCGCGGTGACGTCGATGCCGGGGGTGCGCACGTCGTACTCGCGCACGATCCGCTCGGTGTCGAGCCGGGCCGCCCTGTTGTCGAGCAGGCCGCCCTTGGAGTTGGGGCGCTCGGTGATGTGGCCGAGCATCCGGTTCTCCCACAGCGGGGCTTCCAGGAGCAGGCCGTGGCGGTGGCGGTCCTCGGGGATGTAGCCCACGCCGCCCTCGCGGCGCTTGCGGGTCGGCGCGTGCGAGATGTCGGCGCCGTCGAGGGTGATGACACCGCCGTCCGGGTCGCGCATGCCCATGATGGCCTCGACGAGCTCGGCCTGGCCGTTGCCCTCGACACCGGCGATGCCCAGGACCTCGCCCTTGTGGATGGTGAACGAGACGTTCGACAGGACGTCGCGCACCACGCCGTCGGGGTCGGTCGCGGCGAGCTGGAGCCCGGCGACCTTCAGCATCGGCACATCGGTGACGGTCGACTCGCGGGTCTCCGGGGACGGGAGCTCGCTGCCCACCATCAGCTCGGCGAGCTGCTTGGAGGTGGTGTTCTTCGGGTCGGCGGTGCCCACCGTCGTACCGCGCCGGATGACGGTGATGTCGTCGGCGACCTTCAGCACCTCGCCCAGCTTGTGGGAGATGAAGATGACGGTCAGGCCCTCGGCCTTGAGCTCGCGCAGGTTGTCGAAGAGCGCCTCGACCTCCTGCGGGACCAGGACGGCCGTGGGCTCGTCGAGGATGAGGGTGCGCGCGCCGCGGTAGAGGACCTTGAGGATCTCCACGCGCTGGCGGTCCGCGACACCCAGGTCCTCGACGAGGACGTCGGGGCGCACGTTCAGGCCGTACGCGTCCGAGATCTCCTTGATCTTCTTACGGGCCTTGGCGCCGATGCCGTACAGCTTCTCGCCGCCGAGAACCACGTTCTCCAGGACGGTGAGGTTGTCGGCGAGCATGAAGTGCTGGTGCACCATGCCGATTCCGCGCGCGATGGCGTCGGCGGGGCTGTGGAAGGCCGCCTGCTCGCCGTCGACGGTGATGGTTCCCTCGTCCGGCTTCTGCATGCCGTAGAGGATCTTCATCAGGGTCGACTTGCCGGCACCGTTCTCACCGCAGAGGGCATGGACGGTGCCCTTCTTGACGGTGATGTCGATGTCCTTGTTGGCGACGACGCCGGGGAATCGTTTGGTGATGCCGCGCAGTTCGACGGCGGGAGGGCTGGACGCGTTGATGGCGCACTCTCCTACGAGAAGGAGGGGGGTGGGGGCAGAGGGCGTGGTGACGCTAGCGCGCCAACTCCCGCCTACGCGCGTAGAGTTGACACATCGTTATGGGCTCGGGGGGGGGGGGGGTGCCCCCCCCCCCCCCCCCCCCCCCCCTCTCTTTTCTCTCCATCGGGCCGTCCCACCGAACAGGGCGGGTGGCT
>NZ_JBVILC010000010.1:142845-230776 GCF_055580545.1 Streptomyces sp. NPDC031670 | reverse complement strand
GGTGAGGCGAGTGGGGGAGTGTGGTGGGGGGGGGGGGGGGGGGTTGTTTTTTTTTTTTTTTCTCCCCCCCCCCCCCCCCCCCCCCCCCCCCGAGCCCGTGGCCGTTCAGTGCCGTGACGTGGTCCGGCCCCGAGGACGGGGCCGGGTCACGGCTGGGATCACGGGGTGGTCTTGACCTTGACCGAACCGTCGACGATCTTCTTCTGGGCCGCGTCGAGCTGGGCCTTGATGTCGTCGATGAAGCCGCCGCTGGTGGCGAGCGAGACGCCGCCCTTGGCCAGCGAGTAGCTGTTGGTGCCGGTCAGCGGCTTGCCGTCCTTGACGGACTTGACCAGGTCGTAGACGCCGACGTCGACGTTCTTGACGACCGAGGTCAGGATCGCGGACTTGTACTTGCCCAGGGAGGCCTGGTTGTACTGGTCCGAGTCGACGCCGATCGCCCAGGCGCCCTTCTTGCCCGCGACGGCCTCGATGGCGCCGGTGCCGGAGGAGCCGGCCGCGGTGTAGATGACGTCGATGTCCTTGTCGAGCATGCCCTGGGCGGCTTCCTTGCCCTTGTCGGGGCTGGCGAAGCCGGACGTGTCCGAGCCGTGCGACAGGTACTGCGGCTGGACGGTGTCGGACGGCTTGGTGTCCTTGACGCCCTGGATGAAGCCCGCCTCGAACTTCTTGATCAGCGGAACGTCGACACCGCCGATGAAGCCGATGTGGCCCGTCTTCGACTTCAGCGCCGCGGCGACACCCGCGAGGTAGGAGCCCTGCTCCTCGGTGAAGACGATGTTGTCGACGTTCTTGGCGCCCTCGACGACCGAGTCGACGATGCCGAAGGTCGTGTTCGGGTACTTGGCGGCGACCTGCTTCATCGAGTTGGCGTAGGCGTAGCCGATGCCGATGACCGGGTTGTAGCCCGCCTGCGCCAGGTCGGTGAGGCGCTGGACGCGGTCGGCCTCGGTGTCCGTGGTCTTGGCGGTCAGCTCCTTGATGTCACCGCCGAACTCGCCCTTGGCCTTGTCGATGCCGCGCGCGGCGGAGTCGTTGAACGAGTGGTCGCCACGGCCGCCGACGTCGTACGCGACGCCGACCTTGACGCCCTTGCCGCCCGCGCTGGACGACGCGGAGGATTCCTTGTCCTTCTCGGAGGACGTGCTGCCACACGCGGTGGCGGAAAGAGCGAGCGCGGCGGTGGCGATACCGGCCGCAGCGATCTTGGATACCCGGCGCACGAGGAGGTCCCTTCAAAACGAACCGAGAGCGCCCCTACCGGCGCTGGTTTCGCGTCGGATCGTAACGCGCGTAGATGTCGCGTAAAGACCTGTTCGGAAGCCGTTATCGAATCGCCGCGAACAGACGATGAAGTGTCCGGTTACGAACGGTGTCCTTCCAGCAGCGCAGCGGCAGTGAAGAGCTCCACCCCGACCTTGATGGCGGCCTCATCGGCGTCGAAATCACCCCGATGCAGGTCAAGACGGGCGTTGGAGCCCGGGGTCCGCACGCCGAGACGGGCCATCGCCCCCGGCACGCGCTCCAGGTACCACGAAAAGTCCTCGCCACCCAGACTCTGCTCGGTGTCCTCGATCGCGTACGGCCCTCGGCGCGCCGTCTGAGCGTCGCGCAGCAGTTCGGCCACGGCCGGGTCGTTGACCACCGGCGGCACGCCGGGGACATAGTTGATCTCGGGCTTCGCCCCGTGCAGAGTGGCGACCTCGTAGATCGCGGCGTGCACCTTGTCGGGCGCCTCCCGCCAGGCGTCCAGGTCCAGGCAGCGCACGGTTCCGGCCAGCTCCGCGCGCATCGGGATGACGTTGCAGGCGTGCCCGGAGTCGATCCGGCCCCAGGTGACGGCGAGCCCCGCCCGGGCGTCGATACGGCGGGCGAGCAGCGCGGGCACGTCGGTGACGACCCGGGCGGCGGCGGTCACCAGGTCGGTGGTCAGATGCGGGCGGGCGGTGTGGCCGCCGGGCCCGTCGAGGGTGATCTCCAGCCGGTCGCAGGCCGAGGTGATCGCCCCGGTCCGCAGCCCGATGCGCCCCGCGTCCACGCGCGGGTCGCAGTGCACCGCGATGATCCGGCCCACGCCGTCGAGCGCGCCGGAGCGGATCGCGTCGGTGGCACCGCCCGGCAGCACCTCCTCGGCGGGCTGGAAGACCAGCCGGACCGGGTGGGGCAGCAGCCCCTGGCGTTCGAGGTCGGCCAGGACAAGCCCGGCGCCGAGCACGGTGGTGGTGTGGATGTCGTGGCCGCAGGCGTGCGCCCGATCGGGGACGGTGGAGCGGTACGGCGTGTTGACCTTGGCGTCCGGGATCGGCAGGGCGTCGATGTCCGCCCTGATCGCCAGCATGGGCCGTCCCCCCTTCCAGGTGCCGACATCGCACAGGAGTCCGGTACCGCTGTCGAGGACCCGGGGCTTCAGCCCGGCCGCCTCAAGGCGCTTCTTGATCGCCGCGGTGGTGCGGAACTCCTGGTTTCCCAGCTCGGGGTGCATGTGCAAGTCCCGGCGGAAGGCGATGAGTTCGGCGCGCAGGGGCTCGGGGAGCAACCCGGGCAACGGGGCTTCCCCGGGCAGCTCGGCGTCGGGTTCGTCGGAGGCGCGCGACATCAACTGGTTCACCTGTTGAAGAGTAGGCCCCTTCAAGGGCCAACTAACCGTCGATCAACAAAAGTTCAGCCCGATAGGGGAAAGAAATCTGTCCTCCCGGCGGTTGTCCGCCTTCCTGGCTGGGTAAACTCGCCGCCCGCTTCTCCGGCGGGTCGCAGCGGTTTCGCAGCGCCCTGTCAGGACGATCTCAGCGCCGCCCGGGGTGCGGATGCCCGCTCAGGCCGCGACCATGCGCAGCCCGTGGGCGGTACGGGCCGATCCGGTCACGTCCGCCAGGAAGCCCTGGGCGCGCGGGGAGGCGTTCTCGGTGAGCCAGCCGGGGTCGATGTCGCAGACCAGCAGGCGCACCCCGGTGCCCGCGAGCGCCGGCGGCAGGGTGTGGACGACGGTCGAGGGAAAGCTGAGGACCGTACGCCCGACGGGCCCCCGGCGGGCTATGAGCTCCAGCGGCAGGTCCGGCCGGACGATCTCCAGGCCGGTCCGCTGGTGCAGGGCGCGCAGCTTGTCCGGGGACTCGCGGCGGTGGGCGAAGTACCGGGTGGCGCCGTGGCTGCGGGCCAGGGCCGCGACCGCCTCCAGATAGCGGTCGGGATCGACCACGCCCGTCTCCACCAGCGAGGTGCCCACCATGTCGGCGCCCTTGGTGATGCGCGGCGGACCGAACCGGGCCCGGGTCCAGCCGAAGGTGTTCGGGGTGACCGTGACCGCCTCCGGCGCCTGGACGGGCATGGCGCTGAACACCTCGACCGTACGGCCTTGCGCCGGGGTGAGACGACGGCGCGCCGAGGCGGCGAAGGGGGCGAAGAGCAGATCCCGCGCCCCTGCCCGGCTGCCGCGCCGGTGCCAGCGGACCAGCCGCTCGCCGCTGCCGAGCTGGGCGACGAACTCCATGGTGGCCGTGCCGTCGTCGACGACGACCAGGTCACGGGCGCGGGCCACGGTCAGCAGCAGGTGGACGTAGCGCGAGAACGGGTCGCCGATGACGATCCGGTCGGCGCGGCGCAGCAGCGTGGTGAGGCCCCCGATGGTGCGCAGGGGGGCGGTCGGCCCGCCGCGGGCCTCCTCCCAGCGCACCCGCATGCCCTCCTCGCGGGCCAGCTCCGCCATCCGGCGCAGCTGACCGCGGGACATCGGGTCGGTGGGCGAGAGGACGACGACGGTGAGGTCGTCGTGGCCGGCCGCCGCGTCCTGGGGCCCGGACCGCTGGGCCGGCACACCGTTCAGGAGCGGGCGCGTGGAATGGGCCCACTCCAGCACGTTGAGCAGCTGGACCGGGCTCTCCACGAAGGCGAGCGTGGCGGAGGTGTCCCGAGGCACGGCGGCCGGCCCGGCTCAGACCGAGACCGGCGCGCGGTCGGCGCCGGCCGTCTCGGCCTCGGTCTCGGCGACGACCCCGGGGACCCGGCGCAGCTTCCGCATCGGGGCGAGCTCCGACTCGTAGACCTTCTTGACGCCGTCGCCGAGCGCGGCCTCGATGGTGCGGATGTCGCGGACCAGGCGCGCCAGGCCGCCCGGCTCGACGGAGGCGGCCTGGTCGGAGCCCCACATGGCACGGTCCAGGGTGATGTGGCGCTCGACGAACGTGGCGCCGAGGGCGACCGCGGCGAGCGTGGTCTGCAGGCCGGTCTCGTGGCCGCTGTAGCCGATGGGGACGTTGGGGTACTCGGCCATCAGGCTGTTGATCACCCGCAGGTTGAGCTCCTCGGCCCTGGCCGGGTACGTGGAGGTGGCGTGGCAGAGCAGGATGTTGTCGCTGCCGAGCACCTCGACCGCGTGCCGGATCTGCTTGGGAGTGGACATGCCGGTGGAGAGGATGACGGTGCGGCCGGTGCCGCGCAGGGCGCGCAGCAGCTCGTCGTCGGTGAGCGAGGCGGAGGCGACCTTGTGGGCCGGCAGGTCGAACTTCTCCAGGAAGGCGACGGCCTCGGTGTCCCACGGGGAGGCGAACCAGTCGATCCCGCGCTTGGCGCAGTGCTCGTCGATGGCGCGGTACTCCGACTCGCCGAACTCCACCCGGTGGCGGTAGTCGATGTACGTCATCCGGCCCCACGGGGTGTCGCGCTCGATGTCCCACTGGTCGCGCGGGGTGCAGATCTCCGGGGTGCGCTTCTGGAACTTGACGGCGTCGCAGCCCGCGTCGGCGGCGGCGTCGATCAGGGCGAGGGCGTTGCCCAGGTCACCGTTGTGGTTGATGCCGATCTCACCGGTGACGTACACCGGCTGACCCGGTCCGGCGGTGCGGCTGCCGAAGGTGCGCAGACGGTTGCTCATGAGGGGTGTCCTTACTGGGCGGTGGCGGTGTGGAGCGGGGGGTTCGGCACAGGGGTGTGGTGGAGCTCGGGTCCGAGGAGCCAGGCGGCGATCTCGCGGACCGCGCCCTCACCGCCGGGGGTGGCGGTGACCGTGCGCGCGGCGGCGCGCACGGAGTCGTGGGCGTCGGCGACCGCGACCGGCCAGCCGACGAGGGAGAAGCAGGGCAGGTCGTTGACGTCGTTGCCCGCGTAGAGCACCCGCGCCGGGTCGACCGCGTTCTCCTCGCACCACTGCTTCAGGGCGAGGTCCTTGCGGTCGACTCCGTGCAGTACGGGGACCTTGAGCTTGCGGGCGCGGGCGGCGACCACCGGGTTCTGCTCGGTGGAGAGGATCAGCAGCTTCAGGCCGGAGCGGCGCAGGGCGGCGACGCCGAGCCCGTCGCCCCGGTGCACGGCGACCAGTTCGCGGCCGTCGGAGTCGATGAGGACCCGGTCGTCGGTCTGGGTGCCGTCGAAGTCGAGGACGACCGCGTCCACCTCGTCGCGGGCCGGGGTACGGACCGGGTCGAGCAGCGGTGCGAGCGCCCGGGCGCGGGCCAGGTCGTGCGGGTCGTCGATCTCCAGGACCCGGGCCGGGTCGGTGCGCACCAGCGCGGTGCGGCCGAAGAAGCGGTGCCGGTGGGTGCGGAAGCCCTCGGCGTCCATGGCGTAGGCGGCGCCGGTCTCCAGGAAGTCCTGGGGGCGGTCCTGGCGGCGCGGGCGGAAGGACTTGTCGTGGCCCAGGCCCTCGCCGCCGTCCGGTGACTCGCGCCAGACGAAACCGTGGAAGGGGGCGACGGTGACGGCCGTGTCGGCGCCGTCCACCACGACGGCCGCGGCGACCCCGTCCACGTCCTCGTGGCTCAGGAACGGGCTGGTGCACTGCACGAGCAGCACCACGTCGGTGTCCGCGTGCCCTTCCAGGGCGTGCAGCACGGCCGCCTCGCTGGTCGCGGTGTCCCCGGCGATGGCGGCCGGGCGTACGACGACGTGGGCGCCGGCCGCCGCGGCGGCGGAGGCGATCGCCGGGTCGTCGGTCGAGACGGCCACATCGGTGACGTGGCGCGCGGCGAGGCAGGCCCGGACCGCCCGGACGACCAGCGGGACGCCGCCGACCGCGGCGAGGTTCTTGCCGGGGACGCCCTTGGAGCCGCCCCGGGCCGGGATCACGGCCAGGACCTTCCCGGGGCGGGCGTCCGCGGTGGGCCGGGGGCGGGTGGACCGGTCGTTCATCAGAGTTCTCCCATCCGGCGGATGACCGGGGCCACGCGCTGCACTCCGTGGCGGTAGGCCCCGCGGGCCGCGTCCCGTACGGCGTCGCGCACCAGGCGGCGTACGCCGGTGGCCTCCGTGTCGGGCGCGGCGCCCGGCAGCGGGGTGCCGTCGGGGGCGAGGTGGTGGCGGGCGAGGATGCCGGGCTGGTAGCCGGGCGCGGTGGTGGGCGTGTAGTACGGGCGCACGGCCGGCAGTCCGGGGCGGGCCAGCAGGCCGGCGATGCGCGCGCGGGCCGCGTCGAAGGCGGCGCCGTACGCCTCGCCGGGCGCGACGCCCTGCGCGGCGAGCCAGCCGGCGTCCGGGACCGGGCGGTGGCCGGCGTCCAGCTCGTCCCAGGAGGCGAGGCAGCCGGAGCCGACGAAGTGGTGGTTGCCCAGGCCCTCGCGTACGCCGAGGTCGGTCAGGACGGCGGTGGGCACCGAGCGGTGCAGGGATTCCAGGGCCGCCGTCGAGGAGACGGTGACGAGCAGGTCGGTGCGGTCCAGGACCTCGCCCATGTGCCCGTAGACCAGCCGGAAGTTGGGCGGTACTTCGAGGGAGCGGACGAGCTTCTGGTAGGGCTGCTCCTCGATGTGGGTGGTGTGCTCGCCGGGCTTGGAGCGCAGCTTGAGCAGCACCTCGCGGCCGGGGTGGCGGCGGGCGTGGCCGATCAGGCGCCGCAGCAGGTAGAGCCGGTCGGCGCGACTCTCGGGCACCGACGGCTGGGCGGCGAAGACGACGGTGTCGCGGCCCGGTTCGGGCCGGTGGGGCGCGCCTCCTAGGAAGGGCAGGGCGGCCTCGGTGACCGCCGAGGCGTCGGCGCCCACGCCCTCGTACACCGCGCGGAACCGTGCGGCGTCGTGGGCCGAGTTGGCGAGGACCACATCGGCGCCGTGGCGCAGCAGCAGGCCGTCGGTGAGCTTCTCGTAGACGACGCCGACGTAACCGGTGACCAGCACGGGCCTGCGGGTCCCGGCCGGCCACAGCCGGGCGAGGCCGTGCAGGGCCGCCTGGGCGGCGCCGCCGACCAGCGCGAGGACCACCACGTCGTACGGCTCGCGCTCGACGGCGTGCAGGAACGCGGCCATCGTCACCTCGCGCAGCGCGTCGGCGTCGACGCCGACCTCGGCGAGCTGGCGCGGGGTGGGGGTGGCCCGGCCGCGCAGCAGGAAGCCGCTGAGCTCGGGCGGGCGCTCGGCGATGCGGCGGGCGGTGAGGGCACCCCATTTCCACCGGGTGTCGGAATCGGCGATTACGGCGATCCGGGGCGCGGTGTCGGTGGGATTCGTAACGGACGGCACGTCGAAGAAGCTAGGAATCCATTCCGTTTGGCGGCCCAACTGGGCCGCAACAGATGGTTAACAGCGCGTCTACGAAAGGGGAAAGGGCCCGTGGGGCGGACCGGTTAACAGCCCGGTCGCCCACTGTTCACCCACCATCCCTCGCCCGGACAGCGCGAATGACGCGGCGCCGCTTTAGCGTCACCCGGGTGGTCAAGCTCTCCGTGGTGGTGCCGTTCTACAACGTGCGCACCTATGCCCCCGACACCCTGAGAAGTCTGCGCGACAACGCGCGCGAGGACTTCGAGTTCCTGCTGGTCGACGACTGCTCCTCGGACGGTACGGCCGCGCTGCTGGCCCGCGCCGAGCGCGAGCTGCCGGGGGCGGTGGTCCTCACCCACGAGAAGAACGGCGGTCTCGCCACGGCGCGCAACACCGGCATCGACGCGGCGCGCGGCGAGTACGTCACCTTCCTCGACGGGGACGACTGGCTGGCGCCCGGCTACTACGCCCAACTCGTCGCCGCCATCGAGGAGTTCGGCTGTGACTTCCTGCGCACCGATCACGTCCAGTGCACCGGCACCCGGCGCTCGGTGCAGCGGGTGCCGCACGGGCGGCGCGGCGAGGTGCTGGACCCGCGCGCGGCGATCCTGCCGGCCACCCGCTCGACCTCGGTGGACTACGCGTTCGCCTGGGCCGGGATCTACCACCGGCGGTTGGTGGAGCGGGGGCTGCTGCACTTCACGGACGGGCTGCGCACGGCGGAGGACCGGCCGTGGATCTGGCGGCTGCACCGGGAGGCGGAATCCTTCGCCGTGCTGGGTCTGCTCGGCGTCCACTACCGGCGCGGAGTGGCCACGTCGCTCACGCAGATAGGCGATGTGCGCCAGCTGGATTTCATCCGCGCTTTCGACCAGGTAATCGAGGAAACGGCCCGGGATTCCCGCGCCGCGGAACTGCTGCCGAAGGCGGTACGGACGTACTGCGCCATCATCTCCCACCACCTGGGAAACCGGGAAAGGTTCGAACCGGCCGTGGCACGTGAACTGCGGAGCAGAAGTGCGGAAGCGCTGAGGAGAATGCCGCAGGACGTCCTCAAGGAGGCGCTCGACTCGATGGACTCGGCCCGCGCCTCCCGGCTGCGGCGGCTGCGCGTCCGTACCCGCGCCCTCACTCCGGCGGGGGCGGCGGCCTGATGCGCACGACGCAGATCTTCATGGCCACGACGGTCTACGGGACGGCGACACTGGCCGCCGCGATCGACAGCGGCTGCTTCGGCCCCGCCGACCGGCGCCTGCTCCTGATCAGCAACAACGCGCCCGTCCCGGAGACTTCGCCCTCCCTCGACACCATGCCGGGCTTCGCGTCCCTGCGCGGGCGCTTCGACGCGGTGCTGTCGTGGAACGAGACCATCGCGCCGATGCACCCGGCCGGCTGGGCGCCGCGCGCGGACGACGTCCCGTTGTGGGAGCGGCAGTTCCGGCGCGCCTGGGACCTCGGCGACGACCGGATCGAGCTGGCCGTGGAGTCCATCCAGGTAAACCCGGCGGGCGCGGTCGCCCAGCTCTTCCCGGACGCGCCCCTGCACGTGTACGCGGACGGGCTGATGAGCTACGGCCCCACCCGCAACAAGCTGGACCCGCTGGTGGGTTCGCGGGTGCGGCGAGTGCTGCACCTGGACCTGGTGCCGGGCCTGGAGCCGCTGCTGCTCGGTGAGTTCGGGGTGGCGTCCGAGGTGATCCCGACGGAGGCCTTCACCAAGGTGGTGGGCGAGCTGTCCGCCGAGGGCGCCGGGCTCGACGTGCCCGAGGGCGCGGCCCTGCTGCTCGGCCAGTACCTGGCCGCGCTCTCGATCCTCACCGAGGCCGAGGAGGAGCGGCTGCACCTCGCCATGGTGCGGGGCGCCGCCGCGCGCGGCCACCACCGGATCGTCTTCAAGCCGCACCCCTCGGCGCCGCCCGCCTGGACCGAGGCACTGCGCACCGAGGCCGTGGCGCTCGGAGTGGAACTGACCGTCCTGGAGAGCCCGCTGCCGGCCGAGGCCGTCTACGAGCGGCTCGCCCCCGCGCTGGTGGTCGGCTGCTTCTCCACCGCGCTGCTGACCGCGTCCGCGTTCTACGGCCTCCGGGTCGCCCGCACCGGCACGGAACTGCTCCTGGACCGCCTCACCCCGTACCAGAACAGCAACCGGGTGCCGGTGACGCTGGTGGACGCGCTGCTGCCGCCCCTGGAGGGCGAGGTGGGCGAGGCACCGGAGCCGCCGCACGACCTGGCGGCGCTGGTGGCGGCGGTCGGCTACGCGATGCAGTCCGAGATCCGCCCCGACCTGCGCCCCGCCGCCGAGCGCTACCTCTCCCACCACCTGACCCCGCACACCTGGCGCTACTTCAAACGCCGCCGCCTCACCACCCTGGCCCTCCCCGGCGCCCTTCCCACGCAGCTCGCCTTCATCCCGCGCAACGCGGCGGTCCGGAGACTGGCACGACGGGCGCGGGCCGTGGGGCGGCGGCGGGTGCGCTGACGGCCACCCCGACCCGCGCCAGGTATCCGGCGAGACCCTCCTCCGTCCGGCCCGCCCATCCCACGTAGCCGTCCGGGCGGATGAGGAAGAGGCCGCGTCCGTACGTCTCGTAAGCGCTCAGGGTGTGGACGTGGACCAGGTCGCTTTCCACCGCCGGGGCCTCGGTGCCGATGGCGAGCAGGGTGAAGTGGGGGCCGCTGTACAGGTCGAAGAGGCGGCCCTCGGGCAGGACGCCGTCGGGGGCGCGGTCGCCGGCCTCCAGGGCTCCGGCCCCGCCCACCGAGAGCGGGCCGCCCCGGTAGCCGATGCCGAGCTGCTTGACCTCGTTGCCGCGCTGACTGTCCCCGCCGAGCAGGGCCTTGCGGTGCAGGCGGGTGCTGATGCCGAGGACGTCGGCGGCGACCGGCTGCCGCTCCGGCTCGTAGGTGTCGAGCAGTTCGGCCGGAGCGCCGTGCCGCAGCACCTGGCCGAGCTTCCAGCCGAGGTTGTAGGCGTCCTGGACGCTGGTGTTGAGACCCTGGGCGCCGGCCGGTGAGTGCACATGGGCCGCGTCCCCGGCCAGGAAGACCCGGCCCACCCGGTACCGCTCGGCCAGCGCGGCCCGCGGCCGGAACTCCGAGGCCCAGACGACCTCGGTGATCTCGTCGGCGGCGACCGGCGTACGGGCGGCGATCAGCTTCCGTACGCCCTCCGGGGTGGCGTCCGGCACCGCTTCCACGTCCTCGTACTGCGCGACCATCTGGAACAGCCGGTCGCCGCCCGGCAGCGGGCAGAGCACCACGGCGCCGCCGCTCGCGCCCGCCCACGCGTGCCAGTGGTCACCGTCGACGAACGCGTCCGGCGCGAGGACCACATCGGCCACCAGCATCGGCTTGGGGTCGACCGACTCACCCTTCATGGCGACGCCGAGCAGCCGGCGCACGGTGGACCGGCCGCCGTCGGTGGCCACCAGATGGCGGGCGCGGACCCGGCGGCCGTCGGCGAAACGGGCCGTGACCGTCCGCCCGTCCTGGTCGAACCCGGTCAGCTCGGCACCGAAGACGACCTCGCCGCCGAGGGAGCGCAGATGGTCGTGGAGCAGCGCCTGGAGGTGCGCCTGCCCGATGAGGAGACCGTTGGCGTACGGGGTCTGCTCGGTGGGCTCCGAGCGCTCCATCATGTCCCACTCGCGCCCCCGGGTGGTCCCCTCCGGGCCTTCCCAGCCGAGCATCCTGGGGTACTCGCGCCCGGCCGCGCGGACCGTCTCCAGGATGCCGAGGTCGTGCAGCACCTCCTGGGTGCGCGGCTGGAGGCCCTTGCCGCGCGAGCCGGGGAAGAGCCGGTCGGACTTCTCGACGAGCATGGCCGGGACGCCCCGGCGGGCGAGGTCGATCGCGAGGACGAGACCGGTGGGGCCGGCGCCGCAGATGAGCACGTCCACGTCCACATCCACGTCCACATCCACGTCCATGGCCGCACCTTCCTTAACGTTGTTAAGTTCCATGCGGCGAGGATGTGCTTAACGGTGTTAAATTGTCAAGGTGGTCACTACGAGAATCGACCGGGCGCTGGTCGCCGACACCGCGCTGCGGCTCCTGAACGAAGTCGGCCTGGACGGGCTCAGCCTGCGAGCCATCGCCAAGGAGCTGAAGGTCCAGGCGCCCGCGCTCTACTGGCACTTCAAGAACAAGCAGGCGCTGCTCGACGAGATGGCGACGGTGATGTACCGGCGGATGACGCGGGACGCGCCCGGCGTCCCCGGCGTCCGCTCCGACGCGCCCTGGCAGGAGCAACTCGCCGCGTTCAACCGGGCGTTGCGCGCCATGCTGCTCAGCTACCGCGACGGCGCCAAGGTGTACGGGGGCGCCCGCTTCACCGGCACCGACCACGCCGGGGCGCTGGAGGGGCTGCTGTCCGCGATGGGCGCGGCGGGCATCGCTCCGGGCGAGGCGACGCTGGCCGGGACGACGGCGTACGCGTACACGATGGGCTTCGTGGCGGAGGAGCAGGGGATGGGCGCCGAGCCGTTCGACATCGGGGCGCGGGCGGCACGGCTGGCGGACTACCCGCTGGCGGCGGCCGTGGGAGCGGATCTCTTCGAGGGGTACGAGGAGCGGTTCGAGGCGGGGCTGCGGATGGTGATCGCGGGGATCGAGGCGGTGTACGGGGGGCGGGGCGAGGGCTGACCCCGCGCCCCCGAGACCCCGTTTCGGCTGCGGACCGTGCCGGGCCGCTCGCGGACGAACCCCGGTCAGAACACCTCGTGCGGCTCGTACGCGCCCCACACCTCCCGCAGCGCCCCGCACACCTCCCCCACCGTCGCCCGCGCCGCCAGCGCCGTCCTCATCGGGTACAGGACGTTCCCCGAGCCCTGCGCTGCCCGACGCAACTCCTCCAGCGCCGCGGCCACCGCCGCCCCGTCGCGCTCCGCGCGCAGCCGCGCCAGCCGGGACGCCTGGCGCGCCTCGATCTCCGGGTCCACCCGGAGCGGCTCGTACGGCTCCTCCGTGTCCAGGCGGAAGCGGTTCACCCCGACCACCACCCGCTCCCCGCTGTCCGTCTCCCGGGCGATCCGGTACGCCGAGCGCTCGATCTCCCCCTTCTGGAAACCCCGCTCGATCGCGCCCACCGCCCCGCCCAGGTCCTCGACCCGCTCCATCAGCGCCAGCGCCGCCGCCTCCACGTCGTCGGTCATGGACTCCACCACGTACGAACCGGCGAAGGGGTCGACGGTCGCCGTCACATCCGTCTCGTACGCGAGGACCTGCTGCGTACGAAGGGCCAGGCGCGCGCTCTTCTCGGTGGGCAGCGCGATCGCCTCGTCGAAGGAGTTGGTGTGCAGCGACTGGGTGCCGCCCAGCACCGCCGCCAGGCCCTGCACGGCGACCCGGACCAGGTTCAGCTCGGGCTGCTGGGCGGTCAGCTGCACCCCGGCGGTCTGGGTGTGGAAGCGCAGCATCCACGACCTGGGGTCCTTCGCGCCGAAGTCCTCCCGCATCACCCGCGCCCAGATCCGGCGTGCCGCACGGAACTTGGCGACCTCCTCCAGGACCGTGGTGCGCGCGACGAAGAAGAACGACAGGCGCGGGGCGAAGTCGTCCACGTCCATCCCGGCCGCGACCGCCGTGCGCACGTACTCGATGCCGTCGGCCAGGGTGAACGCGATCTCCTGCGCGGGCGAGGCCCCCGCCTCGGCCATGTGGTAGCCGGAGATCGAGATCGTGTTCCACTTCGGCAGCTCGGCCCGGCAGTACCGGAAGACGTCCGCGACCAGCCGCAGCGACGGCTTCGGCGGGAAGATGTAGGTGCCGCGGGCGATGTACTCCTTGAGCACGTCGTTCTGGATCGTGCCGGTCAGCCGGTCCGCGGGCACCCCCTGCTCCTCGGCGACCAGCTGGTACATCAGGAGCAGCAGCGCGGCCGGCGCGTTGATCGTCATCGAGGTCGAGACCTCGCCGAGCGGGATGCCGTCGAACAGGACCAGCATGTCCTCGACGGAGTCGACGGCCACCCCGACCTTGCCGACCTCGCCGTGCGCGAGCGGCGCGTCGCTGTCGTGGCCCATCTGGGTGGGCAGGTCGAAGGCGACCGACAGACCGGTGGTGCCGTGGGCGATGAGCCGGCGGTAGCGGGCGTTGGACTCGGCCGCCGTGCCGAAGCCGGCGTATTGGCGCATGGTCCAGGGGCGTGCCGTGTACATCATCGGGTAGACACCCCGGGTGAACGGATACCCGCCCGGCTCACCCAGCTGCCGGACCGGGTCCCACCCGTCGAGGGCTTCCGGCCCGTAGACCGGGTCGAGAGGCAGACCGCTCTCGGTGCGCCGGGCACCGTCCGACTCGCGCGCCATGTGCTCCGCCTCGCTTCCTCGACGGCTTCTTGCAACCGTTCGGCCCGGGAAACAGTCTCTGGGGTCACCAGAGGGAATATCAGGGGGGCGACGATGCGCCGGATCCATCTCACCACTGTCATAGCCAGAACGCTCGCCGCGGCCACGGTCCTGACCGTCACCGCCGCGTGCGGTGCCCAGACCGACAAGGCCTCGGGGACCACCGCCGACCAGAAGCCCGCCGCGCAGGCGCCCGCCGCGGCGCCCGCGGCGGACACCGCCAACGATCACCAGCCCGAGACCGCCGGTCTGGCGGACACGGCGGTCGCCGCGTCCCACGCGGCCACCACCGCCGCCAGGCCCCAGCCGAAGGTGCTGATGGCGGCCGGTGCCAGTGGCGAGCGGGTCAAGGAGCTCCAGGCCCGGCTCGCCCAGGTCGGCTGGTTCGACGACACGCCGACGGGCACGTACGGCAACGTCACCGCCACAGCCGTCAAGGGCTTCCAGGGCAAGCGCGGCCTGCCCGCCACCGGCTCGGCCGACACCGCCACCTGGCAGCGGCTCGCCGAGATGACGACCAAGCCGACCCCGCAGGAGCTCCAGGGGAAGGCCGTCAACAAGCCGAAGACCAAGCTGGACAAGCGCTGTATGACCGGCCGCGTGCTGTGCATCAGCAAGACGACCCGCACGCTGAACTGGGTGGTCGACGGCAAGGTGCAGTCCTCGATGGACGTCCGGTTCGGCGCGCAGTACACGCCGACCCGCGAGGGCGTCTTCAAGGTCTTCCTGAAGAGCAGGAACCATGTGTCGTCGATCTACCACACGCCCATGCCGTACGCGATGTTCTTCAGCGGCGGCCAGGCCGTGCACTACTCGTCGGACTTCGCCAAGCGCGGGTACGCGGGCGCCTCGCACGGCTGTGTGAACGTGCGCGACAAGGCGAAGCTCGCGAAGCTCTTCGACCAGGTGAAGGTGAACGACAAGGTCGTCGTCTACTGGTGAGTGCCGTCCGGCGGGGAATGTCCTCCGCCGGTGGGCGGGCGGTCCGGCCCGGTGGCCCGGTCTTCGTGATCCGGTCGCCGGGCCGGCCGCTGTCCGGTCGCTGTCCGGCCGGAAGGGGGAGGGCGCGGGCGGGACCGGGGGAACGTGTCCCGCCCGCGCCGTTCGCGCCGAGCCTTGGGTACGGGGGGAACCCCGGCTCTGTGCGCCGCCGATGACCAGTCGGCTCACTTCCTACTGCGTCGGCGGGCCGAAAAGTGTCACACCTGTCGTTCGAGCCGGTGTGCGAGCGGCTGGCCGGCGCCCCGCACGGCCGCGTCCGCCGGGGCGAGCGCGGGGCGCGCGGGGGGCGCGAGGTGCGCACGGGAGGTCGGCGGAACGTCCGGCACGGCGGGCGGCAGGGCCGGGCTGCTGATGTCGGGGAGGGCCGGCAGGCCCGGGAGCGCGGGCGAGCCGTCGGCGGGCGGTGTGGACCAGCTCACGGTAGGCAGTTTCAGGACAGAGCCGTCACGGCCACCCCGGCCGCCGGAGGCGCCGCCGTGACCGCCGGGGCCGTCCCCCTTGTCGTCGCCGGAGCCGCCGGAGTCGCCCTTGCCGCCCGAGCCCTTGCCGCCCGAGCCGCCCTTGCCACCGGAGCCCTTGCCGCCCCGCTCGGCCTGCTCGATCACGCCGTCGCAGAACTGCTTCACCCGGGCGGCGCCCAGAGCGGCGATCTCCAGCCGGCGGCGGTGTGCCTGGTCGATGCGTCCGGCGCGGTAGTCGCGGCAGTACTCGACCTTCTCGGCCGCCCAGTCGCCCTGCTTGTCGCCGTCCGGGGCGCCCGGGTCCGGCGTCGTCCTCGGGGTCTGCGCGGTGCCCGGCGCGGTGGTGCCGGGGGTGCTGGGCCGGCCCGACGGCGTACGGCCGGGGGTGGGCGACTGCGGGCCGACGGGAGCGCCGGTGCGCCGGGACGGGGAGTCCGAGGCGATCGGCGAGGGGGTCGCGGCGGCCGACACGGACGACACCGGCTCGGGGTGGGCGGTGCCGAGGCCCGGCAGCACCCCGGTCCCGGCGGCCATGGCCACTCCGCCCAGGGCGCATCCGGCGATCGCCGCGGCCAGACCGAAGCGGACCGGGCGCAGCCGACGCCGGGGCGCACGGGTGCCGCGCGGCTCGCGCCCTACCTGTACGACGGTGTCCGCCGGTGCGACGGCGGGGGCGTACGCCTCGGCGCGGGCGCGGCGGAACGCGGCCAGCGCGGCGGCCTCGCCCGGCAGTTCCCGGGCCGCGGCCGGGGCGTCCATGCTCTGGCGTACGTCCGGGCCGGCCAGCACGCGCAGCACCGCGGAGAGCCGTTCGGCCTGCTCGCGGGCGCGGTCGTCGGCGGGAACGACGCTCTCGCCGCGCAGCAACCGCTCCGCGGCGTCCTCGTCCAGCCATTCGTGGCGCTCGTCGGCCATCACATGTCCTTCTGCGTCGGCGCGCCCGATTGCGTCACACCGCACGACCGATTCCGTTGCGGCGGCACCCCGCCGAGATCCGCCGGGCCGCTCTCCCCGCCCAGCAGCTCGGCCAGCCGCTTGAGGCCGCGGTGCGCGGCCGTGCGGACCGCGCCCGGCCGCTTGCCCAGGGTCTCGGCCGCGCTCTTGGCGTCGAGCCCGACCACCACCCGCAGCACCACGGCCTCGGCCTGGTCCTGCGGGAGCTGCGCGATGAGCGCCATCGTACGTCCGGTGGCGAGCGCCTCCATCGCCTCGCCCGCGGTGTCGGAGTCGGCGGGGCGGCCGGTCAGCTCGGTCTCGTCGCCGCCGACGGCGGGGCGCCGGCCGCGCATCCGGATGTGGTCCAGGGCCCGGTTGCGGGCGATGGTGGCGGCCCAGCCGCGGAAGCGGTCCGCGTCGCCGCTGAAGCGCTCGATGTCCCGCGCTATCTGGAGCCACGCCTCGGACGTCACGTCCTCCGCGTCGAACTCGCCGACGAGCGTGCGGGTGTAGCCGAGCAGCCGTGGATGCACCGCGCGGTACACAGCACGGAACGCGCTCTCGTCGCCGCCCTGTGCCGCGAGTATCGCGGCGGTCAGCTCCGCGTCTTCCCCCTGCACTCCCCGCACCTTGCCCTGGTGTCGCAGCTGGTCTGGCTGCCGCGCCGACCGGCGCGAAGGAGCACGCTACGGCCTCGGCGGCGGTTAAGTCCATTACTTGTACAACTCGCAACAATTCACTGACGGAGCGCGGTGTGACAGAAAACGCAGTCACGGCGCTGAGAGGAGTACGGGGTCGCCACACGGCCCCGACGGAAGACGGCCGGGGCCTCTCCTGTGGGGGGTGGCGGCCCCGGCCGTCCTTCCGCGCGGAGCCGCCCGCGCGCGGGCGCGGCCCCCGTCACGGCCGGTCCGCCCCCGGCTCCATCCCCTGCGCGAGCCGCCGCAGCCCCCGGTGCGCCGAGGTGCGGACGGACCCGGGGCGTTTGCCGAGGATCCGGCCGGCCGCCACCCCGTCGAGGCCGGCCACCACCCGCAGCAGCACCGCCTCCGCCTGTTCGCGCGGCAGGGTGGCGATCAGCTGGAGCGCCCGGTGGGTGGAGAGGTACTCCAGGGCGGTTTCGGCGGTGTCCTGGCCGCCGGGCAGTTCCAGCGCCTCCTGGTCGAGCCCGACCGTCCTCGGTCTGCGCTTCTGGCGGCGCAGATGGTCCAGGGCGCGGTGGCGCGCGATGGTCGCGGCCCAGCCGCGGAAGCCCGCCCCGTCGCCCCGGAACCGCCCGAGGTCACGGGCGATCTCCAGCCAGGCCTCGGAGGCCACGTCCTCGGCCTCGGTGCCCACCAGCGACCGCGTCTGGGCGAGCAGCCCGGGATGGACCAGCCGGTAGACGACGGCGAAGGCCCGCTCGTCGCCCTCCTGGGCCTTCGCGACGGCCGCCCCGAGCTCCGCGTCGTCGCTCCGTATCCGGCCACGGTGCCGGCCCCCGCCCCCCATGGTCTGTTCTGCGCGCGGGCGGCCGGAAGTGTCACTTCCGGGCCCGCGCGGGGCTCACCCCAGCTTGTCGGCGAGCTCCTTGAAGTCCTCCCACTCCAGGCCCGGGGTGCGCGGGTCCCAGAGCTTCTGGGCGAGGGCGCGCAGCGGCATCCGGATGCCCCGGGCCACCTGGTCCTGGGTCTGGGCGTTCGCGTAGTCGCACCAGACGGCGAGCCGGGCGCCGAGCACCTGGCCGGAGTAGCGGTCGGGGACGGGCTTGGTGCCGCGCAGCACCAGCGGCGTCCACTCCTGGTAGATGCGCCGGCCGGTGGGGTACTTGAAGGCGTTGGGCTCGCCCAGGACGTAGTACAGGTACTCGTCGTTGAGGTTGACCGTCCTGCGGCCCTCCGCGAGGTACTCCTCGGGCGCGCGGGCGCCGAGCTCCTTGCCGGTCCAGTACTCGACCTCGCGGGCCGGGTCGGGGGCGACGGAGGTGCCCTTGAAGTAGCCGTCGTTCCAGGCCTTGAACTTCTTGCCGTACGGGCGCAGCGCCGCCGCCCGGTCGTTGAGCCACCCGGTCGCCAAGTCCGCTATGCCGGCCTCGGGGCCGTACTTGGCGCGGGCGGCCTCGGCGAGGGCCGGGTAGGAGGCCGCCGGGTCCTTGGCGGTCAGCGCCAGGTACTCGTCACCGCCGAGGTGCCAGTACGCGCCGGGGAACAGGTCCGCGTACTCGCGCAGCAGGTCGTCGACGATCCGCGCCGCGTCCGGGTTGGCTATGTCGACGGCGCCCTGGACCGTGCGCCCGCTCGCGCCGCGCAGCGCGAGCCCCGGGTGCGCCTGGATCACCGCGCCCAGGTGGCCGGGCGAGTCGATCTCCGGGACCACCTCGATGTGCAGCCGCCGGGCGAGCGCGACGATCCGCTCGACCTCGCGCTTGCTGAGGTGGTCGCGCGAGACGACCTCGGGGTGCGAGGAGGACTCGATGCGGAAGCCCTGGTCGTCGGAGAAGTGCAGACCGAGCTGGTTGAGCTTGAGGTCGGCCATCTCCCGCAGCCGGCTCTCGATCCAGCCCGCCGTGAAGGGCTTGCGGGCGATGTCGAGGTTGAGGCCGCGCTGCGGCCGGTCGGGCCAGTCCTCGACGACGCCCTCGGGCATCACCCCGCCGTCGCTCAGCGCCTGCTTGAGGGTGCGGGTTCCGTAGAAGACCCCGGCCTCGTCGGGGCCGGTGATGCGCACGGTCCGGTCGCGGACGGTCAGCGCGTACGACTCGGGGGTGGCCCCGGCCCTGGGGGCGAGCGCCAGCTCGATGTCCCCGGCCCGGGGCGCGGCCCCCTGCGCGTACGGCCTGTCGAGCTCCTCCGCGAGCAGCTGCGCCTCGTCCGCCAGCGTCTCGCTGCCGGTGGGCACCACGATCCGGGTGGCGGCGACGGGCCGGAAGCCGGGGCCCCGGGCGGGCTCGTGCTGGCGTACGGAGGGGATCGTGCGGGGCGGCGAGGAGATCGGGTAGATCTGGGCGGGCGAGGGGGAGGCACCCGGCTTGGGGTCGACCCGGCCGCCGTGGCCGCCGTGGGTGTCGTCCTCGGGCCAGACCAGCACCGTGAGCACCAGGGCGGCCACGGCCGCCACGGCGACACGGGCGACCAGGGCGCCCCGGCTCATCCGGGCCGTCCGCTCACCCCGGGCGCCGTCGGCGCCGCCGGCACTCCTGGACTGCGACATCACTCAGAATCCTCCCATACGGGAACAAGCACGGCGAAGGCACGGCGGAAAACCCGGGAGTCGTCCACTATGCGCAGTGCACCCCTCACGTCCGGGTGAAATTCGCGCAACCGTCGGGCGCCCTCCACCCCGCGTCGATAGCGTGGCGGCACTCCCACCCCTCCTTCACCTCCCGCCTCTCCGCTTGTCTCCGCTTGTCTCAGCTCGTCTCAGCTTGTCCTTGGTATCGCTGTCTCCCACCGGCACGCGCCCGAAGCCCTGACCGGCCGCGTTCGCCGTCCGTTTCGAGGAGCCCCACGCTGTCCAGCGAATCCCACGCCGGCCCCCGGAAGCGACCGCCGCCACTCCATCACACTCCCCGCACCCCGGGCCGCCCGGCCGTACCGGGCCAGCTCCCCGCGAATCCCCTCATTCCGGTCCGGTACGAGCCGACGGGTGAGGCCGCCGGTCCGCCGGACCGCGCACCGGCCGGGGACGGGCTGGCGCGGTTCAACCGCGCCCCGGCGCCGGTGGCCGAGGCCGCGCTGCTCGACTGCTGCGCCAGCCGCCGCTGGGCCCAGCGGGTGGCCGCCCACCGCCCCTACCCGGATCTGGACGCGCTGCTCGCGGCGGCCGACGAGGCCGGCTACGACCTCTCCCCCGACGACCTCACCGAGGCCCTGGCCCGGGAGCGCTCGCCCGGGCTCGCCGCCACGGCCCCGCAGTCGGCCCACACCGCGCTGCGGGCGGCACACGCCGCGTACGAGAGCCGGTTCGGGCACGCCTTCGTGATCTGCCTGGAGGGGCGACGACCCACCGAACACCTGAACGAGTTGCTCGGGGGCATCCGGGTACGGATGACCAACGAACGGGACGAGGAGCGGGCCATCGCCGCCGACGAGCTGCGCCGACTCGCCCGCGCCCGGATCACCCATCTCCTGACCAACCACCTGGAACCGGACACCGCGGGCGCGTCCCGCTGAACCCGCCCCCACCACCGGCCCCGTGACGGCTCCTCCGAGCCGCTCCCTAGCCCGTCCGTGGCTGATTGATTGCCTGTTTGATCACACCTGAGGACCCCGCGCGAACGAACCGACATCTCGTCGCTACGATGACCGGGGCCGGTGGACCGTACCCGGCCGGGTCAGACCGACAGTCAAGCCGGCCGGCCCTAGTCCCCGCTCCCGGAGGGTTTTTCCGTGCCGGCTGGAACGCTGTACCGCGGCCGGGAAGGTATGTGGTCGTGGGTGGCTCATCGAGTCACCGGTGTCCTCATTTTCTTCTTCCTGTTCGTCCATGTCCTCGACACCGCTCTCGTGCGTGTCTCCCCCGAGGACTACGACAAGGTCGTCGCTACCTACAAGACGCCGATCGTGGCGCTTCTGGAGTACGGCCTCGTCGCCGCCATCCTCTTCCACGCGCTCAACGGTCTCCGCATCATCGCGGTCGACTTCTGGGCCAAGGGCCCCCGCTACCAGAAGCAGATGCTGTGGTCCGTGGTGATCATCTGGCTCATTCTGATGGTCGGCGCGCTGTACCCGGTGCTCGGCCACGCCACCCGTGAACTGTTCGGGAGCTGAGGACTGACATGTCTGCCGAAACCACTTCCGCGATCGGCGAGGTCGAGGCCACCGGCCTGTACGACGCCGACAACCCCGCGCCGCTCATCGAGGCCCCGCGCAAGCGGACCAAGAAGACGCCGAAGTCGACCCGTACCAACTTCGAGCTGTACGGCTGGCTGTTCATGCGGCTGTCCGGCATCGTCCTGGTGGTCCTCGTCGTCACCCACCTGTGCATCCAGCTGGTGCTCGACGGCGGCGTCTCCAAGATCGGCTTCGCCTTCGTGGCGGGCCGCTGGGCCAACCCGTTCTGGCAGGTCTGGGACCTGGCCATGCTGTGGCTGGCGATGCTGCACGGCGCCAACGGCCTGCGCACGGTCATCAACGACTACGCGCAGCGGGACAACACCCGCTTCTGGCTGAAGATGCTGCTCTACACCGCCACGGTGTTCACCGTCCTGCTGGGCACGCTGGTGATCTTCACCTTCGACCCGAACATCCGCTAGGCCACGGGCTGAGGGACTGAGGAATTCTCTGATGAAGATCCACAAGTACGACACCGTCATCGTCGGCGCCGGCGGCGCCGGTATGCGCGCCGCCATCGAGGCGACGAAGCGCAGCCGCACCGCGGTGCTGACCAAGCTCTACCCCACCCGGTCCCACACGGGCGCGGCGCAGGGCGGCATGGCCGCCGCGCTCGCCAACGTGGAGGAGGACAACTGGGAGTGGCACACCTTCGACACGGTCAAGGGCGGTGACTACCTGGTCGACCAGGACGCCGCCGAGATCCTGGCGAAGGAGGCCATCGACGCCGTCCTCGACCTGGAGAAGATGGGCCTGCCGTTCAACCGGACCCCGGACGGCACCATCGACCAGCGCCGCTTCGGCGGCCACTCGCGCAACCACGGCGAGGCCCCGGTGCGCCGGTCCTGCTACGCCGCGGACCGCACCGGCCACATGATCCTCCAGACGCTGTACCAGAACTGCGTCAAGGAGGGCGTGGAGTTCTTCAACGAGTTCTACGTGCTCGACCAGCTCATCACCGAGGTCGACGGCGTCAAGACGTCCGCCGGTGTGGTGGCGTACGAGCTCGCGACCGGCGAGATCCACGTCTTCCAGGCGAAGTCCGTGATCTACGCGTCCGGCGGCACCGGCAAGTTCTTCAAGGTGACCTCCAACGCGCACACCCTGACCGGTGACGGCCAGGCCGCCTGCTACCGCCGGGGCATCCCGCTGGAGGACATGGAGTTCTTCCAGTTCCACCCGACGGGCATCTGGCGCATGGGCATCCTGCTGACGGAAGGCGCCCGCGGTGAGGGCGGCATCCTCCGCAACAAGGACGGCGAGCGCTTCATGGAGAAGTACGCGCCGGTCATGAAGGACCTCGCGTCCCGTGACGTCGTCTCGCGCTCCATCTACACCGAGATCCGTGAGGGCCGCGGCTGCGGTCCCGAGGGCGACCACGTCTACCTCGACCTCACCCACCTCCCGCCGGAGCAGCTGGACGCCAAGCTGCCCGACATCACGGAGTTCGCCCGTACGTACCTCGGTATCGAGCCCTACACGGACCCGATCCCGATCCAGCCCACCGCGCACTACGCCATGGGCGGCATCCCGACCAACGTCGAGGGTGAGGTCCTGGCGGACAACACCACCGTCGTCCCGGGCCTGTACGCGGCCGGCGAGGTCGCGTGTGTGTCGGTGCACGGCGCCAACCGGCTGGGCACCAACTCGCTCCTGGACATCAACGTCTTCGGCAAGCGCGCGGGCATCGCGGCGGCGGAGTACTCGGCGAAGGCCGACTTCGCCGAGCTGCCGGCCAACCCGGCGGAGCTGGTGGAGACGCAGGTCAAGAACCTGCTCTCGTCGACCGGCACCGAGCGGGTGTCGGTGATCCGCAAGGAGCTCCAGGAGACCATGGACGCCAACGTCATGGTCTTCCGCACCGAGCAGACGATCAAGACGGCCGTGGAGAAGATCGCGGAGCTCCGCGAGCGCTACCAGAACGTCTCGGTCCAGGACAAGGGCAAGCGGTTCAACACCGACCTGCTGGAGGCCATCGAGCTGGGCAATCTGCTCGACCTGGCCGAGGTCATGGCCGTCTCCGCCCTGGCGCGCAAGGAGTCCCGCGGCGGTCACTACCGCGAGGACTACCCCAACCGCGACGACGTCAACTTCATGCGCCACACCATGGCGTACCGCGAGGTCGCGGACGGCGGCAAGGACTCGATCCGACTCGACTACAAGCCCGTCGTCCAGACCCGCTACCAGCCGATGGAGCGTAAGTACTGATGGCAACCCCGACCCTGGACAAGGCCGACAAGGCAGGCGCGCCGGAGCCCGGCTTCGGTGACTCGCCGTACATCACGGTCACCTTCCGGATCCGCCGGTTCAACCCGGAGGTCTCGGCCGAGGCGACGTGGCAGGACTTCCAGCTGGAGATCGACCCGAAGGAGCGTGTGCTCGACGGTCTCCACAAGATCAAGTGGGATCTGGACGGCTCGCTCACCTTCCGCCGCTCCTGCGCCCACGGCATCTGCGGCTCCGACGCGATGCGGATCAACGGCAAGAACCGCCTCGCGTGCAAGACGCTGATCAAGGACATCAACCCGGACAAGCCGATCACGGTCGAGCCCATCAAGGGCCTCACGGTCCTGAAGGACCTGGTCGTGGACATGGACCCGTTCTTCCAGGCGTACCGCGACGTGATGCCCTTCCTCATCACGAAGGACACCAACGAGCCGACCCGCGAGCGTCTTCAGTCGGCCGAGGACCGCGAGCGCTTCGACGACACGACGAAGTGCATCCTGTGCGCCGCGTGCACGTCCTCGTGCCCGGTGTTCTGGAACGACGGCCAGTACTTCGGCCCGGCGGCGATCGTCAACGCGCACCGCTTCATCTTCGACTCGCGTGACGAGGCCGGGGAGCAGCGCCTGGAGATCCTCAACGACAAGGACGGCGTGTGGCGCTGCCGCACCACGTTCAACTGCACGGACGCGTGCCCGCGCGGCATCGAGGTCACCAAGGCGATCCAGGAAGTGAAGCGCGCGCTGATCACGCGCCGCTTCTGATCACCTGAGCGGTACACGTCCGAGGCCCCGCCCCCCGTCTCCGGGAGGCGGGGCCTCGGACGTGCCGGGCGCGGGGCTCAGCGCCCCTCGGCGACCACCATGATCCGCCGCAACATGTCGTTGAGCAGCTCCCGCTCACCGGGCGACAGCGCCCCCAGCACCCGGGACTCCTCGTCCCCCAGCATGTCCATCGCGCCCTGCCACACCGCCCGGCCGGCCTCGGTCAGCTCGACGTGGACCCGCCGCCGGTCCGTGGTGGAGGGCGTCCGGCGGACGAAGCCGCGCCGCTCCAGCACGTCGAGGCGCCCGGTGACGGAGGCGGGCGCGAGGTCCAGGTCCATGGCGAGCTGGGACGGGGTCGCCGTCCCGCCGCGCCCGGCCAGTTTGTGGAGTGTGTCGAACTCCGGCCGGTCGAGCGCGAAGTCGGCCAGCGACCGCTCCCGTACCCGCCGCAGATGACCGGAGAGCATCTTCATCCGGGTCACCGCGCCCTCGACCACCGGGTCGAGTCCCGGCAGCACGGGCAGCCAGCGCTCCACGTGCCCGTCGGTCCAGTCCCGCTGCTCCCCGGCTCCGTCCTCTGCGTGCTCCATGCCCTGATCGTACGTACGCGGCCGGACATCCGACCGCCACTCCTTCGGTTCCGTATATTTCGTTGACGAATTATTAGTTTCCGAAATACATTTTCGGCATGATCCCGCCAACTCCGCCCCATCCCCTGCGCACGCGCGCGTTCCGGCTGCTCTTCATCGGCCGCTCCCTGTCCCTGCTGGGCGACGCCGTGATCCCGGCCTCGCTCGCCCTCGCCGTCTACCTGGCGACCGGCTCCACCGCCGACCTCGCGCTGGTGCTCGGCTGCTCGATGGTCCCCCGGCTGCTGCTCCTGCCGGTCGGCGGTGTGATCGGCGACCGCTTCAACGCCCGGACCGTCGCGCTCGCCACCGACCTCGTCCGCTGCGCCACCCAGCTCTTCGTGGGCGTCGAACTGCTCGGCGGCGAGCCCCGGCTCTGGCAGATCGCGCTCGCGGAGGCGATCGGCGGCGCCGCCTCCGCGTTCGCGATGCCCGTACTGGCCCCGCTGCTCACCGGGACGGTCGGGGAGGGCGGCCTCGGCCGCGCCAACGCGCTCATGGGGGTGGTCTCCAGCGCCACCCGGGTGGGCGGCCCGGCGCTCGCGGGCGCGCTCATCCTCACCATCGGGCCCGGCTGGGCCTTCGTCCTGGACTCGGCGTCCTTCGCCGTCAGCGCGGCCCTGCTGAGCGCGATCCGGGTCCGGCACGTGCCGCTCGCCCGCAGCTCGCTCACCGCCGACCTCAAGGAGGGCTGGAGCGAGGTGCGCTCGCGGGACTGGTACTGGACCAGCCTGTTCGCCCACTCCGCCTGGAACGGCGCCGCCGCCGTGCTGATGACGCTCGGACCGGCCGTCGCCTTCGAGGAGTTCGACGGCAGGACGTTCTGGCTGGCCTTCCTCCAGACGGGCGCGGTGGGCCTGCTGCTCGGCTCGCTGGCCGCCGGACGGGCCCGGCCCGCGCGGCCCGTCCTCACGGCCAACCTGGGGCTGGCCACCTACGCCCTGCCGCTCACCCTGCTCGCGCTCTCCGCGCCGGCCCCGCTCGTCATCGCCGCGTACGGCATCGCCCAGGCCGGTCTCGGCTTTCTGTCACCGGTCTGGGAGACGGCCGTGCAGTCGGCCGTACCGGCCCATGTGCTGGCCCGGGTCACCTCGTACGACTGGCTCCTCTCGCTCGCGGCGATGCCCCTGGGGTACGCGCTCGCGCCCCTGGCCGCCGACGCCTGGGGCCCCGGGGTGCCGCTGCTGGCGGCGGCCGTCGTGGTGGGCGGCGCCTGTCTGGCGACGGCCGCGGTGCCGGGGGTGCGCCGGTTCGGGCGCCCCGCCCCGGCCGCGCCCGTGCCCGACCGGCCGACCTGCGACAGCGGCGCTCCCGTGGCCGATTAGGCTCATGCCGTGCCAGCAGAGAACGCGCGCGTGCCCGCCGAGTCCGAGCTCCTCCCGAGCAGGTCCGAGCCCGCCAAGGGCGAGCAGACCCGCACCCTGATCCTGGAGACCGCCATGCGGCTGTTCCAGGAGCTCGGGTACGACAGGACCACGATGCGGGCCATCGCCAAGGAGGCCGGGGTCTCCGTCGGCAACGCGTACTACTACTTCGCCGGCAAGGAGCACCTGATCCAGGGCTTCTACGACCGGATCGCCGCCGAACACCAGGCGGCGGTACGGGAGGTGCTGGACCGTGAGACGGACCTGGAGGCGCGGCTCACCGGGGTGCTGAGCGCCTGGCTGGACATCGCGGCCCCGTACCACGAGTTCGCCGCGCAGTTCTTCAAGAACGCGGCGGACCCCGACAGCCCGCTCAGCCCGTTCTCACCGGAGTCCCAGCACGCCCGCGAGGCGGCGATCGACGTGCACCGCGAGGTGCTCGCGGGAACGAAATCCAAGGTCCCCGCCGAACTCGCGGACGTGCTGCCCGAGTTGATGTGGCTCTCCCAGATGGGCCTGGTCCTGTACTGGGTGTTCGACCGCTCCGAGGGCCGCGAGCGCAGCTACCGGCTCGCCGCGCGCGGCGCCCGACTCACCACGCGTGGCGTCGCGCTCGCCCGCTTCCGGGTGCTGCGCCCCCTCGTCCACGAGGTCCACGAGCTGTTCACGGACTTCCTGCCGGGCATGGCCCAGGCGGCGACGGCCCGCAGGAAGTCCTGAGCCGAGGGGCACCGGCCCTCAGATCCAGTTCAGCTCCCACAGCCGCCACACACCGGTTCCGTCCGACAGGTACTGCAGCCCGCCGACGCTGCGGCTGCTCACCACGTAGTCCTTGCCCTGCCACAGCGGGATCAGCGGCACGTCCTCGGCGATCTTGTCCTGGAGCGCCTTGAAGTCGTCGGCGGTGCGGCCCCGGTCGCTGTACTGCTGGGTGCGCTGGATGATGCCGTCGACGTCCTTGTCCGAGTACCCGGTGTGCAGGCTGTTCCCGGTGCCGACCAGCGGCTGGCTGAAGTTGTCCGGGTCGGGGAAGTCCGCGACCCAGCCCGCGGTGTACGCGTCGTAGACCCCGGCCGCGTAGTTCTTCTGCATCTTCGTCCAGTCGGCCTCGGCCAGCAGGTCGACCTCGAACAGACCGCCCTTCTCCAGCTGCGCCTTGAGCAGCTCCGCCTCGGCGCCGTTGGCGGCGAGCTTGCGGTAGGCGAGGGTGAACTTCACGGGGGTGCGCACGTCCGCCGACTTCAGCAGGGACCTCGCCCTGCCCACGTCCACCTTGGGGTAGGCGTCGAAGAAGGCCGTGCTGTGGCCGGTGAAGCCCTGCGGGATCAGCGAGAACAGCGGCTCGACCGTGCCGTCGTAGACCCCGGCGGCCAGCGCCGGCCGGTCGATCAGCGCGGCCAGCGCCTGGCGGACCTTGGTCTTGGCCAGCGGATGGCCGGGCCGGACGTTGATGTTCAGGTTGCGGGTCTCGGCCCCGGGCGTCTCGCTGATACGGATGTCCGGGTCGCCGGGCGACAGCTTGGCGAGCACCTTGGGCGGCATCTGCCGGTGCGCGACCTCGACCTGCCCACCCTTCCACGCCTGGTTGAGCTGGTCGGCTTCGGCGTAGTAGCGCACCTGGATCGGCAGGCCCTGCTTGCCGACCGCGCCGCGGTAGTCGGGATTGGGCTCCAGCGTCGCGCTCTGGCCCTGCTTGTACGCCTTGAGCAGGTACGGGCCGGAGCCGACCACGCCGTCGCCCTTGCGCAGCGACTTCTCCGGGTACGCCTCCCGGTCCACGATCGACCCGGCGCCGGTCGCGAGCTTGGACGGGAAGGTCGCGTCCTTGGTCTTCAGATTGAAGGTGACGGTGCCGCCCTCGGCCTGGACCGAGCCGAGGGACGAGAGCAGCGAGGCCGGGCCCACATCGCTCTTGATCTTCATCACCCGGTCGAAGGAGAACTTGACGTCGGCCCCGGTGACCTTGCGTCCGGACGAGAAGGTCAGCCCGTCGCGCAGCTCGCACTGGTACGTCATCAGCTTCAGCCCGATGAACCGGCAGCCGCGCGCCGCGTCCGGCACCGGCACCGCCGAGCCCGGCTTGAAGGTGAGCAGGGTCTGGTAGAGGTTGCTGTAGAGCGCCCAGGAGCCGGCGTCATACGCGCCGGCCGGGTCCAGGGACGTGATCGCGTCCGTCGTCCCGACCGTGATCGGGTCCTTCTTCTTCCCGTCGGACGGCAGTAGCTGCCATCCCCCCACCCCGGCGACCACCAGTACCGCACAAATCGCCAGAATCCGCATACGGATCGACCGCATCGCCGTGCTCTCCTCGCAACGCCCCACCCTTCAGGGCGTGCCGAACCCCCTCGCGCACCCCTGTGATGGCGCTCACCCAATCACACGGGTTTCACATTCGGAAGAGGAAATCTTCACTACACAGCTACTCGTTAGCCGCGCGTGACAAGGGGGCCCGCGCTAGTCGTTAGCGGTCCGTGACCCGGCGGCCGGGGCCTCGGGGGCGGCCTGGGCGCGCAGATGGCGTACGGAACGGAACCCGATGAGGCCGACACCCGTCCCCAGGAGAAAGGACACGACGGCGAGGGTGAGGTGCACCCAGAAGTACGCCGTCGGGTCGCCCGCGTCGTCGAAGGCCAGCCCGCTGCCGTCCTTCCACAGGTTCTTGACGAAAGTGATCCAGATGATCCAGCTCCACACTCCGAACGCGAGCAGGAACCAGGAGACGCGGCTGCTGAGCTTCATGGAATCAGTATCTCCGGGGCGAAGCGGGCACAGCCGGGCGGGTGGCGGCTCCCGGCGGGTCACCCCCGCGGTGTTCGGATCGACACCTTCGGCCTGTACGTTCTCGTCCGTGTCTGCTGTGAAGAAGCCCGCCAGGATCGCGCTGGCGATCGCGGTCGCCGCGCTGCTGCCCGCGCTCGCCGCCGTGCCCGCGTCGGCGCTGCCCAACGACGACAAACCCGGCACGCAGGGCCTGCCCGGCAAGACCCGCAGGGACCCCGACCCGCCGCCCGCCGCCATGTCGACCGTGGGCGGCGCGCTGCTCGGACAGCCCGGCGCCCAGGTGAAGCTGGGCCCCGGTGCGCCGGTGCTGCCGATGGAGGTCTCGGGCCGCTCCTGGATCGTCGCGGACGCGGAGAACGGCCAGGTGCTCGCCTCGCACAACGCGCACTGGCGGCTGCCTCCGGCCTCCACCCTGAAGATGCTCTTCGCGGACACCGTGCTGCCCAAGTTCCCCAGGACCGACGTGCACACCGTCACCCCCGCGGACCTGGAGGGCGTCGGCGAGGGCAGCAGTATCGTGCCCATCCACGAGAACCTGCCGTACACCGTGCACGACCTGTGGCTCGGTGTCTTCCTGCGCTCCGGCAACGACGCCGTGCACGTCCTGTCGTCGATGAACGGCGGAGTGCCCAAGACCGTCCAGGACATGCAGGCGCACGCCGAGGACCTCCAGGCGCTCGACACGCATGTGGTCTCGCCGGACGGCTACGACGCCCCCGGGCAGGTCTCCAGCGCCTACGACCTCACCCTGTTCGCCCGCTCGGGCCTGCAGAAGAAGGACTTCCGCGACTACTGCTCCACCGCCTCCGCCAAGTTCCCCGGCGCCGAGGGCAAGAACCACGAGCGCGACTACTTCGAGATCCAGAACACCAACCGGCTGCTCGTCGGCGAGCGGGGCCTCGATCCCTACAAGGGCATCGCCGGCGTCAAGAACGGCAACACCACCAACGCGGGCGCCACCTTCACCGGTGTCGCCGAGCGCGGCGGCCGGGTGCTGCTCGTCACCGTGATGAACCCGAACTCCTCCGAGGGGCAGGCTGTCTACAAGGAGGCCGCCCGCCTGCTGGACTGGGGCTTCGCGGCGGCCGGCAAGGTGACCCCGGTGGGCGAGCTCGTGCCGCCCAGGTCGGCGCTCCCGGCCAACACCCCGCAGGGATCGCAGCCGCCGTCGAGCGCCGCCGCCCAGGACCCCGCGAAGGCGGCCGTCACCGCCCGCAAGGGGCCCGGCTCCGGTGGCGCCGCAACCGCCTTCGGCATCGCGGCCGGCGCCCTCCTGGTGGTCGCCGCCGGGGTGTTCCTGCTCAACCGGCGCTGGCCTCTTCCGGAGCTGGTGCGTCGCAAGCGGTGAGGCCGGGGTCGTCCTCCTTGGCCGGGGTGGCCGTCCAGGCCGCGCAGAACAGCAGCAGCTTCGCGGTGAGGTTGATCCACAGCAGCAGCGCGATGGGCACCCCGAACGCCCCGTACATGCTCTTGGCCGCGACCCCCTGCATATAGCCGCCGAGCAGCACCTTCAGCAGCTCGAACCCCACCGCGCCGATCACCCCCGCGGTCAGCAGATGGCGGCGCGGCGGGGAGACCCCGGGCAGCAGGGTCAGTACGTACATCAGGACCAGGAAGTCGGCGGCTGCGGCCACCGCGATGGCCACGATCCCCAGGAAGACCCGGCCGACGCCGTTGTGCTCCAGACCCAGCTGGGCGGCGGCCCAGCCCACGGCCGTCGAACCGATCGAGGACGCGGCGAACGAGGCGAGCCCGGCGCCGCCGAGGCCGACCAGCACCCCGCCGTCCTTGAGCTTGCGCAGGAACGGGTTCTCCTCCTCGTCGTCCCGGTCCCACACCACCCGCAGACAGCCGCGCATCTGGCCGATCCAGCCGATGCCGGTGAACAGCAGCAGGGCGCCCGCGACCACGCCGACCGTGCCCGCGTTGCGGGTCAGGTCCTGGAGGTCGAGCTGGTCGGAGATGCCTGGGACCTGCTCGGCGAGGGTGTTCTGGAGCTTCTCCACCCGGCCCGGGGTCAGCACGGCGGCGGCCACGGCCGCGCTCACGGTGAGCAGCGGGAAGAGCGCGAGGAAACTGATGAAGGTGATCGCGGCGGCGAGCCGGGACCAGCGCACCCGGTCGAGCCGCTCGTACGACCGCCACGCGTGTGTCCGCATCAGCCGGGTGATCCACGGCCCGACGACGGGAAGATTCTTCAGCCAGTCCATGACGTGCGAGTACCCTCCTCGGCCCGGAAGACAAGCGTCCGGGTCCCCCAGAAGCGCAGGCAGGTGGCGAGTGCCATGCCGAACACGGCACCCGAGAGCGTGTCGGCGCGCGGCGAGGTGAGGCCGAGGCCGTAGTGGGTGACGGCCAGACAGAGCAACTGCACCAGCGCGCCCGCGATGTTCACCGCGAAGAACACGGCGTACTCGCGTCCCCCGGCCCGGCTGCCCCGGTAGGTCCCGAAGGCGTTGCCGAGGTACGCGACGGTGCACCCCGCCACGAAGGACAGGCACTTGGCGGCCACCGGGTCCCATCCGAGCCCCGACCGCAGCCACACGAACAGGCCGAGGTCGACGGCGTACGCGCACGTCCCGGTCAGCGCGAAGCCGGCCAGCTCGGCCCGGCGCACCCTCACAGATCCGACACCGCCAGCCCGTACAGCGCGATCCACACCAGCGCGATGACCACCAGCGCCCGGTCGCGCAGCACCACGTCCTCGGGGGCGCCCGCGCTCCCCCGGTCGGCGAAGACGGCGTACCGCAGGATTCCGCCGATGAACGGGACCATCGACAGCTGCCGCCACGGCAGCAGCGAGCCGCCCGTCATACCGCCGCTCTCCAGCGCCCACATGCAGTACGCGAGGACCGCGACCCCGGCCGCGAGCTGCCAGACGAACCGCAGATAGCCGGTGGTGTACGCGTCCAGGAGCGCGCGGGTGGCGCCGCCGCGCCCCTCCATCTGGACGGCTTCCGAGTACCGCTTGGCCGCGACCATGAACAGCGCGCCGAACCCGGCGGTGATCAGGAACCAGCGCGAGAGCGGGATGGCGAGCGCGACCCCGCCGATCATGGCCCGCATCAGGAACCCGGCGGTGACCACGACCAGGTCGACAACGAGCACGTGCTTGAGCTTGACGCAGTAGGCGAGCTGCATCGCCACGTACGCGGTGAGCAGGGTCGCCGTCATGGCGTTGCAGGTGAGGGCCGCGCCGAGCGGGGCGAGCAGCGCGAGCAGCCCCCCGGTGGCGTACGCGACGGACACCGGCACCTGTCCGGTGGCCACCGGGCGGCGGCACTTGAGCGGGTGCGCGCGGTCGGCGGCGGCGTCGCGGGCGTCGTTGACGAGGTAGACGGCCGAGGCGGCGGCCGTGAACAGTACGAAGATCAGCAGGAGTTGGCGCAGGGTGTGCCGCGAGTCGAGCTGCCCGGCGGCGGCGGGCGCGGCGGCCACCAGCACGTTCTTGATCCACTGCCGGGGGCGCGCGGTCCTGAGCAGGCCGGCGGGCACGCCGAGCGCGCGCCGCCCGGGGTGCCGGGCGACCCGTTCTTCGAGGACGGCGAGGCCGGGGCGGCTCATGAGGCGGCTCCCGCGGCGGGCAGCGGCCGGACGGGGGGACGCGGACGGCTCGGCCACCGTGCCCCCAGCCGTGCCGTGGCCCCGCCCAGGAGCGCTCCGGCCACCACGTCCGAGGGGTAGTGGACGCCGGCGACCAGCCGGGACACGCACATCGCGGCGGCGAGCGGCGGCACCAGACGCGCCCCGGCGGGCCGCAGCGCGCCGTAGGCGACGGCCGCCGCGGCGGCCGAGGCGGCGTGCGAGCTGGGGAAGGAGTGCCGCCCCGCGGTGCGCACCAGCGGCTCCCGGGCGGCCAGGAGCGGCCGGGGCCGCCGCACCACCCGCTTCACGCCCATACTGGCCAGGTGCGCGCCCGCGACCAGCGCGGCCCCGCGCAGCCAGCCCGCGCGCCGCTCCCGGTCGACGGCGGCGGCCAGCGCCCCGCCCGCCAGCCACACCGCCGCGTGCTCCCCGGCGTACGAGAACGCGCGGGCGACCGCGGCCACCCGTGGCCGGGCGCCGCAGTCGCGCAGCGCCGCCAGCAGCCGGTGGTCCGCGTCGGAGTACCGCATCTGCCACCCCAATCCCGTGAGACGGCCCCGCCGATCGGCCGTCAGCCGTACGCGACTCTCCCCGGCGGCGGCGCCGGATGCGCGTCAATGCCGCTTGACACTCACTCAATCACCCATTTCGGTGAGCAACATGCCAAACAGGGCATAACGCCACACTCGTCGGAGAAGCCCCGCTACGGTCGCTGTCATGCCTGCCGCCACCGCCCCGACGCCCGTGACCGGCTGGGGCCGCACCGCCCCGACGGCCGCCCGGCTGGTCCGCCCGCGCAATTACGAGGAGGCGGTGGCCGCCGTCCTGGCGGGCGGGGCACGCGGGTCCATCGCCCGGGGTCTGGGCCGGGCGTACGGTGACGCGGCGCAGAACGCCGGGGGCGCCGTCCTGGACATGACCGGACTCGACCGCGTCCGGACCATCGACGCCGAGGCGGGTGTGGTGGTCTGCGAGGCGGGGGTCAGCCTGCACCGCCTGATGGAGGTCCTGCTGCCACTGGGCTGGTTCGTGCCGGTGACGCCCGGGACCCGGTACGTCACGGTCGGCGGCGCGATCGGCGCGGACATCCACGGCAAGAACCACCACGGCGCGGGCGCCTTCTCCCGCCATGTACGCGCCCTCGACCTCCTCACGGCGGACGGCGCGGTCCGCAGGCTCACCCCCTCGGACGAGCTGTTCCACGCGACGGCTGGCGGCATGGGCCTGACGGGGCTGATCCTCGCCGCCGAGCTGCGTCTGCACCCGGTGGAGACGTCCCTGATGACGGTGGACACCGAACGGGCGGCGGACCTGGACGACCTGATGGCGAGGCTGACGGCGACGGACCACCGCTACCGCTACTCGGTGGCCTGGATCGACCTGCTGGCCCGGGGCGCGAGGACGGGCCGGGCGGTGCTGACCCGGGGCGACCACGCGCCGCTCGGGGCGCTGCGCGGACGCGCGGGCAGGGCCCCGCTGCGCTTCTCCCCGCCCCGGCTCCCGCCCGCCCCGCCCCACCTCCCCGGGGGCCTGCTGACCCGCGCCTCGGTGTCGGCGTTCAACGAGCTCTGGTACCGCCGGGCCCCCCGGCACCGGACGGGGGAACTCCAGTCGATCGCCCGGTTCTTCCACCCCCTGGACGGCGTCCCGCACTGGAACCGGATCTACGGCCGGGGCGGCTTCGTCCAGTACCAGTTCGTGGTGGGCCACGGGCAGGAGGAGACACTGCGCCGGGTGGTGGACCGGATCGCGCGCCGGGGCTGCCCGTCCTTCCTCGCGGTCCTCAAACGCTTCGGCGAGGCCGACCCCGGCTGGCTCTCCTTCCCGCTCCCCGGCTGGACCCTGGCCCTGGACATCCCGGCCGGCCTGCCGGGCCTGGCCGGGTTCCTGGACGCACTGGACGAGGAGGTGGCGAGCGCGGGCGGCCGGATCTACCTGGCGAAGGACTCCCGCGTCCGCCCCGAGGTCCTGGAGTCCATGTACGCCCGCCTCCCCGCGTTCCGCGCCCTGCGCCGCGAACTGGACCCGGACGGGGTCTTCGTCTCCGACCTCTCCCGCCGTCTGAACCTCTGAAGGACCGCCCGCCCGGAGTTACGAGGAGTCACGAGATGAAGGACGCGTTCGGCACCCCCCAGTCCCTGCTGATCCTGGGCGGCACGTCCGAGATCGGCCTGGCCACCGCGCGCCGTCTGGTGGCCCGCCGCACCCGTACGGTCTGGCTGGCCGCCCGCCCCTCGCCCGCGCTGGACGCGGCGGCGACGGAGCTGCGCGAGCTCGGCGCGGACGTGCACACGCTCGCCTTCGACGCGCTGGACGCCGAGGCGCACGAACGGGTCCTGGGCAAGGTCTTCGCCCAGGGCGACATCGACATGGTCCTGCTGGCGTTCGGAATCCTGGGCGACCAGGAACGGGACGAGGGGTCGCCGCTGGCGGCCGTACGGGTCGCGCAGACCAACTACACGGGCGCGGTCTCGGCCTCCCTGATCTGCGCGAAGGCCCTGCGGAGCCAGGGCCACGGCTCCCTGGTGGTCCTCTCCTCGGTGGCGGGCGAACGCGCCCGCCGCGCCAACTTCATCTACGGCTCCAGCAAGGCGGGCCTGGACGCCTTCACCCAGGGCCTGGGCGACGCACTCCACGGCTCGGGCGTCCACGTGATGGTGGTACGCCCCGGCTTCGTCCGCACCAGGATGACGACCGGCCTCCCGGAAGCCCCGCTGGCGACCACGCCGGAGGCGGTGGCGGAGTCCATCGAGTCGGGCTTGCGGAGACGGGCGGAGGTGGTGTGGGTGCCGGGGACGCTGAGGGTGGTGATGTCGGCGCTTCGGCACGTACCGAGACCGCTGTTCCGGCGTCTGCCGGTGTAGGAACTCCAGGGCCAGGGGTACGGCTGCGGACCGTGGTGGGTTGCTCGCGCGGCTGACGCGAAGGCGATGCCGGCGCTCAGGCCCGCACGGACGGCTCGTCCCGCGACCCGCACGGCTCGTCCCTCGACCCGCCCTGCGCCGGCACCCCGCTCAGCCCGAACCCGTACTCGTGCAGCTTCCGCCACACGCCGTCCGCACCCTGCTCGTACAGCGCGAACCCGCCGCACGTCCACTCGGCCTCGAAACCCGCCAGCTCCTCGAACGCCCGGTCCATCCCCTCCTCGGAGATCCCGTGCGCCACCGTCACATGCGGGTGGTACGGAAAGTGCAGCTCACGCACGAGCGGCCCGGCCTCGTCCCGTACCCGCTGCTGGAGCCACGCGCAGTCCGCCCCGCCCTCGACGACCTGCACGAACACCACCGGCGACAGCGGCCGGAACGTCCCCGTCCCCGACAGCCGCATCGGAAACGCCCGCCCGGCCGACGCGACCTCGGCCAGATGGGCGCGGATCGCCGGCAGCCGTGCCGCGTCGACCTCGGTCGGCGGCACAAGGGTGACGTGCGTGGGAATCCCGTACGCGGCGGGATCACCGAAGCCCGCGCGCCGCTCCTGGAGCAAGCTGCCGTACGGCTCCGGGACCGCGATCGAAACGCCGAGCGTTACGGTCCCCACGTCGTTCTCCTCCGTCGTTGTCCGGGTACGTCTGTGTCCGTCAGTGTGCAGTGTGGCGGGCGCCCGGCCCTTCTGGCCAGAGCCCTCGGCCGGGCCGTCGGCCGGGCCATCGGTCCCGTGGGCCCGAGCGCGCCCCCCGCACCCCGCGCCTCGGCTCGGCTCAGTGCTTGGCGGGCAGGAACCCGACCCGCTCATATGCCGTGGCCAGCGTCTCGGCGGCGACCGCTCGCGCCTTCTCCGCGCCCTTGGCCAGGACAGAGTCCAGCGTCTCGGGGTCGTCCAGATATTCCTGGGTCCGGTCCCGGAACGGCGTGACGAACTCCACCATCACCTCGGCGAGGTCCGTCTTCAGCGCCCCGTACATCTTGCCCTCGTACTCCGTCTCCAGCTCGGGAATCGTCCTGCCGGTGAGAGTGGAATAGATGGTGAGCAGATTGGAGACACCCGGCTTGTTCTCGGCGTCGTACTTGATCACCGTGTCCGTGTCGGTGACCGCGCTCTTGACCTTCTTGGCCGTGGTCTTCGGCTCGTCGAGCAGGTTGATCAGGCCCTTCGGCGTGGACGCCGACTTGCTCATCTTGATCGACGGGTCCTGGAGGTCGTAGATCTTCGCCGTCTCCTTGAGGATGTACGGCGCCGGAATCCTGAACGTCTCCCCGAACCGGCCGTTGAAGCGCTCGGCCAGGTCGCGGGTGAGCTCGACGTGCTGGCGCTGGTCCTCACCGACCGGGACCTCGTTGGCCTGGTAGAGCAGGATGTCCGCGACCTGGAGGATCGGGTACGTGAAGAGGCCGACGGTGGCGCGGTCGGCGCCCTGCTTCGCCGACTTGTCCTTGAACTGCGTCATCCGGGACGCCTCACCGAAGCCCGCCAGGCAGTTCATGATCCACGCGAGCTGGGCGTGCTCGGGCACATGGCTCTGCACGAAGAGCGTGCAGCGCTCCGGGTCGAGCCCGGCGGCGAGTAGCTGGGCGGCGGCGAGCCGCGTGTTGGCGCGCAGCTCCTTCGGGTCCTGCGGAACGGTGATCGCGTGCAGGTCCACGACCATGTAGAACGCGTCGTGGGACTCCTGCAGCGCCACCCACTGGCGGACCGCGCCGAGGTAGTTGCCGAGGTGGAACGAGCCTGCCGTGGGCTGGATTCCGGAGAGCACTCGCGGGCGATGCTGCATGGCGGAGCCATTCCCCTGAGGGTGGTGGTGGGCGACGGGCGGGCGATCAGAGGCCATGCTCATCATTCTCTCAGGTGCCGCCGACAGCTCGGAAACGGTGTGGACAGCAGGGAGAGGAGGAACACAGTGTGTTCCTCCTCTCCCTGGTGCGAGAGCGCTAGTCCGTGGGCAGACCCGGCGCCGGGAACGCGGCCATCAGCTCGGCCACCTCGTCCCGGATCGCCGCGAGGGCGTCCTCGTCGCCGGTGCGGGCCGCGCCGACGCCCCGGTCGATCCAGTCGGCGACGGCCGCCATGTGCTCGGTGCCGAGGCCGCGCGAGGTGAGGGAGGGGGTGCCGATCCGGATGCCCGAGGGGTCGAACGGCTTCCTGGGGTCGTACGGGACGGTGTTGTAGTTGACGACGATCCCGGCCCGGTCCAGGGCCTTCGCGGCCACCTTGCCCGGGACGTCCTTGGGAGTGAGGTCCATGAGGATCAGATGGTTGTCCGTGCCGCCGGAGACCAGGTCGAAGCCGCGCGCGAGGAGCTGCTCGGCCAGGGCGTGGGCGTTGGCGACGACGGACCGGGCGTAGTCGCGGAACGAGGGCTCGGCCGCCTCGCGCAGGGCGACGGCGATCGCGGCGGTGGTCTGGTTGTGCGGGCCGCCCTGGAGGCCCGGGAAGACGGCCTTGTCGATGGCCTTGGCGTGCTGCTCGCGGGACATGAGCATGGCGCCGCGCGGGCCGCGCAGGGTCTTGTGGGTGGTCGTGGAGATCACGTCCGCGTACGGGGCCGGGGACGGGTGGGCGCCGCCGGCGATCAGGCCCGCGATGTGCGCCACGTCGGCGACCAGGACGGCGCCCGCCTCCCGGGCGATCTCCGCGAAGGCCGCGAAGTCGATGGTGCGCGGCAGAGCGGTGCCGCCACAGAAAATGATCTTCGGTCGTTCCTTGAGGGCGAGTTCGCGCACCTCGTCGAAGTCGATCAGGCCGGTGTCGTGGCGCACGCCGTACTGGACGCCCCGGAACCACCTGCCGGTCGCGGAGACGCCCCAGCCGTGGGTGAGGTGGCCGCCCATCGGCAGGGCCATGCCCATCACGGTGTCGCCGGGCTCGGCGAAGGCGAGGTAGACGGCCAGGTTGGCGGGCGAGCCGGAGTAGGGCTGGACGTTGGCGTGCTCGACGCCGAACAGCCTCTTGGCGCGCTCCACGGCGAGCGTCTCGACCTGGTCGATGTTCTGCTGGCCCTCGTAGTACCGGCGGCCCGGGTAGCCCTCGCTGTACTTGTTCTGCAGCACCGTGCCGGAGGCTTCGAGGACCGCTTGCGAGACGTAGTTCTCGCTGGGGATCAGCCGCAGGGTCTCCGACTGGAGCCGTTCCTCGGCGGCGACGAGCGCGGCGAGTTCGGGGTCCGTGGCGGAGAGGGCCGGGTGCGAGACGGCAGGGCGGGAAACGGGCTGGCTCATGGCGTCCTCCGGGGTCCGTGGTGGTCCCGGGGTGCCCAGGCGGGCGGCACCTCGTGCGCGTGGCACGCACGGCTTCCCCGGGGTCGCTTCCCCGTGCGCCAGTCGCCGTACGTACCACCCACCCTAACGGGCACACCGGGAATCAAGGTTTCCCCGTCCAGCATCCGAGCGACGAGAGAAACTGGGCCCTACCCCGTCCCACGCCGCACGATGAAACGGAGACCCCGTGTCGACTACATCGGACGCCATCCGCTCTGCCGAGGCCCACAGTGCGCACAACTACCATCCGCTGCCCGTCGTCGTCGCCTCGGCCGAGGGCGCGTGGATGACCGATGTCGAGGGGCGCCGCTTCCTCGACATGCTCGCCGGGTACTCGGCGCTGAACTTCGGACACGGCAACCGCAGGCTGATCGACGCGGCCAAGGCGCAGCTGGAGAGAGTGACGCTCACCTCACGGGCGTTCCACCACGACCGGTTCGCCGAGTTCTGCGGGCAGCTCGCACAGTTGTGCGACAAGGAGATGGTCCTGCCCATGAACACCGGGGCGGAGGCCGTGGAGACGGCCGTGAAGACCGCCCGGAAGTGGGGGTACCGGGTCAAGGGGGTCCCGGACGGGACGGCGAAGATCGTCGTCGCCTCCAACAACTTCCACGGGCGCACGACCACGATCGTCAGCTTCTCCACGGACCCCGAGGCGCGCGCGGACTACGGCCCGTACACGCCCGGCTTCGAGATCGTGCCGTACGGGGACCTGACCGCGCTGTCGGCGGCCGTCACGGAGAACACCGTGGCGGTGCTCCTGGAGCCGATCCAGGGCGAGGCCGGGGTGCTGGTGCCGCCGGCCGGATATCTGCCGGGCGTACGGGAGCTGACCCGCGAGCGGAACGTGCTGTTCATCGCGGACGAGATCCAGTCGGGTCTCGGGCGGACCGGGAAGACGTTCGCGTGCGAGCACGAGGGCGTGGTGCCCGATCTGTATGTGCTGGGCAAGGCGCTCGGCGGCGGGGTGGTACCGGTCTCGGCGGTGGTGGGCTCGGCGGAGGTGCTCGGGGTGTTCCGGCCCGGCGAGCACGGGTCGACCTTCGGCGGCAACCCGCTGGCGTGCGCGGTCGGCCTGGAGGTGATCGCGATGCTGCGCACCGGGGAGTACCAGCAGCGGGCGACCGAGCTCGGTGAGCACCTCCACCACGAGCTGGGCCTGCTGACCGGCACCAGCGCGGTCCGGGCGGTGCGCGGGCGCGGCCTGTGGGCGGGTGTCGACATCGACCCGTCGTTCGGCACGGGGCGGCAGATCTCCGAACGGCTGATGGACCGGGGCGTCCTGGTCAAGGACACCCATGGTTCGACGATCCGGATCGCCCCGCCGCTGGTGATCAGCAAGGAGGACCTGGACTGGGGGCTCGACCAGCTGCGGGCGGTGCTGGGCCAGGAGTAGCACCGGGGCGGCGGGGCCGGGCTTCGGACGGGCCCGGCCCCGCCGGTCCGCTAGCGGATCACATGCGGGACGAACCGCGCGTACTCGTCCGTGATCGGCCCCGACGACTCGCGGATGCCCAGGCCCGCCGCCTCGTCCTCGACCACCCAGGCGCCCAGGACGACCCGGTTGCCGTCGAAGTCGGGGAGCGGGGCGAGGGCCTGGTAGCAGACGGGTTCGTCGCGCCGGACGGGCGGCGCGCCGGGGCGGTGGATCTCGACCCCGGCGCCCTCCCGGCCGAGCAGCGGCTTGGAGACGTAACCGCCGGCGCCGGCCAGCTCGCGCGGCCCGTCCAGGTAGGCGGGCAGCAGATTCGGGTGGCCCGGGTACAGCTCCCACAGGACCGCCAGCAGCGCCTTGTTGGAGAGCAGCATCTTCCAGGCCGGCTCGATCCAGCAGGTGCTGCCGGTGCCGCCGCCGTTGTCCAGGGTCTCCAGGACGTGCGGGGCGAACCGGTCGGTGGTCAGCCACTCCCACGGGTAGAGCTTGAAGCAGCTGCGGATGAAACGGATGCGGTCGTCGACGAAACGGCCGGTCAGACCGTCCCAGCCGATCCGCTCCACCGACAGCGCCAGCGTCTCGATGCCCGCCTGCTCGGCGGTCTCGCGCAGATACGCCACGGTCATCAGGTCCTCGCCGAGCTCGTCGTCGTCCGAGTGGGCGAAGTGCAGCGGGCCGGGCGGGAGCAGCGCGGCCTGCCGCTTCCAGGCGGCGACCAGCCGTTCGTGGAGCGAGTTCCACTGGTCGGCGCCGGGGAAGCGCTCCTCCATCCAGAACCACTGCGGGCTCGCGGCCTCGACGAGCGAGGTGGGGGTGTCGGCGTTGTACTCCAGCATCCTGGCCGGGCCCGTGCCGTCGTAGCGCAGGTCGAACCGGCCGTAGATCGAGGGGAGTTCGGCGCGGCGGTGCCAGGACTCGGCGACCCGGGCGGCGAGCGCCGGGTCGGTGATCCCCAGTTCGGCGAAACGATTTTGCTCGACGATGTGCGCGGCTGCGGCCAGGCACATCGCGTGGAGCTCCTCGACGACCTCCTCCAGCGCCTCGACCTCGGGCAGGGTGAAGGAGTAGTACGCGCTCTCGTCCCAGTACGGGCGGAGCGAGCCGTCCGGGTAGCGGGTGAGGGGGTAGATCAGCCCCTGGGCCTCGACGGTCTGCTGCCAGCCGGGGCGCGGGTCGATGCGGTGCCGCTGCATCCCTCAGCCGCCGCCCGAGCCGGAGTGGCCGCCGAAACCGCCCCGGTCGACGCCTCCGGAGGAGCCGTCGGAGGTGGAGGACCCCGAGGAACCGGAGGAGCCGGAACCGGACCGGGAGCGGAAGGAGCCGCCGTAGACCGTGCCGTTGCGGACGTGGCCGCCGTAGTAGTACGAGCCGTGGCCGCCGTCCTTGCACTCGTACTTGGGGAGCTCCTTGTGCGTGACGGGGTCGACGCAGCGGCGGTCCGGCTCGTGGGAGCACGCCGTCAGCGTGGCGGCTAGTACCCCCATGCCACCGAGCACCACCGTGGTGGACCTGAGTCTGCGCATGTGCGGACCTCCCCCTCGCGAACCGTACGTATGCCTGGGACGTAAACCGGCCACACCCTAGTTCCCGCTCCTCGGGGACGAGGAACCCTCTTGCTCCTGCCCCCCGAACTCCCTTCCATTACAGTCCGTCTGTGCTCTTTGGGATGATCTGTGCGCTGGGGTCGGCGGTCTGCTACGGCACCGCGACCGTTCTTCAGGCCGTCGCGGCGCGGGCGGCGTCCGGGCCGGCCGCCGGGTCCGGGGCGACGGGGGTCGATCCGGCGCTGCTGCTGCGGGCGGTGCGGCAGTGGCGCTACATCGCCGGGCTCGGCCTGGACGGGCTGGGCTTCCTCCTCCAGATCGTGGCGCTGCGAGCCGTCCCGATCTACGCGGTCGGGGCGGCGCTGGCCGCGTCGCTGGCGGTGACGGCGGTGGTCTCGGCGCGGGTACTGGCGGTACGGCTGTCCGGTACGGAGTGGGCGGCGGTCGGGGTCGTCTGCGCCGGGCTTGCGATGCTGGGGCTGGCGTCCGGCGAGGAGGGCCACGAGGCCGGGCCCGCCGCGCTGCCCTGGGCGCTGCTCGCGGTCGCGGCGGCGATCCTGCTGGCCGGGGCGGTCGCCGGGCGCCTGCCCGGACGCGCCCGGGCCCTGGTCCTCGGACTCGGCGCGGGGTGCGGCTTCGGGGTGGTGGAGGTCGCGGTCCGGCTCATCGACTCCCTCGACCTCACCGAACCGGCGCTGTACGCGCTGCTGCTGGGCGGGGGCGCGGCGTTCCTGCTGCTGACGTCTGCGTTGCAGCGGGGGTCGGTGACGACGGCGACGGCCGGGATGGTGCTGGGCGAGACGATCGGCCCGGCGCTGGTGGGGGTGGGGTGGCTGGGGGACCGTACGCGGGAGGGGCTGGGGTGGTTGGCGGTCGTGGGGTTCGTGGTGGGGGTTGCGGGGGCGCTGGTGCTGGGGCGCTTCGGGGAGGTGCCCGGGGGGGCTCGGGGTGAGGTGTAAGTGGCTCCCGGTGGTGGGGGTTGCTCGCGCAGTTCCCCGCGCCCCTGATCGGCCCGGGGGTCGTCCGCGGGCCGGTGGGGGCTGATCGCGCAGTTCCCCGCGCCCCTGATCGGCCCGGGGGTCGTCTGCGGGCCGGTGGGGGCTGATCGCGCAGTTCCCCGCGCCCCTGATCGGCCCGGGGGTCGTCCGCAGGCCGGTGGGGGCTGATCGCGCAGTTCCGCGCGCCCCTGAAGTCCTGGGCCTTCGGCCCGGACCCCTCCCGCCCGAGGGACAGGAGTGGCAGCGGCCGGAAGTACCTAAGGGGCGCGGGGAACTGCGCGAGAATTCCCACCGGCCCGCAGACAAAGACCGGGCAGCACAGGGGCGCGGGGAACTGCGCGACCAGCCACAGACGGCCCGCCGCCCCTACGGCAACACCCTGCACAGCGCATCCAGCGCCCCACCCCACCCCCAGTCCGGCGGCGCCGCATACCCCACCACCAGTGCGTCCCGGGACGCCGGCGTCGCCGGGTGGCGGAAGGCCGAGAGGCCCTGGAGGGCCAGGCCCTGCCACGCCGCGGCCTGGATCACCGCGCGTTCGGTGCCGGGCGGAAGCTCCAGCACCGCGTGCAACCCCGCCGCGATCCCGCTCACCCGCACCTCCGGCGCCCGCGCCGCCAGCGCCGCCACCAACTGGTCGCGCCGGCGCCGGTAGCGCAGCCGCATCCCCCGGACATGGCGGTCGTACGCACCGGACGCGATGAACTCCGCCAGCGTCAGCTGGTCGAGCGCGCCGCACGACCAGTCGATGTCCCCCTTCGCCTCCGCCACCTCCCCCGCGAGCCGCTCCGGCAGCACCATCCAGGCCAGCCGCAGCCCGGGGGCGAGGGACTTGCTGGCCGTGCCCAGATAGACGACGTGGTCGGGGTCGAGGCCCTGCAACGCCCCGACGGGCTGGCGGTCGTAGCGGAACTCGCCGTCGTAGTCGTCCTCCAGGATCAGCCCGTCCACCGCCCGCGCCCAGTCGACGGCCGAGGCCCGCCGGTCCGGCGGGAGCGCGACCCCGACGGGGAACTGGTGCGCGGGCGTCAGGAGCACCGCCCCGAGCCCCTTGACCTCGCCCAACTCACCGGTGAGCGTGCCGTGTTCGTCGAACGGCAGCGGCGGGGTGCGCAGCCCCGCGTGCGCGAGGAGGTCCCGGTGGACGTCGAGCCCGTACGACTCGACGCCCGTCACCCGCACCCGGCGCGCCCGCAGCACCCGTCCGAGCAGCATCAGACCGTGGACGAAGCCCGCGCAGACGACGATCCGCTCGGGGGCCGCGTGGACGCCGCGCGCCCGCGCCAGATACTCGGCGAGCACCGTGCGCAGCTCGATGCGCCCGCGCGGGTCGCCGTAGCCGAAGGCCTCGTGGGGGGCGGCCGTCAGCGCCCGCCGGGACGCCTTGAGCCATTCGGCGCGCGGGAAGGACGCGAGGTCGGGGCTGCCCGCGATCAGGCTGTACGCGGGGCTGCGGCGCGCCGGATGGCGGGGCCCGGACGGCTGCGGGCGGCGCGGCGCGGTCCGCTGGGCGACCCGGGTCCCCGAGCCCTGGCGTGCGGTGAGCCAGCCCTCGGCGACGAGTTCGGCGTACGCGTCGGCCACCGTGTTGCGCGCGATGCCCAGGTCCGCCGCGAGCGAGCGCGACGAGGGCAGCCGGGCGCCGGGGGCGAGCCTGCCGCTGCGCACCGCCTCGCGCAGCGCGTCCATGAGACCCGCGCGCAACCCGCCCGTGCCCACCTCCACATGGAAGTCGACACCGAAGACTTCAGCCAGGGTTCCGGAGGAAGTGGCCCAGGATTCCACCATGAAAATGGACCATACCCGTGTGACATGTGCCGCGTACCGTCATCCGTATGACGGCGACGAACGAGAACACCGGGAACACGGGAGACGGCATGAGCGGGAACGACCCGGGCGGGACCGGCTCCTACGCTGCCGAGCACACCCCCCGGCTGCACTGGGCGAAGGCCGCCCCCGAGGTCTACAAGGCGATGGTCAAGCTGGACGCGGCGGCCGGGCGCGGGGTGGACCCGGTGATCCACGAGCTGGTCAAGATCCGGGCCTCGCAGCTCAACCACTGCGCCTTCTGCCTCGACATGCACACCAAGGACGCCCTCGCGGCGGGCGAGTCGGTCGAGCGGATCGTGCAGCTCAGCGCCTGGGAGGAGTCCCAGCACTTCTACACCGCCAGGGAGCTCGCGGCGATCGAACTGACCGAGGCGATCACGGTCCTCACCGACGGTTTCGTACCGGACGAGGTGTACGCGAAGGCGGCCGAGCAGTTCGACGCGACCGAGCTGGGCCATCTGATCGCCGCCATCACGGTGATCAACGCCTGGAACCGCTTCGGCGTCACCACCCGGATGGTGCCGGGCCACTACACCCCCGGGATGTACAAGTGACCGCCCGGGCCTGGCAGGTCCCGCAGGAGGTCTACCGGGCCCTGGCGGGGGTGAGCGCAGCCGCCAAGAAGGTGCTCGACCCGACCCTGACGGAGCTGGTCATGGTCCGCGCCTCGCAGCTCAACCACTGCGCCTTCTGCCTCGACATGCATCTCGACCTCGCCCGCGAGCACGGCGAGACCGAGGGACGGCTCGATCTCGTCGCGGCCTGGCACGAAGCGGGCGACCGCTTCAGCGAGCGCGAGCGTGCGGCCCTCGCCCTCACCGAAGGCATAACGGTCCTGACCGACGGATTCGTTCCCGACGAGCTCTACGCGCTCGTCTCCAAGCACTTCGACGAGACCGAACTGGCCCACCTCATCGCCGCGATCACCGCCATCAACAGCTGGAACCGGCTGATGGTGGCGCGGCGCACCGCACCCGGAGAGACCGAATGGCACAGCTGACCCCCGTCGCCGCCTTCCGCGCCCTGCACCACGGGCGCGCCACGGGCGACCCCCTGATCCTGCCCGGCCCCTGGGACGCGGCCAGCGCCCGCGTCTTCGAGGAGGCGGGCTTCCCGGCACTCGCCACGCCGAGCGCGGGGGTCGCCGCCTCGCTCGGTTACGCGGACGGCGCCACGCCCGGGGACGAGATGTTCGCGGCGGTCGCCCGGATCGTGCGGGCCGTCTCCGTACCGGTGTCGGCGGATGTCGAGGGCGGCTACGGGCTCGAACCCAAGGAGCTGGTGGACCGCCTCCTGGAGACCGGCGCGGTCGGCTGCAATCTGGAGGACTCCGCCGACGGCGCCCTCAAGGACCCGGCGCGCCACGCCGACTGGCTGGCGGAGGTGCGCGCGGCGGCCGGGGACCGGCTCTTCATCAACGCGCGCGTGGACACCTACATCGAGGGCGTCAACGATCTGGACGCCACGATAGCGCGGGCGCGCGCGTATGTGGCGGCGGGCGCCGACTGCGTCTACCCGTACGGGGCGCCCGCCGGCCATGTGCCGAAGATCGCCGCCGCCGTGCCGGCCCCGGTCAACCAGGTGGCACTGGCGGACGGCCCGACCCCGCGCCGCCTGGGTGAACTGGGCGCCGCCCGCGTCACGTTCGGCCCGCTCCTCCAGCGGCGCGCGACGAACGCGGTACGGGAGATCGCGGAGCAACTGCGCGCCGGCTGAGCGGGGAGGGGCGCCGGCCCGTGACGTACGCCGGAAAGACGCCCGTCAAGACGCCGGAGAAGACGCCCGAAAAGACCACCCCCGTCGGCCCGGTGGGGCCGACGGGGGTGGGGGCGAGCCGGGGCTCGGGTGGTACTAGATCAGGCCGAGCTCGCGCACCGCGTCGCGCTCTTCCTTGAGCTCCTGCACCGAGGCGTCGATGCGGGCGCGCGAGAAGTCGTTGATCTCCAGGCCCTGGACGATCTCGTACGCGCCGTTCTTCACGGTGACCGGGAAGGACGAGATGAGGCCCTCGGGGACGCCGTAGGAGCCGTCCGACGGGATGCCCATGGAGGTCCAGTCGCCCTCGGCGGTGCCGTTGACCCACGTGTACACGTGGTCGATGGCGGCGTTGGCGGCGGAGGCCGCCGAGGAGGCGCCACGGGCCTCGATGATCGCGGCGCCGCGCTTGGCGACGGTCGGGATGAAGGTGTCGGCCAGCCACGCCTCGTCGTTCACCAGCTCGGCGGCGTTCTTGCCGGCGACCTCGGCGTGGAAGATGTCCGGGTACTGGGTGGCCGAGTGGTTGCCCCAGATGGTCAGACGCTTGATGTCCGAGACGGCCGAGCCGGTCTTCTTCGCGAGCTGCGAGATGGCCCGGTTGTGGTCCAGCCGGGTCATCGCGGTGAAGCGCTCGGCCGGGACGTCCGGGGCCGCCGCCTGGGCGATCAGGGCGTTGGTGTTGGCCGGGTTGCCGACGACGAGGACCTTGATGTCGTCCGCGGCGTTGTCGTTGATGGCCTTGCCCTGCGGCTTGAAGATGCCGCCGTTGGCGGAGAGCAGGTCGCCGCGCTCCATGCCCTTGGTGCGCGGGCGGGCGCCGACGAGCAGCGCCACGTTGGCACCGTCGAACGCGACGTTCGGGTCGTCGGTGATCTCGATGCCGCGCAGCAGCGGGAAGGCGCAGTCGTCGAGCTCCATGGCGGTGCCCTCGGCGGCCTTCAGGCCCTGCGGGATCTCCAGCAGACGGAGGTTGACCGGCACATCCGCGCCGAGCAGGTGACCGGAGGCGATACGGAAGAGCAGCGCGTAGCCGATCTGTCCGGCCGCGCCGGTGACGGTGACATTCACGGGAGTGCGGGTCATGGCGATCTCCGTTTAGAACAGCAGGTGGTGGGGGTTGTGCCCCCTAGTTCCGGCTGTCTCCTCACGTCAAGGTCCGGCTCGGGAACCGGCGCGGGGAACGACTCGGGAAAAGCTCGTCCCGCGGGCGTCCCGAACTGAATCTTGACGTGAAGAGACATCCAGCGGTCAGGCTATCCGACCCCGGCCCTCCCGAACCCCCGCCCCCCTGTGGGACGCCTCACCCGATGGCCCGTCCGGGCCACCGGGGCGCGCTCACCGCGCCGCGGTGCAGCCCTTCTTGCCGGAGACGAGGGTCGCGCAGGCCTGCGCCGATCCGGGGCCGTCGACCGCGAGCATCCGGGTGTACGCCTCCTTGTCCGCGTCCACCGTCCCGGTCCCGCCCGCCGTGGCGCCCGAGCCGATCCGCACCTCGTCGCCGGGCGCGGCCTGCTGGATACGGGCCCAGGCGGCCTGGCACGTCGGGCTGTAGCGGACCTGGACCAGGGCGGTGCCGATCTTCGCGGATGCCACCGTCTTGGCGAACGCCCCGCCGCACCCCATCGTTTCCGGGTCCTGCCCGGTGCAGCTGTCGCGGACGCACTTCACTCCCGGGGGCAGCGAGGGCGCCGGGGTGGTGGGCGTGGCCGAGGGCGCGGGGGACGCCTTGTCGTCGCCGCCCCCCACTCCGGTGAGCAGGACCACCGCGGCGATGACCAGCAGGACGCCCAGGACACCCGCCACGATCAGGGCGGGCCGGCGCCGGGCGCCCGGTCCGGGCCGGTCCCCGCCGCCCGGACCCCGGCCCGGTCCCCGGGGCGGCACGCCGCGGCCGGTGTCCGGCTCGGCCCCGGGGACGCCGAAACCGGCGGGGCGCGGGGTGGTGGGCAGCGGTTCGGCGGTGCGCCGAGGGGCCGGGGTCTGCGGTCCGCCGCCGCCGGGGGGCGGGCCGAACTCGCCCAGCGCCGCACGCGCCTGGGATATCCGGATCTGTTCCATCGTCATGTCGTGGCGCATCTCGGCACGGCTCCAGGCGCGCTCCGCGAGCTCCCACATGGTGGTGAGGTGGAGGGGATTGGTGCCGGTGACCTCGGCGAGCGCGACGATGGCGCCCTTGGGCGCGAGCAGCCGTCCGCCCAGATAGCGCTCCCACGAGGTCTTGCTGTAGCCGGTGCGGTCGGCGACCGCCGCCAGGCTCAGTCCACTGCGGTCGACCAGTCTGCGCAGCTGGCTGGCGAACTCCCGTACCTGCGGGTCGAGTTCCTCCGGCAGCGCCTTCCAGCGAGGCATGTGCTTCCCCCTTGTCCCCCCGTATGTGCCCGATGTGCCCCCCGGGGCCCGTTGCCGCCCCCGGCACACCCTTGGCCCCTGTTCCGCCCCCATCCTCCCATCGGCGGAGGGTGCCGTCACCAAGGCCCCCGCCGCCCGGGGAGGGCTGTTGCCCGACGCACACACAGTTGCGGAACGGTCACCTCCGCGCCACAGGCCTCCGGCTTCTCTTGTAGCCGCCTTGGCGCGTCCATGACTCTTACGTCCACGGGGGACAGACGGCGCCCGTCGTCCCACGGGGGAGAGGACGGGCGCCGCTCTGTTTCCGGGTGTTGCGGGCTCCGGGTGTTGCGGGCTCCGGGTGTTGCGGTCCGGTCAGCGCACCGTGAAGCGGACCGCGTCCTCCAGGAACGGGATGTCCAGCCAGGGCCTGGGCTGCGCCACCAGGGCGAGCAGCACGATCAGGACGCCCAGCGCGCCGTACGTGGTGATGTCGGTGAAGCGCGAGCGCACCGCCAGCATTCCCACCGAAGGCAGCAGCCAGCGCAGCACCGCGCCCGCCAGCAGGGCCAGCCCGATGATGATCAGGCCGACCCGGAAGAGGTCCAGCGAGACGAGCAGCAGCCCGAGCCCGGTCGACCCCAGCACGCTCAGCAGCGGCCACTGGCGCGCGGGCGCGGGCGAGGCCCCCGAGGCCGCCCGCCCGCCGCCCTCGGGCCGCGCGGTGTAGCGCGTGACCGAGGGGAACCGGCGGGAGGTCCTGCGGGGGGCGGGGGTGGCGGCCACGGCCGCTTCGGGGGACGCCTGGGCGCCGCTCGCCGACGGCGCGGCGGGCTCGTTGCCCCCGGCGCCGCCGTCGCCCGTACTCGTGTCGGCGTCCATGCCTCGGTCCCTTTCCGGTCAGCTCGCGGACGCGCCGCGCTCCGCCGCTTCGACGACGTTGACCAGCAGCTGGGCGCGGGTCATCGGGCCGACGCCGCCCGGGTTGGGCGAGACCCAGCCCGCCACCTCGGTGACCCCGGGGTGCACGTCGCCGAGGATCCTGCCGTTCTCGTCGCGGCTGACGCCGACGTCGAGCACGGCCGCGCCGGGCTTGACGTCCTCGGGCCTGACCAGGTGCGGCACCCCGGCGGCGGCGACGATGATGTCGGCCCGGCGCAGATGGGACGCGAGGTCACGGGTGCCGGTGTGGCACTGCGTCACCGTCGCGTTCTCCGAGCGGCGGGTCAGCAGCAGCGGCATCGGGCGCCCGATGGTCACCCCGCGGCCGACCACCACGACCTCGGCGCCGTTGATCTCCACACCGTGCTCGCGCAGCAGCTGGATGATCCCGTACGGCGTGCAGGGCAGCGGGCCGGGCTCGTTGAGCACCAGCCGGCCGAGGTTGGTCGGGTGCAGTCCGTCCGCGTCCTTGGCCGGGTCCATCAGCGTCAGGATACGGTTCTCGTCGATGCCCTTGGGCAGCGGGAGTTGGACGATGTAGCCGGTGCACTCCGGGTCCTCGTTCAGCTCACGGACGACCGCCTCGATCTCCTCCTGCGTGGCGGTGGCGGGCAGTTCGCGCTGGATGGAGGCGATGCCCACCTGGGCGCAGTCGCGGTGCTTGCCCGCCACGTACTTCTGGCTGGCGGGGTCCTCGCCGACCAGGACGGTGCCGAGACCGGGGTGGATCCCCTTCTCCTTCAGGGCCGCCACGCGGACGGCCAGGTCGGACTTGATCGCTGCGGCGGTGGCCTTGCCATCGAGAATCTGGGCGGTCATGGTTCCCATTCTTCCAGGGCGACCGATGATCGCCCAAGTTGCACTTGCACAACACATCCAGCGTCCGGCTGGACAAACTTATGTCTCGTTTAGAACGATGATCTGCGCAGTACCGCGGGCAGTGCCGGGGGGCGAACCGCTCACACATCATCTTTCCTCCGCTCGGGCCGCGTCGTCCCCGCACGGAACAACGGAGGAACCCCGCCATGAGCTTCGGCGACCCGAACAACCCTTACGGCCAGGCACCCCCGCCCCCGCCGCAGAACCCGCCGGGCTACGGCTACCCGGCCGCACCCCAGGGGCCGCCGCAGCAGCCGTACGGCTACCCGCAGCAGCCCGCGTACCCGGGTTACCCCGGCGGCATGGTGATGCCCCCGCAGATGCCGGGCCTCATGCAGACCGCCCGGGTGTTCCTGTTCATCGTGGCGGCCGTCCAGGTGATCATCGGCTTCGTCTTCCTGTTCATCGGGGCCGCCGCCAACGACGTCTCCAACAAGTCGGACGACACCTTCGGCGACACGCCGTTCGGTGACATCGGCCACGCCGCCGCCGGCATCATGGTCGTCTTCGCGTTGGTCTTCTTCGGCCTCACCGCGCTGTCGATCACGCTCGGCGTACGGCTGTCCAAGGGCCGTCAGGGCGTCCGCATCACGACGATGGTCTACGGCATCCTGGGCGCCGTGGTCGGCGTGCTCGCGCTGGTCGGCTCCGCCAACAACGACTCCTCCGGCGGCCTGATCTGGGCCGTCCTGTGGATGGCCTTCGGCGGCATCATGGCGGCGGCCATGATGACCCGCGACGGCGCGGCGTGGTTCAACCGCCCGCGTTACTGACACACCGCGCCAAGGGCCGCACTCCGCATACGGGGTGCGGCCCTCGGCATGTGCGCCCTCGGGCCACTCCGGTGCGCCCTGAGGCACTCGGACGCGCCCCGGGGACACTCCGGTGCGCCCCGGGGACACTCAGTGGAAGAAGTGCCGCGTACCGGTGAAGTACATCGTGACGCCCGCCTTCTTCGCGGCCTCCACGACGAGCTCGTCCCGGACCGAACCGCCCGGCTGCACGACCGCCTTCACACCCGCGGCGGTGAGGATCTCCAGCCCGTCCGGGAACGGGAAGAACGCGTCTGAGGCGGCGTAGGAGCCCCGCGCCCGCTCCTCCCCCGCCCGCTCCACCGCGAGCTTGGCGGAGTCGACCCGGTTGACCTGCCCCATGCCGACACCGACCGAGGCCCCGCCCTTCGCGAGCAGGATCGCGTTGGACTTGACGGCGCGGCACGCCTTCCAGGCGAACGCGAGCTCCTTGAGCTCGTCCGCGGAGAGCGCCTCACCGGTGGCCAGCGTCCAGTTCGCCGGGTCGTCGCCCTCGGCCTGGAACACATCGGTCTGCTGGAGCACGGCGCCGCCCGAGACCGGCTTGAGGTCGCCGGGCTGGTGCGGGGTGCCGTCGACCTTGAGGACGCGGATGTTCTTCTTGCGCGCCAGGACCTCCAGCGCCCCGTCCTCGTACCCCGGTGCCGCGATGACCTCGGTGAAGATCTCCGCGACCTGCTCGGCCATGGCGACCGTCACCGGGCGGTTGACCGCGATGACACCGCCGAAGGCGGACAGCGGGTCGCACTCGTGGGCCTTGCGGTGGGCGGTGGCGAGGTCGGCGTCGACCGCGATGCCGCACGGGTTGGCGTGCTTGATGATCGCGACGCAGGGCTCGTCGTGGTCGTAGGCGGCACGCCGGGCCGCCTCGGTGTCCACGTAGTTGTTGAAGGACATCTCCTTGCCGTGCAGCTGCTCCGCGTTGGCGATGCCGCCCGGCTGACCGTCCGTGTAGAGCGCGGCGGCCTGGTGCGGGTTCTCGCCGTAGCGCAGCGTGGACTTGCGCTCCCAGGTGCCGCCGAGGAAGCCGGGCAGTACCGCGCCGTCCTCGGGCGCGTACACGTTCGTCATCCAGGAGGCCACGGCCACGTCGTACGCGGCGGTGTGCTGAAACGCTTCGGCAGCCAGGTGCTTACGGGCTTCCAGATCGAAGCCGCCGCTCTCGACGGCCGCCAGCACGTCCGCGTACCGCTCGGGGCTGGTGACGACGGCCACCGACGGGTGGTTCTTGGCGGCGGCCCGGACCATCGAGGGCCCGCCGATGTCGATCTGCTCGACGCACTCGTCGGCCGAGGCGCCCGAGGCGACGGTCTCCTTGAACGGATACAGGTTGACCACGACGAGCTGGAACGGCTCGACACCGAGCTCCGCCAGCTGCTCGCGGTGCGAGTCCAGACGCAGATCGGCGAGGATGCCGGCGTGGACGCGCGGGTGCAGCGTCTTGACCCGGCCGTCCAGGCACTCGGGGAAGCCGGTCAGCTCCTCCACCTTGGTGACCGGCACCCCGGCGCTCGCGATGCGCCCGGCCGTGGAGCCGGTGGAGACGAGCTCGACCCCGGCCGCGTGCAGCCCACGCGCCAGCTCCTCCAAACCAGTCTTGTCATAGACGCTGACCAGCGCGCGACGGATCTCCCGCTTGCTACTCACGGCAACAGAACCTTTCGTCCCTCAATGCGATAGCCGTCGCGGGCCAGCCGCCCCACGACGTCGACGAGCAGCCTTCGCTCGACTTCCTTGATGCGCTCGTGGAGCGCGTCCTCCGTGTCGTCCGTGCGGACCTCGACCACGCCCTGGGCGATGATCGGGCCGGTGTCGACGCCGTCGTCGACGAAGTGGACGGTGCATCCGGTGACCTTGGCGCCGTACGCGAGGGCGTCACGGACGCCGTGGGCGCCGGGAAAACTGGGCAGCAGGGCGGGGTGTGTGTTGACGGTCCGCCCGCCGAACCGGGCGAGGAAGTGCTTCCCCACGATCTTCATGAACCCCGCGGACACGACGAGGTCCGGCTCGTACGCCGCGATGGCCCCGGCGAGCGCGAGGTCCCAGGCGTCCCGGGTCGGATAGTCCTTCACCCGGCAGACAAATGTGGGCAGACCGGACTTCTCGGCCCGCTCCAGCCCGACGATGCCGTCCCGGTCGGCCCCGACGGCCACGATCCGCGCCCCGTACCCCTCGGGGTCGGCGGCGATGGCGTCGAGCAGCGCTTGGAGGTTCGTACCGGATCCGGAGACCAGCACGACGAGGCGCGCGGGAGCGGCGGAAGGGGGCGGGGAGGCCACGGCTGGGCCCTTTCTCGCGTACGGGGTGCGGGGTGCGGCGTGGTGGGCGGGGGCGGGTCTGTGCCGGTGCGTGCGGTCCGCCCCGCCGGGCGGGGCCGGGCGTCCGGTCGGACTCCGCCCGCGACGCACCTTTGTGCGGTCGTACGAACGAGTCGTCCCCCTCGATACGGGGAACCCTACGAATGCGCCGACCGTCAGCAACGATACCGGCACACCGGACCGCCCCCACGGGACGGGGGCAGGCCCGGCAGGTAGCGTCTGGGGAGGCGCGGTCCACGGACGGCGCCACAACGACGACATGTGCACAGACATGAGCACGGACATGAGCACGGACGAGCACGGAGATGAGCACGGGCCGGAAGCACGCCGGGCGTCCGGCCGGACCGCCCGCGCGGGCGGTCCGCGCGACACTCGACGTACTCGACCTGGAAGCTCGACGAATGCGACCCCCTTGGCGAGGGGTCCGAGGGGAAGACGTTCACCAGATGCCGGACCGACGCGACCAGCCGTTCGCAGAACGCCAGTCCCCCACGACGACGGATTCGTCGCGATCGACGGACTCGACGGGTTCGACGGACTCGACGGGTTCGACGGACTCGACGGACTCGACGAATCCAGTGGGCTCGACGGATTCGACGCCGCTGTCGCGGGGGGAGGAAGGCGGGGGGCTCGGGGGCAGTACGGGGACGGACGCCGGCACGGGTGCGGACGCCGGCACGGGTGCGGGTGCGGGTACTGGCGCCGATCCGGGTGCGGGTGCCGGAGCGGAGACGGGCACGAGTGCCGGTGCGGGCACCGGGCGGGCGCCGGAGGACGGCGGCCGGGACCGGGCGCCCTCCGACGACAACCCGTTCGCGCCGCCGCCGGAGGGCCGGCCCGACCAGCCGTGGAGGCCGCGCCGCCCGGCCGAGGGCGGCTCGCCCTGGGGCAGCCAGTGGAGCAGCCGCCAGCCCGGCCGGGGCCAGGGCGGCTTCGGCAACCGTCCGGAGGACCCGGAGCGCGGCTCCGGCCCCGGCCAGAACCCGCCGCCCGGCCCCGCCCTGCGCTGGGACCCCACGGATCCGGCTCAGCGCCGTGCGCGCTACGCGCTGCTCTCGGGCATGTGGGGGTTCTTCTTCGCCCTGTTCGACATGCCGGAGGTCGCGCTGCTGCTCGGCTCGCTCGCGCTGTACTGGGCGATCAGCTCCCTGCGCGCCAAGCCGAAGCCGCCCGAGGCCACCGGGTCGACCCCGCCCCCGCCGCCCGCCAAGCCCCAGACGACGGCGGCGGTGACGGGCCTGGTGACGGCGGTCCTGTCACTGTCGATCGTGGCGGCGACGTTCACGATGCAGATCGTGTACCGCGACTACTACACGTGCGTGGACGACGCCCTGACGAAGACGGGCTCCCTGTCGTGCAACGACATGCTGCCGAAGCCGTTGCGGCCGGTGTTCGGGGTGGACGAGTAGGGGCCGGCGCGGGGCGGATGGACGCTGAGACCACGGGCGTTCAGCCGCCGACGCCGGGCGCTCGGGCGCCCCAACCCCGCTGAAGGCGGGCTGGTGGGCAAGGGGCGCGGCGACCACCGGCCCGCAGCCGCCAACAAGGGCCGACCCACCACGAGAGGCCCGGGCCGCCCCAACCCCGCCGCACGGGCGGGCGGGTGGGACAAGGGCCCGCCGCAGGCGGGCCCTACGACCACCGGCCCGCAGCCGCCAACAAGGGCCGACCCACCACGAGGGACCCGGGCCGTCCCAACCCCGCCGAACGGGCGGGCGGGTGGGCAGGGGTGCCCGCAACCACCGCCCCACAGCCGCCACCCAAGGCCAACCCACCACGAGAGCCCCGGGCCGCCCCAACCCCGCCGAACGGGCGGGCGGGTGGGCAGGGGTGCCCGCAACCACCGCCCCACAGCCGCCACCCAAGGCCAACCCACCACGAGAGGCCCGGGCGCTCCAACCCCGCCGAACGGGCGGGCGGGTGGGCTAGCGCGGGGAACCCTCATCCCCCTCCCCCACACCCCCCGCCCCCGGCCCCGCCCCCGCCGCGATATCCGGCATGAGCCCCCCGGACGCCTCCCGCAACGCGGCCCACCGCGCCTCCCGCGCCCCGCTCTCGTGCCACGCCCCCGCCGACGCGGAGTCGTACGGCTCGCTCTCACGCCGTTCCGCCTTCCCGCCCCCGGGCCGCCGCGACCACGCCGGCCGCGCCCACCGCCGCACCCCCGCCCCGCCCGTCGGCCGCCGCCACCGGGCCGCCCGCATCCACCGCCGCACCCCGGCCCCGCTCGCCGGCCGCCGCCACCGGACGACCCGCGACCACGAACGCCTCCACCCCCGCCCCCCGGGAACCGGCCCCTCCGACACCGCCGCCCGCACGGGCAGCCCCTCCGCGACGACAGCCGCCACCCCCGGCATCCCGTCCGCCACCACCTCCGGCACCACCCCCGGCCCCGCCCCCAACTCCCCCTCCGGCTCCACCGGCACCCGCCCCCACCACCACCGCAGCACCAGCGCCACCGGCGCCCCCACCCCCGCCGTCCAGCCCAGTGCCGCCCCGCCCGTGCGCCACCACACCGGCCCCAGCACCGCCAGCCGCGCCGAGCCGAGCGGGCCGCCCGCGAGCGCGGACAGGAGCGCGAGTGCCACCCCGCACACCACCGCCCCGTACAGCGCCGCCAGCGCCGTCTCCCCGCGCCGCCACGCCTCCTCCCCGCCCGTCGCCCGGCGCGCCGTCCACCAGCCGACCGCCACCCCGGCCGGCACCGGCAGCGCCGCCACCGACCAGGTCAGCCAGTTGCCGTGCGGTTCCTGCGGCAGGGCGCTCAGCAACGGGAAGTGCGGCACCGCCGGTGTCCCCGTCACCCCGAGCGGCGACGCCACCGCGCCCGCCCCGAGCCGGAACCCCGGCCCCAGCCCGTACGCCGCCCCCCACACCGCCGTGTTCGGCACCAGCGCCAGCGCCAGCAGCACCACCGCGAGCCGTCCCGGCCAGTCCTCCGCCAGCCGCTGGAACGTGTCCTCGGCCGTACCCATGTGCCACACCAGCGCCGTCCCCGCGAGCAACACCCCGCCCGCCAGCAGTACGGCGGTCCCGGCCGACCCGGCTCGTACAGCCGTATGCACATGACGACCCACCAGCACCCGCCCCACCGCCCCGGGCACCCAGCGCGGCAGCGGAACGCTCGGACGGCCGTACGCGGTCCAGAGCCCGGCCGCCACCGCGCCCGACACCACCAGCAGCAGATGCAGCGCGGCGCTCAGGGGCGCGGCGGGCAGCGGACCGTCGGACGCGTACAGCACGGCCGCCCCGCCCACCAGCAGATATCCGCCGCTCACCGCGGCGAACGCGGTCCAGGCCGGCGGCAGCACCACCGGCTCGTCGTCCTCCTCCGCCCCGGCCCCGGCCTCCGCCTCGTCGTCCCCGTACTCCCGGTCCTCCTGGTAGTCCTGGTGGTCCTGGTACTCCTGCTCGTCCCCGTACGCCAGCGCGTCCCGCGCCGCCCGGTGCGCCAGCCACACCGGCAGGCCCACCAGCAGCAGCGGCACGATCCCCACCGGTGCGGGCACCCCGCTGAGCGTCTCGGGTCTGACCAGCTGTGTTCCATGGGCGAGCAGCCACAGCGAGGCAGCCGCCCGCAGGGCGCCGCCCGGCCCGCTGTCGGGGTACGGCGAACTGATCCACACCACCGTCACCAGCACGGCGAGCGCGCCCAGGCCCAGCCCCGCCGCCATCACCCCGCGCAGCGCGCAGGTGGCCAGCACGGACGAGCGGCCCTGGGCCGTCGGCAACATCAGGCCGCGATCGGTCACTTGTGTCACGCCGCCATGCTGCCAACGACACGCGCCTTATCCGCGTAACGGGAAAATGCCCGCCGTGTCGCCCAATATACGTTTATGTACTTTTCCGCTCGGGGTAAGGCTGCGTGCGGTACGGCCGTCTCGGCCTTCGCGGGGAGTCCTGGGAGCCCTTCATGACAGAGCGCACGTCCGACACCGGTGCCGCCATGTCGTCGCCGCCCCTGCCGACCCCGGAGGAGCGGCCCGCCACGGGCTCCGGCGGACCCCCTCCGCCTGCGCCGCACCCCGGCGCCCCCTACGGGGACGGGGGCGCGGGCGAGGTCGCCGACGCCGGTGCGGATACGGGTACGGGGCCGGGCGCCCCCACCGCCCGGGTGAAACCCGGCGTGTCCCTCAAGCGCCACAGCACCCGCCGCCCGCGTTCCGCCGCGAAGCGCGCCGCCAAGCCCCCGGCCTCGGCCCCGGTCCGCCACGACCCGGCCCACGACCCGGCGCACGTCCACGACCCCGCGTACGTCCACGACCCCGCGTACGTCCACGACCCGGCGTACGTCCACGACCCGGCCCGCGTCCACGGCCCCGCCCCGGCGCCGGTTCCCTCACCCGCCGGTGAGGCCACGCTCCCGGCCGAACGTGCGGGCGGCACGCCCCCGGATCCACGGTCCCAGGACCCGGCCACCGACAACCCCCCGGCCACCGGAGCCCCGGCCCCTGAAGGCCTTGTCCCAGACGGCCCCGCCGCAGACGGCCAGAGCCCGTCCGACGCTCAGCCGAGTACGGAACCCGGCGCGCGGCCCGACGCCGAACCCGACGCGCAACCCGACGCGGAAGCCGACGCCGAACCCGGCACGGAAGCCGACGCCAAGCCCGCCGCCGAGCCCGACGCCGTCCCCGAGCCCGTCGCCCACCGCCACCCCCTCTACGACACCCCGGGCGACGCCTTCGACGCCCTCTACGCCGCCCTCGCCACCCCCCTCGCCCAGCAGACCTACCTGCTCACCGGGCGCCGGGGACTGGCCAAGGAAGCCGTCGAGCGTGCCTTCCACCGTGCCTGGCAGCACTGGCCCGAGGTCGCGACCGACCCGGACCCGGCGGGCTGGGTACGGGCCGCGGCGCACGAGTACGCCCTCTCCCCCTGGCACCGGTTCCGCCTCAAGCACCGGCGTCCCGACCGGCCCCCGGCCGACCGCGGGCTGCGCAGGCTGCGGCGTTCGCTCCTCGACCTGCCGCCCGCCTACCGCCGTACGCTCCTGCTCTACGACGGCCTCGGCCTGGACCTGCCCGAGACCGCCGCCGAGACCGAGGCCAGCACCCCCGCCGCCGCCCACCGGCTGCTGCACGCCCGCGAGGCCGTCGCCTGCCGCGTACCGGAGCTCGACGCGGCGACCACCCACGAGGAACTGTCCGCGCTGCTGCGGCAGCGTCTCGCCGACCTCGTCCTCGCCCAGCCGCCGGGCGTGGTCAAGCTGCCCGGGCCCCGGCGGGTGCGCACCGGTGGCGAGCGCCGCATCCGGGTCTGGACGCGCGCCGCCGTCAGCCTGACCGCCGTCATCGTCGGCGCGACCGCCTTCACGCTCTCCACCGCGCCCACCCGCTACATCCCGCCGATCTCCCCGGGCCAGCGCATCGGCAACGTACCGCTCAACAGCGGCCCGCAGCGGCAGGGCGAGGAGGACGTGGAGCTCCACCGCAAACTGCTCGACGAGCCCGTGCACGGACCCGAACGGCTGGTCCCGGAGCCCCGCTGACCTCCGGGCACGCGAAACGCGCGTGGGCCCGCACCCCTGCCGGTGAATTCCGGGGGAGTGCGGGCCCACGTGCGTGCGGACGTACAGACGTACGGACCAGCCGTACGGGTGACCGGGAGGTCAGCCGGCGAGGATCTCGCGCGCCAGCTTGGCCGTCTCGGTCGGCGTCTTGCCGACCTTGACGCCCGCGGCCTCCAGGGCCTCCTTCTTGGCGGCGGCCGTGCCGGAGGAGCCGGAGACGATGGCGCCGGCGTGGCCCATGGTCTTGCCCTCGGGCGCGGTGAAGCCCGCGACGTAGCCGACGACCGGCTTGGTCACGTTGGCCTTGATGAAGTCGGCCGCGCGCTCCTCGGCGTCGCCGCCGATCTCGCCGATCATGACGATCAGGTCGGTGTCGGGGTCGGCCTCGAACGCGGCGAGCGCGTCGATGTGCGTCGTACCGATGACCGGGTCGCCACCGATGCCGACGGCGGACGAGAAGCCGATGTCACGCAGCTCGTACATCATCTGGTACGTCAGCGTGCCGGACTTCGACACCAGGCCGATACGGCCCGGCTTGGTGATGTCGCCCGGGATGATGCCGGCGTTGGACTGGCCCGGCGTGATCAGACCGGGGCAGTTCGGGCCGATGATGCGGGTCTTGTCGCCCTTGGCCTTCGCGTACGCCCAGAAGGCGGCGGAGTCGTGGACCGCGATGCCCTCGGTGATCACCACGGCGAGCGGGATCTCGGCGTCGATCGCCTCGACCACGGCGGCCTTGGCGAACGCCGGCGGCACGAAGAGGACGGACACGTTGGCGCCGGTCTTCTCCATCGCCTCGGCGACCGTGCCGAAGACCGGGATCTCGTTGCCGTCGATGTCGACGGACGTACCGGCCTTGCGCGGGTTCACACCGCCGACGATGTTGGTGCCGTCCGCGAGCATGAGCTTGGTGTGCTTCATGCCCGTGGCACCGGTCATGCCCTGGACGATGACCTTGCTGTCCTTGTTGAGGAAGATAGCCATGGCTCTGGTTTCCTGAGTCCCTTTGTCGTGTCGGAGACGGGCGAAGTCAGCGCGCAGCCGCGAGCTCGGCGGCCTTGTCGGCCGCGCCGTCCATGGTGTCCACACGCTGGACCAGCGGGTGGTTCGCGTCCGACAGGATCTTGCGACCCAGCTCCGCGTTGTTGCCGTCGAGGCGCACGACCAGCGGCTTGGTGACCTCTTCGCCCTTGTCGGCGAGGAGCTGCAGCGCCTGGACGATGCCGTTGGCGACCTCGTCGCAGGCGGTGATGCCGCCGAAGACGTTGACGAACACGGACTTGACGTCCGCGTCGCCGAGGATGATCTCCAGGCCGTTCGCCATCACCTGGGCGGACGCGCCGCCGCCGATGTCGAGGAAGTTGGCCGGCTTCACACCACCGTGCTTCTCACCGGCGTACGCGACGACGTCGAGGGTGCTCATGACGAGCCCCGCGCCGTTGCCGATGATGCCGACCTCGCCCTCGAGCTTGACGTAGTTGAGGCCCTTGGCCTTGGCGGCGGCCTCGAGCGGGTTGGCCGCGTCCTTGTCCTCAAGGGCCTCGTGGCCGGGCTGGCGGAAGTCGGCGTTCTCGTCGAGCGAGACCTTGCCGTCCAGAGCCAGGATGCGGCCGTCCTTGGTCTTCACCAGCGGGTTGACCTCGACGAGGAGCGCGTCCTCGGCGACGAAGGTCTCCCACAGGGTCACCATCGCCTCGGCGACGCCCTCGGCCACCTCGGCCGGGAACTTCGCCTGGGCCACGATCTCGCGGGCCTTCTCGATGTTCACGCCTTCGACGGCGTTGACCGGGACCTTCGCGAGGGCCTCGGGGGTCTTCTCCGCGACCTCCTCGATGTCCATGCCGCCCTGCACCGACGCCATGGCCAGGAAGGTGCGGTTGGTGCGGTCGAGGAGGTACGAGACGTAGTACTCCGCCTCGATCTCCGGGGACAGCTCGGCGATCATCACCTTGTGGACCGTGTGGCCCTTGATGTCCATGCCGAGGATGTCCGTCGCCCGGGCGACGGCCTCGTCCGGGTTCGCCGCCAGCTTCACGCCGCCGGCCTTGCCGCGACCGCCTACCTTCACCTGCGCCTTGACGACGGACTTGCCGCCCAGCCGCTCGGTCGCCTCGCGGGCTGCCTCAGGCGTGTCGATCACTTCACCGGCCAGCACCGGTACACCGTGCTTGGCGAAGAGGTCCCTCGCCTGGTACTCGAACAGGTCCACGCGCGTCCGTCCCTTTTCAGTGGTCTCGCGGTTCGTTTTCTGCGTGGGCGTGCCGCGAAGGGCAACGTGACGGCGCTGTCACTGAGGGAGGCGTACACGGTGGCCGGGTACGCGGCATGTCCGTCTCGCAGGTTATCCCCGCCAGAGCGAGCTCCCTAAATCGCAGATCACACCGGAGCGGTGATACCTGTCACAGATCACCTGCTCACAGCGTGTCAGGTATCGGCAGAGCCCGCTTCTCGACGGCCGCCGCCATGATCTCCGGGAAGAGGTCGGGAGTGCAGGCGAAGGCGGGCGCGCCCAGGGCGGACAGGGCCGCCGCGTGCTCGTGGTCGTAGGCCGGGGCGCCCTCGTCGGAGAGGGCGAGCAGGGCCACGAACTGCACTCCGGAGGCCTTCATCGCCGCCACCCGCTTCAGCATCTCGTCGCGGATCCCTCCCTCGTAAAGATCACTGATGAGTACGACGACGGTGTCGGCAGGACGGGTGATCTGCGACTGGCAGTAGGCGAGGGCGCGGTTGATGTCGGTGCCGCCGCCCAGCTGGGTGCCGAACAGCACGTCCACCGGATCGTCGAGCCGGTCGGTGAGGTCGACGACGGCCGTGTCGAAGACGACGAGGCGGGTGGCGATCGAGCGCATGGAGGCGAGGACGGCGCCGAAGACCGAGGCGTAGACGACGGAGGCGGCCATCGATCCGGACTGGTCGATGCAGAGGACCACGTCCTTCCTGACGGACTGGGCGGCCCGTCCGTGGCCGACGAGCCGGTCCGGGACGACCGTGCCGTACTCGGGGAGGTAGTTCTTCAGGTTCGCCCGGATGGTGCGGTCCCAGTCGATGTCCCGGTGGCGGGGCCGGCTGATCCGCGCCGAACGGTCCAGGGCGCCCGTGAGCGTCGCCTTCGTCCGGGTCGCGATCCGCTTCTCCAGGTCCTCGACGACCTTGCGGACGACCATGCGGGCCGTCTCCTTGGTGGTCTCCGGCATCGCCTTGTTGAGCGAGAGCAGCGTGCCCACCAGGTGCACGTCCGCCTCGACGGCCTGAAGCATCTCCGGCTCCAGGAGCAGCGCGGAGAGCCCGAGGCGGTCGATGGCGTCGCGCTGCATGACCTGGACGACGGAGCTGGGGAAGTACGTGCGGATGTCGCCCAGCCAGCGGGCCACGCCCGGGGCGGAGGCGCCGAGCCCGGCGCCGCGCTCCTTGGAGGTTCCCTGTCCGCCGGAGCCGCCGTAGAGCGCGGAGAGGGCGCCGTCCATCGCGGCGTCGCGCCCGGTGAGCGCGTGGCCCGTCCCATCGGCGCCCCGCTCGCCGCCGAGCACCATCCGCCAGCGGCGCAGCCGCTCGCCCAGGGCCGCGTCGGGGGTTTCGGTGCCTGTCGTCTGACCTGTGCTCACTTCGCCGCTCCTGCCAGGGGGTCGGACTGCTCCGGGCGTGCCCCGGGGCCGTGGGCGCCGCCGAGGAGCAGCCGCAGCAGCGGCTCCATGGCGTCGGCGCGCTCGTGGTCGAGCCCGGCCCCGAAGCCGGGGGCCGCGGCGCCGGCGGCGGCCGGGCCGGTGGTGCCGGGGCCGCGCCGGACGAGCTCGCCGAGGGTGCGGCGCACCCCCGGTTCGTACGCCGAGAAGGTGCGGCGCAGCAGCGGCAGTACGTCGGTGAAGGCGTCGGCGGGGACACCGGTCAGCCAGGTGTCGACCAGGGCGAGCAGCCGCTCGTCGTGGACGAGGAGCATCCCGCCGCCCGACGCGCCTCCCACGAACCCCTCGATCCAGGCGGCGGCCTCGCCGGGCGGTGTGCCCACCGAGAGCGCCAGCCCCATGTGGCGCTCGGCCTCGCTGTCCTCCAGCCGTCCGTCGTCCAGGAGCAGCCGGACGGCGCGGCCCCGGATCTCCCCCGCCACCGAGTCGCGCCCGGCCAGCCTGGCCAGGACCGACGCCCAGCGGTCCCGCAGCGTGGCGGGTCCCGCGGTGGCCTGCGGGAGCAGGGCCATGGCGGTGTGGACGTCGTCGATACGGCGACGCATCGCGGTGGCGCCGTCCGCGTCCAGGCCGGTGCAGGCGGGCGGCAGGCCGACGCAGATCCGCTCGGCGAGCCCGGTGGCGACCTCCCCGAGCGCGGCCGTCCCGGTGCCCCGTACGTCTCCGTACCGCAGGGTGCGGGCCAGGGCGGGCAGTGCCTGGGCGAGGTGGGCGACGTCCGTGTCGAGCGCGGCCCGGTCGGCGAGCGCCCGCATCACCACCGGGAGCGCGTCGGTGAGCTCGGCGAGCAGACACCGCTCGGCCAGCGCGGTGATCTCGCCCAGGACCGTCGCCCCGGCGGCCTCGGACGCGGCCCGGGCGGTGGCGGCGGCCAGGACCGTCGTGCCCCACACCCCGGCCTCGGCCACCCGCACCGACAGTTCGGGCTCCCAGCGCAGCCGCCAGCTCTCCCGGAACGTGCCGGTGCCGGCCCGGGACGCCGACTGCTCGCCCCAGCCGATGCCGAGGAGGCCGAGCCGGTGCAGCAGCCTGCTCCGGGCGGCGTCGGTCTCCTTGCGCAGATCGAGCTCCAGCTCCCGCTCCAGCGCCTCCGGCTTGAGCCGCAGGGTGCGCTGGGCGCGGGTGAGGTCGCGCTGGAGCGGGACAGCCGGGGCGGCGTCCGGGACCTCGCCGAGCACATCGCCGACGACGAGACGGTCCCGGACGAGGGCGAGCGGCACGTCGGAGCCCTCGCACATCACCGCCCGCACCGCGTCGGTCGTCTCGGTCAGACCCGGCAGCGGGCGCCCGCGCATCGCGGCGAGGGTCCCGGCGAGCCGCACCGCCTCGATGACGTGGGCGGACGAGACCTGCCGGTCCTCGTCCCGCAGGAGTCCGGCGACCTTGGTCATCCAGCGCTCGACGGGCCGGTCGGGGGCGGAGAACAGATGCCCGTACCAACCGGGCGAGTCGATGCCCGCTCCGTAGCCGCTGCGGCGGGCGAGGCGGCGGTGGGTCCAGGGCACCCAGGTCAGCTCGGTCTTCACCTTGGGCAGGCCCTTGAGCAGCGCGCGGTCGGCGGTCAGGGTGGTGCGGGCGGCGAGCGCGGGCACGTGCCAGGCGCCGCAGACCACCGCCACCTCGTCCCCGAACTCACGTCGGGCGCCACGCAGTTGGACGCGCATGTACGCCTCGCGTACCGCGTCGCGCGGGTGGCCGCCGTCCCCGTACGCCTCGCGCAGCGCCGTCATCGCCTCGCCCAGGACGGTGAACGGGCCGTACGGATCGGCTCCCGGGGTGCCGTCACGGTGCTCCACGACGTCCTCCCACCAGGCCTCCGGGTCGTCGTATCCGGCGGTCTCGGCGAGCACGCCGATCGGGTCGACCCCCAGGGCCGGCTCGGCGGGGACGCCTTCCGGCTTCCCCTCAACGTTCCCCTCGCCGTTCCCCTCGCCATCCGGCCCCCGGTCCGCCGCGCCGCCCGGCCCGTTGTCCGTCGCGCTGATCGGGTCGGTCTCCGGCCCGGTCTCGGGCAGCGCCAGGGAGTGGGCCGCCGGAAGGTCGATGAAGCGGACCTCGGCGCCCTCCTCCAGGGCCCAGCGCAGGGCCACCCACTCCGGCGAGAACTCCGCCATCGGCCAGAACGCGGCGCGGCGCGGATCGTCCACCACATGGGCGAGCAGGGCGACCGGGGGGCGCATCTCCGGGTCGGCGGCGAGCGCGAGGAGCCCATCGGCCTCGGGTGGCCCCTCGATCAGCACGGCCCGGGGCCGCGCCGCCGCCAGCGCGGCCCGGACCGCTCGCGCCGACCCGGGTCCGTGATGGCGCACACCGAGCAGCCAGGGGCCCGGGGGCGGCGCCGCGCCGGGCGCCTTGGGGGGCCGGCCGGTCATGCCGAGACCTCTCGGCAGGCGCGGTAGAAGTCCTTCCAGCCGTCGCGCTCGCGCACCACCGTCTCCAGGTACTCCTGCCAGATGACGCGGTCCGCCGCCGGGTCGCGGACGACCGCGCCGAGGATGCCCGCCGCCACGTCACCGGCGCGCAGCACGCCGTCGCCGAAGTGCGCGGCGAGCGCCAGGCCGCCGGTCACCACGGAGATCGCCTCGGCCGTGGAGAGCGTGCCCGAGGGGGATTTGAGCTTGGTGCGGCCGTCGCCCGTCACCCCGTCGCGCAGCTCGCGGAAGACGGTGACGACGCGGCGGATCTCGTCCATGCCCTCGGGCGCGGCGGGCAGGTCGAGCGAGCGGCCGAGCTGGTCGACCCGGCGGGAGACGATGTCGACCTCTTCGTCGGCGGTGGCCGGGAGCGGCAGCACCACCGTGTTGAAGCGGCGGCGCAGCGCGCTGGAGAGCTCGTTGACACCCCGGTCTCGGTCGTTGGCCGTGGCGATGAGGTTGAAGCCGCGCACCGCCTGGGTCTCCTGGCCCAACTCCGGGATGGGCAGGGTCTTCTCCGACAGAATCGTGATCAGGGAGTCCTGCACGTCGGCGGGGATACGGGTCAGCTCCTCGACCCGGGCGGTCATCCCCTCGGCCATGGCCCGCATGACCGGACTGGGCACCAGGGCGTCCCGGCTGGGGCCGTGCGCGAGCAGTTGGGCGTAGTTCCACCCGTACCGGATCGCCTCTTCCGGGGTGCCGGCCGTGCCCTGCACCAGCAGCGTGGAGTCGCCGCTGACGGCGGCGGCGAGGTGCTCGGACACCCATGTCTTGGCGGTGCCCGGGACACCGAGCAGCAGCAGCGCCCGGTCGGTGGCGAGGGTGGTGACGGCGACCTCGACGATGCGGCGCGGACCCACGTACTTCGGCGTGATCACCGTGCCGCCGGGCAGGGTGCCGCCGAGCAGATAGGTGGCGACGGCCCACGGCGAGAGCTGCCAGCGGGCGGGCCTGGGCCGGTCGTCGGCGGCTGCCAGCGCCTTGAGTTCATGCGCGAACGCGTGCTCGGCGTGCGGACGCAGGGCCTCGGCGGCGGCCGTCTCGACGCCGCTCGCGACGCCTGCGGCCGTGGTTGCGGACATGGTCATGGATCCCCCTCCAGATCGGTCGACCCGATGTGACCCAACCGTGCACCACGCCACTGACAATCGGCCTCGGCGCGGGTGAAAGCGCAGCTCAACGCCCGGATCGACGTGGGGACCGGGGTGATTGTCAGTGGCGGCGGCTACCTTCGAAACCATGAATCAGCAGGGGGTGCGCTGGACGGCGGAACAGGTGCTGACCCTGGCTCCTGACGACTCGTCACGCAGAGCGGGGAGCAGGCTCGGCACGGCCGGGCCGTGGTCGGAGAGCGGCTGCGACGGTTCGGGGGTGTGGGGCCTGTGCAAGGGCAGCGGCAGCAGGCCGTACCAGACGGTGGTCGACACGGACGGGCTCGGATACAAGTGCAGTTGCCCGAGCCGCAAGTTCCCGTGCAAGCACGCGCTGGGGCTGCTGCTGCTCTGGGCGGCGGACGAGCGGGCGGTGCCGGCCGTCGCGGACGGGGAGGTGCCCGGCTGGGCCGAGCAGTGGCTGCGCGAGCGGCGGGCGCGGGCGGAGAACAAGAAGCACAGGGAGCACGGGGAGCCCAGGGAGAAGGAGAGCGGGACGGCCGGGCCGGCCGAGGTGCGGACCGCCGATCCCGAGGCCGCCCGGCGCCGCGCGGAGAAGCGTGCCGAGCGGGTCACGGCCGGTGCGGGCGAACTGGAACAGCGCCTGGAGGACCTGCTGCGCGGCGGCCTGGCGGCGGCCGAGCGGCCGGGGTACGGGCTGTGGGAGGAGACGGCCGCCCGCATGGTCGACGCGCAGGCACCGGGACTGGCGGGCCGGGTGCGGGAGTTGGGCGCGATACCGGGCTCCGGGCCGGGCTGGCCGGTGCGGCTGCTTGAGGAGTGCGCGCTGCTGCATCTGCTCGACCGGGCCTGGCTGGGCCGCGCGGCGCTGCCGGAGCCGCTGGCCGCCACGGTCCGGGCACGGGTCGGGGTGCCCACACAGCCGCAGGGGCCGCCGGTGCGGGACATCTGGCAGGTCCTGGCGCAGTACGACACGGCCGACGCCAAGCTGACCACACGTCGGATCTGGCTGCACGGCAGGGAGTCGGGCCGCGCGGCGATGGTGCTCGACTTCGGCGCGGCGGGCCGGGCTCCGGAGCTCGCCCTGCCGGTCGGCCTGGCGATCGACGCCGAGCTCACGCCGTACCCGGGCGGCGGGCAGGTGCGCGCCGCGCTGGGCGACCGGTTCGGGGCGCCGCTGGCGGCGGAGGGGCCTCCGCCGGGCGGCACCACGGCCGAGGCGATGGAGCGGTACGGACGGGCGCTGCGGGACGATCCGTGGCTGGACGCGTGGCCGGTGACGCTGAGCGGGGTGATACCGGTGCCGCCGGGCGAGGGCGGCGACGGGTGGCAAATCGCCGACGCAGAGGGCGAGTCGGCGCTGCCGGTCGCCCCGGCGGCGGCCGACCGGGCGGGACTGTGGAAGCTCGTCGCGCTGTCGGGCGGCGGACCGGTGACGGTGTTCGGCGAGTGCGGCCACCGGGGGTTCGCTCCGCTGGCGGGGTGGGCGCCGGGCGAGGCGGAGGCGGTGCGGCTGAGGTGAGACCCGGCCGGCGGCACGTACAGGTGCGAGAACACGGACAGGGACACGGACGGCGACACGCACAGGAAGGGGAGGAGGGCGCGCGTATGTACGGAGGGGAGGCCACCATGTCCGCTGCCGCTGGGGAGAGGGCCGGTTCCTGGGAGGAGCTGGTCACCACCGCGCTGCTCGGCACCGAGCGGCGGCCGGCCGCCGGGGAGCCCGCCGCGCTCCTCGACGAGGCCGCGCGGCAGACCGTCCGGCGCCGGGCGGGCCTGCTGCCCGCGTCCGCGCCCGTGTCCGTACGGCCGGGGAAGGCGCCGCAGGACGCCCGGCCGCCGCTGCCGCAGGCCGCACGGCGGCGGCTGGGACAACTGCTCGCGGACCGTTCGGCGTCGGCGCACTCCGGGGGGCGGCGCGGGGCGGCGCCGGATCTGGCGGAACTGCTGCCGCAGTGGCTGAGCGCGGCGGCCGAGCGGGGGTTCCGGGCGCCGCCGGAGCTGCTGCCCGCGCTGCTCGACGCGGCCCGGGCGCGTACGGACCTGCGGCCACAGGCGCTCGCCTTCGCCGGGCCGCACGGGATGTGGCTGGCCGGGCTGAACCCGGAGTGGCGGTTCGCGCTGCGCGGCGGCCTGGGGAGCGCGGCCCTGCCCGACGTCTCGGACGCCGGGGCGGTGCGGCGCCTCTGGGAGGAGGGGCTGTTCGCCGAGCGGGTGGCGCTGCTGGGGGCGGTGCGGGCGTACGAGCCTTGGGCCGCGCGGGAGTTGCTCGCCTCGACGTGGGCGGCCGAGCGGGCGGAGGACCGGCTGATGTTCCTCGACTCGCTGCGGACGGGGCTGTCCGGGGAGGACGAGCCGTTCCTGGAGCAGGCCCTCGCCGACCGCAGCCGCAACGTCCGGGCCACAGCGGCCGAGCTGTTGTCGGCGCTGCCCGCGTCCGCGCTGGCCGGGCGGATGGCGGCGCGGGCGGCGTCGTGCGTCGCGCTCGACCGGTCGGGGGACGGGGACGGGGCGCGGATAGCGGTGGAGGCGCCGCACGAGTGCGATGCCGCGATGCAGCGGGACGGGGTGGCGCCCAAGCCGCCGACCGGCCGGGGGGAACGGTCGTGGTGGCTCGGCCAGTTGGTGGAGGCCGCGCCGCTGGGGAGCTGGCCGGGGCGGCTCGGGGGGCGTTCGGCGCGCGAGATCGTGGCGTTGCCGGTCACCGACGACTGGGGGGACGAACTGCACGCGGCGTGGTGCCGGGCGGCGGTGCGGCAGGGGAACGCGGAGTGGGCGCGCGCGCTCCTGGGCGCGCCGTCCTCCCCGCCGGGCGGCAACGCGGGGACGGTGTCGCTGGCCGAGCGGGCCAAGCTGCTGTCGACGCTGCCGGAGGGGGAACGGGCGGATTGGGTCGCCGCGTTCATAGCCGCGCACGGGTTGTCGGAGGCGTTCCAGCTGCTGGGGGTGTGTCTGGTGCCGTGGTCGGCGGGGCTGGGCCGGGCCGTGGTGGACGCGCTGGAGATCGCGCGGGACGCGGGCAGTTATCCGTGGAGCTTCAGCGGGGTGATGGGGCTGGCGGAGCGGTGCCTCGATCCTGCGGAAGCGGGGAGGCTGGAGGGGCTGACGGCTGTGCAGGCGGAGGAGGAGGGGGCGTCGCCGGGGGCAGGGGGGTACTGGGCGGAGGCGTTTCAGCGGTTGGTGGGGACGTTGCGGTTGCGGGGGGCGATGCTGGTGGAGTTGGGGGGTTGATTTCCCCCACCCCGCCCGTTCCCTTAACCCTCCCGGGGGGGGAGGGGGGTGAAGCCGGCTTTCACGGGGGAGTCCGCCCCGGCCCCCGGCGGGGCCTGCGGCCCCCGCACCCCACTGCCGGGGGCTCCGCCCCGGCCCCCTCTTTCGTCCGCGGACCGTGCTGGCTTGCTCGCGCGGTTCCCCGCGCCCCCAGCCACCTGGGGGCCCGGGGAAGTGCGCGAACGGCCACAGACGGCCCGCTGACGAGCCGGCCCCGGGCCCAAAAGGGGCGCGGGGAACTGCGCGAGCACCGCGCCCCCACCACCCCCGCACGAAGAACCAGCCGCCCGGCTGAGGACTTTCGGGGAGGGGCGGGGTGGGGGAAACCGAAACTACCTACGCCCCGGCCCCGGCGCGGACGTTCCCCCGTACCCACTCCACGATCGACGTCGTCGTCGCCCCGGGCGTGAAGATCTCGGCCACGCCGAGGGACTTCAGGGGGGCGATGTCCGCCTCGGGGATGATGCCGCCGCCGAAGACCTTGATGTCCTCCGCGTCGCGCTCCTTCAGGAGTTCGATGACCTTGGCGAACAGGGTGTTGTGGGCGCCCGAGAGGATGGAGAGGCCGATCGCGTCGGCGTCCTCCTGGATCGCCGTGTCCACGATCTGCTCGGGCGTCTGGTGCAGGCCGGTGTAGATGACCTCCATGCCCGCGTCGCGCAGCGCCCGTGCGATGACCTTGGCGCCCCGGTCGTGCCCGTCGAGCCCCGGCTTGGCCACCACCACGCGGATCGGACCGGTTACACCCATCACTGCCTCCACACGAGGTGAACAACCTGAAGTGAACGAACGTTATCTACAGCATCCCGCACCCCGCCGTTTCGCGGACGGCGGGGAGGGGGAAATCACACGTGGGACATGTTCGTTTTGCGTCGCCGTACCGGATTGTCCGCCGCTCGTCGGCGTGACAGGCCGGGGCCGGCGCAAGGGGAGCCGCTCTGAAGGCGCCGGACCCCGTGCCGTCAGCCGCACAGCACGGTGGTCCGGCCCATGGCGTTCTGGACGAGCGCGTTTTCGCGGGGGCGCCCCATGAGGGCACACGGGGGACGGCGTTGTTCTCCGGGCGTGCCGTTCGGGAGGCCGTCCGTGCCGTTCTTTCCGCTCCTTCCCTCCTCACTACTCCCCTCCTCGCTGCTTCCCTCCTCACTGCTCCCCTCCTTTCTGCGCCGCGCCTGGATCTCCGCCGCGCTGCTGCGCGCCACGGCACTCGATCTCGCCGTCCTCGCCGGCCATGTCGTCCTCTATCCCTCCGGGATGGCGGCCGAGCGCCGGGAGGCCGTCCCGGACGACGCCCCGCGGCTGCCCACCGCCGGGCGGGCCCGGCCGCCCGTCGTGCTGCTGCACGGCTTCGTCGACAACCGCTCGGTCTTCGTCCTGCTGCGCCGCTCGCTGTCCCGGCACGGCTGGCGCCACCTCGAATCCCTCAACTACTCCCCGCTGACCTGCGACATCCGCGCCGCCGCCGAGCTGCTCGGCCGCCATGTGGAGGAGATCCGCGCCCGCACCGGGCACGCCGAGGTGGACATCGTGGGGCACAGCCTCGGCGGTCTCATCGCCCGCTACTACGTCCAGCGCCTCGGCGGCGACGCGTATGTCCGTACGCTCGTCACGCTCGGCACCCCGCACGCGGGCACCCGCTCCGCGCAGATCGTCAGCGCGCACCCGATCGTCCGCCAGATGTGCCCCGGCTCCGACCTCGTCGAGGAGCTGCGCCTGCCCGCGCCGGGCTGCCGGACGCGGTTCGTGAGCTTCTGGAGCGACCTCGACACGCTGATGGTCCCGGTGGAGACCGCCCGTATCGACCACCCCGATCTCACCGTCGAGAACGTACGGGTGTCGGGGATCGGGCATCTGGCGCTGCCGGTCCATCCGGCCGTCGCCACCGGGATACGCCAGGCGCTTACCGGGACCGGGGCCGAGGCCGGGAACGGGACCGGGGACGAGGAGTACGGCGGCGAGAACGAGAAGGGGAACTGCGGCGATTCGCGCGGCGCCTTCTCCGTCGCCTGACGCGAGCGGCGGGGCCGTACCGTTCCCCCGCCGGACCCCTCCATGCTCGAACAACCCTCGAACGCAAGACCAAGGCTCTGCCCACGGTCCGCCGAAAGACGCCGATTGCCCGTTTCCTCATCCAATAAAACCCGCGGAAGATTGTCGCTGTCGCGTACCGCCGGGTACAGTCGCGCCACTGCTTCCCCCACCGGGAGCCCCTCCCCAGGGCCCCGGTCCCAGGTCCTGTTGCCGAGGCGAGAGAGAAGTTGGTGACTGACCAGCACGCCCACGCCGGGTACGCCGGATACGACGGCCACTCCACGGCGGACGCCACCGGCGCCCTCGGCACCGACCCGCTCTTCGGTGCTCTCCCCGGCGACTACGACGCGCAGCACACCGGCACGTACGACACGGGCCAGTGGAACGCCTACGGCGCGCAGCAGTACCCGCAGCAGACTTCGTACGACACCACCGGCCAGTGGACGATCCCGGCGCAGTCGGCCGGGCCCGATGTCACGGGGCAGTGGGACGCCGACGCCTGGAACCAGGCGCAGCACACCGGGCAGTTCGAGACCACCGCGTTCGCGTACGACGCCGCCTACGACACGACCGGGCAGTGGACCGTGCCCGGCGCGGGATACGCGGCGGGCGCGTACGAGGGGACCGGGACGTACAACACGGCCGCCTGGAACGTCGGTGTCGAGCACATGGGCGGGCACGACACGCCGTCCGCGCAGACCGGCGCCGGACATGAGCAGGCATACGAGCACGACTCCGCGAACGGGTACGGGAGCGGGAGCGAGCGGGACGAGGCGGCGGCCGAGGGGACGGCCCAGTTCCCCGCGTTCGACGCCGAGTTCCCCGTGCTCGACCTGGACGACGCGCTTCCCGAAACTCCGCTCGACGAGGAGGAGTTGGACGCCGAGGGCGCGGCCGAGCCGGTGGTCGCGGTCGCCGCGACCGGTTCCGGGCGCCGCCCCGCGGGCAGCCGCAGCCGTCGGCGCAGTCCGGCCAAACGGTCCGCGCTGCTGACCGTCGCGGTGCCGTCGGTGTGTGTGATGGGGGTCGCCGGGGTCGCCGCGGCCTCGGTGAGCGGGCTCGGCGGCGAGGGCAAGGACGCGCACACGGCGGTCACCGCCTCCGACCCGTCCTCGGTCAAGCCGGTCGCCGCCAACAGCGAGCTGGACACCCAGCTCGCCAAGCTCAGCGCGGAGGCGGGCGACTTCGCGGACCGTGCCAGCCGGACGCAGGAACGTCTCGACCTCAAGGCCCGTCAGGCCGCGGAGAAGCAGCGCAAGGCGGAGGCCGCCGCGCGCAAGGAGGCCGCGCGCCCCAAGTTCCTGCTGCCGGTCAAGCAGCGGGGCCTGAGCGCGTACTTCGGCCAGGCGGGCGTCAACTGGATGTCGGTGCACACCGGCATCGACTTCCCGGTCTCGTACGGCACGCCGGTGATGTCCGCGATCGACGGCACGATCCGTACGCAGTGGAACAGCGCCTACGGCAACATGGCCATAGTGACCGCCGCCGACGGCACCGAGACCTGGTACTGCCACCTCTCCAGCACCAAGCTGCGGTCGGGGCCGGTCAAGGCCGGTGACGTCATCGCGTACTCGGGCAACTCGGGCAACTCCACCGGTCCGCACCTGCACTTCGAGGTGCGCCCCGGCGGCGGGTCGCCGATAGACCCGCTTCCGTGGCTGCGCGGCCACGGGCTCGACCCGACCTAGGCCGAGCCGCGCCCGCCCGCTCCGCGCGGGCGCGGCAGCGCTCTACAGCTTCTCCACCGGCGCGTAGCGCAACAGCAGCTTCTTGGGGCGCTCGTCGCCGAAGTCGATCGTGGCCTGCGCGTCCGAACCCGACCCGGTCACCGACACCACGGTGCCCAGACCGAACTGGTCGTGGGTGACGCGGTCGCCGACGGTCAGCGCGATCACCGGCTTGTCGCTGGTGCGCCGGGTCGCGAAGCCGGAGGCGCCCGCGCGCGTCCGCGAGGCGGACGGTCCCCCGCCGAGGCCCTTGCCCGAGACCGGTCCGGCCGGGGCGGCCATCGGTCCGGTGCGCTTCCACTCCAGGTGCTGGCCGGGGATCTCCTCCAGGAAGCGGGAGGGCGGGTTGTACGAGGGCTGGCCCCAGGCGCTGCGCATCGAGGAGCGCGTGAGGTACAGCCGCTCACGGGCGCGGGTGATGCCCACGTACGCCAGCCGGCGCTCCTCCTCCAGCTCCTTGACCTGACCCAGCGCGCGCATGTGCGGGAAGACGCCGTCCTCCATGCCGGTGAGGAACACCACCGGGAACTCCAGGCCCTTGGCGGTGTGCAGGGTCATCAGCGTGATGACTCCGGAGCCGTCCTCGTCCTCGTCGGGGATCTGGTCGGAGTCGGCGACGAGGGCGACCTGCTCCAGGAACTCGGCGAGGGTGGGTGTGGGCGCGTCGGCGCCGTCGGTCCCCTCCGCCTCGCCGCGCGCCTGCTCGAACTCCAGGGCCACGGCGGCGAGTTCCTGGAGGTTCTCGATCCGGGTCTCGTCCTGGGGGTCGGTGGAGGCCTGGAGCTCGGCCAGATAGCCGGTCTGCTCCAGGACCGCTTCCAGCACGACGGCCGGGCCCGCGCCCGAGTCGACGATCGTGCGCAGGTCGTCCATGAGCTGGTTGAAGCGCTTGACGGCGTTGGCCGAGCGGGCGGCCATTCCGTACGCCTCGTCGACGCGGCGCAGCGCCTGCGGGAAGGTGATCTTCTCGCGCAGCGACAGCGCGTCGATCATCGCCTCGGCGCGGTCCCCGATGCCGCGCTTGGGCACGTTCAGGATGCGGCGCAGCGGGACCGCGTCCTCCGGGTTGGCGAGGACGCGCAGATAGGCGAGGACGTCGCGGACCTCCTTGCGCTCGTAGAAGCGCACACCTCCGACGACCTTGTACGGCAGGCCGACCCGGATGAAGATCTCTTCGAAGACACGGGACTGGGCGTTGGTCCGGTAGAAGATCGCCACGTCACCGGCCTTGGCGTCGCCCGCGTCGGTGAGCCGGTCGATCTCGTCGGCGACGAACTGCGCCTCGTCGTGCTCGGTGTCAGCCACATAGCCGGTGATCCGCGCGCCCGCGCCCGCGTCGGTCCACAGGTTCTTGGGGCGGCGGCTCTCGTTGCGCTCGATGACCGCGTTGGCGGCGGAGAGGATCGTCTGCGTGGAGCGGTAGTTCTGCTCCAGCATGATCGTCTTCGCGTCCGGATAGTCCTCCTCGAACTGGAGGATGTTACGGATCGTGGCGCCACGGAAGGCGTAGATCGACTGGTCGGCGTCGCCGACCACGCACAGCTCGGCCGGTGCCTCGTCCTCCCCGGCCGGGCCGACCAGCTCGCGCACCAGGGTGTACTGCGCGTGGTTGGTGTCCTGGTACTCGTCGACCATCACATGGCGGAAGCGGCGGCGGTAGTGCTCGGCGACGTCCGGGAACGCCTGGAGGAGATGGACCGTCGTCATGATGATGTCGTCGAAGTCCAGCGCGTTGGCCTCGCGCAGCCGCGCCTGGTACATCGCGTACGCCTGCGCCAGGGTCTTCTCGAAGCCGTCGACGGCCTGGCCGGCGAAGGTCTCCTCGTCGATCAGCTCGTTCTTCAGGTTCGAGATCTTGGCGCTGAAGGACTTCGGCGGGTACCGCTTGGGGTCGAGGTCCAGGTCGCGGCAGACCAGCGCCATCAGGCGCTTGGAGTCGGCCGCGTCGTAGATCGAGAACGACGAGGTGAAGCCGAGCTTCTTGGACTCGCGGCGCAGGATCCGCACACAGGCGCTGTGGAAGGTCATCACCCACATCGCGTGCGCCCGCGGGCCGACCAGCTGCTCGACGCGCTCCTTCATCTCGCCCGCGGCCTTGTTGGTGAAGGTGATCGCGAGGATCTGGCCGGGGTGGACACCGCGGGTGGCCAGCAGATGGGCGATGCGGTGGGTGAGCACCCGGGTCTTGCCGGAGCCCGCCCCGGCCACGATGAGCAGGGGGGAGCCCGCGTGGACCACGGCCGCGCGCTGGTTCTCGTTCAGCCCCTCCAGAAGGGTCGCCGGGTCGACCACCGGGCGCGGGGCGCCGTCCCGGTAGTACGCGTCGTGGCTCGGGGGTGCGTCGAAACGGCCCTGAAAGAGGTCGTCCGGCACCTCCTCGCGGGCCGGGCCGTCCTCGGGCGGCGGCGGGTGCTCCTCCTCGGAGGGCTGGAGGTCCGCCAGGAAGCTGTCGTCAAAGAGGCTGCTCATCGTCTCCCGAGTCTAGGACCCCGCTCCGACAGCCCGCTGCCGCCTTCGCAGGAGACGAACCAACGACTACGGAGCGTAAAGGTCACAGGAATGTATCGGGCCTGTCGGACATCAACCTTCCCAGTGACCGTACGAGTTGGCTAGCGTGCCGCCTCAACCGGGAACGCCCCCGTCCGGGGACCGCACCCGCCCGGCACGATCCGTAAGGAGGTGTCGGCCTTGCCCTCCCACCGCAAGCCGCGCACCCGCATACGTCCGGCCGCTCCCGCCGTCGGCATCACCACGGCCGCGCTCGCCTCGGTGGGCATGCTGGCCCAGAGCGCGGGCGCGGCGCCCGGCGGCCCGGACCCGACGGTCGAGGAGGTCCAGCGCAAGGTCGACGACCTCTACCGGCAGGCGGGCACGGCCACGGAGACGTACAACCGGGCCAAGGAGGCCACCGAGGTCCAGCGCGCCCAGGTCGACGGCATGCTCGACCAGGTCGCCCGGGGCACCGCCCGGCTCAACGACACCCGCCGGGTGCTGGGCTCCTACGCCGCCGAGCAGTACCGCACCGGCGGCATGGCCTCGACCGTGACCCTGATGCTCGCGGACGACCCGCAGGCCTTCTTCGACCGCAACCACCTGATGAAGCAGCTGACCGGCCGCGAGGAACAGGCGCTGCGGGACTTCGAGACCCAGCGGGCGGGCGTCGCGACCAGGCGCGCGGAGGCGGCCCGGGGTCTGGAACGGCTGACCGCCTCGCAGGAGGCGCTGCGGGCCGGCAAGCAGGACGTGCAGTCCAAGCTGGCCGCCGCGCGCACGCTGCTGGGCACGCTGACCGCACGGGAGAAGGCGCGGCTCGCGGAACTGGAGGCGAGGAAGCAGGAGGAGGCGCGCAAGAAGGCGGCGGAGCTGGCCGCACGGCAGGAGGCGGCCAGGAAGGCGGCGGAGGCGGCCGAGGCGGCCGAGGCCGCGAAGCAGCCGCCGAAGGACACGGGCACCGGCTCCGGGACCGGCACGGGCACCGGCTCGGGATCGGGGGCGGGCACCCCGTCCTCGTCCACCAAGGCCGCCAAGGCTCTCGCGTTCGCCCGCGACCAGATCGGCAAGCCGTACGTGTGGGGCGCGACCGGGCCGTCCTCGTACGACTGCTCCGGGCTCACCCAGGCCGCCTGGAAGGCCGCCGGGGTCGATCTGCCGCGTACCACCTGGGACCAGGTCAAGACCGGCACCCGGGTGGCCACGGACGATCTGCGCCCCGGTGACCTGGTCTTCTTCTACGACGACATCAGCCACGTCGGTATGTACATCGGCAACGGGATGATGATCCACGCGCCGAAGCCGGGGGCGTACGTACGCGAGGAGTCGATCTACTACATGCCGATCTACGGGAGCGTGCGCCCCGCGTAGCGGCTGACGCGGTGCGCGCCCGCACGCGCGCCCCCGCTCACGTCCAGAGCGTCGCGATGAAGATGTTCGCCACGGTCAGCCCGCCCACCGCGCCGAACAGCGCCTTCTCCACCTTCTCGTCGTCGCGCTTCACATAGACCAGCCCGAGGATCACCACCAGCACCGCCAGCTTGAGGCCGATCTTGGCGGTGTTCACGGAGTGGTCGTCGGCCTGGTTCAGGCCCACCAGGGCCACGCCCGTGACCAGCATCGTCAGCGCGCCGTGCAGCATGGCGGGCACGAAGCGCGCGGTCCCGGCGCCCATCGCCTTCATCTGGGTCAGGAAGCCGCCCAGCAGCGAGGCGATGCCGATGATGTGCAGGGCGACGAAGGCATTGATGAGTACGTCCATGGTCCGCGAGCCTAGCCACCCGATATCACGGAGCGGCGGGCAGGTGTGCCCCGTCCGGCTCCTCGGTCACAGCGGCACCGGGAAAGGGGGGCACCCGATGGCGGACCGGTCATATCCGGTCGCGATGGCGCCGGAACAGAACACTTAGCGCTTTGCGTCACTCCCCCGTGTCAGTCAGGTTTAGCGTCCTCCCCCAGGCGACCTACTCCCCATCGCCGCTCCCTCGGGGCGCGGCCATCGGTCGCCGGCCGAGAGATCCGGCGGCGGGCCGTTCCCCCTGTGCGGTCCGTCGCCGGATGCGCACGGAAGGACGTGAAGGCACCTCGTGGCTGCACATCGAAAGCCCCGGCAGCACCCGCTCACCGGCCCCGCCGCCCGCACCGCGGCGACCCTCGCACTGGCCGGGGCCGCCACCGCCACCGCTTTCGAGGGCTCCGGACACGCCGAGCCCCGGCTGACCCCGGCCGAGGTCAAGGCCAGGGTGGACAGGCTGTACCAGGAGGCCGAGGTCGCCACCGAGGCGTACAACGGCGCCAAGGAGAAGGCGGACGACGCCCAGAAGGCGGTCACCGCGCTCCAGGACGAGGCCGCGCGCAAGGCCGAACGGCTGGGCAGCGCGCGCAACGCGCTGGGCTCGATCGCCACCGCCCAGTACCGCACCGGCCAGGTCGCCCCCGCGCTGCAGCTGATGCTCTCCTCCGACCCGCGGCGCTACCTGGACGACGCTGCCTTCCAGGAGCGGGCCGGGGACCGGACGGCGACCGCCGTCGCCGGGGTCCGCAGACAGCTCGCCGAGCTGAAGCGGCTGCACACCGCCGCCGACGGCCGGCTCACCGAGCTGCGCGACCGGCAGGCCGAGCTCAGGCACCAGAAGGAGACCGTCAAGTCGAAGATCGACTCTGCGCAGGCGCTGCTCGCGCGGCTGACCGCCGAGGAGCGCCAGGCGTACGAGAGCCAGGACGGCGCCCGGGTGGGCGCGGGCGCCACCGGACGCGCGAGCCGCTCCGCCGCCCCCGGCTCGCCCGTCGCCGCCCCCGCCGGGCTGCTCCCCGCCCCCAGCGGCCGGGCGGCGGCGGCCGTCGCGTACGCCTACACCGCGCTCGGCAAGCCGTATGTGTGGGGCGCGACCGGGCCGTCCGCGTTCGACTGCTCGGGGCTGACCCAGGCGGCCTGGAGCGCGGCGGGCGTCTCGCTGCCCCGGACCACGTACACGCAGATCAACTCGGGCCCCCGGGTGTCCCGTTCCGACCTCGCCCCCGGCGACCTGGTCTTCTTCTACTCGGGCATCAGCCACGTCGGGATCTACATCGGCGGCGGCCAGATGATCCACGCGCCGCACCCGGGGGCGCCGGTGCGGGTGGCGCCGATCGATCAGATGCCGTTCGCGGGGGCGACCCGGCCCGCCTGACCGAGCTCCTTGGTGAGCCAGCGGAAGACGTCGGGCACCTGGTGCTCCCAGACGCTGCTGCGGTGGCCGCCGCCGTTGAGCCGGACGACGTGGACGGTGGTCGGCGCCTTGGCGGCCTTCTTCAGCGCCAGGCCGTCGTTGTAGCCGTCGCCGAGGTCGCCGGAGACGAACAGCGAGGTGTGCGGAGGGGTCTTGGCGTTCTTGAGGATCCACAGCGGGTTGGACTCGCGGCGCAGCTTCGGGTCGTGCGCGGTGATCGAGGCGCCCTCGGCGGCCGGGTCGTTGTAGCCGGAGAGGTCGACGCCGGCGCGGTAGCGGTCCGGGTGCGCGACCGCGAGCTTGGCGGCGCAGTGGCCGCCCGCCGAGTACCCCGCGACGGCCCAGCCCTCGGGGCCGGTGGCGGCCCGGAAGTTGTCGGTGATCATCTTGCGTACGTCCACGCTGATCCAGGTGTCGGCGTTGACGGTGCCCGCCACGTTGGCGCAGCCGGTGTCGCGGCCGTCCAGGAGCGTGGTGCGCGGCGAGACGAGGATGAACGGCGCGACCTCGCCGCGCTGCATCATCGGCGTGAGCTGGCGCTGGGTGTGCAGCGAGCCGAACCAGGCGCCGATGGAGCCCGGGTAGCCGGGCAGCAGCTCGACCACGGGGAAGGCCTTGTCCTTGTACGCGGGGTCGTTGTACTGCGGCGGCAGCCAGACCGCGACATCGCCCTCGACGCCGGAGATGGCGCCCTTGAGCGTGGTCTTCATGACGCCGTTGCCGACCTTGCCCTTGTACTCCTTGAAGACCTGCTTGACCTTGGGCGCCGCCGCGGCCTTCTGGCCGCCGGTGCCGTCGGGGCCGAGGTCGGGGGCCGCGTTGACGTGGTTGCCGGTGCCCAGCAGGTCGTCCCAGTTGTCGTAGAGCCCGTTGGCGTTGTTGACCAGTACGAACACCACGAGGACCGCCGTGAACTGGGCGAACAGCAGCATGAGCAGCCGGGACGCCCCGCGCACCAGGGCCGGGCCGCCGATCCGGCTCCACAGGAGCAGGGGCAGCAGCAGGGCCACCGCCGCCACGAGGACGGCGGTCAGCAGGAAGGGGGTACCGGTCAGGCTCATCACGGACGGGAAGAGCCGCTTGTCCTGGCGGGAGTTGCCCCGCTTTGCGAGGCCTTTACTCTTCCGGTACTTGCTTCCGGGGCCACGGGCCCTGCGACGACCCCGCTGAGCCAGCGGAAGGCCGCCGGGACCAGCGGGCGCCAGACGGTCACGCGGTGGCCGCCCGTGGAGGGGACGACGGTGACGCGGGTGGGCGGCTTCGCGGCTCGCCGCAGCGCCATCGCGTCGTCGTACCCGTCGCGCCGCTCGCCGGTGAGGTAGAGCGAGGTGGGCGGCGGGCGGCGGGCGTGGGTGAGGATCCACAGGGGGTCGGTGGTGCGGCGCAGCCGCGCGTCGTGGGCGGTGATGGAGTCGGGTTCGGCGGCGGGGTCGTTGTAGCCGGAGAAGCCGACGGCGGCGCGGTAGCGGTCGGGGTGCGCGAGCGCGAGACCGGCCGCGCAGTGGGCCCCCGCCGAGAACCCGGCGACCGCCCAGCCCTGGGCGTCCCCGCGCGCCCGGAAGGTGTCGGTCACCATCTTCCGTACGTCCACGCTCAGCCAGGAGTCGGCGTTGACCACGCCCGGCGCGTTGGCGCAGCCGGTGTCCCGGCCGGGCAGCAGGGTGGTGCGCGGCTCGACGAGGATGAACGGCGCGACCTCGCCGCGCTCCATCATCGGCCGCAGCTGCGTCTGCGCGTCGAGGTTGTTCCACCAGTCGCGCGCGGAGCCGGGATACCCGGCGAGCAGCTCGACGACGGGAAAGTCCTTGTTCCGGTACGCCGCTTCGCCGTACTGCGGCGGCAGCCATACGTACACCTCGCCCTCGGCGCCCGAGACCGCACCCCTGAGATGGGTGAGCAGCAGCCCCGGGCCGAGGCCGGGCTCGCCGGTGACGGGGGTGAAGGCCTGCCGGACGCGGGGCGCGGCCCGCAGGTCCCGCCCCCCGGTCCCGTCGGCGCCCAGGTCGGGCGCGGCGGCTACATGGCTCTCGGTGCCGAGCAGGTCCCCCCAGCTGTCGTAGAGCCCGTACCGGTCGTTGACGGCGACGAACACGGCGACGACTGCGCTGACCTGAGCCACGACGACCATCCCGAGCCGCACCCCGGCCCGCACGGCCCGCGGCCCCCGCACCCGCCCCCACACCCCGAGCGGCACGACGACGGCGAGCACGGCGGCGACGAGGGTGACGGTCAGGAAGGGGGTTCCGGTGAGGCTGGTGAGGTCGGTCAGGAGGGTCACATGGAGGGAGAGGGAGGACCGGGTGTCCGGGTTGAGCGGTTTGCCGGGTTTTTACGTGAATGTTCCTTCAGGCTGCCGCCCCCGTCCCGTCGGGGCAGCTCTGGCGGCACGGCACCCCCACCCCGTGCCCGGCCCCTCAGACCAGTCGCCGCGCCGTCGCCCACCGCGTCAGTTCGTGCCGGTTGGACAGCTGGAGCTTGCGCAGCACCGCCGAGACGTGGGACTCGACCGTCTTCACCGAGATGAACAGCTGCTTGGCGATCTCCTTGTACGCGTAGCCGCGCGCGATCAGCCGCAGGACCTCCCGCTCGCGCTGGGTGAGGCGGTCCAGGTCCTCGTCGACCGGCGGGGCGTCCGTGGAGGCGAAAGCGTCCAGGACGAAGCCCGCGAGGCGCGGGGAGAACACCGCGTCGCCCTCCTGGACCCGGAAGATCGAGTCGATGAGGTCCGTCCCGGTGATCGTCTTGGTGACGTAGCCGCGGGCGCCGCCCCGGATCACCCCGATCACGTCCTCCGCCGCGTCCGAGACCGACAGCGCCAGGAAGCGCACCGGATTCTCCGCGTCCGACATCAACGGGGCCGAACGACGCAGGACTTCCACACCGCCGCCGCCGGGGAGGTGGACGTCGAGGAGGACGACCTCCGGCCGGGTCGCCGTGATCACGGTGACCGCCTGGTCCACGTCGGCCGCCTCCCCGACGACCTCGACTCCGGTCTCCTCGGTCCGGCCGATCTCGGCCTGGACGCCCGTGCGGAACATCCGGTGGTCGTCGACCAGGACGACCCGCACCCGCCGCTCGGCACCGCCCTGGCCCTGCTGGGACTGCTCCGTCGTCATCCGTCCGCCCTCTCCATCTCCAGCTCGACCTCGGTGCCCCCGCCGGGCACCGCACGCAGCCGTGCCGTTCCGCCGTTGCGCTGCATCCGGCCGATGATCGATTCTCGTACGCCCATGCGGTCGCCGGGGACCGCGTCCAGATCGAAGCCGGGGCCCCGGTCCCGTACGGACACGAAGACCGTACGGCCCTCGACCTCCGCGAAGACCTGGACGGCGCCGCCCTCGCCACCGTACTTGGCGGCGTTGACCATCGCCTCGCGCGCGGCCTGCATCTGCGCCGACAGCCGTTCGTCGAGCGGGCAGTCGCCCACGACCACGACCTCCAGCGGCACCCCGTGCTTGTCCTCGACCTCGGCCGCGGCCTTCTTCACCGCCTCGGCCAGGGTCTCCGGCTCCTCCGACTCGTCCTTGCCGGTGCCCTCCGGCTTGTAGAGCCAGGCCCGCAACTCCCGCTCCTGGGCGCGGGCCAGGCGCCGCACCTCGCCCACGTTCTCCGCGTTGCGCTGGATCAGGGTGAGGGTGTGGAGCACCGAGTCGTGCACATGGGCGGCGACTTCGGCGCGCTCCTGGGCACGGATGCGCATCCGGCGCTCCTCGGAGAGGTCCTGGGTCATCCGGACGAGATAGGGGCCCGCCAGGAGGGCTATGCCGGCGATGACCGCGAGCGCGGCCGTCAGGACGTTGCCGAGCTGGGCGGCCGAGCCGCGCACCACCACGAACCCGGTGAAGCCCGCGCCGACCAGCGCCACCCCCGCCAGCCCCCGCGCCAGCGGCAGCAGCCTGCTGCGCCGGGCGCCCTCGGTCCAGCGGGCCCGCCGGGCGTTGTCGGCCTGGCGCCACACCAGGATCACACCGGCGCCGACCAGGAGCGTGGGCCAGATGTACGGGCTGGCCCAGCCGCCCACGTTCACATTGCCCACGAAGATCGCCGCGCCGACACAGAGCGCGATCAGGGCGACGACCTGGCCCTTGTCGGGCTTGCGCAGCCGTCGGCGGCCGTCCGGGCTCACCTCGAACGCCGAGCGCGGCTCGGCCGCCGTACCTCCCAGGCCCAGCGGCACCACGAACCAGAACACCGCGTACAGCAGCGCCCCCAGGCCGTCGATCATGAACAGGCCGAGGAAGACGATCCGCACCCAGACGACCGGCAGCCCGAGGTGTCCGGCGAGACCGCGCGCCACCCCGCCGAGCAGCCTGCCCTCCGCCGAGCGGTAGAGCTTGCGCACGGGGGGTTCGGCGGCCTCGGGGGGCGCGTTTCGGGGAGCGGCGACTGGCATGGACCGATCGTCACATGCCCGTGCCGGGACGGGCATCAGGGTTGGCCCCCAGAACGCCCCTGATCCGCGATCCCCGCAGGAGGGAGCGGGGGTCCCCGCCCGGGGGAGCCGTTCTCCCCCGGCCGGGGGGCCCTGGCTCCGGATCAGGGGCAATCTCAGGGAGAGGCCAGGGTCGACGCGGGTGCCGGACCCGCCGACGGCCCGTCACCATGGAGTCATGACGCAGCCGACCGACACCCCAGCCGCGCCGCCGGACCCGGATCCGGGCGCGGCGCCCGCCGCGCCGCACCCGCGCCGCAGCAGTCACAACAAGGTGATCGGCGGCGTCTGCGGCGGGCTCGGGCGGTACTGCGACATCGACCCGGTGATCTTCCGGGTCGCGCTGGGCGTGCTCACCGTCACCGGCGGCCTCGGCCTGCTCTTCTACGGCTTCGGCTGGCTGCTGCTCCCGCTGGACGACGAGGAGGAGAACGAGGCGCGACGCCTGCTGTCCGGCCGGGTGGAGGGCCCGGCGCTGGCCGCCGTGCTGATGGCCCTGGCGGGCTGCGGGATCTTCCTGTCCATGCTGAGCAACGGCTCGGTGATGAGCTTCGCGTGGCTGCTGACTTTGGCCGTCGCGGGCGTCGGCGTCTGGTCCCAGCGTCGCTCGCTCACCCCCGCGGACGCCCCGCCGGACCCGGCGGGCGCCCCGGCGGCGCCCGGGACCGTCTCCCCGGCCTTCGGCCCCGGCACGGCCCCGCCCGAGACCAAGGCGCCGCCCACCCCCGTCCCGCCCTCCTGGTGGCGCGACCCGATCATCAAGGACGGCACCACGGGCCCGGTCGGCACCGGTTATCTGTGGGGCGCCGACGACGCCGACCCGGCGGTCGCCTTCGCGGGGACCGGTGCGCGCGCCAGGAAGCCGGACCGGGCCGGCAAGGCGGCCGACCGGGCCACCCGCGGCCCGCGTTCCATCGGCGGGTTCGTCTTCCTGCTCGCCCTGCTCGCGGCGGGCGCCGGCACCGCGGGCGCCTGGAGCCACCAGCCGCTGGGCACCGCCCTCCAGATCGGCCTCGCCGCGGCCCTCGTCGTCTTCGGTCTCGGCCTGGTCGTCAGCGCGTTCGCGGGACGCACCGGGTTCGGCACGCTCTTCATGGCCGTCCTCACGGCCGCCCTGCTGGCGGGCGCCTCGGCGCTGCCCAAGAACATCACCACCCAGTGGACCAGGACCGACTGGGCCCCGGCCGCAGCCGCCGACGTACAGCCGTCGTACGCGCTGGGATCGGGCGAGGGGACCCTCGATCTGAGCAGGGTCGTGGTGCCGGACGGGCAGAGCGTGCGCACGCGCGCGGAGGTCGGCGCCGGGCGGCTCAGGGTCGTCGTGCCCCTGGGCGCGACGGTGAAGGCACACATCGTGGTGGGCGTCGGAGACGTCCAGCTGCCCACCGAGAAGCCGGAGGACGTCGACATCCAGCCCAACCAGAAGAAGACCGTGACCCTGCCGCCGCCCGCCGGGGCGAAGCCGGCCGGGACCCTGGAGCTCGATCTGCACGTCTCCATCGGCCAGGCGGAGGTGGACCGTGCCGCGTCATGAGTTCCGGCCGGGACGGCTGGTCGCGGGAGTGGTCATGCTGGCCACCGCCGCCCTGTTCGGGGGCGACGCCGCAGCCGCGTGGCAGACGCCCTGGTACGAGGCGGTCCCGCTGGTCTGCGGCGGGCTCGGCCTCGCCGGGCTCGCCAGCTGGGCCGGCTACGCGGTCCGCAGACGGCGCCGCGACGCCAGCCAGGCGTCGGCGGACAGCAGCGGCGTCCCGGCGAGCACCAGCGGCAGCCAGGCCATCAGATAGGCCAGGTCGTTGCCGTAGTAGTAGGGCGTGGTCGCCCAGCTCACCGTCAGCCACAGGCTCAGCGAGATCAGCGCGCCGCCGAGCGCCGCGAGCCGGCCGAACAGACCGATCAGGATGCCGAGACCCACGGCCACCTCGCCGATGGCGATGGCGTATCCGAAGCCGACCGGGCTCTTGAGCGCGAGATCGACGAGGGCGGGGACGGCGGAGCTGTCGCGCACCGAGTGCATCAGCTCCCCGATCGAGCCGCTGCCGCTCGCCTTGAGGGTGGTGGTGCCGCCGGTCATCTTGTCGAACCCGGCGTAGACGAACGTGACGCCGAGGAAGACGCGCAGCGGCAGCAGCGCGTATCTGCCGACCGTCTCCCTCAGCCCCCGCGAGCCCCCGCCGGCGGTCGTCCCGCCGCGTCTGCGGGGCAGATTTCCGTGTGCCATCGCCGTTCCCGCCTTCCGTAACCCCTGTCACCAGACCATACGTACGGAAGCGGCGGCCGGCTCAACCGGTTCACCTCTCAACCGGTTTCCGGCGGGGCGGCGCGGGCTCAGTCGGTGACGTCGATGGTCACCCGGTTCGTCTCCAGGCCCGCCGCCGTCACCACCCGTACCTCCACCCGCCCCGGCTCGACGTCCACCGGGACCGGCACGGTCAGCACGGTGTCGCTGGGATTGGCGAAGCCGCCGGCGACCGGCACCAGCGGCACATGGACATGGACGGCGCCGATCCGCACGACCATCCGGGCGAGGCGGTCGGGGGTGCCCGCTCCGGGCGGTACGAATCCGACGCCGCGGATCTCGATGTCGTCACCGGTACGGATCGGCGCGTCCAGGTCGCCCGCCTCGCGCGCCCGGACCACCGAGAGCACGACGGGACGACCGCCTTCGGCGTACTTCCCCGCGAAGTACGTCAGCGCGGACACGGCCACCAGGAAGGCCAGCGCCCACGGCAGATCGGGCAGCCGGTCGGGCCGCCGGGCCAGGCGTACCGCGGCGAACAGCACGGCGACCGTGGAGACCAGGACGTACTGGACATCCGCGAAACTGCCGCGTCCGGCGTCGTCGGTGAGCAGATCGGCGGCGCGCGGCCGTTCCGCGCGCACCTTCTGCAGCCGCTGGCCCGCGATACGGATGGCCACCACCCGGCGCACCACCACGGTCACCGCGCTGACCAGCGCGACCACCGCCAGCAGGCCCGCGCCACGGGAGAGTCCGAGGCCGCGGATCAGCGCGTCGCGCTCCCCCGCGCGGGACGCCCCGGCCAGCCGTACGGCGAGGAGCAGCACCGTGAAGGCCACGAGCAGCACCCAGGCGCCGGCCACCGCGCGCGAGGTGGAGAGCCGGTTGTCCTCGCCGACGACCGGCGCGAGGACTCCGCCGCGCGCCCGGTGCAGCCACCCCGCGCCGCTCAGCACGACCGCCACCACCAGGGCGGCGACCAGCCCGGCGGTCCTCGCGTGGTTCCAGCCGGCGCCGATCGCGGTGAACGCCTCCACCAGGGCCAGCACCGCGACGCCCGCCCACACGACCGCCAGGGTGGCCGGCCAGACCGCGGCGGGCCAGGCCTGCCCCGCCTCGCGGCCCCGCTCGGCGAGCGTCCGGGCGGACTGGGTGAGCTCGTCCGACACCCATTGGCGGGACGCCCCGGCGGAGTGCGCGACCGCGGCGGGCAGCCCCTCCCCGGCGGCGAGACCGTCGCGCTTGGCCAGGAACGCCGCCACCGCGCGCCGGTGACCGTCCCGCGCCCCGGGACCGCAGTCACCACCGCATTGCCGAGCCTCCTGCACCGCCACGGAAATCTCGCCCTTCCCTCAAGTCCTGCCGACTGTCAGGGAATTGTGCCGTAAGAAAACCACCCCCATGTCGACAGGGGCACACGACAGGGGTGATTGACGCACCATCAAATTGACGTCCTACGACAGCAGTTCGGGCTCCGATTCACTGATCTGGCCCCACAGCGGCTGGTAGTTGATCCACGCGACGAGGTCGCTGCCCAGCTGGTCGCGGGTGGTGACCGCGTCCCGGCGCGCGATGGGCACGGGCTTTCCGGCCGCCCGCGCCAGCAGCTGCACCTCGGCGCACCGCTCCATCGACAGGAACCACCAGGCCGCCGCGTCGACCGAATCGCCCACGGTCAGCAGCCCGTGGTTGCGCAGGATCACCGCCTTGTACGCGCCGAGCGCCGCCGCGATCCGGCGCCCCTCCGCTGCGTCGACGACCACTCCCGTATAGGCGTCGAAGAGCGCGTGGTCCTCGAAGAAGGCGCACGCCTCCTGGGTGTACGGCTCGATCAGCTCGCCCAGCGCCGCCAGCGCGCGCCCGTGCACCGAGTGGGTGTGGGCCACCGCCACCACATCGGGACGGGCCCGGTGCACCTGGGCGTGGACCGCGAACGCCGCCTGGTTGACGTGGTGGCGGCCCTCGACGACCTGACCCTCCCCGTTGACCAGCACCAGCCCGCCCGCGGTGACCCGGGCGAACGGCACCCCGAACGGATTCACCCAGTAGCAGTCCTCGAACTCGGGGTCGCGCGCCGAGATGTGCCCCGAGACCCCCTCCTCACAGCCGGCCCGCGCGAGCAGCCGCAGGGCCCCCGCCAGCCGCTCCTTGCGGTACCGGCGCTCCTCGGCCGCGGTGGGGTGGACGGGCGGCAGGGTGAAGTGGAGCCGGTCCACGGGGACGGGGTCGGGGCCGGGCCGCTGCGGGAAGTCGGTCATGGCCGGAAGCTACCGCGCGTTCTCGCAGGTGAACAGAGCCGTGCGGCAGCGGATACGACGGCGGGGGGGGGGGGGGGGGGGGGGGGGGGGGGGGGGGGGGGGGGGGGGGGGGGGGGGGGGGGGGGGGGGCGGAGGGGGGGGGTCGGATTGTTC
>NZ_JBVILC010000010.1:0-142835 GCF_055580545.1 Streptomyces sp. NPDC031670 | reverse complement strand
ATAAGGCCTCGCCCCGCCCCCAAAAACAAAAAAAAACCACCCGCACCCCCCCCCCCCCCCCCCCCCCCCCCCCCCCCCCCCCCCCCCCCCCCGCCGGTCTGTCGCGGGGGAGTCCTACTCCCACTCGATCGTGCCCGGCGGCTTGCTCGTCACGTCGAGGACGACGCGGTTGACGTCGGCAACCTCGTTGGTGATGCGCGTCGAGATCTTCGCCAGCACGTCGTACGGCATCCGCGTCCAGTCCGCCGTCATGGCGTCCTCGGAGGAGACCGGGCGCAGCACGATCGGGTGGCCGTAGGTGCGGCCGTCGCCCTGGACGCCGACGCTGCGGACGTCCGCGAGCAGCACGACCGGGCACTGCCAGATCTCCCGGTCGAGGCCGGCCGCCGTCAGCTCCTCGCGGGCGATGGCGTCGGCCTCGCGCAGCAGGTCGAGGCGGTCCTTGGTGACCTCGCCGACGATACGGATGCCCAGGCCCGGGCCGGGGAACGGCTGGCGCTGGACGATCTCCTCCGGCAGGCCGAGCTCCTGGCCGACCATCCGGACCTCGTCCTTGAACAGCTTGCGCAGCGGCTCGACGAGCTCGAACTCGATGTCGTCGGGCAGGCCGCCCACGTTGTGGTGCGACTTGATGTTCGCGGTGCCGGTGCCGCCGCCGGACTCCACGACGTCCGGGTACAGCGTGCCCTGGACGAGGAAGGCGACCTCGGGGCCGTCCTCCTGGAGGATCTCCAGCTGCGCCTGCTCGAAGACGCGGATGAACTCGCGGCCGATGATCTTCCGCTTGGTCTCCGGGTCGGAGACGCCGGCCAGCGCGGTGAGGAATCGCTCCTGCGCGTCGACGACCTTCAGCTGGACGCCGGTGGCGGCCACGAAGTCCTTCTCGACCTGCTCGGTCTCGCCCTTGCGCATCAGGCCGTGGTCGACGTACACGCAGGTCAGCTGGGAGCCGATGGCCTTCTGGACGAGGGCGGCGGCGACCGCGGAGTCCACGCCGCCGGACAGGCCGCAGATGGCGCGCTTGGTGCCGACCTGCTCACGGATGAGGGCGACCTGCTCCTCCACGACGTTGTGCGTCGTCCAGGTGGGCTCGATGCCCGCGCCCCGGTAGAGGAAGTGCTCCAGAATCTGCTGGCCGTGCGTGGAGTGCATCACCTCGGGGTGGTACTGCACGCCGTACAGCTTCTTCTCGTCGTTCTCGAAGGCGGCGACCGGCACGACGTCCGTGGACGCGGTGACGGTGAAGCCCTCGGGCGCGGCCGAGCAGGCGTCGCCGTGCGACATCCACACCGACTGCTCGGTGGGCGTGCCCTCGAAGAGCGTCGAGCCGGCCTTGGAGACGTGCAGGGGCGTGCGGCCGTACTCGCGCGCGCCGTTGTCGTCGACCGTGCCGCCGAGCGTCGTCGCCATCAGCTGGAAGCCGTAGCACATGCCGAAGACCGGGACGCCGGCCTCGAAGATCTCGCGATCCAGGACGGGGGCGCCCTCCGCGTAGACGGAGGAGGGGCCGCCCGAGAGGATGATCGCCTTCGGGTTCTTGGCCAGCATCTCGGCCACGGGCATCGTGCTGGGCACGATCTCGCTGTAGACCCGGGCCTCACGGACGCGGCGGGCGATGAGCTGTGCGTACTGGGCGCCGAAGTCGACAACGAGGACTACGTCCGGGTTGGATGCGGGCGCGGCAGCTGGGGACGCTGATGACACTGGCGGCCTTCCGGCGGTGGGAGGGGGTCTGTATTCGATTCTACCGGGCAGCGGCGCGGGACCTTTCGTCTCACCATCCGAACCGGGATTGGCCCGCCGCGGGGCCGTCGGTCCATACTGTCGCCATGCTCAAGCACCAGACCTTCGTCTTTACCTATGGCACCGGCCCGACCGGCTGCCATGGTGATGCTGCTTGAGCTACTGACAAGCCACTTCCCAGAGCGCCCCGGGCCGACAAGGCCCGGGGCGCTCTGTCGTTTCCGGACCGTGCCGCCCCGGGGTACCGCAGACCCGAGGAGCCCCCATGTCCGTCACCCCCGCGGAGAAGACCGGCGCCCGCACCGACGAGGCCGCCACCGTGATCACCGGCGCCCGTGAGCGCATCGACGCGCTCGACGACCGCATCATCGGCCTGATCCAGGAACGCATGGCCGTCTCGGCCGTCATCCAGGAGTCCCGGATCGCCTCGGGCGGGCGCCGGGTGAACCTGAACCGCGAGATGGAGGTGCTCGCGCACTACCGCGACGCCCTGGGCAAGCCCGGCACCGCCCTGGCGATGACGATGCTGGAGCTGTGCCGGGGCCGCATCTGAGGCCGGGACGGCATCCGGGCCCGGCGCGTGGCGCCTCCGGCGCAGCCTCACCCGTCCGGCGCCGTGACCGGCCGGTGTCCCGCTTCGTTGGTCAGCGTGTCCGTGCCAGCCAGGGGCGGGCCAGAAGAAACCACGCGTGGCTCCGCTGGGGCGTGTGACGTGCCGATGGCACGTCGTGGGACCTCGCCCCAGCGCGCGTGACCGGTCGGCAGGGGACAGCAGCCCGGTCACCCCTTAAAGAGCGGTCGGCACCGGGGACGCCCGGGGCCGGCCGCATCCGGTCCAGACGGTTGCGCGGCGCGCAGCCCATCCCGCACGATACAGAGACAAGTCCCCCCATCACCGTACAGAACGACCGTGAGTAGCCGATACCACCCGTGCGCCCCCCGCACGCCCGGTCGGCGATCCGGCGCTCGTCCACCAGCGGCGCTGCCCCCCGGCGCCGCCCCGCGGCACCGACGCTGCCCTGACGTCGGTGCTGACGGCCAAGGGCCCCGCGGAGCCATCCCCAGGACGGATGGCCCGATGCGGGGCCCTTCGCTCTGCCCGGCCCCGGTGCCGCTCCCGGTGCCGCGCCCCCGCTGATGGTTGCCTCGACGGTCACCTTTGGCGCGATCCAGACACTGCGGGGCCCTTGGTGTGACAGGGAGCACATAAAAATTCTGTGAGTCCTGGGACAACCATTGACAGGATTGGCGGGTCATTCATGCGGAACCAACGGCCCCGCCCGCGCGGCGAGCGGCCCACGGACGAGCGGGGAGCGCTGCACTCGGAGGGGGGTGCAGCGCTCCTCGTTTTCTTGCGTATGGCCGAAGACGGCCCCTCGGCCCGCTCGGTCCGCTCGGTCCGCTCAGCCCACTGAGTCCGCCGGGGAACCGGCCTTCGCGGGCACCGTCGGCATCCCCAGGAACGGCAGCCGCAGCGCGCCGAACGCGTCCGCCGGGACCGCCGGTGCCTTCGGTGCCACCGGCGCGACCCGTACGTACGGCCGCCCCTGCGCCGGGCGCGGATCGGCCTCGCCCTTGTTCGGCCACAGCGACATCGCCCGCTCGGCCTGGGCCGTGATCGTCAGGGACGGGTTGACGCCCAGGTTCGCCGAGACGGCGGCGCCGTCCACCACCGAGATGCCCGGGTGTCCGTAGAGCCGGTGGTACGGGTCGATCACGCCCTCCTCGGCCGTCGCCCCGATCGGGCAGCCGCCCAGGAAGTGCGCGGTCAGCGGGGTGCCCATCAGCTCCCCCACGTTCGAACCGGCGAAGCCGTTGATCTCGGCCGCCAGCGCGGTCGCCGCCTCGGAGGCCGCCCTGATCTGCTTCGGGTTCGGCGCGCCATGACCCTGGCGCGCGGTGAGCAGGCCCTTGCCGACGCCGTCCGGCTTCAGATACGTCGTGAGCGAGTTGTCCAGGGACTGCATGACGAGGCCGATGATGGTCCGCTCCGACCAGCGGCGGTTGCTCAGCGAGCGGGCGAGGAGCGCGGGGTGCTTCACCGCGTTCGCCAGCCAGCCCAGCGCGAGCGAGGAGCCCTCCGCGTACGGCACCTGAAGGATGGACATCCCGCCCATGGCGTTCGAGCCCCGGCCGTAGCGCACCGGCTCGATATGGGTGTTCTCGTCGGGGTGGACCGAGGACGTGATGGCGACGCCGCGGGTGAAGTCGGCGCGCGCGGCGCCGTGCGCCTTGCGGTAGCGGCGGTTGTCGGTCTGCGCCCCGACCAGCGCCTCGGAGTTGGTGCGGGTCAGCTCGCCGAGCCGCTTGGAGAGATAGGGCAGCTGGCCGCCCGCGCGCATCCGGTGCAGCAGGGTCTGGGTGCCGTAGGTGCCCGCCGCGATCACCACGCGCCGCGCCGTGAAGAGCCGGCCCGTGCCCTTCCTGCGGTTGTCCGTGGGCAGCGTGGCGACCGCGTAGCCGCCCCGCGAGTCGTCGGTGACCGAGACGACCGTCGTCATGGGGTGGACGACCGCGCCCGCCTTCTCGGCGAGGTGGAGGTAGTTCTCGTTGAGGGTGTTCTTGGCGCCGTGCCGGCAGCCCGTCATGCACTCGCCGCACTCCACACAGGCCTTGCGGGCCGGGCCCGCCCCGCCGAAGTACGGGTCGGCGACCTGCTCCCCCGGCCGCGCCCTGGCGGTGCCCTCGGCGTCCTGCCCGTCACCGAAGAACACCCCGACCGGCGCCATGTGGAAGGTGTCGCCCACCCCCATCCGCTGCGCCGCCGCCTTGAGGTGGACGTCGGAGGGGGTCATGGTCGGGTTGAGCCGGACCCCGAGCATGCGCTTGGCCTGCTCGTAGTAGGGGGTCAGCTCCTCCTGCCAGTCGGTGATGTCCTTCCACTGAGGGTCGTCGAAGAACTGCTTCGGCGGTACATAGAGGGTGTTGGCGTAGTTGAGCGAACCGCCGCCGACGCCCGCGCCGGCCAGCACCATCACATTGCCGAGCAGATGGATGCGCTGGATGCCGTACATCCCGAGCTTCGGCGCCCACAGGTAGTTCTTGATGTCCCAGGAGTTCTTCGGCAGCGTGCCGGGCGTGAAGCGGCGGCCCGCCTCCAGGACGCCCACCCGGTAGCCCTTCTCGGTCAGCCGCAGGGCCGTCACCGAGCCGCCGAAGCCGGAGCCGACGACCAGGACGTCGTAATCGTACGCCCCCTCGTCCTCCGGCTGGAGTTCCTGGTTCCGGGCGCGCGTCTCCTGGGGCATCGGCTCTCCTCGTACGAAACAGAAAGGGCGGGGGCGGGCGGGGGTCAGCGCAGCCGCAGGGCCTTCATCGCCTTCAGGCTGCGGGTCATGAACGCCGCGTACTTCTCGTCGTCCATCCCGAAGGACGGCGCCAGCGGCAGCAGACGCTGCTGGGCGACGGTCTGGGCCTCGGTGTACTTGAGGATGCCCTCGGAGCCGTGGCGCCGGCCGAGGCCGGAGTCCTTCATGCCGCCCATCGGGGACTGGACGCTGCCGTAGGCCGGGGCGTACCCCTCGTTGATGTTGACCGTGCCGGTGCGCAGCCGTGCGGCGACCTCGTGGCCGCGCCGGGAGTCCTTCGTCCAGACCGAGGAGTTGAGGCCGTACGGGGTCGCGTTCGCGGTCTCGATCACCTCGTCCTCGTCGGTGAACCGGTAGACGGAGACGACCGGGCCGAAGGTCTCCTCGGTGCAGACGGCCATCGGGGCCTCGACGCCCTCCAGGATGGTCGGCTCGTAGAAGAGCGGGCCGATGTCGGGGCGGGCGACGCCGCCCGCGACGAGCTTCGCGCCCTTGGCGACCGCCTCCTCGACGTGCCGGGTCACGGTCTCCAGCTGGCGCTCGCCGACCAGGGAGCCCATGTCGGCGCCGTACGCGAGGGAGTTGCCGAGCCGCATCGCCCTGGTGCGCGCGGCGAACCGCTCGACAAAGGCGTCCGCGACCGACTCGTGGACGTACAGGCGCTCGATGGAGATGCAGAGCTGGCCCGCCGAGGAGAAGCAGGCGCGGACGGCTCCCGCCGCCGCCTTCTCCACGTCGGCGTCGCGCAGCACCAGCATGGCGTTCTTGCCGCCCAGCTCCAGCGAGACGCCGACCAGCCGGGCCGCGGCGCCCTGGGCGACCTCGCGGCCGGTACGGGTGGAGCCGGTGAAGGAGACGTAGTCGGCGTGGCGGACGACCTCGGGGCCGACGACCGGGCCCTCGCCCAGGACCACCTGGAACACCTCGGCGGGAAGGCCCGCCTCGATCAGCAGGTCACGGGCCCACAGCGCGGTGAGCGCGGTCTCGGTGTCGGGCTTCATCACCACGGCGTTGCCGGAGACGAAGGCGGGCAGCGCGTCGCCGACGGACAGCTCGAAGGGGTAGTTCCAGGGTGCGATCTGCCCCACCACCCCGCGCGGCTGGCGCAGTTCGGTGACCTTGGTGAGGGTCGGCACCACCCCGGTGTGGCGCCTGGGGCGCAGATACGAGGGTGCCTTGCGGCCGTAGTGGCGCGCGGCCACGGCGACGGCCTGCACCTCCTCGTGCGCGTGGAGGCGGGCCTTGCCGGTCTCCAGCTGTATGAGGTCGAGGACCTCGGCCTGCCGGGCGAGGACCAGGTCGTGGAAGCGCAGCAGGACGGCGGCGCGCTCGCGGGCCGGGGTCGCGGCCCAGCGGGGCTGGGCGGCGCGGGCGCGGGCGAAGGCTCCGGCCACGTCGTCGGGGGTGGACTCGGGCAGGTCCGCCAGCTTCTCGCCGGTGAACGGCGTGTGGTTGGCCGTCCGGCCCGAGCCGGCGACTCCCCGGACGAGCTTGGCGACCACCTCGGGGGTGACCACATCGGCGGCGGTGCGGGCGCCCGCCGGGGCGGCGGCGACCGGGTTCGTACGGGTGCTGGTGGGCGTGGCCTGCGAGTCCGTCATGGGGGGAGCGTATGCCGGGCAGGGCCGTTTGGGTACCCGCCGGTAACAGTTTTCGGAACCCCCATGACCGCGCCAGCGACCACTGGCGACATAAGCGCTGATCAGCGTGTTGTGCCCCTGGGGCCGCCCGCGGGGGCCGTGGTTCCTCGGCCCTCGCGGCGCAGGCGGGTCCGCCGGGGTGGGCGGTCAGGCCGAGGGGGTGAAGGAGTCGAGCACGGTGTCGAAGTGCCGTTTGGCCTCGTCGAGGCGGGCGACCGGGGCCGAGACCCACACGTCGTACATCGTCCCGTCCTCGTCCCAGCACTCGTCGTAGGTGTGCCGGGGCCCCTCGGCCGCGGTGAAGCCGTTCCAGCTGAACTCCCACAGCGCCGCGTCATGGCCCTGATGGGTGGTGGCGACGACCTTGCCGCTCCGGTAACCGGGGTTGCTGACCGGCCCGTTGGCGTGGGCGTCGCGCATCACGCCCAGCGGTCCGCCGGAGACCGACTGCTGGAGCCGGATGCCCAGCCGGAAGGCCCCGTCCGGCGACACATAGAAGACGCGCCGGTCGTCGGTGGAACGGACATAGCCCGCCGGGACCGTCAGCGCGAAGCCGTCCGGGTCGCGGACGTGGCGGTAACCGGCGGGCGCGGTCCCGAGCGGGGACGGCTCGCCGGAGCGCGTGACGGTGACCGTGGGGCCGGGCGGGCCCGGCTCGGCCGGGGCGGACGCGTGCGCGGTGGCCGCGGCCGTCACCGTCCCGCCCGTCGCCGCCCTGGCCTTCCCGCCGCCCTCGCCGTCGCCGCTCAGCAGCACCGCGGCGCCCACGCCCGCACCGCCGAGCACCACGGCCACGGCCGCCGCGATCAACCCGGCCCTGACGCGGGACCGGCCGGCCGGCTTCGCCACGGCGACCCGCTCGGTCGGCGTGTAGTGCCGGGGCGCGACGGGGGTGGAGCCGCCCGACACGTACGCGGAGAGCATCTCGTGCGCCTCGTCGGCGGTGAGCCTGCGGGCCGGGTCGCGCTCCAGGAGCCCGCGGACGACCGGCAGCAGCGGGGCGGCGGCCAGGGGCGGGCGGATCTCGTCGGTGACCACCGCGTGCAGCACCCCGCCCAGGGAGTCGCGGTGGAAGGGGGATTCGCCGCTCAGGGCGGCGCACAGCAGCGCGCCCAGGGACCACAGGTCCGACTCGGGCCCGGCGGCGGCGCCCTGCATGCGCTCGGGCGAGGTGTACTCGGGCGAGCCGACGAAGGCCCCGTCCTCGCTGATGGTGGTCGACCCCGGCAGCTGCGCGATACCGAAGTCGGTGAGCACGACCCGGCCGGTGCCCTCCTCCAGCAGGACGTTGGCGGGCTTGAGGTCGCGGTGGAGCACGCCCCGGCGGTGCGCGGCGCTCAGCGCGCCGAGCAGCGCGATACCGATCCGGGCCGCCCCGGGGGCGTCGACGGGTCCGCCGCCGCGCAGCCGGTCGGCGAGCGAACCGCCCTCGACCAGCTCCATCACGATGTACGAGCGGCCGTCCTGCTCGACGACGTCGTGGACGCCGATGACGTGCGGGTGCTTGAGCTGGGCCACGGCACGCGCCTCGCGCAGCGCGGCGGTGGCGGGGGCGCCGCCGTCGGGGTGCAGTGCCTTGACGGCGACCTCGCGGCCCAGGAGCTGGTCGGTGGCGCGCCAGACGGTGCCCATGCCGCCCCGGCCGAGCCGGGCCGTAGGCCGGTAGCGTCCGGCGATGAGACGGTCCTCGGCCGCGCCGCCTCGCGGTTCACTGGCTGCTGCGGGCACCGGTTCCCCTCGTTCACTGGTCCTGTGGCCATCATGCCGTACGGGGCCGGACCGGAACGGGGTCCGAGGTCACGAGAGGGAATCGACCGGGCGCGGGCAGGACCCGCGGGGCGCGCGAGGGGCGCGCGCGGCCTCAGTTCAGCGGGGGCGGCTGCCAGCCGCGCAGCACGGTGTCGAACTGCTCGCGGGTGGTCGCCCAGTCGGACTCCGGGCCCGACATGTAGACCGCGTACTCGGCGGCGCCGCCGTCGGCGAAGTACATCTGGTCTATCGCGTGCCGCTTGCCGGGGAAACCCTTCTTCTCCACGTACGTGAACTCCCAGAGCGAGGAGTTCACCTGGTCCCGGAAGGTGTTGGAGTGCAGCGTCACCCGCTGGTACTTGGGCAGCCGCTTCTCCAGCGCCTTCTCCAGGTTCAGCTGGTGCATGTACGGGTTCTCGAAGTCGGGCTTGCCGACGCTGACGCGGATGTAGTGGCGCCCGTTGTCCGGCGTGTAGTCGACCTCCTTGCCGTCCATCTGGCGCCGCCAGCCCTCGGGCACGAAGAGCGTGAACCCGGCCGGGTCCTTCACCCGCTTCCAGCCGTCCGGCACGGACGCGTCGGCCTTGCCGGACTTGCCCGGCCCGGTGGCGGGCGGCTGCGTGGCCGTGGTCGTCGAGTCCTCGCCGCTGTCGCGGAACTTGAGGGCGGCGAGCCCGGCCGCGCCGCCGAGGACGGCCGCGAGGGCGACCACCAGGGCGACCGTCCGTCCGCGCCCGCGGGCGGGGCGGGCGGGCGCGGGCGGGGGCGTGACCGCCTCGGGGACGGGCGCGCGGACCGTGCCGGAGGAGCCGGCGGGGGCGGTGGCCGCCCGCAGCTCCGCCTCGGAGACCTGACGGGTCGGCACGTACTCGTGCGCGGCCTTCGGCTCGCGCCCCTCCATCGCCTCCAGGAACATCCGCTCGGCCTCCTCGGCCGAGGGGCGCTCGTCGGGGTCCTTGCGCAGCAGGGCCGTGATCACCGGGGCGAGCGCACCGGCGTGGGTGGCGGGCTCCGGCTCCTCGTTCACCACCGCCTGCATGGTGGAGATGGGCGAGGAGCGGCGGAAGGGCGAGCCGCCCTGGACGGCCGTGTAGAGCGTGGCGCCGAGGGACCACAGGTCGGAGGCGGGACCGGGCTGCCCTCCTCGTACCCGCTCGGGCGCCAGATAGTCGATGGAGCCGACCAGTTCACCGGTCCGGGTGATCGTGGAGTCGCCCTCGATGGCGGCTATCCCGAAGTCGGTGAGCAGGACGCGCGAGTCGCGGGCGAGCAGGACGTTGCCGGGCTTGACGTCGCGGTGGAGCACGCCCGCGGCGTGCGCGGCGCGCAGGGCGCCCAGGACGTGCAGCCCGATGCGGGCCGCCTCGCGGGCCTCGATCCGCCCGGTCTCGGAGGCCTTCACGGCATCGGCGAGCGAGGGCCCGTCGACGTACTGCATCACGATCCAGGGGCGGTTGTCGTGGTCGAGCACGTCATGGACGGTGACCACACCGGGGTGGGTGATCCGGGCGGCGGCCCGCGCCTCCTTCTGCGTACGCGCGTGCAGCACGACACGGTCGGCCTCCGCCACGTACAGCGCGGCCGTCAGTTCCTTGACGGCCACCGTGCGGTGCAGGAGCTCGTCCTGGGCGCGCCAGACCTTGCCCATGCCACCGCGACCGATGGTGTCGCCCAGGCGGTAGCGCCCGGCCAGCAGCAGCCCTTTCGCCAACGCTTCCGCGCCCTTGCCGCTCTTGCTCTGGTTCTGTTCCACGTCCCCCGCCCGGCCGGTTCTTAAGGGGCAAGGTTACGGAGCGGATTCCGGCCAGGGAACCTCGGGGGCACCTTGCGCGCCACCTACCAAGAGGTATGTGTCTGAGGCAACCGGTGAAGCCTCAACGAGTGGCGCTGTAGGCGGCCGTGGCCTGCGCGTAGATCTCGCTCACCTTGTCCCGCTGGGGCTCCGGGCCGATGACCACGACCAGGTGGTACCGGCCATTGATGATCATTACTTGGTTGCGTACGTAAACCGTACGGCCCGTGCTGTCCCGCCAGGTGAACTGCCCCTCGGCGGTGACCTTCTGACCGACGTCGACGCGGCGCAGACCCGTGGCGGTGGCCCAGGCCGAGTCCCGGAACGGCTGGAGCTCGCGCTCCTTGTCCCGCTGGTACGTCAGCGGATCCGCGCCGGCGTCCTTGACCGCGTCCCGGCCCGGCACCACCAGCAGGGTGAAGTCACCGCCGACATACCGGACTTGTCCGGCGTCGTTGATGGGCCGTCGCTGGAAGGAGGGGTCGACCGCCGTCCGGAAACCCTCCGGGTCGGTGCGCAGCACATAGCCCTTGGCGGGCGGCTGTCCGCCGGGCGCGGTGGTCTGCGTCCGGGGCGCCGAGGGCGTACCGCTGCGGGGGGCCTCGCCGGTCGCGGGGGTGCTCGGCGGCGCGCTGGTGCCCGTGCGGGCGGGCGCCGCGCCGCCGTTGTCGCTCCCGTCCTTCGTCCCGGACCCGGGCATGAAGAACACGGCGTACGCGAGCGCCGCCGCCAGGAGCAGCAGGATGAGCAGGACGAGGGTCCGGCCGAGCGAGCGGGGCGAGCGCGCGGGCGCCTCGGCCGGGCGGGACCTGGGCGTACGGGACTTGGGCGTACGGGACGGGGCGCGGCGCGGCTCCTGAAGTACCTCCGCGGCGGGGCGCCGCTCGGCCCCGCGGGACTGCGCACGGCGCTGCTGGCGGTGGCGGCCGTGCTCGCCGAAGCCCCCGCGGCGGCGCCGGACGAGCTCGCCGCGGCGGCGCACGATCGGCAGCCGGGCCGCGTCGGCCGGGGGCAGCGGGACGACCTGGGTGCCCACGTCCGGCTCGGGCGCGGACCGCACGATCGAGCGCAGCCAGCCGCGCAGCTCCTCGAAGTCGGGCCGCTCGGTGGGGTCCTGGCGCAGCAGCGACTCGACGACCGGCCGCAGCGGGCCGCACTCCTCCGCGAACGCGGGCGGCTCGCCGCACACCATCTGGACCAGCTCGACGGCGCTCTCCTCCGGGTAGGGCGCGTGCCCCTGCACGGCCCGGAAGAGCAGGGCGCCGAGCGCCCACAGATCGGTGGCGGGGCCGATCGGCGGCGCGAGGCGCCAGTTCTCGTGCACGGGTCCGGCCTGCTCGGGCGCCCACCGCTCGGTGACGGCCCCGACGAGGGCGATCCGCGTCTGCCGCGCCCGCTCGGCGTCGAGCCGGGTGGCGGGGCCCCGGTAGCCGGCGCCGTGGCGCTGCGGGACGGCCGCCTCCAGGCCGCCCTCTCGGGCGGGCACGGGCGCGTCGGCGTGCGTCTGCCGCTGGGCGTCGGCCCGCAGCGCCTCCGCCCCGGCCCCGACGGCGTGCGGAAGCGCGGGGAGGGGGCCGGTGGAGGGCCGGGGGCCGGTGGTGGCGGGGGGGCGGGGGTGGGCGCCGGTCCGGGGGTGGGCGCCGGTCCGGGGCGCGCCGGGGTGAGCGGACCGCTCGGGCTCGGCGGGCTGCGCGTGCGGGACTTCCAGGCGCGGGAGTTGGGGGTGCGGGGTCCCGGTGTGCGGGCCCGTGGTGTGAGCGGGGCCGAGTGGCGGGGTGGGGCGTCCGGAGGTCCCGGGGGGCGCGTCCACCGTGCCGGGCTGCGCGGGACGCGGGACCCACCGCCCGGTCACCGGGTCGTACGCACGCCGGGTGCGCCCCGAGTCGGGGCCCTCCTCCACCGCGTACGGGCTGGCGGCCGAGGAAGCGCCCGACGCGGGCGTACGCGGCACCCGCATCCCGCTCACCGGGTCGTATACCCCCTGATCCACGTCGTCGCGCCACGCCTTGTCCGGCTCGGAGCGGGGCAGCTCGGAACGGGGCACCGGGAGCGCGGCGCCGTCGTCGCCCACGCGCGCGGTGGCCCGCGTCCCGGCCCGGTACGCCGCGACGGCCCCGGCCCGGCCACTCCCCGGGGACCCGCCCGAACGGGGCACGGCCCCCTCGCCCTGCCCGCTCCCGCTGCCGCTGCCTTCGTCACCGCTCGGCCCCGCCGGTGACCACCCGGCGGGAAGCGCCGGTGCGCGGGTCGAGGGCAGGGGGGCGGGGTGGGGCGCCGGGGGGAGGGCCTGAGCCGCGCGACTTCCGTAGGAATCGGACGGGTTGGGGCCGCCGTAGGAGTCGGACGCCTCGGAGCCGTCGGCGTCCTGCTCGCGCGCGGAGTACGAGGCGTAGGAGGCGTACGAGGAGTCGGGGTCATCCGTAGCGGCGGGGTGGCTCAGTTCGTCCGGGGAGCCGGGGGAGCCCGGGGCACCCTGGAAGCGTGGCTCGCCCTGAAAGTCGTAGTCGTCCCGGGAGTTGGAGTCGTCCGGGGAGTCCGGCGCATCCCCCCACGCGGCATCGGCGGATTCGGCCGCCCCCCGTACGCCGAAGTCGCCGCTCTCCTCACCGAGCTGCTGCGGCACCACCACATAGCCGCACAGCGCTTCCTCCGCCGCGCCGACCGCCAGTCCGGTCAGCATCACGCGGCCGTCATCGCATATCAACACCGTGCGCTCGGTGATGTTGCGGTGCGTCCAGCCGTGCGCGTGCAGCACGCGCAGCGCGGTCAGCACATCGGAGGCGACCTCCGCCGCCCGGTAAGGCGCCATCGGCTGCTCGGCGAGGAGCGCCGCCAGCGGCCGGGCCGTGACCAGCTCGCTGACGATCCACAGCGAGCCGTCCTCCGCGAAGACGTCGAAGACCTGGTCGAGCCGCGGGTGGTCGGGGATCTGCGCGGCTGCCTGGGCGGCCTCGATCGCCCGCCGCAGCGCCGGGTTGGCGGGCCGCCGCGCCGCTCCGGCTCCGTACCCGTCCCCGTACCGCCCGTCCGCGCCCTGCACCTCGGCGTCCACGACCTCCGGCAGCGGCACCTGCCGCACCAGCACTTCCTGGCCGCTGTAGGTGTCAAAGGCCCGGGTCTCGACCGGCTCGTACTCGTCGGAGGAGGGCAGGGGCAGCCGATAGCGGTCGGCGAGCACCCGACCCGCGTAGTCGTCCACATCGCCTCCCCACAGCGTGCTGTCCCCCGGAACCCGTCAATTCCGGTCGTTTACCGGCTCATTGTGGCTGCGTACGGTTCGCGGGCTCTCACGATACGTGGCCTGCTCAGTCCTTGGGGCTGAACGTGTCGAACGCCGTCTTGCGCAGCGTCACGCACGCGTCACCGTCCCACTCGGCCGTCTTGCAGGTCACCATGATCGCGTAACCGTGCGAGCCGTCGACCTTGAAGCCGCGGTTGAGAATCCGGACCCGCTCGCCGCTCTGGTCGCGCTCGAACTGCCAGTCGGCGACCGTCGGGTACCCCTTGTAGTCGACCTTCTGGATGCCGAGCAGGTGGTAGTTGCTGCTGCTTCCGGCGACCGCGCCGGCCAGCTCCAGCCAGGCCCGGCGGGCGTCGTCGGTCGGCTTCGCGTTGAAGTCGACCTGGACGCGCGGGAAGCCGCCGCCCGCCGCGTATATCCCGCCCGAGTTGTCCCCGGCTATGCCGACGCGGTGGAAGCCGGCGGGCATGGCCATGGAGAAGTGGAAGTCGGCGTCGGAGACCATGGTGTAGCCGCTGGGCAGATTGGCGCCCGCGCCGCCGCCGTTGCCCCCGGACCCGGAGGACTGGGACCCGGAGGACTGGGCCCCGGAGGACTGGGAGGGCGCGGGCGTCTTGCCGCCGCTCTGACCCTGACCCTGGCCCTGCGTCTGACCCTGTGTCTGGGTCTGGCCCTGGCCCCGCCGGCCGGTGCCCTGACCCGTGCCCTGGCCGCCGCTGGTCTTGCCGCTGCCGCCGCTTCCCGCGGTGACGCCGCTGGACGCCTTGCTGCCGCTCTTGCCGTCGTTGCCCTTGTCGTCACCACCGCTGAGCGCGACCGCGAGCACCGTCCCGAGCACGGCCAGCGCCGCCACCACCGCGATGATCACCAGGGTGCGCCGCGGGACGACGTCGGTGAGCGGGGCCCGCACCGGCGCGGGCGGTCCGGACGGAGCCGACGGCCCAACGGGCACCGATCCGACGGAAGCGACCGGCCCGACGGCCCCTGCCGCGATCCCGCCCCTCGGCTTCGCCCTCTCCTTGGCCTTGGCCTTGCCCTTGGCGTCCCTGGCGTCCTTGGCCGTGGCCTGCGCCGCCACCGCAGCGTTCCGTACGGACTTGAAGGCGCCGCGCATCCGGTCGGCAGCCGCGTCGGCCACCTCCTTCGCCTTGGCACCCGCGTCGCCCTTGGGCTCGCCGGGCACGGGCGGCAGCGCGACGACCCGGGTCACCTCGGACGACACCGGCTCCGGCGGCCGTACGGCGTGCTCGGGTGCGTGCAGCACCTCGGTGAGCAGCGCGCGCGCCGCCTCGTTGTCGAGCCGCTGCTCGGGGTCCTTGGCGAGCAGGCCGTAGATGACCTTCTCCAGGAGCGGCCCCGCGTTCGCCGGCGGGTCCACCGGCTCGGTCATCACCGCGGTCAGCGTGGCGATGGCGGAGCCCTTGTCGTACGGCGGGACGCCCTCCACGCACGCGTAGAGCAGGCCGCCCAGCGACCACAGGTCGGCGGCCGGGCCGGGCTTGTGGCCACGGGCGCGCTCCGGCGAGATGTACGAGGGCGCGCCGACGAGCATGCCCGTCGAGGTGATGGACGGGTCGCCCTCGACCTGGGCGATGCCGAAGTCGGTGAGCACGACCCGGCCGTCCTCGGCGATCAGCACGTTGGACGGCTTCACGTCGCGGTGCAGGATGCCCTGGCGGTGCGCGGAGCGCAGCACGTCGAGGATGGCGAGCCCGACCTCGGCGGCCCGGCGGGGCGTCAGCACCCCGTCCTCGCGCACCGCTTCGGCGAGGGACTTGCCCTCGACGAGCTCCATGACGATCCACGGCCGGTCGTCCTCGTCCACGACGTCGTAGACCGTCACCGCGCTGGTGTTGCGGATCCGGGCGATGGCCTTGGCCTCACGCAGGGTGCGCGTGATCAGCCGGCGCTTCTCCTCCTCGTCGATGCTGCTGGGGAAGCGCAGCTCCTTGACGGCGACGGTACGGCCCAGCGTCTCGTCGACGGCCCGCCAGACCGTGCCCATGCCACCACGGCCGAGCACATCCCCGAGCCGGTACCGCTCGGCCAGGAGTCGGCCCTCGGCTTTCCCGCCGGACTCCTTCCGCTCGTCCCGCTGGGGCTCCCGCGACTGCTCCGCCTCCGACATGCGTCCCCTCTGCGATCCCTGATCCGCGCCCGCACCGACCGCGTCCCGGCCGACGGCTCCCCGCAACTTGCCTCGTGAGGCGGCCCGGTTCACCGCTCCGACCTGCTTCTGCTGCCGGGGGTCCGGGGGTTGGCCCCCGGGGGAGCGGCACCCGCCCTGGCAGAGCGTCCATTGTCTCTCACGCCGGGACCAATGATTGTCCCGGGTCCGCCGTCCGCCAAGATGTCCGGGGAAGGGGGACCACCACCGTGCCGAGACTCCGGGCGCTGCTCACCATGCCGCTGGCCATGGTGCTCTGTGGCCTGGGCATGACCGACCCGCCTGCCGAACCGGACCGTACCGGTCTGAAAGACCCACAGGCCACGGCGCTGGCACGGCTGGTCGCCCGCACGGGTACCCCGGCAGCGGCGCTCCTCACCGACGACGGCGACCGCTCCCGCTTCGGAACGGCCGGGGCCGGGCTCGGCCGCGCCGACCGTTTCCGGGCGGGCAGCGTCACCAAGTCCTTCGTCGCCACGGTGGTGCTCCAGCTGGCCGCCGAGGGCAGGCTGCGCCTCGACGACACGGTGGAACAGCACCTGCCGGGCCTGGTACGCGGCCATGGAAACGACGGCCGCCACCTCACCCTGCGCTCCTTGCTCTCCCACACCAGCGGTCTGTTCCCCTACACGGCGGACAGCACCGCTCCGGTTCCCCTCACCCCCTCACAAGCTGTTCACACCGCGCTCACGCACTACCCCGGGCCGCCGGGCATCTACGCCTACTCCAACACCAACTACGTCGTTCTGGGCATGGTCGTTCAGCAAGTCACCGGCCATACCTACGCCGCCGAAGCCGAGCGTCGCATCATCACCCCCCTCCACCTCGCCGGCACCTCGTTCCCGGGCGCCCGCACCACGCTCCCCTCCCCGCACAGCCGCGCCTACTCCCCCGGCGGCCACGACGTCACCGAGCTCGACCCGCGCCCGGCCGGGGCCGCCGGTGAACTCATATCGACCCTCGCCGACCTGAGCCGTTTCTACGCCGCCCTGCTCGGCGGTGCTTTGCTGCCCGCGCCCCAGCAGCGCGAACTGCTCGACACCGCGGCCACCAACGGCGTCTACGGCCTCGGGGTCTACCCCGAGCGGCTCTCCTGCGGCCTCACGGTCTGGGGCCACAACGGCCGTATATCCGGCAGTCTGGTCCGCGCGGCGGCCACCGCCGACGGTCGCCACACCGCCGTTTTCCGCATCAACTCGGACATCACACTCAACCCCTCCCTCGAACTCTCGCTGCTCGACTCCGAGTTCTGCCCGGCGGCCAACCACCGGCCCCGGCCGTCCCTCCCTCCATCGGACTCCCTCTAGAGCGGCACGATGTCCGGCGCGCCCAGCCGCGCCGCGTCCGCCGTCAGGTCGTCCGGCTGGCGCTGCGACTCACGCTCCGCCTCCACCCTCTTCTCGTAGTGCTCCACCTCCTTGTCGATCTGCTTGGTGTCCCAGCCGAGGACCGGCGCCATCAGCTCCGCGCACTCCCGGGCCGACCGCGTGCCCCGGTCGAAGGTCTCGATGGAGATCCGGGTGCGCCGGGTCAGGACGTCGTCGAGATGCCGGGCGCCCTCGTGGGACGCGGCGTAGACGATCTCGGCGCGCAGATAGTCCTCCGCCGCGCCGAGCGGCTCGCCCAGCGAGGGGTCGGCCACGATCAGCTCGATGAGGTCCTCGGCCAGCGATCCGTACCGGTTCAACAGGTGCTCCACTCGGACCACATGCAGACCGGTGCGGGCGGCCGTCCTCGCCCGCGCGTTCCACAGCGCCCGGTAGCCCTCCGCGCCGAGCAGGGGCACGTCCTCGGTGACGCAGGCCGCGACCCGCTGGTCCAGGCCGTGCACCGCCTCGTCCACCGCGTCCTTCGCCATCACCCGGTACGTCGTGTACTTGCCGCCGGCGATGACCACGAGACCCGGCACCGGGTGCGCCACCGTGTGCTCGCGGGAGAGCTTGCTGGTGGCGTCCGACTCCCCGGCGAGCAGGGGGCGCAGACCGGCGTAGACCCCCTGGACGTCGTCCCGGGTCAGGGGCACCGCGAGGACGGAGTTGACGTGTTCGAGGAGGTAGTCGATGTCCGCGCTGGAGGCCGCCGGGTGGGCCTTGTCCAGGTCCCAGTCGGTGTCGGTCGTGCCCACGATCCAGTGGCGGCCCCAGGGGATCACGAAGAGCACCGACTTCTCGGTGCGCAGGATGAGGCCGGTCGTGGAGTGGATGCGGTCCTTGGGCACGACCAGATGGATGCCCTTGGAGGCCCGGACGTGGAACTGTCCGCGCTCGCCGACCATCGCCTGGGTGTCGTCCGTCCACACCCCGGTGGCGTTCACGATCTGTTTGGCGCGGACCTCGTACTCCCCGCCGCCCTCCACGTCGCGCACCCGCGCTCCGACCACGCGCTCGCCCTCGCGCAGGAACCCGGTCACCCGGGCCCGGTTGGCGGTATGCGCGCCGTAGCTCGCCGCCGTGCGCACCAGCGTGGCCACGAAGCGCGCGTCGTCCATCTGCGCGTCGTAGTACTGAAGCGCGCCTACCAGCGCTTCCCGCTTGAGGCAGGGGGCGACCCGCAGGGCGCCGCGGCGGGAGAGGTGGCGGTGGACCGGCAGGCCCCGGCCATGGCCGGACGACACCGACATCGTGTCGTACAGCGCCACGCCCGAGCCCGCGTACCACCGCTCCCAGCCCTTGTGCTGGAGGGGGTAGAGGAACGGCACCGGTTTCACCAGGTGCGGGGCGAGGCGCTCCAGGAGCAGCCCGCGCTCCTTCAGTGCCTCGCGCACCAGCGTGAAGTCCAGCATCTCCAGATAGCGCAGCCCGCCGTGGATCAGCTTGCTCGACCGGCTGGAGGTGCCCGAGGCCCAGTCCCGCGCCTCGACGAGGCCGGTCGAGAGTCCTCGGGTCACGGCGTCCAGCGCGGTGCCCGCGCCGACCACCCCGCCGCCGACGACCAGCACGTCGAGCTCGCGCTCGGCCATGGCGGCGAGCGCTTCGGCGCGCTGCACCGGTCCCAGTGTCGCTGTCCTCACGGGTGCCTCCCGTTGATCGGGGTGGTCTGGCTCACACACTCGATTCTGGACGCGACCACCGACATCGGCCACCGCCTGTGGACAACACTCGGACAACGCGGGCCCGGCAATACGGCATAACGGTCATATTTACTCTTAGTCTGACATTGCGTAACGCTCATTCTGTCCACAGGGCTTGCGCGTCATGTCCCCTCCGGTTAAGGGAAGGACGGTCACCCGCATGCCCGCAGACCTCGCCGTCATCGGACTCGGCCACCTAGGACTGCCCCTCGCCCAGGCCGCCGCCGCCGCGGGCATCGAGACCATCGGCCACGACACCGACCCTCAAGTGCTCGCCGAGCTCCGCGCCGGGCGGCCCCCGGTCGACGGCTCGCTCTCCGCCGCCGAACTGCGCCGGATGCTCTCGGGGGGCTTCCGGACCGCCGGCGACCCGGCCGAGCTCGGCCGGGTCCGTACCGCCGTGATCTGCGCCCCCACCCCGCTCGGCGCCGACCGGACCCCGGACCTCGGCGCCGTCGCCGACGCGGCCCGCACCCTGGCGGCCCGGCTGCGCCCGCACACCACCGTGATCCTGGAGTCCGCCGCCTACCCCGGCACCACCGAGGACTTCCTGCGTCCGCTGCTGGAGTCGGGCTCGGGGCTGCGGGCCGGGCGCGACTTCCACCTCGCCTACTCCCCCAGCCGCCTCGACCCCGGCAACCGCACCCACGGTTTCGCCGCCATCCCCAAGGTCATCGGGGGTCTCACCCCCGCCTGCACCGAGTCCGCAGCCGCGTTCTACGGGCGGCTCACCGACAAGGTCGTACGTGCCCGAGGCACCCGGGAGGCCGAGATGGCCAAGCTCCTGGAGACCAACTACCGCCAGGTCAACATCGCGCTCGTCAACGAGATGGCCGTGCTCTGCCACGACATGGGTGTGGACCTGTGGGACGTGATCCGGTGCGCCGAGACCAAGCCGTTCGGCTTCCAGCCGTTCCGCCCCGGCCCCGGTGTCGGCGGCCACGGCGTACCGCTCGACCCGACCCCGCTGCCGTACACGGGCCTGCGGATGGTGGGGCTGGCGCGGGAGATCAACGCCCGTATGCCGCAGTACGTCATCCAGCGCTCCACCACGCTCCTGAACGAACACGGCAAGTCCGCCCGGGGCGCGCGCGTCCTGCTGCTCGGCGTGACGTACAAGCCCGACCTCGCCGATCTGGAGGGCTCCCCCGCCGCCGAGATCGCGGGGCGGCTCATCGACCTCGGCGCGGCGGTGAGCTACCACGACCCGTACGTCCCGGACTGGCGCGTGCGCGACCAGCCCGTGCCGCGCGCCGACTCGCTCTACGAAGCGGCGGCCAACGCCGACCTCACCGTGCTGCTCCAGCACCACCGCACGTACGACCTGCAAGGGCTCACGGTCAAGGCGCAGTTGCTGCTCGACACACGCGGTGTCACCCCCGGGGGCGCCGCCCACCGACTCTGAAATGTGATCCCCGCGGCCTCGGGCGATTGCTACTCTTCGGGTCGCCCGATCGCACAGCCGTGCGCATTCTCGGGCTCGCGCCTTCACTTACCTCGGGGGGATCCGAAGATGAGCCAGTCCTTTCCACCGCCCCAGCAACCTCAGCAGCCTCAGCAGGAGTTTCCGGGCTTCGTCCCGGCCCCGCCGCCCGCGCCGGTGCGCGACAACTTCGCCGGCGGCCTGGTCACGGCGGTCGTCGTCGCCGTCGTCACCGCGGGTGTCTACGGCGCGCTGATCGGCGCCACCGAGCACGAGATCGGCTACGCGGCCGTCGGTGTCGGCTTCCTGATCGGCTGGGCCTCGGGCAAGGTCGGCGGACGCAACCCCGCCCTGCCGGTGCTCAGCGCGGTCCTCGCCCTCGGCGCGGTCTACGCGGGCCAGCTGGTCGGCGAGGCCGTCCTCGGCTCCAAGCAGCTTCCCGTCAGCACCTCCGAGCTGCTGTTCCAGCACCTGAGCCTGGTGAACGACGCCTGGAAGGCCGACGCCGACCCGATGACGTTCCTGTTCTTCGCGATCGCCGCGTTCGCCGCGTTCTCCGGCTCCAAGAAGGCCGCCGCGTAACCCCCCGTACACGCGTGAGGGCCCGGACCGTCGAACGGTCCGGGCCCTCACGCATACGGGTTACGTGCGCCGGCCGAGGCCCACGCGCGCGTGGCAGGTGTCAGCGCTTGTGCTGCGCGTCCGCCACCGTCACCTCGACGCGCTGGAACTCCTTGAGCTCGCTGTAGCCGGTGGTGGCCATCGAGCGGCGCAGGGCGCCGAAGAAGTTCATCGAGCCGTCCGGGATGTGCGAGGGACCGGTGAGGATCTCCTCGGTGGTGCCCACGATGCCCAGGTCGACCAGCTTGCCGCGCGGCACGTCCTCGTGGACGGCCTCCATGCCCCAGTGGTGGCCCCGGCCGGGCGCGTCCGTGGCGCGGGCCAGCGGGGAGCCGATCATCACCGCGTCGGCGCCGCAGGCGATCGCCTTGGGCAGGTCGCCGGACCAGCCGACACCGCCGTCCGCGATCACGTGCACGTACCGGCCGCCGGACTCGTCCATGTAGTCGCGGCGGGCCGCGGCCACGTCGGCGACGGCGGTGGCCATCGGGACCTGGATGCCCAGGACGTTGCGCGTGGTGTGCGCGGCGCCGCCGCCGAAGCCCACCAGGACGCCGGCCGCGCCGGTGCGCATCAGGTGCAGGGCCGCGGTGTACGTGGCGCAGCCGCCGACGATCACCGGGACGTCCAGCTCGTAGATGAACTGCTTGAGGTTGAGCGGCTCGGCCGCGCCCGAGACGTGCTCCGCCGAGACGGTCGTGCCGCGGATGACGAAGATGTCGACACCCGCGTCTACCACGGCCTTGGAGAACTGGGCCGTGCGCTGCGGCGAGAGCGCGGCGGCGGTGACCACACCGGAGTCGCGCACCTCCTTGATGCGCTGCCCGATCAGCTCTTCCTTGATCGGGGCGGCGTAGATCTCCTGGAGGCGGCGGGTCGCGGCGTCCTCGTCCATCTGGTCGATCTCGTCGAGCAGCGGCTGCGGGTCCTCGTACCGGGTCCACAGGCCTTCGAGGTTCAGCACGCCCAGACCGCCGAGCTCACCGATGCGGATCGCGGTCTGCGGCGACACGACGGAGTCCATGGGGGCGGCCAGGAACGGCAGCTCGAACCGGTAGGCGTCGATCTGCCAGGCGATCGAGACCTCCTTCGGGTCCCGGGTGCGGCGGCTCGGGACGATGGCGATGTCGTCGAACGCGTACGCCCTGCGTCCGCGCTTGCCGCGCCCGATCTCGATCTCAGTCACGTTGTGTGGGCCTTTCCCTCTACGTCTGCCGGACCAGTATCCCCGACATGTGTGTCACCGACATACGGGCGAGGGGCGGACCCGGAAATCCGGGGCCGCCCCTCACTCGGTCCACGCGCGCGTGGGCGTGGTCAGCGCTTGGTGTAGTTCGGCGCCTCGACCGTCATCTGGATGTCGTGCGGGTGGCTCTCCTTGAGGCCCGCCGAGGTGATCCGGACGAACCGGCCGTTGGCCTGGAGCTCCGGGACGGTCCGGCCGCCGACGTAGAACATCGACTGGCGCAGGCCGCCGACCAGCTGGTGGACGACCGCGGAGAGCGGGCCGCGGTAGGGCACCTGGCCCTCGATGCCCTCGGGGACCAGCTTCTCGTCGGAGGCGACGCCCTCCTGGAAGTAGCGGTCCTTGGAGAAGGACTTGCGGTCGCCGCGGGACTGCATCGCGCCGAGCGAACCCATGCCCCGGTACGACTTGAACTGCTTGCCGTTGATGAACAGCAGCTCGCCCGGGGACTCCTCGCAGCCCGCGAGGAGCGAGCCGAGCATCACCGTGTCGGCGCCCGCGACCAGGGCCTTGGCGATGTCGCCCGAGTACTGCAGGCCGCCGTCGCCGATGACCGGGACGCCCGCGGCCTTGGCGGCGAGCGAGGCCTCGTAGATCGCGGTGACCTGCGGGACGCCGATACCGGCGACGACACGGGTGGTGCAGATGGAGCCGGGGCCGACGCCGACCTTGATGCCGTCGACGCCCGCGTCGATCAGCGCCTGGGCGCCGTCACGGGTGGCGATGTTGCCGCCGATGACATCGGCACCCCCCGCGTTCGACTTGATCTTGGCGACCATGTCGCCGACCAGCCGGGAGTGGCCGTGGGCGGTGTCGACGACGATGAAGTCGACTCCGACCTCGATGAGCGCCTGGGCGCGCTCGTAGGCGTCGCCCGCGACACCGACGGCGGCGCCGACGATCAGCCGGCCTTCCTTGTCCTTGGCCGCGTTCGGGTACTTCTCGGCCTTCACGAAGTCCTTGACCGTGATCAGGCCCTTGAGGATGCCGGCGTCGTCGACCAGCGGCAGCTTCTCGATCTTGTGGCGGCGCAGCAGCTCCATCGCGTCCACACCGGAGATGCCGACCTTGCCGGTGACCAGCGGCATCGGGGTCATGACCTCGCGCACCTGGCGCGAGCGGTCGGACTCGAAGGCCATGTCGCGGTTGGTGACGATGCCGAGCAGCTTGCCCGCCGGGTCGGTGACCGGGACGCCGCTGATGCGGAACTTGGCGCACAGCTCGTCGGCCTCGCGCAGCGTCGCGTCCGGGTGGACCGTGATCGGGTCGGTCACCATGCCGGACTCGGAGCGCTTGACCAGGTCGACCTGGTTGGCCTGGTCCTCGATCGAGAGGTTGCGGTGCAGGACACCTGCGCCGCCCTGGCGGGCCATCGCGATGGCCATGCGCGCCTCGGTGACCTTGTCCATCGCCGCGGACAGCAGCGGGACGTTCACCTTCACGTTCTTCGAGAGGTACGAGGAGGTGTCGATCTGGTCGGGCGCCATGTCGGACGCGCCCGGCAGCAGCAGCACGTCGTCGTATGTCAGCCCGAGCATCGCGAATTTCTCGGGCACTCCGTCGACGTTTGCAGTCATGACACCTTCCCCATGGCCTTGATCGGTGCGGATGTCCATGCTAACGGGCTGGCGCGGTGTCTCATTCCATGAACAAGATCAACCCGATTCTTTGTACGTTCACACCGACACGGGGGGTGCGGATGCGCGCGCGGGGAGCGACGGGTCGCTACGCGTGCATGCGCCTCGTACGGCCGTACGGGTGAAAGAAGGCCGGCCGGGACCGGGACGGGCCGGAACTACTGCTCGGCGAGCGCCCGCAGCCGGCTCAGCGCGCGGTGCTGGGCGACCCGGACGGCGCCCGGCGACATCCCGAGCATCTGGCCGGTCTCCTCGGCCGTGAGGCCGACGGCGACCCGCAGCACCAGCAGTTCGCGCTGGTTCTCCGGCAGGTTGGCGAGGAGTTTCTTGGCCCACTCCGCGTCGCTGCTGAGCAGCGCGCGCTCCTCGGGACCCAGCGAGTCGTCGGGCCGCTCGGGCATCTCGTCGGAGGGCACCGCCGTGGAGCCGGGGTGGCGCATCGCCGCCCGCTGGAGGTCGGCGACCTTGTGGGAGGCGATGGCGAACACGAAGGCCTCGAAGGGCCGCCCGGTGTCCCGGTAGCGTGGCAGCGCCATGAGCACGGCGACACAGACCTCCTGCGCGAGGTCCTCCACGAAGTGGCGAGCATCACCCGGCAGACGGTTCAGCCGGGTGCGGCAGTAGCGCAGCGCGAGCGGGTGAACATGGGCCAGCAGATCATGCGTGGCCTGTTCGTCGCCGTCGACGGCACGGTGAACGAGTGCACCGATCACCGTTGGCTCGTCGTCGCGCATCGGTCCATGGTGCCCCGGCGTCGCAGAATCCGTGGCACCGCGCCCGTAGTTGTGCACCGAAGCGTTATGAGCAGGTGCGCCGGAAGTCATCTCCTGCGCCCTCCCCTCCCGCTCGACCGACTCGTCCCCGAGGAACTCCACACCTTCAAGGATGCGGCATCGCGCGCGAAGCGTCACACGCCGCTCCACGGAGTGGGGGGACGGACCCGCCCGCCGACGGCGGACGGGGATCCGGCCGACCACGCCGTGGGCCGGTCAGCGCACCAGGCCCCAGCGGAAACCGAGCGCCACGGCATGTGCCCGGTCCGAGGCGCCGAGCTTCTTGAACAGCCGCCTCGCGTGCGTCTTCACCGTGTCCTCGGAGAGGAACAGCTCGCGCCCGATCTCGGCGTTGGACCGTCCGTGGCTCATGCCTTCGAGCACCTGGATCTCGCGCGCGGTGAGCGTGGGCGCCGCGCCCATCTCGGCCGAGCGCAGTCTGCGCGGGGCCAGCCGCCAGGTCGGGTCGGCGAGCGCCTGGGTGACGGTCGCCCGCAACTCCGCGCGCGAGGCGTCCTTGTGCAGATAGCCGCGGGCGCCGGCGGCGACGGCGAGCGCCACTCCGTCGAGGTCCTCGGCGACCGTCAGCATGATGATGCGGGCGCCGGGGTCCGCGGACAGCAGCCGTCGGACGGTCTCCACGCCGCCCAGACCGGGCATGCGTACGTCCATCAGAATGAGGTCCGAGCGGTCGGCGCCCCAGCGGCGGAGGACTTCCTCGCCGTTGGCCGCCGTCGTCACACGCTCCACGCCGGGCACGGTGGCCACCGCGCGACGGAGCGCCTCTCGGGCAAGCGGGGAGTCGTCGCAGACGAGGACGGATGTCATGTCTCTCCTCCGCGGCTCTCACAGCTGCTGCGCGTCACCTTGAGCCTCCAGGCTGGTTACGTATCGTCACCTGCGCGATTGACGCTCTCGGACACCTGCCCGAGCGCTTGTTCTCTCAACCGCTCCGCACTCTCAACGACGGTCACTCGAAAGAGTTACGGGTCGGACGGGCGCCTTCGGCACTCTACGTGAGGGGCCGTGTGCGCCGGGCGCGCATCGCGGGTCGCCCGTCGTTCGCTTGGAGGTATGCCCCATTTAGCGGCTTTTCTTCCCTTTTTCTGGTGTCTGTGGCTAGATTCGCAATGAGTCATATTTACATCTACTTACACCGTAGATGTACGTTCGTCGGTACACCCCAGTGATCCGGGGTACCCGGCCCATCCACCTCAGGCACGGCTTCAAGGGGATATGAGCAATGGCAGATTTCTCCCGCCTTCCCGGACCGAACGCCGATCTGTGGGACTGGCAGCTCCTCGCCGCATGCCGCGGGGTCGACAGCTCCCTCTTCTTCCACCCGGAGGGCGAACGCGGCGCGGCCAGGAGTGCGCGCGAGAACTCGGCGAAAGAGGTGTGCATGCGCTGCCCGGTACGCGCCCAGTGCGCCGCCCACGCCCTGGCGGTCCGTGAGCCCTACGGGGTGTGGGGCGGACTCACCGAGGACGAGCGCGAGGAGCTGATGGGCAGGGCGCGCAACCGGCTGGTGACGGCGACGGGCGCGGGGGGCGACCGGGGGCACGGCTAGCACCGGGCCGCACCCACTTTCGCAGAAACGTTCCTGCGCCGGATGGCGCAGCCCCGGGCAGTACACCGCCGACGCACCACCGACCGGTGGCGCCGGGTTCCGGCGGGCAGCGCGCGGCGCGGTGGCACACCTGAGGGGCGGTGTCCCGCGCGGGTGGCGTGCGCCCCGCGCCGGTGCCGCGCTTCCGGGCGCCCCGAAGCTCAGGTGCGGGCGGCGGCTCCCGCCAGCTCGTCCAGGGTGGCCGCGACGGCCGGGACCCGGGCCAGGTCGGGCAGGGTGAGCGCGACGATCTCGCGCTCGACGGCGGGCTCCACCGTGACCGTCCGGGCGCCCTTGGGGCGTACCGAGGAGATCGCCAGCTCCGGCAGCACCGCGACCCCGAGGCCGGCCCCGACCAGCCCGATCACCGCCGGGTAGTCGTCGGTCGCGAAGTCGATGCGCGGGGTGAAGCCGGCCTCCTCGCAGACCTCGACGAGCTGACGCCGGCAGCGCGGACAGCCCGCGATCCACGGCTCGTCGGCCAGCTCACGGATGTCGACCGTGCCGCCGCCGGCCAGCCGGTGGCCGTCGGGGACCAGGCCGACCAGGCGGTCGATCAGCAGCGGGCGCACGACCAGGTCGTCCCACTCCTCCGCGGTGGCCGCCCCGTACCGGAAGGCCAGCGCGATGTCGCAGTCGCCGTCGCGCAGCATCTCCACCGAGCGCGGCGGCTCGGCCTCGACCAGGGAGACACGGGTGCCGGGATGGGCGGCGCGCAGCGCGGCCAGGGCGCTGGGCACCAGGGTGGACGAGCCGCTGGGGAAGGAGACGAGCCGGACCCGGCCCGCGCGCAGACCCGCGATGGCCGCGACCTCCTCCTCGGCGGCGGTCAGGCCCGCGAGGATGCCGGAGGCGTGGCGCACCAGGACCTCGCCGGCCTGGGTGAGCCGGGTCTCACGGCCGGTGCGGATCAGCAGCGGGGTACCGGCGGACGCTTCGAGGGCCTTCATCTGCTGGCTGACGGCGGGCTGGGTGCAGCCGAGCTCGCGCGCGGCGGCCGAGAAGGAGCCGGTGGCGGCGACGGCGCGCAGGACACGGAGATGACGGGCCTCGATCACTTTACGAGCATAAGGGGTACTTGGGGGTAACGCGGCATATTGAGTAGCTGCTTTGAGAGAGCTCGGGTTAGCGTGCGCGCCATGAAGCTTCTGTCTGTCAACGTGGGCCGCGCCAGGGTCGTCGAGTACACCGATGCCGAGGGTGGCCTCACGGGCATCGGCAAGCGGCCGGTGGAGGGCGCGGTGGGGATCTTCCGGCCGGGCCCCAGGGGTGTGGGCGCCAGCGGTGTCGCGGGCGACGACGTGTGCGACCAGCGCCACCACGGAGGCGAGCACCAGGCGGTCTACGCCTACGCGCGCGAGGATCTCGACGCCTGGGAGAAGGAGCTGGGCCGCGAGCTGCCCGGCGGGATCTTCGGCGAGAACCTCACCACCAGCGGGGTGGACGTCAGTGACGCCCGGATCGGCGAGCGCTGGCGGATCGGCCCGGACGTGGTCCTGGAGGTGTCCCGCGCGCGCATTCCCTGCCGTACGTTCGCGGGCACCCTGGGCGAGCAGGGGTGGGTCAGGCGGTTCACACGGGCGGGCGCCCCCGGTGCGTATCTGCGGGTGATCGAGGAGGGCGAGATACGCGCGGGCGACGCGATCGAGGTCGTCCACCGGCCCGTGCACGAGGTGTCGGTGGCCTTCTGGTTCCGGGCGTTCACCACCGAGCGGGAGCTGCTGCCGCGCACGTCGGCGGCGGGCGAGGCGATGCCCGCGGAGGACCACGAGGCCGTACGCAGGTACCTGGAGCGGCGGGCCGCCCGGCCGGTCTCCTGAGCGCACGGGCCGTCACACCGCTGACACACGCGGGACGTTAACGTGCGCCTATGACGACTGCACTGATTACGGGAGCCACCGCGGGGATCGGGGCCGCCTTCGCGCGGCGGCTGGCCAGGGACGGGCACGATCTGGTGGTGGTGGCCCGCGACGGCAAGCGGCTGCGGGAGCAGGCCACCGAGCTGCACGACCGGCACGGCGTGGAGGTCGAGGTGCTGGTCGCCGACCTGTCCGCGGAGGACGGCATCGCGTCGGTCGAGGCCCGGCTCGCGGAGCGCCGCAAGCCGGTCGACCTGCTGGTGAACAACGCCGGGTTCGGCAACAAGGGCCGCTACCTGGACGTGTCCATGGACGACGAGCTCAAGATGCTGAAGGTGCACATCGAGGCGGTGCTGCGGCTGACGTCGGCCGCGACTGGGGGCATGCGCGAGCGCGGGCGCGGCGGGGTCGTCAACGTCGCCTCGGTCGCCGCGTTCGTGCCGCGCGGCACCTATGGCGCGTCCAAGGCGTGGGTCGTGCAGTTCACCCAGGGCGCGGCGCGCGACCTGGCCGGATCGGGGGTGCGGCTGATGGCGCTGTGCCCCGGCTTCGTACGGACGGAGTTCCACCAGCGGGCCGGGATGGGCACCGACAACATCCCCAACTGGATGTGGCTGGATGCCGACAAGCTGGTGTCGACCGCGCTCTCCGACCTCGCGCGCGGGAAGACGCTGTCGATCCCGGACCCGCGCTACAAGGCGCTCATGGGTGTGGTGAAGCTGGCCCCGCGCGGACTGCTGGGCGGGGTCACCTCGCGGACGGGCCGCAAGTACGGCCCGCAGTGAGCGGCCGGCCTTCCGTGGGCGCGGGACCGGGGCCGGGACGCGCGCCCCGGTCGGGGCCGCCGTCGAGGACGAGCTCGGCCGTGGTCCGCTCGCCGGCCGGGGAGGACTGGTCAACAGCTGCTGGTCGGTGCTGATCCCCGTCCTGGTGAAGCCCTTCCGGAACAACTTCCTCCTCCCCCTCGTCACCGCCTTCGTCGCCCTCCAGCGGCACTGGAAGGCCGGTCTCACCGCGGGCAGCGCCAAGTGACCGGACGGACCCGCGGCCGGTTACCCATGGACAACGCCCCCGTGAGGAGCCCGAGTTCCACCATGCACCCCACCACTGACAACCGCCCCGCCGTCCTCCTCGCCATGGGCCCCGGGATCGCCGAGCGGCTGCTCACCGACCGGCACCGCAGCCGTCTCGCCGCGCTCGCCCGGACCGACCCGTACCTCGTCGCCCATGAACTCCCGGCGCCCGCGCCGGCCGTCGCGGCGGCGCTGGCCGAGGCCGAAGTGCTGCTGACCTGCTGGGGAGCGCCGCCGCTCACGGCCGGGGTACTGGCCTCGGCGCCCCGGCTGCGGGCCGTCGTGCACGCCGCCGGGTCGGTGAAGCACCACATCACCGACGCGTGCTGGGAGCGGGGCATCGCGGTGACCTCGACGGCGGCGGCCAACGCGCTGCCGGTCGCCGAGTACACGCTGGCCGCGATCCTCTTCGCGGGCAAACGCGTGCTGGCCTCGGCCCGGCGGTACGCGGAGCTGCGCGCCCCGCACGACTGGCTGCGCGAGGGGGACGGCACCGGCAACTACCGCCGTACGGTCGGCCTTGTCGGCGCCTCCCGGATCGGCCGCCGGGTGATCGAGCTGCTGCGCCCCTTCGACTTCCGGGTGCTGCTCCACGACCCGTACGTCGACGCGGCCGAGGCGGCCCGGCTGGGGGTGGAGGCGGTCCCGCTGGACGAGCTGTGCGCCCGCAGCAGTGTCGTCTCGGTCCACGCGCCGCGGCTCCCGGCCACCGAGCGGATGATCGGCGCCCGTCAGCTGGCCGCGATGCCGGACGGGGCGACCCTGATCAACACCGCGCGCGGCTCCCTGGTGGACGGGCCCGCGCTGCTCGGCGAGCTGCTGTCGGGGCGCCTGCACGCCGTACTGGACGTCACCGAGCCCGAACTTCCCGGCGCCCAGAGCCCTTTGTACGACCTGCCCAACGTCCTGCTGACCCCGCACATCGCCGGTTCGCTCGGCAACGAGCTGCACCGGTTGGCGGATCTGGCGCTGGACGAGGTGGAGCGGTTCGCCTCGGGGAAGCCGTTCGCGGACCCGGTGCACCCGGCCGCGCTGCGCCACTCGGCGTGACGGACGGGCGTACGGGAAAGGCCCCCGCCCCGCCGGTGGCGGGAACGGGGGCCTTCACCTTCTTACGACGTCAGCGCGTCACCACGTCAGTGGCTGTGGCCGTGACCGTGGCCGTGACCGGCCTCGGCCTCCTCCTCGGCCGGCTTCTCGACGACCAGGGTCTCGGTCGTGAGCAGCAGGGAGGCGATGGAGGCGGCGTTCTCCAGGGCGGAGCGCGTCACCTTGACCGGGTCGATGACGCCGGCCTTGACCAGGTCGCCGTACTCGCCGGTGGCGGCGTTGAAGCCCTGGCCCTTGTCGAGCTCGGCGACCTTGGAGGTGATGACGTAACCCTCCAGGCCGGCGTTCTCGGCGATCCAGCGCAGCGGCTCGACGGCGGCGCGGCGGACGACCGCGACACCGGTGGCCTCGTCGCCGGTCTTGCCGAGGTTGCCCTCCAGGACCTTGACGGCGTGGACGAGCGCGGAGCCACCACCGGAGACGATGCCCTCCTCGACCGCGGCGCGGGTCGCGGAGATGGCGTCCTCCAGACGGTGCTTCTTCTCCTTCAGCTCCACCTCGGTGGCGGCGCCGACCTTGATCACGCACACGCCGCCGGCGAGCTTCGCGAGGCGCTCCTGGAGCTTCTCGCGGTCCCAGTCGGAGTCCGTGGACTCGATCTCGGCCTTGATCTGCGCGACGCGGCCGACCACGTCCTCGCTGTTGCCGCCGCCGTCGACGATCGTGGTGTCGTCCTTGGTGACGGTCACACGGCGGGCGGAGCCCAGCACGTCCAGACCGGCCTGGTCGAGCTTGAGGCCGACCTCCTCGGCGATGACGGTGGCACCGGTGAGGGTGGCCATGTCCTGGAGCATCGCCTTGCGGCGGTCGCCGAAGCCCGGGGCCTTGACGGCCACGGCGTTGAACGTGCCGCGGATCTTGTTGACGACCAGGGTGGAGAGGGCCTCACCCTCGACGTCCTCGGCGATGATCAGGAGCGGCTTGGAGGAGCCGGCCTGGATGACCTTCTCCAGAAGCGGCAGGAGGTCCTGGATCGAGGAGATCTTGCCCTGGTTGATCAGGATGTACGGGTCGTCGAGGACGGCCTCCATACGCTCCTGGTCGGAGACCATGTACGGGGAGAGGTAGCCCTTGTCGAAGGCCATGCCCTCGGTGAACTCCAGCTCCAGGCCGAAGGTGTTGGACTCCTCGACGGTGATGACACCGTCCTTGCCGACCTTGTCCATGGCCTCGGCGATGAGCTCACCGACCTGCTGGTCCTGCGCGGAGAGCGCGGCCACGGCGGCGATGTCCGACTTGTCGTCGATCGGACGCGCGGTGGCGAGCAGCTCCTGCGAGACGGCCTTGACGGCGGCGTCGATGCCCTTCTTCAGGGCGGCCGGGGAGGCGCCGGCGGCGACGTTGCGCAGACCCTCGCGGACCAGCGCCTGGGCCAGCACGGTGGCGGTGGTGGTGCCGTCACCCGCGATGTCGTTGGTCTTGGTCGCCACCTCCTTCACGAGCTGGGCGCCCAGGTTCTCGTACGGGTCGTCGAGCTCGACCTCGCGCGCGATGGTGACACCGTCGTTGGTGATGGTGGGGGCGCCGAACTTCTTGTCGATGACGACGTTGCGGCCCTTGGGGCCGATCGTCACCTTCACCGTGTCGGCAAGCTTGTTGACGCCGCGCTCAAGGGCGCGACGGGCGTCCTCGTCGAACTTCAGGATCTTCGCCATGGGAGCGGTTCAGCCCTCTCGGAAACTTGGTGATACGAAAACTGCGCCCCTCGCCGCCCGGCTGTCAGCAGGGTGGCCAGGGGCGCAGCTCAGAAGCATTCGCTTCGAGGTGAATTACTTCTCGATGATCGCGAGCACGTCGCGAGCCGAGAGGACGAGGTACTCGTCACCGTTGTACTTCACCTCGGTGCCGCCGTACTTGCTGTAGAGCACGACGTCACCGACGGCGACGTCGAGTTCGACGCGCTTGCCGTCCTCGATCCGGCCCGGGCCCACGGCCAGGACGACGCCCTCCTGGGGCTTCTCCTTGGCCGTGTCCGGAATGACCAGGCCGGAGGCCGTGGTCTGCTCGGCGTCGAGCGGCTGGACCACAATGCGGTCCTCGAGCGGCTTGATGGCAACCTTGGAGCTGGCGGTCGTCACGATCCGACCTCCCCCTTCGGAGATCTCACGGGGTTAACTGTCTGAGGTGGCGACCAGGTGGATCCGTCGTCGCGGGTGCCGGACCTGCCCGTCGCTGTGTTGGCACTCTCCGGTGGGGAGTGCCAGAAGCGAGACTAGGACGGCGGTTAGCACTCGGTCAAGCGGAGTGCCAAGCAGAGGGGGCGTGGCGGGGTCCGGGACGGGGCCGCCGGGCCGGGCGCGGGCGGGGTGCGCAGCGCGTCGGGGTGGACGTGCCAGGGGCTGCGGCCCGGCGGCGCGCCGGGGTGCGGGAAGCCGCGCCGGGCGTCGGTCACCTTCGTCGCCGCCATGCGGCCGAGCCGTTCGATCGGGGCGGCGGGGCGCTCACAGCCCGCCGCGAACAGCGCCACCATCAGCGCACCGACCGCCAGCAGACCGGTCAGCGGACCGCCCGGCGGCCGGTGCGCGCGGGTCATACGTAGTCCTCCAGCCTGGCCACCGCGTACCCCTTGTCGGTGATGACCTTCATGACCTGCCGGATCATGTCGGGCATCGTGCCCTTCCAGTCCTCGCGCCCCCGGAAGTGCGTGAGCACGATGTCGCCGGGGTGCAGGTCGCGGTCCCACTCGCGCCACTCCATGTGGTCGGGGAACGCCTCCGCCGCCCACAGCGGCACCGCCTTGATCCCGCAGGACTGGGCCGCGCGCAGGGTGTCCTCGTTGTAGTTGCCGTACGGCGGCCGGAAGAGCCGGGGCCGCTTGCCCGCCCACTTGCCGATCTTGTCCTGCTGGTCGCAGATCTCGTGCCGCTGCTCTTCGTAGGAGAGCGCGGGCAGATAGCGGTGGTTGAGCGTGTGGTTGTTGAGCGTGACACCCAGGCCCTGCATGCGCTTGAAGTACGGGTAGTCGGTGCGGACGAGGTAGTCGCTGAGGAAGGCGCTGTAGGGGATGCGCAGGTCCCGCATCATCTTCAGCAGTTTGGGATCCTTCTCGGCGCCGTCGTCGATGGTCAGGAAGACGATCCGGTCCTTGGTGGGCACGGTCGTGAAGACGGGCGGCAGCGAGTCGCCGCCGTCGGTCTCGAAGCCGGGCCGGTTGGTGATCTCCGGTTTGACGGCGGGCGGGGCGGGCGGGGTCAGCGGCACCTTGGCCAGCCTCCACCTCCTGGCGGCGGACACCCGGGCGGCCTGCTCCTCCTTGAGGTGGCCGGAGTAGCCGGCGAGGGCGCGGGCGGCGTCGCTGTCGTAGGCCTGCGGCCCGGCGGCGGCCTTGCTGCCGCGCCCGCCGCCGTGGACGTTCCCGGTGGCGCACCCGCCGGCGAGCGCGGCGACGAGGAGTCCGGCGAGAACGAAGGGGGCTTTCGTCAGGGCGCGCCCATTTTCTTCCTTTTGTCGTACAAGCTGCATGCCGCCGCATCCTGTCAGTGCGGGGCGGTATACCGCAGACGACACCCGCCACCGGGCGCACGCCGTCCCCCGCCTGGCCCACAATGGGGCGGATGAACGACCTCGACGCCTTCCGCGCCCTGCTCACCCCCGAGGGCACGGGCCTGCTGGACTCGCTGCGCGACCACGACCCGGCCCAGGAGCTGGCGGTGGCGACCCGGCTGCGCCGCAGCCATGCCCCGGAGCTGGTCTCGGCCGCCCTCGGCCAGGCGCGGCTGCGGCAGCGCGCGGTGGCGAAGTTCGGCGCGGACGACGCGTACCGGATGTTCTTCACGCCCAACGGCGTCGAGCAGTCCACGCGTGCGTCGGTGGCCGCCTACCGGGCCCGTGTCTTCGCCGCCCAGGGGGTCCGCGGCGTGGCCGACCTGTGCTGCGGCATCGGCGGGGACGCGCTGGCCCTCGCCCGCGCGGGCATCTCCGTCCTCGCGGTGGACCGCGACGAGCTGACGGCCGAGGTGGCCCGCGCGAACGCGGCGGCGCTGGGCCTGACGGAGCTGATCGAGGTGCGGTGCGCGGATGTGACGGAGGTGGACACCTCGGGGTGGGACGCGGTGTTCGTGGACCCGGCGCGGCGCGGCGGACGCGGGCGCGTCTTCGACCCGGAGGCCTACTCGCCGCCGCTGTCCTGGGCGGTCGGCGCGGCCCTGAAGGCACCGCTCGCCGCCCTGAAGATCGCCCCCGGCATCCCGCACGAGTCGCTCCCGCCGCAGGCCGAGGCGGAGTGGATCTCGGACGGGGGCGATGTGAAGGAGGCGGTGCTCTGGTTCGGGCAGGCGCACGCCCCCCAGCACACCCGCACCCCGGGCGCGGTCCGCGCCACGCTCCTGCCCGCCGAGGCCACGCTCCGGGCCTCCGCCCCGCTCCCGCCGCCCCCGGTCGGCCCCGTGGGGCGCTACCTCCACGAGCCGGACGGCGCCGTCATCCGGGCCCATCTGGTGGCCGACATCGTGGCGGCGTGCGACGGCCGCCTCATCGACGAGACCATCGCGTACGTGACGAGCGACGAGCCGTACGAGTCCCCGTTCACCACCGCGTACGAGATCACCGACGAGCTGCCCTTCAACATGAAGAAGCTGAAGGCCCTGCTGCGGGAGCGCGAGGTGGGTGTCCTGACGGTCAAGAAGCGCGGCTCGGCGGTCGAACCGGAGGAGCTGCGCCGCAAGATGAAGCTACGGGGGCGCGCCTTCGCGACGGTGTTCCTGACGCGGGTGGCGGGGGCGCCGACGATGCTGATCGGGCATCCGGCCGCCCGGTGAAAACCCGGACCGAGCCGCTGCGCGACCCTCGTCACGTCACCTGCCCACGCAACTGCCGAGCTGTGGGACGTCGTTGTTAAGGTCAAGATCAGGGAAACAGGGGGGGTGGGAGAGATGGGCGGACCGGGAGGGCCGCGGCCCGATCTGGGCGTGCCCGAGGACGACGGTCTGACGAAGCTGGCGAACGACCTCGACGAGATGCGGCGCCACCTCGACGGACAGGTGCGGCGGATGGACGGGATCGTCGACCGGATCGAGGCGCGCTGGCGCGGCCCGGCCGGCTCGGCCTACCGCGATCTCCACCGGGGCGCCGCCAAGGACGCGGTGCGCATCCGCGAGGTGCTCGGGGTCATCGAGGAGGCGGTCCGCCTCAGCCGGGACGGCTTCAGCGAGCAGGACATGGAGGTCCTCGCCCGGATGCGGGAGATCCAGGACCACGTCGATGTCGCCCGCGAGGCCGACGCGCTCCAGGCGCCCGGGCCGGGCCCCCGCAGCAGCATCAGCGATCTCTGACAGCACGCCGCACCGCCGGCCATTCGGGGGAATGGATACCAGATGCCCGACGACGACCTCATAGCCGTCGACTTCGCCGCCCTACGCGAACTCGCGGGCGAGCTCGAGGACATCCTCAAGCAGCTCAACGAGAAGCTGGGCGCGCTCTACGACCGTACCGAGAAGACCGTACTGACCTGGGACGGCAAGGCCCGCGAGGCGTTCGTGGACGAACTCGACCGCTGGGACCGCGACATGCGGGACCTCCAGGCCCGCCAGGCCTGGCTCCACGAGGTCGTCACCACCGGCCATGCCAACTACGCGGCGGCCCACCGGGCCGTGCTGCGCGGCTGGGGAGCCGCCTGATGTCGACCCCCGCCCCGCCGCCCGCGAACGGCGCCATCGACGTCAAGCCCATGGACCTGCACCGGGTCTCGGGCGGAGTGGCGAGCCAGCAGGCCCCGTTCGACCGGGCCGCCAAGGACCTGCTGCCCGCGCTGGGCAAGTACCCCGACGCGGGCGGGTACGGCACCGCGCCCCAGGCCTTCGCGGCGGCGTACGTCAAGGTGGGCAACCGCTTCCTGGAGGTATGGGCCAAGGCCGTGGAGAGCGTGGGTGGCGTCGCCGTCGGCCTCACCACGACCGCCAACAACTACGCGAAGGCCGACGCCGCCGCCCACCCCGGCGGCCCGCCCGCCGTGACGCAGCCACTGCCGCACGTCATCGACAAGGCGCCCGACTACGGCCGGGTGCCCGATCTGAAGTGGGGGGACGACGACGGGGGCGACGACTTCATCCGTTCGCTGCTGGAGGGGGTGCCGGGGCCCATCCGCGATGTGCTGCGCCCGATCGTCAAGCACGCCTACCGGATGGGCAAGGTCGCGGACGTCTATCCGTTCCCGCAGCAGCACTACCTCAACGCGCTCTCCAAGTCCTGGATGTCGATGACCATGAGCCTCTCCGTCACGGAGAGCGCGCTTACCGGCCTGATCGGGTCGATCACCCAGCAGAGCAACAGCGAGTGGCACGACGCCATGCGGCAGTTCTGCAGCTCGTTGTGGGGGACCAAGGCCTGGGGCCAGTCCACGGCCGGGTACGAGTGGAAGCACGATTCGGCGGCGTCGCAGACCGCCACGCACCCCGTGATGACGGTGCTCTTCGACACCGCGCAGAAGGTCAGCGATCTGCTGTACCACTTCGCCGAGGCCGCCGTGTACGTGAACCACGAGGTGCACGAGGTCTATATGCAGGCGGTGCGCGACGCGATCCCGAAGATCGACGTCAATCTCAAGGACGGTGTCGACGTCAAGGACGTCGTGGGCGTGTTCAAGGGGGCCGTCAAGGGGATCGCCAAGGGAGCGGTGCAGCTCGGCGAGGGCATCGTCCTGGAGATGGACACGGGCAAGCTCAATTCCATCGTCGACACCTACAACAGCAAGGTCAACGCGCTGACGCCGCAGCTCAACGCGCTGATGGCGGCGTTGGACGAGGCGCATCTGAGCGCACCGACCTTCCGCGCCGAAGAGGCCCGGGCCGAGGCCTTCGGCGCCCGCGCCCTGAAGTCGTTCAAGGACGAACACCACTTCACCGTTCCGGGCGAGGACCCGAAGAACATCTACTACCCGGTCGATCTGGCGAGCCAGGAGGGCATCCGCGGCAGCCATCCGATCGACCGCCACGTCGGCATGACCGACGACCAGCTCGCCCAGCGGCTGCGGGACCAGGGCAACGCGCCCGCCGCGTCCTCCTTCAAGGATCTGGCGTCGGCACAGAAATTCACCCAGGCCGCGCTGAACGACCACGACAACGCGATCCGGATCGACCAATGGCTCCAGGGCATCGAAAGAAGGAAGAGAAACAACCCGAATTGGGATCCCAGCAACTCGTCGATCCAACCGGCCATCAAGTACACGTTCACCGAGGAAACCGGACGCACCATTACCCGCGCCGACTATGATGCCCACGGCATGGGCGCCGCCGCCTCCGGGACGAAGTCGGTGCAGGTGGCGCTGAAGTACAAGGAGGGGATTGACCCTCCGTTCGTCGTCATCACCTCCATGCCCATCCCCTAGCAGCGAAGGCAGCAGTCACGTGCAGTCGTACACGGCGGGCCTGTTCACCGCCGGCCCGGTCGCGCACCTCCTCGACCTGGCCCTCCGGGTGCAGGCGTCGCGGGGCACCCTGTCCCTGGACGACGAGGTCCGGCGCTATGGCCGGCTGGTCGCCGTCCCGGGCGCGCCGCACCGCGAGTGCCCCCTGCGCACCGGGGCGGCGCTGCTCGACCTCCTCGGGGACCTGCTGGAGCGAAAGGCGCTCGACGGCGCTCCGCAGGAGTTCCTGGAAAAGCTCTCGACGGCCGCCGAAGGCACCGATCCCGCGGAATACCTGCATACGCTCGCGGGAATCGTCCGCATTCTGGACCGGGACCTCCCACCGGAGTACGGGGAACTTCCCATGAACTCCTGGGAAGCCGGCCTCGCGTTCCCGTATCTCGCCGGATTCACCGCGTTGCTGACCGACGACCTGGAATCCGCCACGGTCGCGGACGCGGTACGGACGTTCATCGCGACGGAACACCCCTTCTGCCCGGAATCCCTGGCGCCGTGGGCCGCCGAGGCACATCGCGCCCTGGTGCTCTTCCCCGACGCCGACGCCATGCGGCACAACCTGTCGCACACCATCCCGTGGATCTCCGCGGACGCGCTGCGCGAGCTGCTTGCGACCGTGGACGACCACATGGCACGGGAGCACCGATGAGTACCGGGAAGAGCGTGCCGGTCCGGAACCGTTCCGCCACCTACCCCGACCGGGAGACCGCCCAATGGGCGACCCAGCACGTGGTCACCGCCAATGAACAGGTCGTCCACCGCTGGCTGGCCCGCTCCACCCGGCAGCGGCTCACCATCGAGGCCGCCTGGCCCTCCCGGGCCGAGCCCGTGGGGCGCGTACTGCTCCAGGCGATGATGCTCGCCGGCCGCGAGCCGGTGGACGTCCGCGCCGCCCGGGTGATCCTCAAGCGCAGCGAGGCGAGCCCGCACGGGTTCGCCGTCCACGCAACCTTTCCCGTCTACCTCTGACCCCCTCCCGTTCGACCGACGAAGGCGCGCCGATGTCCCTCAAGCCGCTCGACCACGACCGCCGGTACGGCGAGCTGGACCAGGTCGTCCGCGCCTACCTCGGGCAGCGCGCCGACGACACCGCCGACCGCCCGAGCCAGGCCCTGGAGGCCTATCTTCGCCACACCTGGCACACCAGGCCCTGGGCGCTGGCCACCGCCGAGGCGCAGCTGCGCGAGTACGCCGCGAACCCGCCGGGACGGCTCCGGCAGCGCCTGGGCGAGTTCTACCCCGTGCCGGACGTCGGCCTGGCCGACTCCGAGATCCAGCAGTGGCTGCTCACCCTCGCCGACCACATCCGGGCCGGCGTCGAGTCCGGCGAGGTCCCGCCCCCCGACGCGCCGCGCACCCACTGGGAGTGGCATGCCCGCTTCCCCGAGCTGGGCCAGCTCCTGGGCGGCTGGTTCTCCCAGGACATGCCCGACGAGTTCGCCGACCACGAAGCCGCCCTCCGGGACTACGAGGCCACCACCGACCCCTCGGTGGTCGCCCGGGTGGCCGGTGAGGCCGCCGAACTCCTCGCCCTGCGCCTGGACGACGGCGACTACGCCCGAGCGCTGGCCGAACTCGGCATGGAGGTCGACCCGCCCGCCCCGTACGGCCCCGCGGCCTGGCTCGCCGCGCTCGCGGGCCGGGCGGCTACGCCAGGTCCGTGAGCTCCTCCGCGAACACCTGCGACAGCGGCTGCGGGCCCACGTACTGCTGGCAGTTGCAGCGGCCCGACTCGAAGCGGACCGGGTGCTTGGTCTCGTCCCAGGCGACCGGGACCTCGACGCGCTCGTGGCACAGGCCCTGTTTGTCGTGCTTGGCGAGGTGGTGGGTGCAGCCGCAGACGGGCTCCGGGGGACGGTTGGCCGCCTCCAGGGCGAGCCGCTCCTGGCGGGCCGCCTCCAGGCGTTCCAGCCGGCGCTCGTGGCGGGTGCGCAGCGCCGTGCGGCCCGTGTCGGCGGCCCAGCCGAAGCCTCCCATCCAGAAGACTATGAGGACCCACCAGTACCATTCCATCGTTGCCGCCTTCCCCCTGAAACCGTGCGACGTGCGTACGCGCGTTCAGGATAGGTGCGCGGGGGGCGAGAGCCGTAGAGCCCAGCGGCGGTGGGACAGCGCCTTGTTGACCGCGATCAGTCCGGTGAGCCAGCACACCAGGCCCAGCCCCATCCCCAGCACCACCACGCCGTAGGTGTCGTCGCCCGGCCGGGCCCCCGCCGGGACCGCGACGCACACGAACAGGCCGACCGCGCACATCAGCCCGCCCGGCAGCAGCCACGCCAGGCTCAGTCCGGGCGCGCGCAGCCCGGCGTCGGTCGCGGGCCGGCGGTCCAACGCGGCCCACTGCTCCAGCAGTCGGCGGATCCGGATGTCCTTGCGCAGGCCCGCCACGAGCGCCACGCCCGTCGGCACCAGCGCGCCGAGCCCGATCACCAGGCAGACCGCCCCGTACAGCACCGACAGCACGTCCAGCGTCTCGGTGAACGCGATGACCGCCGTCCCCACGAACGTCCAGCCGGTGGCGAGCAGCACCGCCCAGCCCCAGTGGGCCGCGATCCGCCCCGGCCCCAAGTGCCGTGCCACCAGGTCGTCGAGGACGGCCGCCCGATCCCTGAGCAGCGCGTCCCGGTCGGGCCAGGTACGTATCCCCACCGGGGGCGGGGGCGGCGGCAAGGGCGTACGGAACGGCATGGACATGAGGTTACCGGCGCCTCCAAGGGGCCCTGCGGCCCGCTCGGTTGCCCCGCCGGGCCGGGCCCGCCCCGGGAGGCCCGCCCACTCGGCGCGGCGCTCAGTCGCCCTCGTACGCCCGTCGCAGCCCGGCCACGTCCAGTTTCTTCATCTTCATCATGGCCCCGATCGCCCGGTCCACGGCCTGCCGGTCCTCGCCCGACAGGATCTCGCGCAGGGCGCGCGGCACGATCTGCCAGGACAGGCCGTACTTGTCCTTCAGCCAGCCGCAGGGGCCCTCCTCGCCGCCGTCGGCGGTCAGCCTGGTCCAGAGCTCGTCGACCTCCTCCTGGGACGCGCAGTCGACGGAGAGCGAGATGGACTCGTTGAAGGAGAAGTCCTGCTTGCCGCCGTTGAGCGCGGTGTACTGCTGGCCGGCCAGTTCGAACACGACGGTCATCACCTTGCCGGCCTGGCCGGGAAAGGCCTCCGTGTAGCGCGTGGTCTCGACGACGCGGGAGGTGCCGCCGAAGACGGAGACGTAGAACCGCGCGGCCTCCTCGGCCTGGTCGTCGAACCACAGGAACGTCGTGATCTTCTGTACGGACTGCTCGGAGTGCGCGGAGTGCTCGGACATGGCTGCTGCCTCCCTCTCGGCCGGACCGGCCGGCGGATACCGGCGGCTCGGGAAGGTAGACCGGCCCCCTCCGCGAAACTCATCGGCCGCCATGAGAGCCCCGGCCTCAGCCCTCCGCGCGCGCCCGCAGCAGCTCCCGCTCGCGCGCGTTGCGCGTCAGCTCCGCGGCGCGCGCGAACTCCGCGCGCGCCTCCTGGGTACGCCCGAGGCGCTCCAGCAGATCGCCCCGGACGCTCGGCAGCAGGTGGTAGCCGCGCAGCGCCGGACCGGCGGCGAGCGCGTCCACGAGCGCCAGGCCCGCCTCGGGACCCTCGGCCATGGAGACCGCGACCGCCCGGTTCAGCTCCACCACCGGCGAGGGGGCGATCGCCGCGAGCGCGCGGTAGAGCGCGGCGATCGCCGCCCAGTCGGTCTCCTCGTACGAGGCGGCCTGCGCGTGGCAGGCGGCGATGGCGGCCTGGAGGGCGTACGGGCCGGGGGCGCCGCCGAGTTCACCCGCGCGGGTCAGCGCCGCGAAGCCGCGCCGGATCAGCAGCCGGTTCCAGCGGGAGCGGTTCTGGTCGGCGAGCAGTACCGGCGCACCCGTGGCGTCGGTGCGGGTGCCCGTCCGCGAGGCCTGGATCTCCAGGAGCGCGGCCAGCGCGTGCACCTCGGGCTCCTCCGGCACGAGAGCGGCCAGCACCCGTACGAGCCGCAGCGCGTCCTCGCACAGCGCCGGGCGCACCAGGTCGTCACCGGCCGTCGCCGCGTACCCCTCGTTGAAGACGAGGTAGATCACCTCCAGTACGGAGGCGAGCCGCTGGGCGCGCTCGGGGCCGTGCGGCACCTCGAACGGCACCCCCGCCTTCGCCAGCGTCCGCTTGGCCCGGGAGATCCGCTGGGCGACGGTCGCCTCCTGGGCGAGGAAGGCGCGGGCGATCTCGTCGGTGGTCAGCCCGCCGAGCAGGCGCAGCGTCAGGGCGATGCGCGCCTCGGTGGAGAGCACCGGATGACAGGCGGTGAAGATCAGCCGGAGCAGGTCGTCGTCGATCGTGTCCGGCTCCTCGGCCGCCGCGAACTCCGGCTGGGCGACCGCCTCGTCGAGGTCCCGGCCCATCTCGGCGAGCTTGCGCGCGTAACTCTCGCGGCGGCGCACCAGGTCGACGGCCCGGTGCCTGGCGGTGGCCGTGAGCCAGGCGCCCGGGTTGTCCGGGACTCCTGTCTCCGGCCACCGCTCCAGGGCGGCGACCAGCGCGTCCTGCGCCAGCTCCTCGGCGATGCCGACATCGCGCACGATCCGTGTGACGGCGGCGATGACGCGCGGGGCCTCGATCCGGAAGACGGCCTCGACGGCGTCCTTTTCTGTGCTCACGGGCAGTCATGAGAACACCCGCGCGGCCCGGCGGCAATCGCCGTCCGCGAGCACGCCGGCGCCGGTCGGGCGGTCAGCCCTCGAAGATCTCGCGGATCTCGGAGGTGACCGTCCAGTGCTCCTCGTGGATCGTCAGGAACCGCTTGGCCCACTCGATCGCCTCGGCCATGTCCTTGCACTGCATGAGCGCGTAGCCGCCGACGACCTCCTTGGACTCGGTGAACGGCCCGTCGGTCGTCGAGAGCTTCCCGCCCGACCAGGTGACCCTGGTGCCCTGGGCGGTCGGGGTGAGCCCGGCGGTGTCGAGCAGGACGCCCGCCTTGGTCATCTCCTCGATCAGGGCGCCCATCCGCTGCATGAGCTCGGCGCTGGGGCCCTCGGCGGGGGCGTCGGCCTCGTTGATACGGACCATCGACAGGTAGCGCGGCACGGTGTGCTCCTCGGTACGTCCGGACCGGGGTCCGGAGGGTGGCTGCGGGGTTGTTCCCCGCCTCTCACCCTTACGTCGAACGGCCCGGCCCCGATTCGACACGGCCCGACGGATTTCTCGGAACTTTTCTTCGGACTGTCCTCAGACGTAGTCCTCCAGGCGCGCCACCGCGAAGCCCTGCTCCTGGATGTGGCGCAGCATGTTCGCCGTCATCTCGGTCATCGTGTGGCCCTTGAGCTCACTCTTCCCCCGGAAGTGGGCCAGGATGATGTCACCGGGATGCAGCTTCTTGTCGCCGCGCTGGTACTGCATGTTCTGTATCTGCATCGACTCGCGCCACAGCACGATCGACTGGATGCCGCACGCCTTGGCCGCCGTCCGCGTCGCCTCGTTCCAGTTGCCGTAGGGCGGCCGGAAGAGCCGGGGCGCTCGGCCGTACTCCTTGCCCAGCTTCTCCTGCTGCCCGCATATCTGGTGCTGCTGCTGGGCGGCGGACTCGGTCCGCATGTTGGGGTGGGTGAGCGTGTGGTTCTGGATCGCGTTGCCGAGCTGCTGGAGCGGCTTGAAGTAGCCCTTGTCGGCGCTGATGGCCGCGTCGGTGAGGAACATCGTGAAGGGGATCTTCAGCTCCCGCATCATCTCGACGAACTTGGGGTCCTTCTCGGCCCCGTCGTCGAACGTCACGAAGACGATCTTCTCCTTGGTGGGGATGTCGCTGATCACCGGGACCTCGCCGGGCTTCGCCCGCACCGGCTTGCGCGCGGGCGGCGCGGGCGCCTCGGGCAGCGGCTTCAGACCCCACTTGCGGTACGCCGTCACGCTCGCGGCCCCGTCCTGGGCGCCGCCCGGGGCCGGGGGCGAGGCCGACGCGGAGGGCTCGGCGGGCGTGCCGCCGCTCTGGTGCGGGCCGCCCCCGGAGCCGCCGTCCGAGGAGGAGCAGCCGGTGGCCAGCAGCACCCCGGACAGAACCAGACCCGCCGCCGCCACGCTCTTCTTACCCACTGTGAACCAACCGTCCGAACTGCCGACCGATACGCCCTCTGCGTACTGGTCGATGCAGATTTCAGGCCGGAGGTTCCACGCCGAGTGACTCGAAGCGCCAGCGGTGGACCGCCCTGGTCACCAACTCCCCGTCCGGCTCCGGCAGTTCGGGCAGCTCCGCGTCGTACGCCGCGTCCCACCAGGTGATCACCAGAACCCGGTCCCCGGGCGCCGCGAAGACCTCGCGGCGCACCGGCGCGTACGGCAGCGGCTGGGCCCGGGCCCAGGCGAGGAGCTCCCCGCCCCGGCCCTCGGCGGCCCGCGCCTCCCACATCAGCGCGACCGTCACGGGTACAGGTTCTCCTTGCTGACCTCGTGCACATGGTCGTGGTCGTGCGCGTGGCCCTGGGTGCCCGGCACATGAGGGTCCGTCACCGGAAGCGAGGAGTCCGCCGACAGGTCGAGGTCCGAGGCGGGCCGGTTGCGCGCCACCATCTCGGCGCCGAGCGCCGCCACCATGGCGCCGTTGTCCGTGCACAGCCCCGGGCGCGGCACCCGCAGCCGGATGCCGGCCTTCTCGCACCGCTCCTGGGCGAGCGCGCGCAGCCGCGAGTTGGCCGCGACGCCGCCGCCGATCATCAGATGGTCCACGCCCTCGTCCTTGCAGGCCCGGACGGCCTTGCGGGTCAGGACGTCGACCACGGCCTCCTGGAAGGAGGCGGCCACGTCCCGGACCGGCACCTCCTCGCCCGCGTTGCGCTTGGCCTCGATCCAGCGGGCCACAGCCGTCTTCAGCCCCGAGAAGGAGAAGTCGTACGCCGGGTCGCGCGAACCGCTCAGACCGCGCGGGAACGCGATCGCCCGCGGGTCGCCCTCCTTGGCGAGCCGGTCGATCACCGGGCCGCCGGGAAAGCCCAGGTCGAGCACGCGCGCGATCTTGTCGAAGGCCTCGCCCGCGGCATCGTCGATCGTCGCGCCCATGGGGCGTACGTCCGCGGTGATGTCGGGCGCCAGCAGCAGCGAGGAGTGGCCGCCGCTGACCAGCAGCGCCATCGTGGGTTCGGGCAGCGGCCCGTGCTCCAGCTGGTCCACGCAGATGTGCGAGGCCAGATGGTTCACCCCGTACAGCGGCTTGTTCAGCGCGTACGCGTACGCCTTGGCGGCCGAGACGCCCACGAGCAGCGCGCCCGCCAGGCCCGGCCCGGCCGTCACCGCGATGCCGTCGAGGTCCCGGGCGGAGATCCCGGCCGTCTTCAGGGCGCGCTCGATGGTGGGGACCATCGCCTCCAGGTGCGCGCGCGAGGCGATCTCGGGCACCACACCGCCGTACCGGGCGTGGGTGTCCACGCTGGACGCGACGGCGTCGGCGAGCAGCGTCGTGCCGCGCACGATGCCGACGCCCGTCTCGTCGCAGGAGGTCTCGATGCCGAGTACCAGCGGTTCGTCAGCCATCAGTCAGTCTCTTCTGTTTCTCGGTCGTGTTCCTGGACGATCAGGCGCATCACGAGCGCGTCCACGTTGCCCGGCTGGTAGTAGCCCCGCCGGAATCCGATGGGTTCGAAGCCGAAGCGCTCGTAGAGCTTCTGGGCCCGTGTGTTGTCGACCCGCACTTCGAGCAGGACCTCGTCGCACTCGAAGGCGGTGGCGTGCTTGAGCAGGTCGGTCAGGAGCCGGGCGCCCAGGCCCGTGCCCCACTGGTCGCGGGCCGCGGCGATGGTCTGGACGTCACCGAGGCCGCCGGCGGCTGCGAGGCCCGCGTAGCCGACGAGCCGGCCCGAACCGTCCTCGGCGACCACATAGCGGCGGGTGGCGCCCGGTCCCCTGGCGTGCGCGAGCTCCGACCAGAACATCCCCGCCGACCAGGCGTCCTCGGGGAACAGGTCGTGTTCGAGCGCGAGCACCGGTTCTATGTCCCACCAGCGCATCTCGCGGAGCACCACGCTCACCGCGGGGTGACCACCTTGTAGTTCTTGGGCACCTGGGCGTCCGGGCGGCGCAGATACAGCGGCGTGGGCGGCAGGAACCCGGCGCCCGCCGCGAGCCGCTCGGCCGCCAGCGCCGCGAGCGCCGCCGCCGACTGGTGCTCGGGCCCGCGCGCGTCGGCGAACACCTCGGGGTAGAGCAGCGCGCCCGCGCCGACCGCCGGCACCCCGGCGACCTGCTCGGCGATGTCGGCGGGCCGGTCCACGGACGGCTCGCCCGCACGGGTGCGGAAGTCGTCGTAGCGGGCCCAGTAGACCTCCTTGCGGCGCGCGTCGGTGGCCACCACGAACGGCTCCTCGATACCGGAGGCGTAGGCGAGGCCGTCGAGCGTGCACAGGCCGTGGACCGGGACGCCGAGCACGGAGCCGAAGGTGGCGGCCGTCACCAGACCGACGCGCAGTCCGGTGTACGGGCCGGGGCCGGTCCCGACGACCAGGTCCGTGACGGCGTCGAGCTTGAGTCCGGCGTCCGCGAGCACCTGGTGGACGGCGGGCAGCAGCAGCTCCCCGTGGCGGCGGGCGTCCACCCGGCTGGTCTCGGCGACGACGTCGGTGCCGTCGTGCAGGGCGACGGTCACGGCGGGAGTGGCGGTATCAACGGCGAGCAAGAGCACGCGAACAGCCTACGGCCACGGCGCCGGAGGCACGGCGTCCCGTCCCTGCCGCCACCGGCTGCTACCGTCAGCCGCAGATATGACCGCAGGCTTGTACGCCTTGCGGCCGGTACGGACGAAAGGGGCGAGCCAGGTGGCAAGGAGCAGCTCGGGATTTGTGGCCGGGCTCACCGCGGCGGCGCTCGCGGTGGTCGGCTTCCTCGCCTATCAGGCGTCGGCCAACGCCCCGGCCAAGGCCGATCTGGCGGCCCCCGGGACCACCGTCTCGCCGGCCCCGAGCTCCTCGGCGGCGGTGCCGCCCGCGGGGAGGACGCCCGCGAAGAACCCGGCGGCGCTGCCGCCGAACTCGGGCGTCGGCCCGCGTGTCGTCTACTCGCTGGGTGCCAAGCGCGTCTGGCTGGTGGGCACCAAGACCCTCAAGGGCCTGCCGCCCAAGTCCTTCGAGGTCATGCCGTCGGCGGTCAGCCCGAAGCCCGGCAACTACGCGGTGACCTCGCGCGCGGCCTCCGTCCCGGGCTCGGACGGCGTGCCGATCGAGCACGTGGTGCGGTTCGCCACCGTCGACTCCGTGACCATCGGCTTCAGCGCGGCGGTCGACGGGAAGCTGACCAGCCCCGCCCCGGGCAAACGCACCGGCGGCATCCGGATGAAGCGCGAGGACGGCAACGCGCTGTGGACCTTCGCCACGATCGGCTCGAAGATCGTCGTGGTGCCGTAACCGCAGCTACGGGGCCCGCCGACGTACCGCGAGAAACACCCGAACGAGTGATACGGGTACGGGTCAGGCGGCGTCGCGGCGCTCGCCGCTCTCCTCGGTCGGCTCCGGCGGACCGTCGTCCGGCCCGGCCGCGTCCGTCCCGGTCCGCTCCGGCGGCGTGGAGACGGCGTTCGCCGCCGCGCAGGAGGCCAGCAGATCGTTCATGGACACACCCTGCGTGCGCCGCGGCTGCGCTGCGCGCTCCGACACGGTCATGGCGGCCTCCCGGCTTCTGGAGAAGGCGTGGTTAGGTAGACCTAACCAGGTCTCTCCTCCCATGTGACCACGGGCGGCGGGACCCGCGCAACATTTTGCCGACGGCTTGTCGGAACGTACGTCCGCCACGCGCCCCGCCACACCCCCGGCGACTACAGGGCGTCGATCCCGGCGCCCGACCACCGGGTACCCAGACCCGTCACGGTCACCACCCTCCGGTCGTCGTCGGTCTCGCCGACCACCCGGTCGATGACCACGTGCAGCCGGTCGTCGGAGAGCTCCTCCACCTTGCCGTCGCCCCACTCCACGACCACCACGGAGTCGGGCAGCGAGACATCGAGGTCGAGGTCCTCCATCTCGTCCAGACCGCCCCCGAGCCGGTACGCGTCCACGTGCACCAGGGCCGGGCCGCCGGTCGGCGAGGGGTGGACACGGGCGATCACGAAGGTCGGGGAGGTCACCGCGCCGCGCACGCCCAGGCCCTCGCCCAGGCCGCGCGCCAGCGTCGTCTTGCCCGCGCCGAGCTCACCGGTGAGCAGGACGAGATCGCCGGGGCGGAGCAGTTTGGCGATACGGCGGCCCAACTCCTGCATCTCGGCGGGCGAGTCGAGGGTGAGCCGGGTCATGGCCTCAGTGGCCTGGGTGTGCGGTGCTTCCATACGTGCCAACGTTAGTCGCCTCCGGCACCGCGCCGATGCGCACCAGGAGGTCCGCCAGCCGGTCGGTGACCGTCTCGGGGTGCTCCAGCATCACCAGATGCCCGCCGTCGGGCACGATGACCAGCTCGGCGTCGGGCAGCAGGTCCGCGATGGACTCGCTGTGCGAGCTGGGCGTGACCAGGTCGCGGTCGCCCGCCAGGACGAGCGCGGGCACCTCGGCGAAGACCTGGAGCGCCGCCTCCTTGTCGTGGTCGTCGAAGGCCGGGTAGAACTCCGCCACCACGTCGATCGGCGTCCCCTCGATCATCCGCTCGGCGAACCGGGCCACCGCCGGGTCCACGTCCCGGGAGGAGAACGAGTACCGCTTGATCATCCCGGCGAAGAGGTCGGCCGTGGCCCGCCGCCCCCGCTCCACCAGCTCCGCCTGCGAGCCGAGCGCCCTGAGCACCCCGGGCAGGACGCGGCGCACCACGTTGACCCCGGCCACCGGCAGGCCGTAGCTGACCTCGCCCATCCGGCCGGAGGAGGTGCCGACGAAGGCGACGCCGACGACCCGGTCGCGGATCAGCTCCGGGTACTGGTCGGCGAGCGCCATCACCGTCATCCCGCCCATCGAGTGCCCCACGAGCACCAGCGGCCCCTCGGGAGCCGCCGCGTCCAGGACCGCCTTGAGGTCGCGGCCCAGCTGGTCGATGGTGACGGGCCTGCCCTGCGCCTGGCCCTCGCCGCGCGCCGAGCGGCCGTGGCTGCGCTGGTCCCAGTACACGGTCCGCACGACCCCGCGCAGCGCCGCCCGCTGGAAGTGCCAGGCGTCCTGGCTCAGACAGAAGCCGTGCGAGAAGACCACGGTGACGGGCGCGGGCGCCTTGCGGCCGAACAGCCGCCGCTTGCGCGCCCCGTTGGCCTTGGCGGACGGCTCGGCCTCGTCGAGCTCGTAGTAGAGCGCGGTGCCGTCGTCGGCGTAGGCGCGCCCCGGTGTGCCGCGCAGCGCGCCGTACGGGCCCGTCGCGTCCAGCGCCAGCCGTGCCTTCTTGCGCATCCCGCGCCCGACGGTGAGCCGCTCGACCGCGACCCCGGCGGCGGCGCCCGCCGCCACCACGCCTATCGCGGCGCCGGCCAGACCCGCCCGGCGCCAGCTGCCCGCAGCCGCCCGCACCGCGTCCCCCGTGCTGGTCTCGCTCACCGTGCCGCTCCTTGTGGTCCAGGTCCCTGTCGTCGCCCCCCGCGGATCCGGCCGCCGGGGGTTCAGCCGTGCGAACTCTCGTTCAGATAGACGCGGGGTACCCGCGAACCGATCCGGGTGACGATCTCGTACGCGATGGTGTCCGCCGCCCGCGCCCAGTCCTCGGCGCTGGGCTCGCCCCGGTCCCCGGGCCCGAACAGCACCGCCTCCGCGCCCGCCTCCACGGTGTCCCCGTCGAGGTCGACCACGAACTGGTCCATGGCGACCCGTCCCGCCACCGTCCGCACCTTTCCGCCGAGCAGCACGGGCCCGCGGCCGGAGGCGTGCCGGGGGATGCCGTCCGCGTACCCGAGCGGAACCAGCGCGAGGCTGGTCTCCTCCCTGGTGACGTAGTGGTGTCCGTAGCTGACGCCGTGCCCCGCCGGGACCTGCTTGGCCAGCGCGACGGACGCGGCGAGCGTCATCACCGGCCGCAGCCCGAAGTCGCCCGGGGCACCGAGCTCGGGCGCGGGGCTGACGCCGTACATGGCGATACCGGTCCGTACCAGGTCGAAGTGGGACTCCGGGAGGGTGAGGGTCGCCGGGGAGTTGGCGATGTGCCGCACCTCGGGCTCGATACCCGCCTTCTCGGCGTACCCGACCAGTTCGCGGAAGAGGGTGAGCTGGGCGGCGATGGAGGGGTGGCCGGGCTCGTCGGCGCAGGCGAAGTGCGACCAGAGGCCGGTGACGCGGACCTCCGGGGCGGCCAGAGCCGCCTGGACCAGCTCGGGCCAGTCGGCGGGCTGGCAGCCGTTGCGTCCGAGCCCGGTGTCGGCCTTGAGCTGGATCCGGGCGACCCGGCCGGCCGCGCGGGCGGCCTCGGTGACCTCCCGCAGCGCCCACATCCCGCTCACCGACACATCGATGTCGGCCTCGACCGCCTCGCGCCAGGGGCCGCCGGGCGTCCACAGCCAGCACAGCATGCGCCCGTCGATCCCGGCCGCCCGCAGCGCCAGCGCCTCCTGCGGGGTGGCGGTGCCGACCCAGGCGGCGCCCGCCTCGATCGCGGCGCGGGCGCAGGGCAGCGCGCCGTGCCCGTACGCGTCCGCCTTCACGACGGCCATGAGCTGCGCGCCGGGGGTACGGGCGCGCAGCGCACGGACGTTGGCGCGCAGGGCGGCCAGATCGATCTCGGCGCGGGCTCGGGTGTGCACGGTCTGCGTCATCGCGGTCATCGCGCCAAGTCTCTCAGAGCTCCGCCCCCGCCTCAGGCGCCGGGCCGGTGCCCCCAGATGTGGACCGGGTCACCCTTGCGCAGCACGCCCCACAGCCGCTTGGCGTCCGAGTACGTCAGATTGACGCATCCGCGTGAGCCGACGGTGGAGTAGATGTTGTCGTAGATCGCGTGGAACGCCTGTCCCCCGCTGAAGAACTGGGCGTACGGCATGGGCGCGTTGTAGATGGTGGACCAGTGGTTCTTGTGTCGCCAGTAGACGGGGTAGGTGCCGGTACGGGTGGCGAGACCGGGCCGTCCGCTGCGGATCGCCACGGGCCCGAAGACGACTTTCGCGCTCCCCGTGCCCGTGCCCTTGCCCTTGCCCTTGCCCTTGCCCTGCACCCACATGATCTGCCGGTCGAGGTCGACGCAGGCGGTCCGGGCCGCGCGGGCCGGGCAGCGGCCGGCGGCGTCGGGGCGGGCCCGGGCGGTGAGCAGCCGCATGGTGCCCCAGGTGGCGGGCCCGGCGAAGCCGGTGTCGGGACGGATGCCGTGGGTGGTCTGGAAGCCGCGGATCGCGGCGCAGTCGGCGGCGGACTGCTTCCCGTCGACGGCCAGCCCCAGCCACCGCTCGACCTGGCGCTGATACGGCCCGGCCTGCCGGCTGCACGCGGTGGAGCCGACCTCGTCGCGGGGCACGTACTCGACGAGCCGCTCCACCCCGACGCCCGGCGCGACTGGCTCGACGGCGTCCTCGGCGGCGGTGGGCTGGTACACGAGCGGCGGCAGCGCCTGGTCCGGGGTGTCCATGGGGTACTCGGGCTGCCCCGGGGCCCGCGGCTCACCGGGCACGAGGGACCCGAGGGCGACGGTCTCGGGGGCGGGAGCGGCCTCGGGGGCAGGGGCCTCCGGGGCGGCCGGACCGACGGGGCCGGCGGCGGGCCCCGGGCGCGGGGGGATGGGGTAGGTGGCGGCGCAGAGGGTGAAGGTGAGGGCGGCGGTGAGGGCGAGGGTGAGGTGCAGGGGGAGGCGTTTGGGGCGACGGGTGGGGGTGAGGGGGTGGGGGTGGCGTTGGGGGGTCATGGGGTTCATGGGGTCAGGGAAGCGGGGGGAGGTGGGGGTTGGGGGGTGGCGCGCGGGCGGACGGGGCGTGTTTCCCCCACCCCGCCCCTTCCCGGGGCCTGTGAACGGAGGACCCGGCGGGACCCACGCACCCCCCTCAGGGGCGCGGGGAACTGCGCGACCGGCCCACGTCAGCCCGCAGACAACCACCGGCCTCCCAGCGGGCCCACTCGACACCGAGCGGCACGCAACCCCCTCAGGGGCGCGGGGAACTGCGCGAGCAACCCCCACCGGCCCGCACACAAAAACCCACCACCACTCCCAGTGGCACCGCACAGCCGGATTCGGAAGGGTGTAACCCATGCGTATTGCCTACCGCGTCGAGACCGTACGGGCCGCCGAGCAGGAGCTCATGGCCCGGCTGCCCCCCGGCACCCTCATGCAGCGCGCCGCCGCCGGCCTGGCCGCCGCCTGCGCGGGGATGCTCGGGCGGGTGTACGGCTCCCGCGTCGTCGTCCTCGCCGGCAGCGGCGCCAACGGCGGGGACGCCCTGTACGCCGGAGCCCGTCTGGCCCGGCGCGGCGCGGGCGTCACCGCCGTGCTGCTCGCCCCCGACCGCGCCCACCCCGACGGGCTCGCCGCGTTCCTGCGCGCCGGAGGCCGCGTCACCGACGACCCGTACGACGTACTGGCCGGCGCCGACCTCGTCCTCGACGGGATCACCGGCATCGGCGGCCACGGCGGGCTGCGCCCCGACGCCGTCCCGATCGCCCGCGCCGCCCGCGGCTCCGACGCCCTCGTCGTCGCGGTCGACCTGCCCAGCGGGATCGAGGCGGACACCGGGGAGGTCCTGGGGGAGGCCCTGCGCGCGGACGCGACGGTCACGTTCGGCGCGTACAAACCGGGGATGCTGATCGACCCGGCGTACGCGTACACCGGCGCCGTCCGCCTCGTCGACATCGGCCTCGGCCCCCACCTCCCCTCCGTCCCGGACTGCGAGGCGCTGCAACACGCCGATGTGGCGCAGCTGCTGCCCGCGCCGACGGGTGAGAGCGACAAGTACCGGCGCGGGGTCGTCGGCGTGGTCGCCGGGTCCGCGCGCTACCCCGGCGCGGCCGTGCTCGCGGTGGCGGGCGCGCTGCACGGCGGTGCGGGGGCCGTACGGTACGTCGGGCACGCCGCCGACGCCGTCATCGCCCGCTTCCCCGAGACGCTGGTCTCGGCGGGGCCCCCGGCCAAGGCGGGCCGCGTCCAGGCCTGGGTGGTCGGCCCCGGCCTCGGGGACGGCCCCGGGGTGGAGGAAGTGCTGGCCTCCGATGTTCCGGTCCTGGTGGACGCGGACGGGCTGCGGGGTCTGGACGCGGGAGCGGTACGGGCGAGGTCCGCGCCGACGCTGCTCACCCCGCACGCCGGGGAGGCGGCGGCGCTGCTCGGGGTGGGCCGGGCGGAGGTGGAGGGGGCGCGGCTGCGCTCCGTACGCGCACTGGCGGACCGGTACGGCGCGACCGTCCTCCTCAAGGGCTCGACCACGCTCGTCGCGGACCCGGACGGCCGCGCCCCGGTCCGCGTCAACCCGACGGGCACACCCTGGCTCGCCACGGCGGGCAGCGGCGACGTCCTCTCCGGCCTGGCGGGCTCGCTGCTGGCCGCGGGCCTGGAGACCCGGGACGCGGCATCGGTGGCGGCCTACCTCCACGGCCTGGCGGCGCGCCGCGCGGCAGAGGGGGCACCGGTGCGGGCGTCCGAGGTGGCGGAGGCCCTGACGGAGGCGTGGGGGGACGTACAGGGCTGAATCCGGCCCGGTCTTTGTCTGCGGGTGTGGTGGGGGCCGGTCGCGCAGTTCCCCGCGCCCCTGAGGGGGTTGCCTGCGGCCCGGCATCGAGTGGGCCTCCTCGGGGCCCGGTGCCTGTCCGCAGGCCGACGAGGGCTGAGCGCGCAGTTCCCCGCGCCCCTGAGGGGTTTGCCTGGGCCCGGGGCGAAACGGCATCCCCAGCGCCCGTGTCCGTCCGCAGGCCCCCGCGCCCCTGAGTAGCCGCCCCCTCCGCGCCGGAGGAGCACAGCCGCCTTCAGGGGCGCGGGGAACTGCGCGACCAGCCCCCACCCACCCGCAGACAAAGGGGGACAGCGCTGCCCGCACCCCAGGGGCGCGGGGAACTGCGCGACCAGCCCACGTCGGCCCGCAGACAAAGAACCACCCAGGGCCGCAGGGAACCGCGCGAGCAGCCGCACCGGGCCGCAGGGCCGCACGGCCGCAGACCCCCGACCGCCCGGGACGGCCCCGCACCCTCACCCCTCCGCGATCACCACCGCCGACGCCACCCCCGCGTCATGGCTCAACGACACATGCCACCCCCGCACCCCCAGCGCCTCCGCCCGGGCCGCCACGCTCCCCCGTACCCGCAGCCGCGGCTGGCCGCTCTCCTCCACGTACACCTCCGCGTCCGTCCAGCTCAGGCCGGCCGGGGCGCCCAGGGCCTTCGCCAGGGCCTCCTTCGCCGCGAAGCGGACCGCCAGGGACGCCGTGCCCCGGCGCTCCCCGCTCGGCAGCAGCAGCTCCTCCTCCACGAACAGGCGGTCGAGCAGCCCCGGCGTGCGCCGCAGCGACTCGCCGAAACGTTCGACCTCGGCCACGTCGATCCCCACCCCGATGATCATTCGACCGTTACCGACTTCGCGAGGTTGCGCGGCTGGTCCACCTCGTTGCCGCGCGCCGTGGCCAGCTCGCAGGCGAAGACCTGGAGCGGGACCGTGGCGACCAGCGGCTGGAGCAGCGTGGGCGTGGCGGGGATGCGGATCAGATGGTCCGCGTACGGCACCACCGTCTCGTCGCCGACCTCCGCGATCACGATCGTCCGCGCCCCCCGCGCCCTGATCTCCTGGATGTTCGACACGATCTTGTCGTGCAGCACCGAACGGCCCCGCGGCGACGGCACGACCACCACCACCGGCAGATCCGGCTCGATCAGCGCGATCGGCCCGTGTTTCAGCTCGCCCGCCGCGAACCCCTCCGCGTGCATATAGGCGAGCTCCTTGAGCTTGAGCGCGCCCTCCAGCGCCACCGGATAGCCCACATGGCGGCCCAGGAACAGCACGGTGTTCTTCGCCGCCAGCGACCGCGCCAGCTCCCGCACCGGCTCCATCGTCTCCAGCACCTGGTCGACGTCGCGCGCGATCGACGCCAGGTCCCGGATCACCGCCCGGATCTCGTCGCCCCACTTCGTCCCGCGCACCTGCCCCAGGTACAGGGCGACCAGGTAGCAGGCGACCAGCTGGGTCAGGAACGCCTTCGTGGACGCGACGGCGACCTCCGGGCCCGCGTGCGTGTACAGCACCGCGTCGGACTCGCGCGGGATCGTCGACCCGTTGGTGTTGCAGATGGCCAGCACCTTCGCGCCCTGCTCGCGCGCGTGCCGCAGCGCCATCAGGGTGTCCATGGTCTCGCCGGACTGCGAGATCGCGATCACCAGCGTGCGCCGGTCGAGGATCGGGTCGCGGTAGCGGAACTCGCTGGCGAGCTCCGTCTCGCAGGGGATCCGCGTCCAGTGCTCGATCGCCAGCTTGGCGATCATCCCCGCGTGGTACGCCGTACCGCACGCGACGATCACGACCTTGTCGACCTCGCGCAGCTCCGCCGCCGGGATACGGACCTCGTCCAGCGTCAGCGAACCCGCGGCGTCGATCCGGCCGAGCAGCGTATCGGCCACGGCCTTGGGCTGCTCGGCGATCTCCTTGAGCATGAAGTAGTCATAGCCCCCCTTCTCCGCGGCCGACGCGTCCCAGTCCACGTGGTACGACCGCACCTGTGCGGGAGCCCCGTCGAAGTCGGTGACCGACACACCGTCCCGCCGCAGCTCCACGACCTGGTCCTGGCCCAGCTCGATCGCGGACCGCGTGTGGGCGATGAACGCGGCCACGTCCGAGGCGAGGAAGGACTCGCCCTCTCCAACGCCCACCACCAGCGGGGAGTTCCGCCGCGCCCCGACCACCACGTCCGGCTCGTCGGCGTGCACCGCGACCAGCGTGAACGCCCCGTCGAGCCGCCTGCACACCTGCCGCATCGCCTCGGCCAGGTCCTCCGTGGAGGAGTACGCCTCGGCCAGCAGATGCGCGACGACCTCGGTGTCCGTCTCGGAGGCCAGCGCGTGGCCGCGCTCCTCCAGCTCCGCCCGCAGCGCCGCGAAGTTCTCGATGATCCCGTTGTGGACGACCGCGACCCGGCCCGCGTTGTCGAGGTGCGGGTGGGCGTTGGCGTCGGTCGGCCCGCCGTGGGTGGCCCAGCGGGTGTGCCCGATACCGGTGGAGCCGCTCGGCAGCGGCCGGTCCACCAGGGCTTTCTCCAGGTTGACGAGCTTGCCGGCCTTCTTGGCCGCGGCCAGCCCGCCGTCGGCGAGGACGGCGACCCCGGCCGAGTCGTAGCCCCGGTATTCGAGCCGCTTCAGCCCGGCGATGACAACATCGAGCGCTGACTGCGCTCCCACGTACCCGACGATTCCGCACATGGCGGCAGCCTACGACCGCACGGCCGCGAATCGGGCCCACTCCCGCGGCCCGCCCCGGCGGTGCGCCGCGTGACCCACCCCACCCCCCACATCGAGCCGCCAGCCACGACAATGGGCCTGTGATCACTTCGCCGCCACGCAGCGCCCAACGCCGGGCGGACTCGACTCCCTACGTCGACCTGACCCGCAGCGAGTGGAGCGCGCTGCGGGACAAGTCGCCCCTTCCGCTGACCGCCGAGGAGCTGGAACGACTGCGCGGCCTCGGTGACGTCATCGACCTCGACGAGGTACGGGACGTCTATCTGCCGCTGTCCCAGCTGCTCAACCTCTACGTGCAGGCCACCTCCGAGCTGCGCGGCGCCCTCAACACCTTCCTGGGCGGGTCCGGCAACGGCCACAGCGCCCAGCGCGGCACCCCGTTCGTCATAGGAGTGGCCGGGTCGGTCGCCGTCGGCAAGTCCACGGTGGCCCGCCTGCTCCAGGCGATGCTGGCCCGCTGGCCGGAGCACCCGCGCGTGGAGCGGGTCACCACCGACGGCTTCCTCTATCCGATGGCCGAGCTCCAGCGGCGCGGCCTGATGTCGCGCAAGGGGTTCCCCGAGTCGTACGACCGGCGCGCGCTGACCCGCTTCGTCGCCGACATCAAGGCGGGCAAGGACGAGGTCACCGCGCCCGTCTACTCCCACCTGATCTACGACCGGGTGCCCGGCGAGCTGCTCACCGTGCGCCGCCCGGACATCCTCATCGTGGAGGGCCTCAACGTCCTCCAGCCGGCCCTGCCCGGCCAGGACGGCCGCACCCGGGTCGGTCTCGCCGACTACTTCGACTTCAGCGTCTACGTGGACGCCCGGGCCGAGGACATCGAGACCTGGTACCTGAACCGTTTCCGCAAGCTGCGCGAGACGGCGTTCCAGGACCCGTCCTCGTACTTCCGCAAGTACACGCAGGTCTCCGAGGAGGAGGCGCTCGACTACGCGCGCACCGCCTGGCGGACCATCAACCGGCCCAACCTGGTGGAGAACGTGGCCCCGACCCGCGGGCGCGCCACCCTGGTCGTGCGCAAGGGTCCCGACCACAAGGTCCAGAAGCTGTCCCTGCGCAAGCTCTGACGCCCGGACGGCTGGCAGAAGAACGAGCGGGCCCGCCGGGAACTTCCCCGGCGGGCCCGCTCGTTGAGCGCGTGTGCGTACGAAGGTACGCGTCCGGTCCTAGCCCAGGGCCGACTTCACGACGTCCGCCAGGCGGCCCGCCACCGACCGCGCCTGGTCGATGTCGGCGGCCTCGACCATCACGCGCACCAGCGGCTCGGTGCCCGAGGGGCGCAGCAGCACCCGGCCGGTGGAGCCCAGCTCGCGCTCGGCCTCGGTGACCGCGGCGGTCAGCTCGGCCGAGGTGGCGACCCGGGACTTGTCGACGTCCGGCACGTTGACCAGGACCTGCGGCAGTCGCTCCATGACGCCCGCGAGGTCGGCCAGGGTGCGGCCGGTCGCGGCGACGCGGGCCGCCAGCATCAGACCGGTGAGGGTGCCGTCGCCGGTGGTCGCGTGGTCGAGGATGATCACGTGGCCGGACTGCTCGCCGCCCAGCGCGTAGCCGTGCTCCTTCATCGACTCCAGCACATAGCGGTCGCCGACGCCCGTCTGGACCAGCTGGAGGCCCTCGCGCTCCATGGCGATCTTGAAGCCGAGGTTGGACATCACCGTGCCCACGACCGCGTCGCCGCGCAGGGTGCCCGCCTCGCGCATGGCGAGCGCGAGCACGGCGAGGATCTGGTCGCCGTCGACCTCGTTGCCCTGCGCGTCCACCGCCAGGCAGCGGTCCGCGTCACCGTCGTGCGCGATGCCGAGGTCGGCGCCGTGCTCGACGACCGCCGCCTTCAGCAGGTCGAGGTGGGTCGAGCCGCAGCCGTCGTTGATGTTGAGCCCGTCCGGCTCGGCACCGATCGTGACGACCTCGGCCCCGGCCCGGGTGAACGCCTCGGGCGAGACCCGGGCGGCGGCGCCGTGCGCCTCGTCCAGGACGACCTTCAGACCGTCGAGGCGGTTGGGCAGCACGCCGATGAGGTGGGCGACGTACTTGTCGAAGCCCTCCTTGTACGCGCGGACGCGGCCGACGCCGGCGCCGGTCGGGCGCTGCCACGGCTCGCCCGTGCGGTGCTGGTCGTAGACGCGCTCGATCCGGTCCTCCAGCTCGTCGGCGAGCTTGTGGCCGCCGCGCGCGAAGAACTTGATGCCGTTGTCGGGCATGGCGTTGTGGCTGGCGGAGAGCATCACACCGAGGTCCGCGCCGAGCGCGCCGGTGAGATATGCCACGGCCGGGGTCGGCAGCACGCCGACGCGCAGCACGTCGACGCCGGCGCTGGCGAGGCCTGCGACGACCGCGGCCTCCAGGAACTCCCCGGAAGCGCGGGGGTCGCGCCCGACCACCGCGGTGGGCCGGTGGCCCGCGAAGGTACCCGCCTCGGCCAGTACGTGAGCCGCCGCGACCGAGAGCCCGAGCGCGAGCTCAGCCGTCAGATCGGCGTTGGCCACGCCGCGTACACCGTCCGTGCCGAAGAGTCGTCCCACTGCTGTCCTCCATTGAGATCCACCGGCGCCGCACCCGGGCGCCCCACCACTGGTGTCAAAAACAACGCCGCCCCGGCAGCACCAGGAGTGCTGCCGGGGCGGACGAGAGCCGTACAGGCGGCAGGCGCGATTTAGCGCTTGCTGTACTGCGGGGCCTTGCGGGCCTTCTTGAGACCGGCCTTCTTGCGCTCGACCGCGCGGTCGTCGCGGGAGAGGAAGCCGGCCTTCTTCAGCGCCGGGCGGTTGTTCTCGACGTCCGCCTCGTTCAGCGCACGGGCCACGCCGAGGCGCAGGGCGCCGGCCTGGCCGGACACGCCGCCACCCGAGATACGGGCGATGACGTCGTAGCGGTTGTCGAGCTCGAGCACCTTGAAGGGCTCGTTGACTTCCTGCTGGTGGACCTTGTTCGGGAAGTAGTCCTCGAGCGTACGCCCGTTGATCTTCCACTTGCCGGTGCCCGGGACGATCCGGACGCGGGCGATGGCGTTCTTGCGACGGCCCAGGCCGGCGGCCGGCTGCGGGTCGCCGAAGCGGGACGCCAGGGACTCGGTGGTGTACTCGCCCTCGACGGGGACCTCGGACTCGAAGGTGGTGACCTCCGCGTAGGTCTCTTCGCCCTCGACGGGGGTCTCGACAGTGGTCTCGGCCACGATGCTCCTCAGATTCTTTTCTGTCTTAGGGGGTGTGGTGGCCGGAACTACTGCGCGACCTGGGTGATCTCGAACGGCACCGGCTGCTGGGCAGCGTGGGGGTGCTGGTCGCCCGAGTAGACCTTCAGCTTCGAGAGCATCTGACGGCCCAGGGAGTTCTTGGGGATCATGCCCCGGATGGCCTTCTCGACGGCCTTCTCCGGGTTGTTCGCCAGGAGGTCGTCGTAGCGCACGGAGCGGAGACCGCCCGGGTAGCCGGAGTGGCGGTAGGCCAGCTTCTGCTCGCGCTTGTTGCCGGACAGGTGAACCTTGTCGGCGTTGATGATGATGACGAAGTCACCCATGTCCATGTGGGGCGCATAGACGGGCTTGTGCTTGCCCCGGAGGAGGTTCGCAGCGGTCGTCGCGAGACGGCCCAGGACGACGTCCTGGGCGTCAATGACGTGCCACTGGCGAGTGATGTCGCCGGGCTTGGGGCTGTACGTACGCACGGTCGTAGCCTTCGCTTCTTCAGTGGATGGGGTCCAGACACATTGCACCCTGAAGCGATCATGCAGCTTGGGCTCACAGTGCCGGGGACGCTGCCCGTATGCGAGCCACTGGTAACTGCTCCAGAGAACCTACGTAATGGCCCCTCGCGTGAGAACGACCAAGCCAATACGCATAACGAACCAGAAGGATACCCACGGCCCCCCTCACGGGTCAAAACCGCCCCGGTCCGGCGACGGCGAAGCCGAGCCTTCAAGGGGCGCGGGGAACTGCGCGACCGGCCCACCACGGCCCGCGGGCGAAAGAGGCGCACCGCGGGGGGCCCGGGGGCGCAGCACCCCGGAAAACCCCTACCGCACCCGCTCCACCCGCCGCTCGTCCCACACCGGCTCCGCCGTCTCCCGCACCACCCCGTCCGACCCGAACACCAGGTACCGGTCGAAGGCCCGGGCGAACCAGCGGTCGTGGGTGACGGCCACCACCGTCCCCTCGTACGCCTCCAGCCCGTCCTGGAGCGCCTCCGCCGACTCCAGGTCGAGGTTGTCCGTCGGCTCGTCCAGGAGCAGCGCGGTCGTCCCGGCCAACTCCAGCAGGAGGATCTGGAAGCGTGCCTGCTGCCCGCCGGAGAGCCTCTCGAAGGCCTGGTCCCCCTGGCGCTCCAGCTCGTACCGGCGCAGCACCGACATCGCCCCGCCCCGGTCCTTGGCGTGCTCCGTCCACAGGATGTCGACGAGGGTGCGGCCGAGCAGCTCGGGATGCGCGTGCGTCTGCGCGAAGTGGCCGGGCACCACCCGCGCCCCCAGCTTCCACAGCCCCGTGTGGGCCACCGAGGCGTCCCCCGCGAGGAGGCGCAGGAAGTGGGACTTCCCCGAGCCGTTCGACCCCAGCACCGCCACCCGCTCGCCGTAGAAGATCTCCAGCGAGAACGGCTTCATCAGTCCGGTCAGCTCAAGGTTCTCGCAGGTCACGGCCCGTATCCCGGTACGGCCACCGCGCAGCCGCATGGTGATCTCCTGCTCGCGCGGCGGCTCCGGCGGCGGCCCGGCCTCCTCGAACTTCCTCAGCCGCGTCTGGGCCGCCGCGTACCGCGAGGCCAGCTCGTGGCTGACCGAGGCCGCCTGCCGCAGCGAGACCACCAGCTTCTTCAGCTGGGTGTGCTTCTCCTCCCAGCGCCGCTTGAGCTCCTCGAAGCGGGCGAACCGCTCCTTGCGGGCGGCGTGGAAGGTGTCGAAGCCGCCGCCGTGCACCCATACGTCGGAGCCGTCGACCCCCGGCTCCACCGCGATGATCTTCTGGGCGGCGCGGGAGAGCAGCTCCCGGTCGTGCGAGATGAACAGCACCGTCTTGCGGGTGGCCCGCAGCTGGTCCTCCAGCCACCGCTTGCCGGGTACGTCCAGATAGTTGTCCGGCTCGTCGAGCAGCAGCACCTCGTCGGAGCCGCGCAGCAGCGCCTCCAGCACGAGCCGCTTCTGCTCACCGCCGGAGAGCGTGCGCACCTCGCGGAACTGGGCCTTGTCGTAGGGGACGCCGAGCGCGGCCGTCGTGCAGACGTCCCACAGGGTCTCCGCCTCGTACCCCCGCACGTCCGCCCAGTCCGAGAGCGCCTGCGCGTACCTCATCTGCGCGGACTCGTCGTCCACCGTCATGATCAGGTGCTCGGCCTCGTCCACGGCCTTCGCCGCCGCCCGGATCCTGGGCTGCGCGACCGACACCAGCAGGTCCCGTACGGTCGTGTCGTCCCGCACCGAGCCCACGAACTGCGGCATCACACCGAGCCCGCCGCCCACGGAGACGGTCCCGCCGTGCGGCTGGAGCTCGCCGGAGATCATCCGCAGCAGGGTCGTCTTGCCGGCGCCGTTCGCCCCGACCAGGGCCACCACCGCACCCTCCCCCACCCGGAACGACGCGTCGGCGAGCAGGACCCGCCCGTCCGGCAGGTAGTACTCCAGGTGTGCGGCCTCTACATGTCCCATACGCGGATTGTCGCCCACCCCGTACTCGCGCTCACAATCGAATTAGGATGCGCGCCATGAGCTTTGGGCAAGGGGGTCCCGCATGGGGCCCGGGGGACAACGGCACACCGGACTGGGCGGCGCTCGCCGACGAGGCCGCCGCGCGCGGGCGCAAGAAGCGCTGGCTGCTGATCGGCGGCGGCGCGCTGGCCACGGCGGCGGTGGTGGCGATCGTCGCCACGGCCATCGTGAGCACCGGTGGTTCCAAGGACGGTGCCGACGGGAAGTCCCCCAGCGAGCTGCCCTCCGCCCAGACCCTGCCCAGCGGCACCGCCGAGCCGCAGCCGTCGTTCTCCTCGGTGGCCCCGCCGCCCCCGCCCAACCCGCACGACTTCATATCCAGCGCCAAGAAGGACAAGGCGCCGCTGAGCGCCGACACGCTCTTCCCGGGCAAGACGCTGAAGATGGGCGACCGCACCTACACCAAGGGCGCCACCGCCCGCACCACGGACTGCGCCGCCGCCACCCGCGGCTCGCTCGGCTCGGTCCTCACGGCCAACGGCTGCGACCAGGTCATCCGGGCCACCTACGTCCGGGACGGCGTCGCCGTGACGATCGGCGTGGCCACCTTCGAGACCGAGGCGAAGGCGCTGCGCGCCAAGCAGCAGGCGGGCATCGGCCTCGCCCCGCTCGCGGGCTCCGGGGTCCCGGGCTTCTGCGACGGCGGCCACGCCGTCTGCCGCAACACGTCCAACTCCTACGGCCGGTACGCCTACTTCGGCATCAGCGGCTACACCGACGGCAGAAGCGTCACCAAGGGCGACAAGAACGCCTTCGCCCCGGGTGACGACCTGGCCGAGTTCACCTTCCGTCAGATCGTCGCCCGGGGCGAGCAGCAGGCCCAGGCGGCGGCGACGGCTCCGCCGGCCTAGGCGTTCGTCCGCGAGCCGTCCGTGGCCGAGCCGAGCTCTCCGGCTACGGCCGACTGCCCAGGGGACGCGGGGAAGAACCCCGGGCTCAGCAGCACCCCGCCGCCGGCAGCGTCCGCATGTTGCGCGCCTCGCGGCTGCGGGCGGCCAGCAGCTCGTCGGCGGGGTAGCCGACCTCCTCCAGGGTCAGCCCGTGCGGCTTGACCACGTGCACGGACGAGTCCCGTACCGCCGCGGCCAGCACCTTCCCCGGCCACTCCACACCCCGGTGTCCGTCCCCCACGTACAGCAGCGCGCCCACCAGCGAGCGCACCATGTTGTGGCAGAAGGCGTCGGCGCGGACGGTCGCGGTGACGATCCCGTCCTCGCCCCGCACCCAGGAGAGCTCCTGGAGGGTGCGGATGGTGGTGGCGCCCTCGCGCTTCTTGCAGTACGCGGCGAAGTCGTGCTCGCCGAGCAGCGCGGCCGAGGCGGCGTTCATCGCCTCCACGTCCAGCTCCCAGTCGTGCCACAGCACATGGCCGCGCAGCAGCGGGTCGACCCCGCCGGGGTTGTCGGTCACCCGGTAGGCGTACCGCCGCCAGATCGCGGAGAAGCGCGCGTTGAAGCCGCTGGGGGCCTCGGCCACCCGCCAGATCCGCACGTCGTGCGCCAGCCGCCCCGCGAGCCGCCGCAGCAGCTTCTCGCGGTGCTCGGCCCAGACCTCCTCCGGCAGGTCGACGTGGGCCACCTGCCCGCGCGCGTGGACGCCCGCGTCGGTACGCCCGGCGACGGTCAGGTCGTACGTCCGGGACGAGCGCGTCACCGTCCGCAGCGCGTTCTCGATCTCGCCCTGGACGGTCCGCCGGCCGCTGGGCTGCTTGGCCCAGCCGGAGAAGTCCTTGCCGTCGTAGCTCAAGTCCAGCCGCACCCGGACCAGGCCGGGCTCCACCTCATCACTCACGAACAGAATCCTCTCAGAGCGGCCAGAAAACGGAACGGGCCCGTCCCCCAGGGGGAACGGACCCGTCCGTCGGTCTGCGGAACGCTTACGCGTCCTTCGACTCCTCCGCCGGAGCGGCGTCCTCGGCCTCGGTCGCCTCGGCGCCCTTGGCCTCGTCGGCCTCCTTGACGGCACGCTTGGTGGCGGCCTCGGCCTCGGCGACGGTCGCCTTCTTGGCGATCTCGCCCTCGACCAGCTCGATCACGGCCATCGGCGCGTTGTCACCACGGCGGTTGCCGATCTTGGTGATACGGGTGTAACCACCCGGACGCTCCGAGTAGCGCGGCGCGATCTCGGTGAAGAGGGTGTGGACGATGCCCTTGTCGGTGATCGTCTGCAGCACCAGGCGACGGTTGTGGATGTCGCCCTTCTTCGCCTTGGTGATCAGGCGCTCGGCGACCGGACGCAGGCGGCGGGCCTTGGCCTCGGTCGTGGTGATGCGGCCGTGCTCGAACAGCGACTTCGCCAGGTTGGCGAGGAGCAGCTTCTCGTGCGCGGCGGAACCGCCGAGGCGGGCACCCTTCGCGGGACGCGGCATGGTGTTTCTCCTTGGGGTCTGCCCCGGCCGTATCAGGTACCGAGGTCAGTATCCGAGCAGGCGGTCGCCAGTCGGAGATCCAGGCCCCCGAAGGGGCCTGGAAGGGGCGCGGGGCGGTGTCGATATGCGACTCCGTCGCGTGGGCGCGACCGGCCACAGCCGGTCCGCAGACGCAGTACGGCCTCCCCGCGGAGCGCTTAGTACTGCTCGGTCTCCACGAACCCGGCGTCCGCGTCGTCATCGGCGCCGAAGGCGTCCGCGGCGGCGGTCGGGTCGAATCCGGGCGGCGAGTCCTTCAGGGCGAGGCCCATACCGGCCAGCTTCGCCTTGACCTCGTCGATCGACTTCGCACCGAAGTTGCGGATGTCGAGCAGGTCGGCCTCGGAGCGCGCCACGAGCTCACCCACGGAGTGGATGCCCTCGCGCTTGAGGCAGTTGTACGACCGAACGGTGAGCTCCAGCTCCTCGATCGGCAGGGCGAGATCGGCGGCCAGGGCGGCGTCCGTCGGGGACGGGCCCATGTCGATGCCCTCGGCGTCGATGTTGAGCTCGCGCGCCAGACCGAACAGCTCGACCAGGGTCTTGCCGGCCGACGCCATGGCGTCACGCGGACGCATGGCCTGCTTGGTCTCGACGTCGACGATCAGCTTGTCGAAGTCGGTGCGCTGCTCGACACGGGTCGCCTCGACCTTGTACGTGACCTTGAGCACCGGGGAGTAGATGGAGTCGACCGGGATACGGCCGATCTCCTGGCCCAGCTGCTTGTTCTGCACGGCGGAGACGTAGCCGCGACCGCGCTCGACGGTCAGCTCCATCTCCAGCTTGCCCTTGCCGTTGAGCGTGGCGAGGACGAGGTCCGGGTTGTGCACCTCGACACCGGCCGGGGGCGCGATGTCGGCGGCGGTGACCAGGCCCGGGCCCTGCTTGCGCAGGTACATCACGACCGGCTCGTCGTGCTCCGAGGAGACGACCAGCTGCTTGATGTTGAGGATGAGGTCGGTCACGTCCTCCTTGACGCCCGGCACGGTGGTGAACTCGTGCAGAACGCCGTCGATCCGGATGCTGGTGACAGCGGCGCCCGGGATCGAGGAGAGGAGGGTGCGGCGGAGCGAGTTGCCGAGGGTGTAGCCGAAGCCCGGCTCCAGCGGCTCGATCACGAACCGCGAGCGGTACTCGTCGACGACCTCTTCGGTCAGCGAAGGACGCTGAGCGATAAGCATGTGTGTTCCTTCAGTCGGGGGCGCCCACTATTTGACGCCCGACAGGTACTACAAGGGTACGGGCGACAGCACCCCACGAGGGGGTTCTGCCGCCCGAGAACCTCAGTCCAGCAACCGTGCGTCAGACGCGGCGGCGCTTGGGCGGACGGCAGCCGTTGTGCGGCGTCGGGGTGACGTCCTGGATCGAGCCGACCTCGAGGCCGGTGGCCTGGAGGGAGCGGATCGCGGTCTCACGGCCGGAGCCGGGACCCTTGACGAAGACGTCGACCTTGCGCATGCCGTGCTCCTGCGCGCGGCGGGCGGCCGACTCGGCGGCCATCTGCGCGGCGAACGGAGTCGACTTGCGGGAGCCCTTGAAGCCGACGTGGCCGGCGGACGCCCAGGAGATCACGTTGCCCGAGGGGTCCGTGATCGAGACGATCGTGTTGTTGAACGTGCTCTTGATGTGCGCGTGGCCGTGAGCGACGTTCTTCTTTTCCTTGCGGCGCACCTTCTTGGCAGCGCCCTGACGACCCTTGGGGGGCATCTATATCTCCTACGGGAGGTGGTCGGTCCTACAGCGAAGACCGCTGAGTAAGCGTCCGGCTGAGGACTACTTCTTGCCCGGCTTCTTCTTGCCGGCGATCGCGCGACGCGGGCCCTTGCGGGTACGGGCGTTCGTGCTGGTGCGCTGGCCGTGGACCGGAAGGCCACGACGGTGACGCAGACCCTGGTAGCAGCCGATCTCGACCTTGCGGCGGATGTCGGCCTGGATCTCGCGGCGGAGGTCACCCTCGGTGCGGAGGTTGGCGTCCACGTACTCGCGGATCTTGACCAGGTCCTCTTCGGCCAGGTCACGAACGCGGGTGTTCGGGTTCACACCGGTGGCCGCCAGGATTTCCTGGGACCGGGTGCGACCGACACCGAAGACGTAGGTGAGTGCGATCTCCACGCGCTTTTCGCGCGGGATGTCAACACCGGAAACGCGTGCCATTCAATGGCTCCTGTGTGTTCGGGGGTCTTCCGCAGAACCACTCCCGACCGCCGTACTAGGTACGGATCGGGTCCCCGGCCCCCGCCGGAGGTGTCGCCGACCCTGTCTGGGCTGGGCGGGCTCTGCGTATGTACGTTTACGTGCGTCGCGCGAAGAACTGCGTAAAGGCAGGTCGGTCGGCGTGCGTCAGCCCTGGCGCTGCTTGTGGCGCAGGTTGTCGCAGATGACCATGACCCGGCCGTGACGGCGGATCACCTTGCACTTGTCGCAGATCTTCTTGACGCTCGGCTTGACCTTCATGGGATTCAGGTTCTCCGGGTCGTGAGATCTACTTGTACCGGTAGACGATCCGGCCACGCGTCAGGTCGTACGGAGAGAGCTCCACCACGACCCGGTCATCGGGGAGGATACGGATGTAGTGCATCCGCATCTTGCCGCTGATGTGCGCGAGGACTTTGTGACCGTTCTGGAGCTCCACCTTGAACATGGCGTTCGGGAGGGACTCGATCACGGTGCCCTCGATTTCGATGGCACCTTGCTTCTTGGCCACGCTTCGCCTTTCGAATCGGCTACCTTGATCGACTCCCGCGATCGTGTGCGGACACACTGATACACGAGAGCCGACGCATCAGTCTACGTCAGGGCACCCGAAAAGACGAATCAGGGAAGTTTGCCCTCTAGCGTAGATCGTTAAGCGGACAACCCGGGGCGGGTCGGACCGCCGCTCAGCCCAGCGGGTCCGGCGCCGTGGTGACGCCGTACTCCGCCAGCTTCGCCCTGCCGCAGGCCCATCCTCGACGCCGCTCTCGCGGGCTCGGCGCCGGGGCGCCTCACGGGCTTCGAGCGGCTGCGCCGGCCTCCGACCGGCGTTCGACGCTCCGGTCCCGACAGGCGGCAGCGCCCCGCCGCTCAGCCCAGCGGGTCCGGCGCCGTGGTGACGCCGTACTCCGCCAGCTTCGCCCTGCCGCAGTCCGGGGCCGTCAGCACGATCGGGCCCGCCTCGGTCAGCGCCACCGAGTGCTCCCAGTGCGAGGACCAGGTGCCGTCCGTGGTGATGACCGTCCAGTCGTCCTCCAGGACCTCCGTGCGCGGGGTGCCGAGCGACACCATCGGCTCGATGGCCAGGCAGAAGCCGGGGACCAGCTTCGGGTTGTGGCGGCCGAGCAGGCGCCGCTTGTCCACGTAGTTCAGGAGGTGGGGGTCCATGTGCATCTCGGAGCCGATGCCGTGGCCGCCATACTCCTCGATGATCCCGTACTTGCCCTTCGGCGGACGCGGCTGGCGGCGGATGTAGCTCTCGATCGCCCGGGAGACGTCCACCAGGCGGTTGCCCTTCTTCACCGCCGCGATCCCGGCCCACATCGACTCCTCGGTGACCCGCGAGAGCTCGATCAGCTCCGGGGCGTGACCGGAGCCGACGAAGGCGGTGAAGGCCGCGTCGCCGTGCCAGCCGTCGACGATCGCGCCCGCGTCGATGGAGATGACGTCGCCGTCCTTCAGGACGGTCTTCTCGTCCGGGATGCCGTGGACGACGACCTCGTTGACCGAGGTGCAGATGGTGGCGGGGAAGCCGCCGTACCCCAGGAAGTTCGACTTGGCGCCGTGCTCGGCGATCACCTTGCGGGCGACCTCGTCCAGGTCCCTCGTCGTGGCGCCGGGCACCGCGGCCTCACGGGTCGCCGCGTGGATGGCGGCGACGACCAGCCCCGCCTCGCGCATCTTCGCGATCTGCTCGGGGGTCTTGATCTCCACCATGGCGGCTGACGCCTTTCTGAGTACGGATACGGGGATACGTCAACGATACGGCCCGCCGGACCCGCACACGGCGACGGCCGCGGCACCCCCTGAGGGGCACCGCGGCCGTGAACCGCGTACGGAGAAACGTCAGGCCGTCTTCTCGGCCTTCAGAGCGTGCATCGCGCGCTCCGTGACCTCGTCGACCTTGCCGAGCGCCGAGATCGTCACGACCAGGCCCTGGGCCCGGTAGTAGTCGATGATCGGCTCGGTCTCGTTGTGGTAGACCTCAAGACGCTTGCGGACGGTGGCCTCGGTGTCGTCACCACGCTGGTACAGCTCGCCGCCGCAGATGTCGCAGACACCCTCGGTCTTCGGCGCGTTGTAGGCGACGTGGAAGACGTGCGCGGAGTCGGTGCGGCAGATGCGCCGGCCGGCGATCCGCTTCACGACCTCGTCCTCGGGCACTTCGAGGTCCAGGACGGCGTCGAGCCGCACGCCGTCCGTCTTGAGCGCCTCGTCGAGGGCCTCGGCCTGCACCACGTTGCGCGGGAAGCCGTCGAGCAGGAAACCGCTCTGCGCGTCCGGCTGCGCCATACGGTCCTTGGCCATCCCGATGGTGACCTCGTCGGGCACCAGATTGCCCGCGTCCATGTACGCCTTGGCCTGCTTGCCCAGGTCCGTGCCCTGGCTGATGTTGGCACGGAAGAGGTCGCCCGTGGAGATGTGCGGGATCCCGAGGTTCTTGGCGAGGAACGCGGCCTGCGTTCCCTTGCCGGCACCGGGCGGCCCGACGAGGACGATTCGCATCAGCGGAGGAACCCTTCGTAATTGCGCTGCTGGAGCTGGCTCTCGATCTGCTTCACGGTCTCCAGACCCACACCCACGATGATGAGGATGCTTGTCCCGCCCAGCGGGAAGCTCTGGTTGGCCCCGAAGATCACCAACGCCATCGTCGGTACGAGCGCGATCAGTCCCAGATACAGCGACCCCGGCCAGGTGATCCGGTTGAGCACGTAGCTCAGGTACTCAGCAGTAGGTCGACCAGCCCGGATGCCCGGGATGAAGCCACCATACTTCTTCATGTTGTCGGCGACTTCCTCGGGGTTGAACGAAATCGCCACATAGAAGAAGGCGAAGAACACGATCAACAGGAAGTAGCTGATGATGTAGTAGGGGTGGTCGCCCTTGACGAAGTTGTCCTTGATCCAGGTGGCCCAGCCCGCGGTCGAGTTGGAGAACTGCACGACCAGTGCGGGAATGTAGAGCAGCGAGGACGCGAAGATGACGGGAATCACACCCGCCTGGTTGACCTTCAGCGGAATGTAGGTCGAGGTGCCGCCGTAGGAACGGCGGCCGATCATGCGCTTCGCGTACTGCACCGGAATACGGCGCTGGGCCTGCTCGACGAAGACCACCAGGGCGACCATGACCAGGCCGACCAGGATGACGGTGCCGAACTCGATCCAGCCCTGGGCCAGGTGCCCCTGCTTCTTGATGGCCCACAGCGACGTGGGAAAGCTGGAGGCGATCGAGATGAACATCAGGATCGACATGCCGTTGCCGATGCCGCGGTCGGTGATGAGCTCACCGAGCCACATGACGGCGGCGGTGCCGGCGGTCATGGTGATGACCATCGTGATGGTGGTGAAGATCGACCGGTTGGGCACGATCTCGCTGGCGACCTGGCAGCCGCTGAACAGCGCACCCGAGCGGGCCGTGGCCACCAGGCCGGTGCCCTGGAGGATCGCCAGGGCGACCGTCAGGTAACGCGTGTACTGCGTGATCTTGGCCGTGCCTGCCTGGCCCTCCTTCTTGAGGGCTTCCAGGCGCGGGATCACCACGGTCAGCAGCTGCAGGATGATGCTCGCCGTGATGTACGGCATGATGCCCAGCGCGAAGATCGTGATCTGCAGCAGCGCGCCGCCGCTGAACATGTTCACCAGGCCGAAGAGGCTGTTGCCCTGCTGGGCCTGGTCGACACAGATCTGGACGTTCTTGTAGCTCACACCGGGGATCGGGACGTGCGTCCCCATCCGGTAGAGCACGATGATGCCGAGCGTGAAGAGCAGCTTCTTGCGCAGGTCAGGCGTCTTGAACGCCTGGGCGAACGCGGTGAGCACGGTGCCTCCTGCGACCCCCGCGCCAGGTGCGCAAGAGGTGACGGTCTTGAGGATCGACGAATACGAATGAGTCAGAGGAACCGGACGGCATACCGCACGGAAACTTAGACAGTGCACGCCACCTTACCGGCGACCCTGCCCCCCTAGGAACGACCAACCGGGGATGCCCCATATGAGAGGGCATCCCCGGTCGGATGTTCAGGCCAACGAGCTGTCTCAGACGAGCTCGGTGACGGTGCCGCCGGCGGCGGCAATCTTCTCCTTGGCGGAGCCGGAGACGGCGTCGACCGTCACCTGCAGCGCCACGGAGATCTCGCCCTGGCCCAGGACCTTGACGAGGCTGTTCTTGCGCACGGCACCCTTGGCGACCAGGTCGGCAACGGTGACTTCGCCACCCTCGGGGTAGAGGGCGCCGAGCTTGTCCAGGTTCACGACCTGGTACTCGGTGCGGAACGGGTTCTTGAAGCCCTTCAGCTTCGGAAGACGCATGTGGAGGGGCATCTGGCCACCCTCGAAGCGCTCCGGAACCTGGTAACGGGCCTTCGTACCCTTGGTACCACGGCCGGCCGTCTTACCCTTCGACGCCTCACCACGACCCACACGGGTCTTGGCGGTCTTGGCGCCCGGGGCGGGACGGAGGTCGTGGGCCTTCAGCGGCTTGTTCTCCGCCATGTCAGTCGACCTCCTCAACCGTCACGAGGTGGCGGACGGTGTGCACCATGCCGCGGAACTCGGGACGGTCCTCCTTGACAACCACGTCGTTCAGGCGCTTGAGCCCGAGCGAACGCAGGGTGTCGCGGTGGTTCTGCTTGCTGCCGATGTACGACTTCGTCTGCGTGATCTTGAGACGGGCCATTACGCACCCGCCCCGGCACGCGCACGAAGCAGAGCCGCGGGGGCGACGTCCTCGAGGGGCAGACCGCGGCGGGCCGCGATCTCCTCGGGACGCTGCAGGCCCTTGAGGGCCGCCACGGTCGCGTGCACGATGTTGATCGCGTTGGAGGAGCCGAGCGACTTCGACAGGATGTCGTGAACGCCGGCGCACTCCAGGACGGCGCGCACCGGGCCACCGGCGATAACACCGGTACCGGGGGACGCCGGCTTCAGCAGCACGACGCCCGCGGCACGCTCACCCGTGATGGGGTGCGGGATGGTGCCCTGGATGCGGGGAACCTTGAAGAAGTTCTTCTTGGCTTCCTCGACACCCTTGGCGATGGCCGCGGGAACTTCCTTGGCCTTGCCGTAACCGACACCTACGGTGCCGTCACCGTCGCCCACCACGACCAGCGCGGTGAAGCTGAAGCGGCGACCACCCTTGACAACCTTGGCAACGCGGTTGATCGCGACAACGCGCTCAACGTAGGCGGTCTTCTCGGCGGCAGCGCCACCGTCGCGACCCTTCCGGTCCCGCCGCTCGCCGCCACCGGCACCGCTTCCGCGGCGCTGGGGTCCAGCCATTGGATTTACCTCTCTCTGTTACGTCCGTTAGTCCCGGAACCGGGGCTTAGAACTTCAGCCCGGCTTCGCGGGCGGCGTCAGCCAGAGCGGCAATGCGCCCGGCGTACCTGTTGCCACCACGGTCGAACACGACGGCTTCGACACCGGCGGCCTTGGCGCGCTCGGCGACCAGGGCCCCGACCGACTTGGCCTGCGCGGACTTGTCGCCCTCGCCACCACGGATCGACGCGTCCAGGTTCGACGCCGACGCCAGGGTGTGACCCTTGATGTCGTCGATGACCTGAGCGGTGATGCCGCGGTTGGAACGCGTCACGACGAGGCGCGGACGCTCCGCCGTACCCGACACGTGCTTGCGGATGCGGACGTGGCGGCGCGCCTTGGCCGCACGCTTGTAAGCGTCGCCCTTGGCGATCTTCACACCGTATGCCATGGCTTACTTACCAGCCTTTCCGACCTTGCGGCGGATGACCTCGCCGGCGTACTTGACGCCCTTGGCCTTGTACGGGTCGGGCTTCCGCAGCTTGCGGATGTTCGCCGCGACCTCGCCGACCTTCTGCTTGTCGATGCCCTCGACCGAGAACTTCGTGGGCGTCTCGACCTTGAAGGTGATGCCTTCGGGGGCCTCGATGGTGATCGGGTGGCTGTATCCGAGCGCGAACTCCAGGTTGGAGCCCTTCGCCTGGACGCGGTAACCGACACCGCTGATCTCGAGCGCCTTGACGTATCCCTGGGTCACGCCGGTGATCATGTTCGCCACCAGCGTGCGGGACAGGCCGTGCAGGGCCTTGTTCTGACGCTCGTCGTTGGGACGGGTGACGTTGAGAACGCCGTCCTCGCCCTTAACAATCTCGATCGGCGCGGCAACGGTGTGCGTGAGGGTGCCCTTGGGGCCCTTCACGTTGACCGTACGGCCGTCGATGGTGACGTCCACACCAGCGGGAACCGGAATGGGGAGCTTGCCGATACGCGACATGAGCTTTCCTTCCTTTCCCGACTACCAGACGTAGGCGAGGACTTCCCCACCCACGCCCTTCTTGCCTGCCTGCTGACCGGTCAGGAGACCGTGGGACGTGGAGATGATCGCCACGCCCAGGCCACCGAGGACCTTCGGCAGGTTGGTGGACTTCGCGTACACACGCAGACCCGGCTTCGAGATCCGCTTGATGCCGGCGATGGAACGCTCGCGGTTCGGGCCGAACTTCAGCTCGAGGACGAGGTTCTTGCCGACCTCGGCGTCCTCGACCTTCCAGCCGGTGATGAAGCCCTCCTGCTGGAGGATCTCCGCGATGTGCGACTTGATCTTGCTGTGCGGCATCACGACGGTGTCGTGGTACGCCGAGTTAGCGTTACGCAGACGAGTGAGCATGTCTGCGATGGGGTCAGTCATGGTCATGAATTGGCCTTCGGCCTCTCTCGCCGGGGTTTCCTGTATGCGCCATCCCTCTCCCCACTCATGGGCGGGACGGGTGCGGTGCGGGGACCTACGGCGTAGTAAGTCGTCTGGGCGGCGGACGCCCAACCCTCCTAGCCTAAGCCATGGAGGGAGGGGCCTCCGCCCACCCTTTACTTACCGAGAGACTCCGGAAAAACCCGAATTACGGGGTTTACCAGGAGCTCTTGGTCACGCCCGGCAGCTCGCCACGGTGAGCCATCTCACGAAGGCAGACGCGGCACAGGCCGAACTTGCGGTACACGGAGTGCGGCCGGCCACAACGCTGGCAGCGGGTGTACGCGCGCACAGCGAACTTGGGCTTACGGGCAGCCTTCGCGATGAGAGCCTTCTTCGCCATCTCGCTTACGCCTCCTTGAACGGGAAGCCGAGGTGACGGAGGAGCGCGCGGCCCTCTTCGTCGTTGGTCGCCGTGGTGACCACGGTGATGTCCATACCCCGGGTACGGTCGATCTTGTCCTGGTCGATCTCGTGGAACATGACCTGCTCCGTGAGACCGAAGGTGTAGTTGCCACGGCCGTCGAACTGCTTCGGCGACAGACCACGGAAGTCACGGATACGCGGCAGCGCGAGCGACAGCGTACGGTCCAGGAACTCCCACATGCGGTCACCACGGAGGGTGACGTGGCAGCCGATCGGCTGACCCTCGCGCAGCTTGAACTGCGCGATGGACTTCCGGGCCTTCGTCACGGCCGGCTTCTGGCCGGTGATCGTGGTCAGGTCGCGGATGGCGCCGTCGATCAGCTTGGAGTCGCGGGCGGCGTCGCCCACACCCATGTTGACGACGACCTTGACGAGGCCGGGGATCTGCATGACGTTCTCGTACGAGAACTCCTCACGCAGCTTGCCCGCGATCTCCTCGCGGTACTTCGTCTTGAGACGCGGAGTGGTGGTGGTAGCCATCAGATGTCCTCACCCGTCCGCTTGGCAACGCGAACCTTGTTGCCCTCGTCGTCGAAGCGGTAACCGACACGCGTGACGACCTTGTTGCCGTCCTTCTCCACGACGAGCTGAACGTTGCTCACGTGGATCGGGGCCTCGGTGGTCACGATGCCGCCGGTCTGCGAACCGCGAGCAGTCTGGCCGGCCTTCGTGTGCTTCTTGACCCGGTTGACACCCTCGACCAGGACGCGGTCCTCGCGGGGGAAGGCCGCGATGACCTTGCCCTGCTTGCCCTTGTCCTTACCGGTGATGACCTGAACCAGGTCGCCCTTCTTGATCTTCATGCTTACAGCACCTCCGGCGCGAGCGAGATGATCTTCATGAACTTCTTCTCGCGCAGCTCCCGGCCCACCGGGCCGAAGATGCGGGTGCCGCGGGGGTCGCCATCGTTCTTGAGGATGACGGCCGCGTTCTCGTCGAAGCGGATGTACGAGCCGTCCTGACGACGACGCTCCTTGACGGTGCGCACGACGACAGCCTTGACGACGTCGCCCTTCTTCACGTTGCCACCGGGGATCGCGTCCTTGACGGTGGCGACAATGACGTCACCGATGCCCGCGTAGCGGCGACCGGAGCCACCGAGAACACGGATGCAAAGGATCTCCTTGGCACCAGTGTTGTCGGCGACACGCAGTCGCGACTCCTGCTGGATCACGTCTATCTCCTGATCGTCTGCCGGTTCCCGGCCGGGGCCTGATCTCTCAAGCCCCGACCGAGCCTGGCGGAACTGATCCTGAGCGAAAGCTCAGGAAATTACTTGGCCTTCTCGAGGATCTCGACGATGCGCCAGCGCTTGGTCGCCGACAGCGGACGCGTCTCCATGATGAGGACGCGGTCGCCGACGCCGGCAGCGTTCTGCTCGTCGTGCGCCTTGAGCTTGTTCGTACGGCGGATGACCTTGCCGTACAGCGCGTGCTTCACGCGGTCCTCGACAGCGACGACGACGGTCTTGTCCATCTTGTCGCTGACGACCAGACCCTCACGGGTCTTGCGGAAACCGCGCGCTTCAGTCGTCTCAGTCACATTCTTCTCGCTCATCAGGCGCTCTCCACCGTCTCGATGCCCAGCTCGCGCTCGCGCATCAGGGTGTAGATCCGGGCGATGTCCTTACGGACGGACTTGAGCCGGCCGTGGTTCTCGAGCTGGCCGGTCGCCGCCTGGAAGCGGAGGTTGAACAGCTCTTCCTTGGCCTCGCTGAGCTTGGCAACAAGCTCCTCGTTGCCCAGTTCGCGCAGCTCGGACGCCTTGGTACCGGCCGACATCACGACTCACCTGCCTCGCGCCGAACGATCCGGCACTTCATCGGAAGCTTGTGAGCAGCGCGGGTGAGCGCCTCACGAGCAATCTTCTCGTTCGGGTAGGACAGCTCGAACATCACCCGGCCCGGGTGAACGTTCGCGACCCACCACTCGGGGGAACCCTTACCGGAACCCATGCGGGTCTCGGCGGGCTTCTTCGTGAGCGGGCGGTCCGGGTAGATGTTGATCCAGACCTTGCCGCCACGCTTGATGTGGCGGGTCATCGCGATACGAGCCGCCTCGATCTGGCGGTTGGTCACGTAAGCCGGCGTGAGGGCCTGAATGCCGTACTCGCCGAACGCAACCGTCGTACCACCCTTGGCCATACCGCGGCGCTTGGGGTGGTGCTGCTTGCGGTGCTTGACCCTACGGGGGATCAGCATGTCGGTCAGGCCTCCGTTCCGGTGCTCTCAGCCGGAGCGGCGGCGGCGGGAGCCTCGGCCTTGGGGGCCTCGGCAGCCGGCGCAGCCTGCTGCGGCTTGCGGCCGCGACCGCCACGCTCGCCGCCACGACCACCGCGGCCACCGGCCGGACGGTCGTTGGCGCCACCACGGGCCGGGCGGTTACCCGCACGGGCCGCTGCGTTCTCGGCGCGGACCTCGGCGATGTTCTTGACATCGCCCTTGTAGATCCAGACCTTCACGCCGATGCGGCCGAAGGTCGTCTTGGCCTCGAAGAAGCCGTAGTCCACGTTCGCGCGGAGCGTGTGCAGGGGCACACGGCCCTCGCGGTAGAACTCCGAGCGGGACATCTCGGCGCCGCCGAGACGGCCACCGCACTGGATCTTGATGCCCTTGGCGCCGGCCTTCATCGTGCCCTGCATGCTCTTGCGCATGGCACGACGGAAGGAGACGCGGGAGGAGAGCTGCTCGGCGACGGCCTGCGCGACCAGCTGAGCGTCCATCTCGGGGTTCTTGACCTCGAGGATGTTCAGCTGGACCTGCTTGCCCGTGAGCTTCTCGAGGTCGCCGCGGATGCGGTCGGCCTCGGCGCCACGGCGGCCGATGACGATGCCCGGACGAGCGGTGTGGATGTCCACACGCACGCGGTCACGGGTGCGCTCGATCTCCACCTTCGAGATGCCGGCGCGCTCCATGCCGGACGTCATCATCCGACGGATGGCGACGTCTTCCTTGACGTAGTCCTTGTACAGCTTGTCGGCGTACCACCGGGACTTGAAGTCCGTGGTAATGCCGAGCCGGAACCCGTGCGGGTTTACCTTCTGGCCCATTACCGGGTTCCTTCCTTGCTGCTGACGACCACGGTGATGTGGCTGGTCCGCTTACGGATCCGGTAGGCACGGCCCTGAGCACGCGGACGGAACCGCTTCAGGGTCGGGCCCTCGTCCACGTACGCCTCGCTGATGACCAGCGAAGAGGCGTCGGTGTGGTCGTAGTTGTGTGCAGCGTTGGCAATGGCGCTGTCCAGCACCTTGCCAACCGGCACGCTCGCGGCCTGCGGGGCGAAACGCAGGACCGCCTGAGCCTCCGTGGCATCCATGCCACGGATGAGGTCCACCACGCGGCGGGCCTTCATGGGCGTGACGCGGATGTACCGCGCCTGGGCCCTGGCTTCCATGGTTGTCCCTTCGGTGTAAGTCATAGTCGTTCCACCCCGCGTTAGCGGCGCTTCGACTTCCGGTCGTCCTTGACGTGGCCGCGGAAGGTGCGAGTCGGCGAGAACTCACCGAGCTTGTGGCCGACCATCGACTCGGTGACGAACACCGGGACGTGGGTCTTGCCGTTGTGCACCGCGATCGTGTGGCCCAGCATGCTGGGGATGATCATCGAGCGACGGGACCAGGTCTTGATGACGTTCTTGGTGCCTGCCTCGTTCTGTACGTCCACCTTCTTGATGAGGTGTCCGTCGACGAAGGGCCCCTTCTTGAGACTGCGCGGCATCTAAACCCGCTCCTAGCGCTTCTTGTTCGTCTTGCGGCGGCGGACGATGTACTTGCTCGATGCCTTCTTCGGCGAGCGAGTACGACCCTCCTTCTGACCCCACGGCGAGACCGGGTGGCGACCACCGGAGGTCTTGCCCTCACCACCACCGTGCGGGTGGTCAACCGGGTTCATCGCGACACCGCGGACGGTCGGGCGAACGCCCTTCCAGCGCATACGGCCGGCCTTGCCCCAGTTGATGTTCGACTGCTCGGCGTTGCCGACCTCGCCGATGGTGGCGCGGCAGCGGACGTCGACCAGACGGATCTCGCCGGACGGCATACGAAGGTGGGCCATCGTGCCCTCCTTCGCCAGCAGCTGCACGGAGGCACCCGCGGAACGGGCGAACTTCGCGCCGCCGCCGGGCCGCAGCTCGATGGCGTGGATGGTCGTACCGACCGGGATGTTGCGCAGCGCCAGGTTGTTACCGGGCTTGATGTCGGCGGCCGGGCCGTTCTCGACACGGTCGCCCTGGCTCAGGCCACGGGGGGCGATGATGTAGCGCTTCTCGCCGTCCGCGTAGTGCAGGAGCGCGATGCGCGCGGTGCGGTTGGGGTCGTACTCGATGTGAGCGACCTTCGCCGGCACGCCGTCCTTGTCGTGACGACGGAAGTCGATCACTCGGTAGGCGCGCTTGTGGCCACCGCCCTGGTGGCGGACGGTCACACGACCGGTGTTGTTACGGCCGCCCTTGCTGTGCAGGGGGCGGACCAGCGACTTCTCCGGCGTGGACCGCGTGATCTCGACAAAGTCGGCGACGCTGGAGCCACGACGGCCCGGAGTCGTCGGCTTGTACTTGCGGATACCCATTTCTCAGTCCTCGTCCGATATTCGGACCAGGGCGCTCCGTTAGGAGGCCTGGCCGAAGATGTCGATACGGTCGCCCTCAGCGAGGGTCACGATGGCGCGCTTCGTGTCGGCGCGCTTGCCGAAACCGGTCTTGGTGCGCTTGCGCTTACCCTGACGGTTGATCGTGTTGACCCCGGTGACCTTGACCGAGAAGACCGCCTCGACGGCCTGCTTGATCTGGGTCTTGTTGGCGCCGGGCGCGACGATGAACGTGTACTTGTTCTCGTCCAGCAGCGCGTAGCTCTTCTCGGAGACGACCGGCTTGATCAGCAGGTCGCGCGGGTCCGTGAAGGTCTTGCTGGTAACGGTCGCCGACATCAGGCGTCGCTCCCTTCGGTCTCAGCGGTCTGGGGGCCAGACACGAAGGACTCGAAGGCGGCCTGGGTGAAGACCACGTCGTCGGAGACGATCACGTCGTACGTGTTCAGCTGGCCCGGCTCCAGGATGTGCACCTGGGGCAGGTTGCGGGCGGACAGCCACGCGGCCTCGTCGGCGCGGTCGACGACCAGGAGCAGGTTCTTGCGCTCCGAGATCTTGCCGAACAGCGTCTTGGCGGCCTTGGTGGAAACCGCACCGTCGACCACGCCGGTGACGACGTGGATACGGCTGTGGCGCGCCCGGTCCGAGAGGGCACCGCGCAGGGCGGCGGCCTTCATCTTCTTCGGGGTGCGCTGCGAGTAGTCACGCGGCTGCGGGCCGTGGACGACGCCACCGCCGGCGAACTGCGGCGCGCGGGTCGAACCCTGACGGGCGCGGCCGGTGCCCTTCTGGCGGTAAGGCTTCTTGCCACCACCACGGACTTCACCGCGGGTCTTGGTCTTGTGCGTGCCCTGGCGGGCAGCCGCGAGCTGAGCGACGACGACCTGGTGGATCAGCGGAACGCTGGTCTTGGCGTCGAAGATCTCCGCGGGGAGCTCGACGGTCCCGGCCTTGTCGCCCGCAGGCGAAAGGATGTCAATGGTGCTCATCGGTTCCTCAAACCCCCTTGGCCGCGGTGCGGACCAGGACGAGGCCACCGTTGGGGCCGGGGACGGCGCCCTTGATGAGCAGCAGACCCTTCTCGGCGTCAACGGCGTGGACGGTCAGGTTCTGGGTGGTCACACGCTCGTTGCCCATGCGACCCGCCATGCGGAGGCCCTTGAACACACGGCCAGGGGTGGCGCAGCCACCGATGGAACCGGGCGAGCGGTGCTTGCGCTGGGTACCGTGACCGGCGCCCAGGCCCTTGAAGTTGTGACGCTTCATGACACCGGCGAAGCCCTTGCCCTTGCTCTTGCCCGTGACGTCGACCTTGACGCCGGACTCGAACACCTCGGCAGTGATCTCCTGGCCCAGCGTGTACTCGCTGGCGTCAGGGGTGCGGAGCTCCACCAGGTGGCGGCGCGGGGTCACGTCGGCCTTGGCGAAGTGGCCCTTGAGGGGCTTGTTCACCTTGCGCGGGTCGATCTCGCCGAAGGCGATCTGGACCGACTCGTAGCCGTCGACGTCGTTGGTGCGAACCTGCGTCACGACGCACGGCCCGGCCTTGACGACGGTGACCGGAACAACGCGGTTGTTCTCGTCCCACACCTGCGTCATGCCGAGCTTCTCGCCCAGGACGCCCTTGATGTTCTTGCTCATCTCGGCCCGTCCCTTCAGAGCTTGATCTCGATGTCGACACCGGCCGGGAGGTCGAGGCGCATCAGCGAGTCAACCGTCTTCGGCGTGGGGTCGAGGATGTCGATGAGGCGCTTGTGCGTGCGCATCTCGAAGTGCTCGCGAGAGTCCTTGTACTTGTGCGGCGACTTGATGACGCAGTACACGTTCTTCTCAGTGGGCAGCGGCACCGGGCCCGCGACCGACGCACCAGTGCGCGTCACCGTCTCGACGATCTTCTTCGCCGAGGAGTCGATGACCTCGTGGTCGTAGGCCTTGAGCCGGATGCGGATCTTCTGTCCCGCCATGGCTACCTAGTAGTCCTTTGTCTCGTAACGCTCTGGAACCCGGGGGTTCTCCTGGCCTCCGCCTCCGACCCACGCGGTCGGGCGTGTCGCACTCCCTCTACGCAGAAATCCCATACAGGATTTCCCAACCAAGGGGATGCGGGCCGTGGACCTCGCGAACGGGGGCAGAACACCCACCGGGCGCCTGGCTGGAGCCCCGCTGACACTTCCCGGAAGATTCCCGTACGTCCGCCTCAGCGCTGCCGCAGGCGACAGATGGGGCGACGAGTACTGTGGGACTCGCTTCCGGTCCTCCCGGCGGGAGGCGCGCAGCATCGGCACTCAACCGAGCAACCCCGACAGTCTGCCACACCCGGCCGGGCCCTGGCCAATCGAGCCGAGGATCGTACCCCACGTCACATGGGGTGAGCACTGGGCGGGGCGGTGCGCACCCGGCGCATCCAGGACCCCGGTGCCGCCCCGAGCCGGATCAGTCCGGTCCTCCCAGCCCACTCCCGGTACAACCGTCCTGGGTGTTCACGTCAGCGGTACCGAAGGACATGCAGCTTCCAGGCGTCAGGGAGGCCCGCGACAGGCGCCCCGGGGTCCTGTCCGTCGAGGAGCCGGACACCCTTCTCCTCGCGCGTCGCGTTCAGCGCGAGGCCGGTGGTCTCGCGGCCTCTCCGGTCACGCCGCCGCACCCACACCAGCGCACGGCCGCCCGGCGGCAGATTCTGCAAGGCGTCGAGCGCGGACTCCCACCCTTCATGCTCCGCGGCGTCCAGGACGGGTCCGAGCGAGCGCAGCACACCTGGCAGCCACGCCGCGTCGCCCGGATCCTGCGGCAGGGGCAGGCCGCCCGTTCCAGGGGTTTCGCCCTGATTCCAGCGGGCCAGCCATTCCCATGGGCCCGCATGGGGAAGACAGAACGGGGCCTCCGTGCTCTTGGGGACGACAATCGCCGCATCGACCATGCCGTAACGCCAGTCGCCCCCGGACAGGTACCGCTTCGTATTGCAGGAGAACAGCCATCCGCGCGCCATTTCATCGGAAAGGCCCGGGTTTACCAGTTCAACCTCGTCACCGTAAGTGGTGCGCAGCCATGCGCGCGCCTTTTCCAGCGCGCCGCGGAAGTCGATCGCCCGGCGGTCCGGACCAGCCTCGACAGGTGCCGGCGCCGGAGCAAGAGGCAGATAGTGCGCGAACATCAGGGATCGGATGCCCTGGGTCTCCAGGCGCGCGAGACCCCCGGCCTGAGCGTCGAGGACAACCACATTGCCTTGGTTGTTGTGCACAAAGAGCACATGGCCGCTGGCTTCGTGTCCACCCAGCTCACGACGGACCCAGACGACGCCGCGCGTCCCCTCCCCCGCACGCTTCGCAGCGGAGATCACGCTGTCCCAGTCCGGACATTCCGTCTGCCCGGCCTGCGGGAAGTGGCGCCGGATCAGCAGCTGCCACCAACCCGGTGCCTCGTGCGCCGGAGACCACGGCAGGGGGGTTGCGACCGCACCGTTCATTCGCGCGTCGAGCGAGACCACACATCCACGGACATTGAGCTTCCGGGCCTGCGACGTGAGCGTGTACCGCGTCGATGAGCGACCGAAGGCGGCGATGTCCTCCATCGGTTGACCGCAGGCCGGGTGGAACGGCGGCCTGCCGTCCTTCGGCACGACGACCGAAGCCGCCAGCATGGGCGTCTCGGGGTAACCCGGCTGCCGCAGAGACCTGCAGGGGAGGACCCAGACATGGGAATCCTCGAAAACCGGGTGCCGGTCAGCGAGTCCGACGAGCCCTCCATAGGTCTGGTCGAGCCATGCAAGTGCCGACCGGTCGGGAGACACACTCACGGATTTCCAGCCTCCTGCGGATTGGAGAACGTGTTGATCAGAGCTGCTCGACGTATTCCCGTACGGGAATATGAGACGGCGGGAAGTGGGGCCGAGATCCATCCTTGGGTACGATCACTACACGCACGAAGGGCGCACGAGAAAGGTCTTGGGTGTCGATGTACTCCTGAGAGTCGAATGACACAGCCCAAGCCTTGTCGTATTCCGTGCTTTCCTCCGGCAGCATCACCAGTGTGTACTGGCTGCCGATCGGCGTGGCCGAAAGAAATTCCAGCGCGGCAGCGACCGCCGCCTCCTTGGCAGTCAAGACCGACTCTCCCATCGATTCCATTAAAACGCTGACGCCGGGATTCAGGGGTTTCTGTAGGGAATATGACTGATCGACACCCCCGGCTCAAGCCGCGCCAGATAGCCCGTTTGTCCGTCCAGAAATACTACGCCGCCCGGCGTATTCACCGCGTTGAATACGTGGGCACTGCGGTCCGGTCGCCCTATGTAAACGATGCTCCTCGCACCTACTCCACGCTCCTTCAAATCCCTGATCAACTCGTCATAGCTGTCCACCCCGTCATAGACGCCCGGACCGCGATCTCTTATCCCCAGCGCCTCCGGCGGTGGATGGTCAGGAAATTCCCTCGGAGCAGCGGAAACCTCGATGCCGTCAAGGCGCTTATCCACCGCCACCACATTGTGGGAGCAGTTTTGCAGATATCCGGGCTCTCCCGTGTTGTTGACGTCCCGAAGCCAAGGATATTGGTTGTCGATGAACTCCTCCGCCAGATGCGCCGGAACCGAGTCTGCGTGGATGGCCTTCTCGGTGATGCCGGGTGCCTCCCTGGCAAGACCGCTCCAGTCCTTCGGCGCGGCGGCCTCGGGACGGAGAGCCCCCTCGCCGGGGCGGGCAAGAGCACCGGCAGCCCCCTCCGCACTGTCCTTCGCTCCTGCCCGCACCACCCCCTTGAGCAGCCCCCCGCCCTCTCCTCCCAGCAGCTCCGGCACCATCCGCCCCCCGAACTCGCTCGGGTCCTTCTTGGCCGACTCCCACATGTCGTCGAACGTGCGGTCCGGTTGAGCCGCGGCCGAGGCCAGGCCCGCGAGGGTCATGTTGAGGTGCTTGTAGTAGTCGGCGGGGTGAGTGAGGTTGTACGGATCCAGCGGGTCGACGCCACGGACGAAGTCGAGCAGGCCGGCGGTGCCCTTGGCGACGCCCCCGCCGACGTGCGCCAGCTCGATGCCGCTGCCCACGACCGAGTCCGTGAGGTCGGCCGTGGCGCGGCTGAGCGCCGGGGGCTTCTTCGGGGCGTGCGCCAGGGCGGCCGTCACCGCGGCCCTGGCCTCCTCCGCCGCCTCGTCCCGCTGGCGGCGGGCGTCCCGCAGGATCTCGGCGGCGCGCTCCCGCTGCGCCTTGCCGGGGTCGCTGAAGGGCGCGGGACGCGGGCCCGGGTCCTGCGCCGCCTCCAGCTTGGCGTTGTACGCCTCGGCCGCCTTGTTGTAGTCGTCGCGGGCCGCCTCGGAGGCCTTCCTGCCTTCCTTGTAGAGCGCGACGGCCTCCATGGCCCTGCCCTGTGCCCAGTCGACCGAGGTGGCGTACGCGTCCAGCGCCGCAGCCGCCTTCTCGCAGGCGTCCGCCGCGTGCAGCCAGCTCACCGGGTGGGTGGCGAACTTGGCGCGGAACGCGTCACCCGCCTCGCCCTTCCAGTGGGACGAGTCCAGGGCCTTCATGCCCTGGCCGACACGTTCGAAGGCACCCCGGAAGGTGCTGAGGTGCCGCGCGGTGCCACGGATCGTGCCCGGATCGCCGTGGACCAGCTCGTCGGCCTCTTCGGTCTGGCCGAGCTGCTGCTCGGCGACGTCCGCGCCCAGGCCGGACGCGAAGTCGTCACCCCAGTCCTCGACGGTGTCGGCGATCCCGTCGGCTCCGATGTATTCGAGCCCGTCCCCCAACGCGTGGGCGGTCCAGTCGACGCCCTCGCCGACCTTCTTCTTGACCCGGTCGAGCCCGTGTTCGACCTTGTCGAGGCCCGAGTTGGCCAGTTTCCCCCAGTCCGGCATCAGTCCCGCTTCCCGTGCGCGCGGTCGATGACCTCCTGGTCGGGGTCGAGGGCCCGCCGGGACACCTCGTCCAGGTTCGCGCGCGTCCGCTCGTCGACGACACCGAGGTCGGTCATCCGGTCCATCACGCCCGCCTGTACGTCGTACCCGGTGTTGTCCCAGGTCCGTTCGACGTCCGCCTGCGCCCGCCGGAACGAGTCGGCGCTGTAGTCCGCGCCGTCGAACCACCCCTGCGTCAACACGTCGCCCATGCTCTTCCTGGCGACCTCGTCCTCGCTGAGGTGGGGATTGCCGTTGACGGAGTTGACGACCACCTTGAAGGTGTCGCCCACGTAGTGCTCCTGCTCGTAGATCAGGCCCGCCGACAGACCCACGGAGTGCGCGAAGCCGTTGCCCTCCTGGACGAGGGCGCGCACACCCCACTCCCAGCGGTCGCAGAACGCCTTGAACTCGGCCGTCAGCCCGGCGTGGCCGAGCTCCAGGCCGGACAGGGCCAGTCCGGCGAAGCCCCGGCCCAGTGAGCCCTGGCCCACCATCCCGATGTCCTTGAGCTCACCGAGCGTCCTGTTGATGCCGTCGGTGATCGCCGCGAGCGCGGCCTTCGGAGCCGCGAGGTCCGGGGTGTCGCCGCTCATGCCGACACCACGGCGCTGTCCGGCACGATCCCGGCGACCGGCGGGAACAGGGTGCCGTGCTCACTGCCGACGTCGAGGGCGACCCCGGCGGGCACCCCGAGTGCGGGCACCAGCACGTCCAACAGCCGTGCTCCCAGCACCCGTTGGTACGCCCACTCCCGCGCACCCTCCCCCCGCCCGACCGCGAACCGCGCGAGCGCGGCCTCGTCGGAGAAGGCACAGATCCACCGCACCCCACCCCGGTCCGCGGTCCAGCACCCCCCGTCGAGGAGCGGCACGAGGACGGCGGTACGCCGGAACGCCCCCAGCGTTTTCGCGAACTCCGCTATGTCTGCACCCACGGGGAAACGGTACTGAGGGCACTCGGACCGGGACATGAGTACCCCTACTCAGAGGCCGGCCGAGAACGCGCCGAACACCGAGACACCCACCCACAAGGGTGAACGTCCCCGCACGGCCGGTCGCATGACCATGTGGCGCCCTAACCTCGGCGCGATACGACCGCGGCGACGGCCGACGGACACGCGACGGCCCACAACGGCGAACCGCCGCAGGGCCTGGGCAAGCGCCCGGCCTCACACCTGTGGAGGAATCTGATGGCCGCCGACCTCTCCTTCTTCAAGTCCCCCATCTCGGAGGAGATCCGGGACGAGGGCCGTACGGAAGGACGCGTCCAGGGCATCGCCGAGAGCCGCGCCGAAGACATCCTGCATCTGCTGGACCGCCGCGGAGTCGAGGTCCCCGCCGAGGCCCGCGAGCGCATCTCCGGCTGCGGCGACCTCGACGCCCTCAGCCGCTGGTTCGACCGCGCCATCACCGCCGTCGCCATTGAGGAGATCTTCGCGGAGGAGTGAGCCGAGCAGCCCAGGTCAGGCCAGCCCAGGCCAGGCCAGCCCAGACCCGACGTGATCGGAGCTACCGGGCCCGCAAGGTGAATACGGAATGGCGACCAAGAGGAATTCGGGAAAACAATTCCCCTCTGATCCACATCCATCCGTATTAACATTTCCCCCGAGCAACCCCGCCCCCCTTCCCCCCGTCTAATCCGGCGACCAAAGACCGGAAGAAATGGACGGGAACGGGGAACGCGCGTGTTCGGAGCATTCAAGGGGCGGGGGCCCAGCAGGCGTGCCGTGCTCGGGGGTGCCGCCGTCGTCGGCGCGGCGGGGCTCGTCGGCGCGTGTTCCGTGCCCGACAGCCACCGGCACCCCCACGACACCCCCACCGCCGCCCCCGGCCAGCCCGTCTCCGCCGGGCGGGGTGCCGTGCTCCTGCAGATCGTGGCGCACCCCGACGACGACCTGTACTTCATGAACCCGGACACCCAGCACGCCCTCGACGGCGGGGCCAGGGTCGTCAGCGTGTATCTCACCGGTGGCGAGGCCAACGGGGACAACCGGATCGTCAGCGATCCCGCCGACCGGGGCCACGACAAGGCCGCCTACTCCTCCGCCCGCCACCAGGGCCTCCGCCAGGCCTACGCCTCGCTGCTCGGGCTGCCGCTCTTCACGCCGTGGGAGAAGTCCGTACGGGAGCTGCGCGGCGGGCACCGCGCCGAGGTCGACACGCTCACCCACAACGGGCGCCACGTCGAGCTCGTGTTCGTGAACACCGCCATGCACACCCTGCGCGGCGGCCGGATGGGGCTGCCCAGCCTCTGGGAGGACCGGGCGCTCTCCCTGCCCGTCGTCATCGCCGAGGGCTCCCCGCTGACGGCGGCGGCCCCGTACACGTACGACGGACTCGTGGAGGTCGTCGCCGGGCTGCTCGACACGTACGCGCCCACCCTCGTCCAGACCCTGGACCCCGACCCCGACATCCAGCACAGCACCGAGAAGGCCCGGCAGCACGACAGCGAGCAGCCGGGGTACGCCGACCACGCCGATCACACCGCCGCCGCCTCCTTCGCCTGGGCGGGGATGGTGCGGTACGTCGCCCGGGCGACCCGGCACGGCCGGGCGGTCCCGGGGTTCGCCGTCACCTCGTACCGCGCGTACTACAACCGGCACTGGCCCAAGAACCTGCCGCCCGCCGTCCTCGCCGAGAAGGCCGCGCACCTGCGGCCCTACGGCGGCGCCCCCGACTGGCGGTGCGGCAACCCGGGCGGCTGCGGGGACTACAACGTCGGCGGGAACCGGCCGCTGACCAACTGGAAGGGGTGGGTGCGCTCCACCCACTACCGCTACCCCGGGCCCCGGCCGGTCGTCGGCGACGAACCCGACGGGCGGCTCACCGCCTACGGGGTGCTGGGGCTGCGCGCCGTGCGGTGGCGGGAGACCGCGCCCGGCAGCGGCCGGTTCGGTACCCCCGAGGACCTCGGCGGCGGGCCGCTCGCGCCCGTGCTCGGCGGTGCCGTCCTGAAGGACGGGCGCCAGTTGCTCTTCGGGCTGCGGTTCGCCTCGACAGCCGGACGCGCCGGCGCCAACACCCGCGAGATCGTGCTTCTGGAACAGGCCGCGCCCGGCGGCGCCTTCCGTGCCTGGCAGGGGCTCGGCAACCCCGAGGCCGGCGGCGACCGGGGGCGCCGCATCGGCTCCCCCGTCGCCGTCACCGCCCCGGACGGCCGCGTCCACCTGTTCGTACGCGACGCCGACAAGGGGATCAGTACACGGGTGCGGGAGGCGGACGGGACGTGGGGGCCGTGGCGCGCGCTCGGCGGGGAGACCGTGCAGGACGGCCTCGGCGTCACCGTGGACGCCCGGGGGTGCGTGCACGTCTTCGCGCCCGGGTACGACTTCGTGCACCACTGGACGCAGAGTTCGCCGGGCGCGCCCCTCGCCCCGGTGAAGGGGCCCCTGCTGCCGCTCGCCGTCGACGCTCCCGCGGCCGTGGCCCTGCCCGGCGGCGGCGTACAGCTGCTCTACCGGACCCTCACCGACCCCCGGAAGACCAAGGGCAAGGGGCTCGCCCCGGCCGACCCCCGGCTCGTCTCCGTCCGCGCGGACGGGACCGCCCGTACCGCGCCCCCGAAGCCCTTCGACGGGTACGGGCCGGTCAGCGCGCTCCTGTCGGCCAAGGACGGCGGACTCGTCGTGCTCGGCAAGGACGTGAAGGGCCGGGTGCAGGCGCTCGTCGGCGGCGCGCCCCGAACCCGTACCGAGGGCGCCGTCCCGGTCGGTGCCCCGGCCCTGCACCTCAGCGCCCGCGGGCCCGTCGCCGTGGGCCTGGGCGTGGACGGAAGACCGTGGGTCTGGTCCCTGGGGTCCCCGTCCCCGCCGGTCCGCGCGGTGGGCTGAGCCCCTCAGGGGCGCGGGGCCGTGACATGCGCGGTTCCGCCGGATGGGCGCGGGTGACCCGGCGCGGCCCGCGACCGGAAAACGAAGAAGGGGCCCCGCACCTCTCGGTGCGGGGCCCCTTCCCCGTTACTGCGAGCTACGCGAGCTCACCAGGTCAGAACACGAATTACTTCGTGATCTTGACGACCTGGCCGGCGCCCACGGTCCGGCCACCCTCACGGATGGCGAACTTGAGGCCCTCCTCCATGGCGACCGGCTGGATCAGCGCGACCGTCATGGCGGTGTTGTCGCCCGGCATGACCATCTCGGTGCCCTCGGGGAGGGTCACGACGCCGGTCACGTCCGTGGTACGGAAGTAGAACTGCGGGCGGTAGTTGTTGAAGAACGGGGTGTGACGGCCACCCTCGTCCTTCGACAGGATGTACGCCTGCGCCTCGAACTCCGTGTGCGGGGTGACCGAGCCCGGCTTGATGATGACCTGGCCGCGCTCGACGTCCTCGCGCTTGATGCCACGGAGGAGCAGACCGACGTTCTCACCGGCCTGGCCCTCGTCGAGCAGCTTGCGGAACATCTCGATGCCGGTGACCGTGGTGGTGGTCTTCTCGGTCTTGATGCCGATGATGTCGACGGTCTCGTTGACCTTGAGGACACCACGCTCGATACGACCGGTGACGACGGTGCCACGACCGGTGATCGTGAAGACGTCCTCGATCGGCATCAGGAACGGCTTGTCGACGTCACGCTCGGGCTGCGGGATGGACTCGTCGACGGCCTTCATCAGGTCGAGGACGGTCTGGCCCCACTCGGCGTCGCCCTCAAGGGCCTTGAGCGCCGAGACCTTGACGACCGGCAGGTCGTCGCCCGGGAACTCGTACTCGGAGAGGAGCTCACGGACCTCGAGCTCGACGAGCTCCAGGATCTCCTCGTCGTCCACCATGTCGGCCTTGTTCAGGGCGACGACGATGTACGGAACGCCGACCTGGCGGGCCAGGAGCACGTGCTCCTTGGTCTGCGGCATCGGGCCGTCGGTGGCGGCGACCACGAGGATGGCGCCGTCCATCTGCGCCGCACCCGTGATCATGTTCTTGATGTAGTCCGCGTGACCCGGGCAGTCGACGTGCGCGTAGTGACGCGACTCCGTCTGGTACTCGACGTGCGCGATCGAGATGGTGATACCGCGCTGGCGCTCCTCGGGAGCCTTGTCGATCTGGTCGAAGGCCGAGGCCTCGTTCAGGTCCGGGTACGCGTCATGCAGCACCTTGGTAATGGCGGCCGTGAGGGTCGTCTTACCGTGGTCGATGTGACCGATGGTGCCGATGTTGACGTGCGGCTTAGTCCGCTCGAACTTCGCCTTCGCCACTGGGTCCTCCTGTGGAGTGGTTCTGTACGCCTTGCTTCATCGGCGCCAGGTGATCTTTGCTGGGATGCCGGGTCCGGGGGCATTCGCCGCAATACTCTCGCACTGCGGCGAATGCCCCGCCGGACTTCCGGTGACAAGCCTAAAGCGGGTGGACTCCGAAGAGTTACTCGCCCTTGGCCTTCGCGATGATCTCCTCGGCGACGTTCCGCGGAACCTCGGCGTAGGAGTCGAACTGCATCGAGTAGCTTGCGCGACCCGAGGTCTTGCTGCGGAGGTCTCCGACGTAGCCGAACATCTCCGAGAGGGGCACGAGGCCCTTCACGACGCGAGCGCCGCTGCGCTCCTCCATGGCCTGGATCTGGCCACGGCGGGAGTTGATGTCACCGATGACTTCACCCATGTAGTCCTCGGGCGTGGTGACCTCGACGGACATCATCGGCTCAAGGAGCACCGGGGAAGCCTTGCGCGCGGCCTCCTTGAAGGCCTGCGAGCCGGCGATCTTGAACGCGAGCTCGGAGGAGTCGACCTCGTGGTAGCCACCGTCGAGAAGGATGACGCGGACGCCAGTCATCTCGTAGCCGGCCAGGATGCCGAACTGCATGGCCTCCTGCGCACCCGCGTCCACCGACGGGATGTACTCCCGGGGGATGCGGCCACCGGTGACCTTGTTCACGAACTCGTACGACGCCTCGCCGCCCTCGATGGGCTCGATCGCGATCTGCACCTTCGCGAACTGACCGGTACCACCGGTCTGCTTCTTGTGGGTGTAGTCGTGACGCTCGACGGCCTTGCGGATCGTCTCGCGGTACGCGACCTGCGGCTTGCCGACGTTCGCCTCGACCTTGAACTCGCGACGCATACGGTCGACGAGGACGTCGAGGTGGAGCTCGCCCATACCACCGATGATGGTCTGGCCGGTCTCCTCGTCCGAGTGCACCTGGAAGGAGGGGTCCTCCTCCGCGAGACGCTGGATGGCGACACCCAGCTTCTCCTGGTCACCCTTGGACTTGGGCTCGATGGCGACCTGAATGACCGGCGCCGGGAAGTCCATGGACTCCAGGATCACCGGGTTCTTCTCGTCGCACAGCGTCTCACCGGTGGTGGTCTGCTTCAGGCCCATGACGGCGACGATGTCGCCGGCGCCCACCGCGTCGATCTCCTCACGCTTGTTCGCGTGCATACGGTAGATCTTGCCGATGCGCTCCTTCTTGCCCTTGACGGAGTTCAGCACCGAGGTGCCGGCCTCCAGGCGACCGGAGTAGATCCGGATGAAGGTGAGCTTGCCGAGGTGCGGGTCGCTCGCGATCTTGAACGCGAGCGCGGCGAGCGGCTCGTCGTCCGAGGGCTTGCGCTTCACGACGACCTCGGCGTCCTTGACGTCGTGGCCCTCGATGGCCTCGACGTCCAGGGGCGACGGCAGGTAGCGCACGACCGCGTCGAGCAGGGGCTGAACACCCTTGTTCTTGAACGCGGTGCCGCAGAAGACGGGGGTGACCGTGGTCTCCCCGCCCTTGCCGGACGCGATGGTGATACGACGGACCGCGGCGTACAGCTGCTCCTCGGTGGGCTCGACGCCCTCGAGGAAGAGCTCCATGATCTCTTCGTCGTTCTCCGCGACGGTCTCGACCAGCTTGCCGCGCCACTCCTCAGCGGCCTCGGTGTGCGTGGCCGGGATGTCGACGACGTCGTACATCTCGCCCTTGGTCGCTTCCGCGGACCAGACCAGGGCCTTCATGCGGACCAGGTCCACAACGCCCTTGAAGTCGGCCTCGGCACCGATGGGGAGCTGCATGACGATCGGGGTCGCGCCGAGGCGGTCCACGATCATGTCGACACAGCGGTGGAACTCGGCGCCGGTGCGGTCGAGCTTGTTGACGAAGCAGATGCGCGGCACGCCGTAACGGTCGGCCTGGCGCCACACCGTCTCGGACTGCGGCTCCACACCGGCGACACCGTCGAACACGGTGACGGCACCGTCGAGGACGCGGAGCGAACGCTCCACCTCGACCGTGAAGTCCACGTGACCCGGGGTGTCGATGATGTTGATGGTGTGGTCGACGTCCTCGAGCGGCCAGTGGCAGGTCGTCGCGGCGGACGTGATGGTGATGCCGCGCTCCTGCTCCTGCTCCATCCAGTCCATCGTGGCAGCGCCGTCGTGGACTTCACCGATCTTGTACGAGACGCCGGTGTAGAACAGGATCCGCTCAGTGGTGGTCGTCTTGCCCGCGTCGATGTGGGCCATGATCCCAATGTTGCGGACCTTGGCCAGGTCAAGCGAAGTGGTGGCCATAAGGCTCAGTCTTCTCTCGGTCTCGATGTGGGTTGCGACTACCAGCGGTAGTGCGCGAAGGCCTTGTTGGACTCGGCCATCTTGTGCGTGTCCTCACGCTTCTTGACGGCCGCACCGAGGCCGTTCGAAGCGTCGAGAAGCTCGTTCATCAGGCGCTCGGTCATGGTCTTCTCGCGGCGGGCGCGGGAGTAACCCACGACCCAGCGCAGCGCGAGGGTCGCGGCGCGGCCGGGCTTGACCTCGATCGGCACCTGGTAGGTCGCGCCACCGACACGGCGGGACTTGACCTCAAGGGACGGCTTGACGTTCTCCAGCGCGCGCTTCAGCGTGATGACCGGGTCGGCGCCGGTCTTCTCGCGGAGGCCTTCCATGGCGCCGTAGACGATGCGCTCGGCGGTGGAGCGCTTGCCGTCCAGCAGGATCTTGTTGATCAGCGACGTGACAAGAGGAGACTGGTAGACCGGGTCGATGATGACCGGGCGCTTCGGGGCGGGGCCCTTACGAGGCATTCTTACTTCTCCTTCTTGGCGCCGTAGCGGCTGCGGGCCTGCTTGCGGTTCTTGACAGCCTGCGTGTCAAGCGCACCGCGGATGATCTTGTAACGAACACCCGGCAGGTCCTTCACACGGCCACCACGCACGAGCACGATCGAGTGCTCCTGCAGGTTGTGTCCCTCACCCGGGATGTAAGCAGTGACCTCGATGCCGGAGGTCAGACGCACACGCGCGACCTTCCGCAGCGCCGAGTTCGGCTTCTTCGGGGTGGTGGTGAACACACGCGTGCAGACACCACGACGCTGGGGCGAAGCCTCAAGCGCGGGCGTCTTCGTCTTCTCGACCTTGTCCTGCCGGCCCTTCCGGACCAGCTGCTGGATCGTAGGCACTACTTCTCCGGTTTCTGTGTGCCGTTGGTGAAACTAACCTGGAACATCGCCGACCCACGCGGTCGGGTGTGTCGAATACTGCGGGCTTCCGCCGTGGGCACGGAGAAAGCGCAGATTGCGGTGGCCGTATCTGGCTCGTCCTGCGGACGTAGGCACGCAGGGGAGCCCAGGCACACCCCAGGCACAAGGTCTGAGCGTACCTACCTCATCGACTTGGGTCAAAACAAATACCCACACGCGGGACACCCCGCGGGCCCACTGAGACGCGTCTCACCCCGGCTCCTCCTCCGGACGGCGGGCGCCGCCCCTGTCGCGCTCGCGGCGGGGCGCGGCCAGCGGCGGGATCGTGGGCGCCTTGGAGCGCGGACTCTTGCGTACGAGTCCGGGCCGCGCGGGTTCCGGCTCGGGCGTGGCGGGGCCGGGCTCGGCGGGCGGCTCGCGCCGCAGGGGTATGACCTCGCCCTCACCCTGCCCCTGGCGGCGCCCGGCGCGGCGTAAGGAGCGGGCACGGGCGGCCGAGGCGGTCTCGTCCAGGGCCCGCTGGTACTGGGCCGCCGCGTCCCGCCAGCCGGCCGCGTACGCGCGCACCTCGCGCTCCTCGACCTCGGCGCGCAGCAGGACGACGAGCTCCTCGGCGGTGTGGCGTTCGAGCTGGACCCCGAGGGCGGCGAGCAGCCCCGGCAGGTCATGAGCGGCCACGGGCAGTCCCACGGCCCCCTCGGACGGCTCATAGGAGCGCGGCCGGCCCTCGACCTCCCGCCCGGCCCCGCCGGACCGGGAGATCCCGTCGCTCTCAGCCATGCACGGCTCTCTCTCGCGTCCATGGGAAGTAGGACAGGCCGTGCCAGCTTACTGTCCGCACCCGAGGAGCCACCCTGACGAGTCAGGAACTCGGGGGGCCTCGCGGGGGCGGGGCCGGGCTCACCGGACGTCAGGGCCGGTGTTCGCCTTGTTTGCCTGCGGACCGTGCTGGGCCGGGCCCCGAAGGGGCGCGGGGAACTGCGCGAGCAACCCCCACCGGCCCGCAGCCGAACGACAACAACGCGCCTAGCGCGACTCCACGGACCCGGCACCGGCCCCCGCGTCCGGCAGGAACTGCCCCGCCACCCTGATGAACATCGCCCGCTGCTCGGGCGGCACCCCGAGCCCCACGGCCGCCTCCTCCAGCGTGAGCGAACGCCCCGCCGCCGCCCCCCGCCCGGCCGGCAGCGGGAGGTCCTCCTCCGTGAGCCGTCCGGACCGGATCAGCATCTCCCGCACCGGCACCTCCAGCACATGTGCGAGCCGCCGCGTCGTCTCCAGGTCCGGCATGCTCTGGCGCTGCAGCAGCCGGGTGACGGCAGCCCGGTGCACCCCCGCCTCGTCGGCGAGGCGCGACCGGCCGCCACCACGCGGGCCGTCGATGTCGAAGCCGCGCCTACGGATCAGGTCCTCGATCCAGGCCGCGAACCGGTCAAGCTCGCTGCTGGTCATGTGATCGCCTCCCTCCGAAGCGAGGACCAGACTATCGCGCTTGCGCGCAAGGAATTAATGACTGGCCCGGCCAGCGCTGTAAGGATTTTGTGGCGGGATTCCGGGGCTTGCCGCTCTCATCCCTATTTGCGCGCACGCTCGCACGCGACCAGCGTGCGCCCCCGCAACTCCACCGCGACTCCCCCGACACGCCACCGACGCGCCCACGCCACGGTCCCGCAGAAGCCCGTCACCCCGGCGTGACCTCCCCCTCTCCCCCACGCACCGGCATCCGTACGACCCGCACCCCACCACCGGAGGCGCCGGAGCCACCGGAGCCGCCGGAGCCGCCCGAGCCACCCCCGGACATACTCGCCACCGCCTCCCGCCACCCACTGGAGAACCCCCGCGCCTCCCCGTCGATCGCGATCCGCGCCCCCACCTTCGCCACGACCGCCCCGAGCGTGCGGCCGACATCGGCGGTGTACGTACCGGACTCACCCGCCTCGGCCGCCACCTCCACCGCGGCCACCACCACGTCCACCAACCGCTCCTGGGCGCTCATCCCCATCGGCCGCACCGCCTTTCGAATATGCGTTCGACAAGCGCCACCCACGATACGCCGAAGGGCGCCCACCCCGTGTGAAACGGAGTGGGCGCCCTTCAGCAGACGTACGCCTTACTGGTTGTACGGACCGTAGTCGTAGTCCTCCAGCGGAACGGCCTGGCCGGAGCCCGTGCCGAACGGCGAGTAGTCGATGTCGTCGTAGCCGACGGCCGAGTACATCGCGGCCTTGGCCTCCTCGGTCGGCTCCACCCGGATGTTGCGGTAGCGGGACAGACCCGTACCGGCCGGGATGAGCTTACCGATGATGACGTTCTCCTTGAGGCCGATGAGGCTGTCGGACTTGGCGTTGATCGCCGCATCCGTCAGGACTCGGGTCGTCTCCTGGAAGGAGGCGGCCGACAGCCAGGACTCCGTCGCCAGCGAGGCCTTGGTGATACCCATCAGCTGCGGACGGCCGGAGGCGGGGTGACCGCCCTCGGTGACCACACGACGGTTCTCGGTCTCGAACTTCGAGCGCTCGACGAGCTCGCCCGGCAGCAGCTCCGCGTCGCCGGACTCGATGATCGTCACACGGCGCAGCATCTGCCGGATGATGATCTCGATGTGCTTGTCGTGGATCGACACGCCCTGCGAGTTGTAGACCTTCTGGACCTCGCCGACCAGGTGGACCTGGACCGCGCGCTGACCGAGGATCCGCAGCACGTCGTGCGGGTTGGTGGCACCCACGGTGAGCTTCTGGCCCACCTCGACGTGGTCGCCCTCGCCCACGAGCAGACGGGCACGCTTGGAGATCGGGAACGCCGTCTCGTCGCTGCCGTCGTCCGGGGTGACGACGATCTTCTTGGTCTTCTCCGTCTCCTCGATCCGGATGCGGCCGGCCGCCTCCGAGATCGGGGCGACACCCTTGGGCGTACGAGCCTCGAAGAGCTCGACGACACGGGGCAGACCCTGGGTGATGTCGTCACCGGCCACACCACCGGTGTGGAAGGTACGCATCGTCAGCTGGGTACCGGGCTCACCGATGGACTGGGCGGCGATGATGCCGACCGCCTCACCGATGTCGACCAGCTTGCCGGTGGCCAGCGAGCGGCCGTAGCAGAAGGCACAGGTGCCGACGGCCGACTCACAGGTCAGGACCGAGCGGGTCTTGACCTCCTCGACGCCCGCGTTGACCAGCGCGTCGATGAGCACGTCACCGAGGTCCACGTTGGCCGGCGCGATGACCTTGCCGTCGACGACGACGTCCTCGGCGAGCATCCGGGCGTAGACCGAGGTCTCGACGTCCTCCGTCTTGCGGAGCACACCGTCCTCGCCCTTGACCGCGATCTTCAGCTTCAGGCCGCGGTCGGTGCCGCAGTCCTCCTCGCGGATGATCACGTCCTGCGAGACGTCCACCAGACGACGGGTCAGGTAACCCGAGTCGGCGGTACGCAGGGCGGTGTCCGCCAGACCCTTACGGGCACCGTGCGTGGAGATGAAGTACTCCAGAACGGTGAGGCCCTCACGGAAGGACGCCTTGATCGGACGCGGGATGGTCTCGTTCTTCGCGTTCGACACCAGACCACGCATACCCGCGATCTGACGCATCTGCATCATGTTTCCTCGGGCACCCGAGTCAACCATCATGAAGATGGGGTTCGTCTTCGGGAAGTTCGCGTTCATCGCCTCGGCAACCTCGTTGGTCGCCTTGGTCCAGATCGCGATGAGCTCCTGCGTGCGCTCGTCCTTGGTGATCAGACCGCGCTCGTACTGCTTCTGGACCTTCTCGTCCTGCGCCTCGTAGCCCGCGACGATCGCCTTCTTGGCCTCGGGGACCACGACGTCGGAGATGGCCACGGTGACACCGGAACGGGTCGCCCAGTAGAAGCCGGCCGCCTTCAGGTTGTCGAGCGTCGCCGCCACGATGACCTTGGGGTAGCGCTCGGCCAGGTCGTTGACGATCTCGGAGAGCTGCTTCTTGCCCACCGAGTAGTCGACGAACGGGTAGTCCTCGGGCAGCAGCTCGTTGAAGAGCGCGCGGCCCAGGGAGGTGCGCAGCCGGAACGAGTCGCCCTGCTGCCAGGTCGTCTCGCCGTCCTCGTCCACCGGCGGGGTCCAGCCGCGGGGCGGGACGGTGCCGATCGGGAAGCGGATGTCGATCTTCGCCTGGAGCGAGAGCTCCCGGGCGTCGAACGCCATGATCGCCTCGGCGGTCGAGTTGAAGGCGCGGCCCTCACCCTTGACCTGGCGCTCCTCCTCGTCCGTGGTGAGGAAGAACAGACCCAGGACCATGTCCTGCGTCGGCATCGTCACCGGCCGGCCGTCGGCCGGCTTGAGGATGTTGTTCGAGGACAGCATCAGGATGCGGGCCTCGGCCTGCGCCTCCGCGGAGAGCGGCAGGTGGACGGCCATCTGGTCACCGTCGAAGTCCGCGTTGAACGCGGTGCAGACGAGCGGGTGGATCTGGATGGCCTTGCCCTCGACCAGCTGGGGCTCGAAGGCCTGGATGCCGAGGCGGTGCAGCGTGGGCGCACGGTTCAGCAGGACCGGGTGCTCGGCGATGACCTCTTCGAGGACGTCGTAGACCACCGTGCGACCGCGCTCGACCATCCGCTTGGCGCTCTTGATGTTCTGCGCGTGGTTCAGGTCCACCAGGCGCTTCATCACGAACGGCTTGAAGAGCTCCAGCGCCATGGCCTTGGGCAGGCCGCACTGGTGCAGCTTCAGCTGCGGACCGACGACGATCACGGAACGCGCGGAGTAGTCCACACGCTTACCGAGCAGGTTCTGACGGAATCGACCCTGCTTGCCCTTCAGCATGTCGCTGAGGGACTTCAGCGGACGGTTGCCGGGGCCCGTGACCGGGCGACCGCGACGGCCGTTGTCGAAGAGGGCGTCGACCGCCTCCTGGAGCATCCGCTTCTCGTTGTTCACGATGATCTCGGGGGCACCGAGGTCGAGCAGACGCTTCAGACGGTTGTTGCGGTTGATCACGCGGCGGTACAGGTCGTTCAGGTCGGAGGTCGCGAAGCGGCCACCGTCCAGCTGCACCATCGGACGCAGGTCCGGCGGGATGACCGGCACGCAGTCCAGCACCATGCCCTTGGGGCTGTTGCTGGTCTGCAGGAACGCGGAGACGACCTTGAGGCGCTTGAGCGCACGGGTCTTCTTCTGGCCCTTGCCGGTGCGGATGATCTCGCGGAGGCGCTCGGCCTCCTCGTCGAGGTCGAAGGTCTCCAGGCGCTTCTGCAGGGCAGCGGCACCCATCGAGCCGTCGAAGTACGTGCCGAAGCGGTCACGCAGCTCGCGGTAGAGCAGCTCGTCGCCCTCGAGGTCCTGGACCTTGAGGTTCTTGAAGCGCGACCAGACCTCGTCCAGACGGTCGATCTCGCGCTGCGCACGGTCGCGCAGCTGCTTCATCTCGCGCTCGGCACCCTCGCGCACCTTGCGGCGCACGTCGGCCTTGGCACCCTCGGCCTCCAGCTCGGCGAGGTCCGTCTCGAGCTTCTTGGCGCGGGCTTCGAGGTCGGCGTCGCGGCGGTTCTCGATCTGCTGGCGCTCGACGGAGACATGCGCCTCCAGCGACGGCAGGTCGCGCGTACGGCGCTCCTCGTCCACGAACGTGATCATGTACGCGGCGAAGTAGATGACCTTCTCGAGGTCCTTCGGCGCGAGGTCGAGCAGGTAGCCAAGGCGCGAGGGGACGCCCTTGAAGTACCAGATGTGGGTCACGGGAGCGGCAAGCTCGATGTGGCCCATCCGCTCACGGCGCACCTTGGCGCGCGTGACCTCGACGCCACAGCGCTCGCAGATGATGCCCTTGAAGCGGACGCGCTTGTACTTGCCGCAGTAGCACTCCCAGTCCCGGGTCGGACCGAAGATCTTCTCGCAGAAGAGTCCGTCCTTTTCGGGCTTGAGGGTGCGGTAGTTGATGGTCTCCGGCTTCTTGACCTCACCGTGGGACCACTGACGGATGTCGTCAGCAGTGGCGAGGCCGATCCGCAGCTCGTCGAAGAAGTTGACGTCGAGCACTTGTCGTCAATCCCTCTTTCGGGGTCGATTCTTCAAGATGGTCTGAGGGGGGTCCGGATGGGGGTCCCACCCAGGCCCGGGGGGCCTAGGGGGAGACCGGGGCTTCTTGCGAAGCCCCGGTCAGACCCGTCAGACCTCTTCGACGCTGCTCGGCTCGCGCCGGGACAGGTCGATACCGAGCTCCTCCGCAGCGCGGAAGACGTCCTCGTCCGTGTCGCGCATCTCGATGGACATACCGTCCGAGGACAGCACCTCCACGTTGAGGCAGAGCGACTGCATTTCCTTGATGAGCACCTTGAAGGACTCGGGAATGCCGGGCTCGGGAATGTTCTCGCCCTTGACGATGGCCTCGTAGACCTTCACACGGCCGGTCACGTCGTCGGACTTGATGGTCAGCAGCTCCTGGAGGGCGTAGGCGGCGCCGTAAGCCTCCAGCGCCCACACCTCCATCTCACCGAATCGCTGGCCACCGAACTGGGCCTTACCACCCAGCGGCTGCTGGGTGATCATCGAGTACGGACCGGTCGAGCGAGCGTGCAGCTTGTCGTCGACCAGGTGGTGCAGCTTCAGGATGTACATGTACCCGATCGAGATCGGGTCCGGGAACGGCTCACCGGAGCGGCCGTCGAACAGGTTGGCCTTACCGGACGGCTGCACCAGGCGGTCGCCGTCGCGGTTGGGGATCGTGGCCTCGAAGAGACCGGCGATCTCGTCCTCACGGGCACCGTCGAAGACCGGGGTCGCGACGTTGGTGCCGGGGGCGACCTGGTCGGCGCCGATGACCTGCAGGCGCTGGGCCCAGTCGTCGGCGAGACCGGAGACGTCCCAGCCGCGGCTGGCGAGCCAGCCGAGGTGGATCTCCAGGACCTGTCCCGGGTTCATTCGGGACGGGACACCCAGGGGGTTGAGGATGATGTCGACCGGGGTGCCGTCCTCCAGGAACGGCATGTCCTCGATCGGCAGGATCTTCGAGATGACGCCCTTGTTGCCGTGACGGCCGGCGAGCTTGTCACCGTCGGTGATCTTGCGCTTCTGCGCCACGTACACGCGCACCAGCTGGTTCACACCGGGGGGAAGCTCGTCGCCCTCCTCGCGGTCGAAGACGCGGACGCCGATGACCTTGCCGGTCTCGCCGTGCGGCACCTTCAGCGAGGTGTCACGGACCTCACGGGCCTTCTCACCGAAGATCGCGCGGAGCAGGCGCTCCTCCGGCGTCAGCTCGGTCTCACCCTTGGGCGTGACCTTGCCGACGAGGATGTCGCCGGCGACGACCTCGGCACCGATACGGATGATGCCGCGCTCGTCGAGGTCGGCGAGGACCTCCTCGGAGACGTTCGGGATGTCCCGGGTGATCTCCTCCGGGCCGAGCTTGGTGTCACGGGCGTCGACCTCGTGCTCCTCGATGTGGATCGAGGAGAGGACGTCGTCCTGCACGAGGCGCTGCGACAGGATGATCGCGTCCTCGTAGTTGTGACCCTCCCACGGCATGAACGCCACGAGCAGGTTCTTGCCCAGCGCCATCTCGCCGTTCTCGGTCGCCGGACCGTCGGCGAGGACCTGGCCCTCGATGACGCGGGCGCCCTCGTCCACGACAACCTTCTGGTTGACCGAGGTGCCCTGGTTCGAGCGGGAGAACTTGTGCAGGCGGTACGTGGTGTACGTGCCGTCGTCGTTGGCGATGGTGATGTAGTCCGCGGAAACCTCCTGGACCACACCGTCCTTCTCCGCCTTGAGCACGTCGCCGGCGTCGGTGGCGCAGCGGTACTCCATGCCGGTGCCGACGAGCGGCGCCTCGCTCTTGATGAGCGGGACGGCCTGACGCATCATGTTCGCGCCCATGAGGGCACGGTTGGCGTCGTCGTGCTCCAGGAAGGGGATCATCGCGGTCGCGACCGACACCATCTGGCGCGGCGAGACGTCGATGTAGTCCACCTCGGCCGGCGGCACGTAGTCGACCTCGCCGCCACGGCGGCGGACCAGGACGCGGGCCTCGGTGAGCTGGAGCTCGTCGTTGAGCGCGGCGTTGGCCTGGGCGATGACGAAGCGGTCTTCCTCGTCGGCCGTGATGTAGTCGACCTCGTCGGTGACCTGGCCGTCGACGACCTTGCGGTACGGCGTCTCGATGAAGCCGAACGCGTTGACGCGGCCGTACGAGGCGAGCGAGCCGATCAGACCGATGTTCGGGCCTTCGGGGGTCTCGATCGGGCACATGCGGCCGTAGTGCGACGGGTGCACGTCACGGACCTCGAAGCCGGCCCGCTCACGGGAGAGACCACCCGGGCCAAGAGCCGACAGACGGCGCTTGTGGGTGAGACCCGACAGCGGGTTGTTCTGGTCCATGAACTGCGACAGCTGGCTGGTGCCGAAGAACTCCTTGATGGAGGCGACGACCGGCCGGATGTTGATCAGGGTCTGCGGCGTGATCGCCTCGACGTCCTGGGTGGTCATGCGCTCACGCACGACGCGCTCCATACGCGCCAGACCCGTACGGACCTGGTTCTGGATGAGCTCGCCGACGTTGCGCAGACGACGGTTGCCGAAGTGGTCGATGTCGTCGGTCTCGACGACGATGTTCCGACCCGACTCGCCGACCGTCTCGGTCTCGCCCGCGTGCAGCTTGACCAGGTACTTGATGGTCGCGATGACGTCGTCCGTGGTGAGGACGCCGGCGTCCAGCGGCTCGTCCGCGCCGAGCTTCTTGTTCACCTTGTAGCGGCCGACCTTCGCGAGGTCGTAGCGCTTGGGGTTGAAGTAGAGGTTCTCGAGCAGCGTCTGAGCGGCCTCGCGCGTCGGCGGCTCGCCCGGGCGCAGCTTGCGGTAGATGTCGAGCAGCGCGTCGTCCTGGCCCTGGGTGTGGTCCTTCTCCAGGGTGGCGCGCATCGACTCGTACTCGCCGAACTCCTCCAGGATCTGCTCGGTGGTCCAGCCGAGAGCCTTCAGGAGGACGGTGACGGACTGCTTGCGCTTGCGGTCGATGCGGACACCGACCATGTCGCGCTTGTCGATCTCCATCTCGAGCCAGGCACCCCGGGACGGGATGATCTTGGCCGTGTAGATGTCCTTGTCGGACGTCTTGTCGATGTTGGAGTCGAAGTAGACACCCGGCGAGCGGACGAGCTGCGACACCACGACACGCTCGGTGCCGTTGATGACGAAGGTGCCCTTGTTGGTCATGAGCGGGAAGTCGCCCATGAAGACCGTCTGGGACTTGATCTCGCCGGTCTCGTTGTTGGTGAACTCGGCGGTGACGAAGAGCGGGGCCGCGAACGTGAAGTCGCGCTCCTTGCACTCGTCGATCGAGTTCTTCGGGGGCTCGAAACGGTGGTCGCGGAAGGTCAGCGACATCGACCCGCTGAAGTCCTCGATCGGGGAGATCTCCTCGAAGATCTCCTCCAGACCGGACTTCGTGGGGACGTCCTGTCCGTTCTCGAGAGCGGCCTCGACGCGAGCCTTCCACGCGGCGTTTCCGAGCAGCCAGTCAAAGCTCTCGGTTTGCAGCGCAAGGAGGTTCGGAACCTCGAGGGGCTCCTTGATCTTTGCAAAGGAGATGCGCAGCGGGGCGGTGCTGGCGCCGTTGTTCGTATTGGCGGTCGAGGCGTTGCGCGAGGCGGCCAAGAGGGGGTCCTTCCGAGGGCTCGGACTCACTACGCGCGTACCGGTCCCACGAGGGCACAGAGAGAGACGTTTCCTGATTGAGGCTGAAAGGCCAGGTCAGGGCAGTTCAATCAACGATGCTCAAGCGAGGGCATGCCCCTGGTGACGGGCAGGGGGCAGCTAACAGGCAGCGCAAAGGGTCAGTGTAGCCACTCGGCCCACTGATGTCCAGGGCGGAATTTTCGCGACCCTCATTGTTCTTCTCAGTACCTCGGCCGGCCACGCGCCGTGAGGCGCACATCGATACTGCCCTCTTCGCCGTCGATCCATGCCTCGGATCCGGATCGTTGTGACGACGCGTCCTGAGAATTGCGCGCTGCGTGCGGTTCGTCAAGACCCCTCAGCTCAGCGGAGATCGCTCCGTTACTGCTCGTGCGGCCACGAGGCGTACCGGGGGCGTACGGCGATGATCACCATACTCCCTGTCGCCCCCCGTGCAAGGCAGCCGTCACGGCGACGCCCGGGTACGCCGAAGGGCGACCACCCGAATGGATGATCGCCCTTTGGTGTGTGCGCGTTACAGGCCCCTGGGGGGCATCACGCGCGGTGAGTCAGAGGACTCGTGAGGTCACTTGACCTCAACGGCCGCACCGGCAGCCTTGAGGGACTCGGCAGCCTTCTCGGCGGCCTCCTTGTTGACCTTCTCGAGGACCGGCTTCGGGGTGCCGTCGACGAGGTCCTTGGCCTCCTTCAGACCCAGCGAGGTCAGCTCACGCACGACCTTGATGACCTGGATCTTCTTCTCGCCGGCACCGGTGAGGATGACGTCGAACTCGTCCTTCTCCTCCTCGGCCTCGGCAACGGCGCCCGGGCCGGCGGGGCCGGCAACGGCGACCGCGGCGGCGGCGGTGACGTCGAACTTCTCCTCGAAGGCCTTCACGAACTCGGAGAGCTCGATGAGGGTCATCTCCTCGAACTGGGCGAGGAGGTCGTCCTGAGAGAGCTTCGCCATGATGGGCGATCCTTCCACTAATTCGGCAGGTGCCGGTTGTATATAGAGGCGGGCGTAACGGCCCGCTACGACCCACGCACTAGGCGGCGTGGATCACTGCGCGAGCCGAATTACTCGGCACCGCCCTGCTCGGCGAGCTTGACGCGAAGCGCTTCCGCAGTGCGGACGAACTTCGACGGCAGCGCCTGGAAGAGCGAGGCAGCCTGGGACTGCTTGCCCTTGAACGCGCCGGCCAGCTTGCTGAGCAGAACCTCGCGGGACTCGAGGTCCGCAAGCTTCTTGATCTCATCGGCGGACAGCGCCTTGCCATCAAGGACACCGCCCTTGATGATCAGGTTCGGGTTCTCCTTGGCGAAGTCACGCAGACCCTTGGCCGACTCCACCGGGTCACCGGTGATGAAGGCGGCACCCGTCGGACCAGTGAACTGGTCGTCGAGCGAGGTGATCCCGGCGTTGTTCGCCGCGATCTTGGTCAGCGTGTTCTTCACCACGGCGTACTGGGCGTTCTCACCGAGCGAACGGCGCAGCGTCTTGAGCTGCGCCACGGTGAGACCCCGGTACTCGGTCAGCACGACGGCGTTCGAGCTGCGGAACTTGTCCTCGAGCTCGGCTACGTCGGCAGCCTTGTCGGGCCTTGCCATGAGCGTCGGCCTCCTTCCGGGTGATGAGGACCGCTCAGAAGGGACCGCGACATAAAAAACGCCCCGGCGCAAGTGCACGGGGCGTAGCTCCACCGGACAGAGTCCGGGAACTTTCCACAGTCACCTGCGCGGGTCGTCCGCATGCAACGGAACCTTCGGCCACCGCCCCCTCTTACGAAGGCACGGCAACGACCAGCGGTCTTTGGCTTCTGTGGAAGCGTACGCGACGGGTGGCGGATCGAGCAAATCCGCCCGTACGGGACCGTCAGGCGCCGCCGAGACCGCCGGTCCCACCGGCCTTCGCCCGGTCGCCCAGGCCCTTCAGCATCTCCAGCAGGTCCGTGGTCTCGCTCGCGGGCGGGGCCGTGACCTGGGCCCTGGTGCCGTAGTCCGAGTAGTGCGCGGCGGTGGTGACCTTGCCCTGGGGGCTGTCCATGGCGACGTCCATCCGGACCGGGTAGCCGTCCGCGTTGACCCAGACCTCGGTGTCGTACCCCTTGACGCCGGTCTTCTTCATATTGGTCAGGAGCTGCTCGCGGTCCTTGGGGGACAGGTTGTCGAGCATCTTGTTGTTCTTCATCATCTCGTCGATGGTGAGCGTGCCCTTGTAGTGCTCGGACGAGACGCCGTCGACCCGCTCCGCGCCCAGGTGCTTCAGGTTCGGCGAGTCCAGGAGCAGGGCGAGCTGCTGGGCCGGGTCCTGGTTCATGTTCTCCATGCCGGCGGTCATCTGCTTGACCAGCTGCTCCTGGCCGGCCTGCTTGGCCAGCGAGGTCAGGTCGAACTTGACCCAGCGCTTGCCGCCGAACTCCTTGGCCGACTCGCCCATGGCGCCCATGTCCATGTACATGACGTTGTCGACCCAGAGCATGCGGGTCTTCTCGGCGGCGCCCCCCATGCCCTTGGTCACCGAGGACGTCACGGTGAGGTCCATCGCCGTGGGGTTCCAGGCCATGACACCGCTGGTCTCGGTCCGGCCCCCGTCCTCCCCCATGGACGCGGGGGCCGTCATGGTCATCCGGACCTTGGCGGACTTGGCCGCGGCGGTCTTCTTGTACGCCGCCGCGAGCACCTGCGAGGCGGCGTCACGGGACTGCGGGGCGACGGCGGCCTTCTTGGCGCCCGTGGCGCCGTCGGCCTTGTCGTCGCCGCCACAGCCCGCTGCCCCGGCCACCACCACGGCCGCCGTCGCCATCGACAGCGCCGCGCGCGTCCATCCGGACCTGGTCATGTTCCCCACCCCTTGAAGCCCCGTGCCATGAGTCCCGCCGACGGCCGTCGAACACCGTCGAACGGGCAGATCTTCTGCACCGTAACCCAAGGGCCGTGACAGATGAGACGGATTATGTCTGCCGTGGCGTGCGTTACGAAGGCTGGCCGGACGGCTTGGGCTTGATCATCGAGGTGAAGTCCACGGTGTCGGAGGCCGCCGGGGCCTCGGCGGAGACCTTGACGCCGTAGTCCGCGTAGTACGCCGTGCTGTTCACCTCGCCGTTCTTCGTCGCGGCGCGCTCGGTCTTCTTCACCAGCAGGTCGTTCTTGTCCACCCAGATGTCGACCGTGTCGGTGGTGATGCCGCTCTGGTTCATCTGCGCCTTGAAGCCGTCCAGCGTCTTCGCGTCCAGGCCCGAGTTGCCGCCGACGAGCTTGGCCACGTCGACCGTGCCCGAGTAGTGCGTGGCCTGGACACCGCGGACGTCCTCGGAGCCGACCTTCTTCACGTCACCCGAGGCCAGCAGCGCCTTCACGCTCTGCTGGGGCGTCGAGTTCTGCATCTGGTCCTTCATGACGGCGCCGGCCGGGCCCATCAGCCTGGCCATGTCGTCGTACCCGTAGCGGATCCAGTGCTTGCCGCCGAGGCTCTTGGCGAACTGGGGACCCATGTCGGCGTAGTAGGCGTCGCGCAGATAGCGGGCGTCGATGCTGTCGGCGCCCATCTGCTTCATGGTCTGCGCCTGGGCGCCCTGGGTGTACTTCAGCCGCATGACGCCGGTCATGCCGTCGCCCCAGGCCAGGCTGCCCTTGCCCTCCAGGCCCATCACGGCGCCCATGGACATCGTCATCTCGACCTTGGCGGAGCCCGCCCCGTCCGTCTTCTTCTGGACCGCCTGGAGGGCCGCCACCGGGCTGAAGTCCGAGCCGCCCTTGTGTCCCTGGGCCGGCGCGCTCTTGTCCCCGCTGTCGGACCCGCCGCAGGCGGCGACGCCCACCAGGGCCGCGGCGACCGCGACCAGCGAGATACCCGTACGCCGAACGGAACTGGTGCTCATGCGTTCCCCCTCGAAAACTCATTCCCTTACCCCTCGACGGTAGCGCAGGGGTCGGACAACACCCCTACCCTCCGGGGCCGTTGGGACGCGGTTGCGACAAAAAGCCGGGCCCCGCACCTCCGGAGAGGTGCGGGGCCCGGCTCTGGATCAGCCGATGCGAGCCGAGGCTCGGGCCGGTCAGACCGCCGCCGGGTCCTCCTCGACGAGGAGGTTGCGGGTGCGGTTGGAGTCGACCGGGATACCGGGGCCCATCGTGGTGGCGATGGTGGCCTTCTTGATGTACCGGCCCTTGGCGGCGGACGGCTTCAGACGGAGGATCTCCTCCAGCGCGGCGCCGTAGTTCTCCACCAGCTTGGTGTCGTCGAAGGACACCTTGCCGATGATGAAGTGCAGGTTCGAGTGCTTGTCGACGCGGAACTCGATCTTGCCGCCCTTGATCTCCTCGACCGCCTTGGCGACGTCGGGGGTGACCGTGCCGGTCTTCGGGTTCGGCATCAGACCACGCGGGCCGAGCACGCGGCCGAGGCGGCCGACCTTGCCCATGAGGTCCGGGGTGGAGACGACGGCGTCGAAGTCCAGACGGCCCTTGGCGACCTCGTCGATGAGCTCGTCCGAGCCCACGATGTCGGCGCCCGCGGCACGCGCGGCCTCGGCACGGTCACCGGTCGCGAAGACCAGGACCCGGGCGGTCTTACCGGTGCCGTGCGGGAGGTTCACGGTGCCACGGACCATCTGGTCGGCCTTGCGCGGGTCGACACCCAGGCGGAAGGCGACCTCGACGGTGCCGTCGAACTTGGTCGCGGAGGTCTCCTTGGCGAGACGGACGGCCTCGAGCGGGGCGTAGAGCTTGTCCGCGTCGATCTTGGCGTCCGCAGCGCGGAGAGTCTTGCTGCGCTTCACTTCTGCTCCTGTGTGCAGTAACACCATGCGGTTGACGCCGCGTGGTGGTCATGGAGTCGTGGTACGGACCAGCGCTTGGCCCTACCACTGAGGTCAAACGGGGTGGGCTGAGATCAGCCCTCGACCGTGATGCCCATGGAACGGGCGGTGCCAGCGATGATCTTGGACGCGGCGTCCAGGTCGTTGGCGTTCAGGTCGGCGAGCTTCGTCGTGGCGATCTCGCGGACCTGGGCCTGCGTGATCTTCGCGACCTTGGTCTTGTGCGGCTCGCCGGAGCCCTTCTCGACACCCGCGGCCTTGAGGATCATCTTCGCGGCCGGCGGAGTCTTGGTGATGAAGGTGAAGGAACGGTCCTCGTAGACCGTGATCTCCACCGGGATCACCCAGCCACGCTGCGACTCGGTCGCCGCGTTGTAGGCCTTGCAGAACTCCATGATGTTGACGCCGTGCTGGCCGAGCGCGGGGCCGACCGGCGGGGCCGGGTTCGCCGCACCGGCGTTGATCTGGAGCTTGATAAGCCCCGTGACCTTCTTCTTCTTGGGAGGCATTGCTCTCTCCGGGTCCTAGTGAGAGTGAACCGCCTGGCATCCGATCATCCGGATGGAGGCATACCGCACAACGATAACGGGTATCTGTGTGCGGCTAAAAACCGAGCAGGTCAGACAGGCTTTGAGAGCCCGTCTGACCTGTTCGGAAGACGTGTGGTCCGGAAGAACTAGTTCTTCTGGATCTGGTCGAAGCTGAGCTCGACCGGGGTCTCGCGGCCGAAGATCTCGACGAGACCCTTGACCTTCTTCGAGTCGGCGTTGATCTCGTTGATCGTGGCCTGGAGCGTGGCGAACGGGCCGTCGGTGACGGTGACCGAGTCGCCGACCTCGAAGTCGAGCACCTGGACCTCGACCTTGCGGGCCGGAGCCGGCTTGCCCTCGGCCTCGGCGGCCTCACGGGCGGCCTTCTCCTCGGCCTCCGGGGCGAGCATCTTGACGATCTCGTCCAGGGTCAGCGGGTACGGGTCGTAGGCGTTGCCCACGAAGCCGGTGACGCCCGGGGTGTTGCGGACGACGCCCCAGGACTCGTTCGTCAGATCCATGCGGACGAGAACGTAACCGGGCAGCTTGTTCTGCCGGACGTTCTTGCGCTCGCCGTTCTTGATCTGGACGATCTCTTCCTCGGGCACCTCGGCCTGGTAGATGAACTCCTCGACGTTCAGCGAGACGGCACGCTGCTCCAGGTTGGCCTTCACGCGCTTCTCGTAGCCCGCGTAGGTGTGGATCACGTACCACTCGCCGGGCAGGCCGCGCAGCTCCTGGCGCAGGGCCTCGACCGGGTCGACGGGCGCGGCGGGCTCCTCGGGAGCCTCCTCGGCGCTCTCGTCGCTCTCGGCGTCCTCGTCCTCGGCGCCCTCGGAGGCCTCGGCGTCCTCGTCCTCGGACTCCGCGGCTTCCAGCTCGTCCTCGTCCTCGACGTGGAGCGCCGCCTGCTCGGCCGCCTCGCCCGCCTCGGCGTCGGCAGCCTCGACCTCGTCGGCGTCCTCGGCGTCCGCCGCCTCGACGATGTCGAGCTGGTCCTCCACGGACTCCGCCGACTCGATGGCGTCGTTCAGGTTCGGGTCAGACACGTGGCTGCTTCTTCCTGGCTACAGATGGGTGGAACAATGCGAAAAAGGCGCCGGGTGGGCGCCCTTACGCAGCGGATCAGCCGAAGACGTACTTGACGACGTGCTGGAATCCGGTGTCGATCACGGTCACGATGCCGATCATGATCACGACGAACACGATCACCACGGTGGTGTACGTCGACAGCTGGTTGCGCGACGGCCAGACCACCTTGCGCAGCTCGGCGACGACCTGGCGGTAGAAGAGCGCGAGACGGCCCAGGGGGCCCTTCTTGCCGCGCTTACCGCCCTTGCGGGACTTCTTCTTGGAGTCCTGGTCCGCAGAGGCCTCGTCCTGGGCATCAGGCATGTCGATGGAGCCCACGGCGTCCGTCACGCTTCTCACCTGATTCCGGGTCGTGGCCGTGCCGCGCCCGGTGGAGCCGCACGGCGGTGCATAGAAGTACGTACATGCGCACACATCCTGGCGAAGGTGTGTGTAGCAGGGCCGGAGGGACTTGAACCCCCAACCGCTGGTTTTGGAGACCAGTGCTCTACCAATTGAGCTACGACCCTTTGTGGTTCCCCCAACCTACCGCATCCGCCCGAGTGCACCGAGTGCCCGGAGTGGATCGGTTGGTGGAGGCCAACGACAGGTGAGTGTACGTGGTCCTGCGCCCGGCGTCGAACAGATACCTCCCGACGGCTCGGCGCGGATGCCCCGAACGGCCTGTGCAACTGCCCCGTCCGGTCCCTGAAACCGGTGTGCCCGGGGCGCGGCGGGTCTGGGACGATGGCCGGTATGAGCGCTGCAACTTCTCCGACCGAGCGCCGGGTGTCCGCGCGCATCGGCGCGATCTCCGAGTCCGCGACCCTCGCCGTCGACGCCAAGGCCAAGGCCCTCAAGGCCGCCGGGCGCCCGGTGATCGGCTTCGGCGCCGGTGAGCCCGACTTCCCGACCCCGGACTACATCGTCGAGGCCGCCGCGGCGGCCTGCCGCGACCCGAAGTACCACCGCTACACGCCGGCCGGCGGCCTGCCCGAGCTCAAGAGGGCCATCGCCGAGAAGACCCTGCGCGACTCCGGCTACGAGGTGGACCCCTCGCAGATCCTGGTGACCAACGGCGGCAAGCAGGCGATCTACGAGGCCTTCGCGGCGATCCTGGACCCGGGCGACGAGGTCATCGTCCCGGCGCCGTACTGGACCACCTACCCGGAGTCGATCCGTCTCGCGGGCGGTGTCCCGGTCGAGGTCGTCGCCGACGAGACCACCGGCTACCGGGTCTCGGTGGAGCAGCTGGAGGCCGCTCGTACGAAGAAGACCAAGGTCGTCCTCTTCGTCTCCCCGTCCAACCCCACCGGCTCGGTCTACACCGAGGCCGAGACCGAGGCCATCGGCCGCTGGGCCGTCGAGCACGGCCTGTGGGTGATGACCGACGAGATCTACGAGCACCTGGTCTACGGGGACGCGGTCTCCGTGTCGCTGCCGGCGCTCCTGCCCGAGCTGCGCGACAAGTGCGTCGTGGTCAACGGCGTCGCCAAGACGTACGCGATGACCGGCTGGCGGGTCGGGTGGATCGTCGGCCCCCAGGACGTCATCAAGGCCGCGACCAACCTCCAGTCGCACGCCACCTCCAACGTCGCCAACGTCTCCCAGGTGGCGGCGCTCGCCGCGGTCTCCGGCGACCTCGACGCGGTCGCCGAGATGCGCGAGGCCTTCGACCGCCGCCGCCAGACCATGGTGCGGATGCTCAGCGAGATCGACGGAGTGGTCTGCCCGACGCCCGAGGGCGCGTTCTACGCGTACCCCTCGGTGAAGGGCCTGCTCGGCAAGGAGATCCGCGGCAGGCGCCCGCAGTCCTCCGTCGAGCTCGCCGACCTCATCCTGGAGGAGGCCGAGGTCGCGGTCGTCCCGGGCGAGGCCTTCGGCACCCCGGGCTATCTGCGCCTGTCCTACGCGCTGGGCGACGAGGACCTCGTCGAGGGCGTCTCGCGGATCCAGAAGCTGCTGGCGGAGGCGCGCGACTGAGGCGTTCCGCCCGGAGCGCCGCCCGGAACGGACCACCGACTCATGTGAGTCGGTGGTCCGTTCCCGCGTTCGGGCAAGGTCCCGATCGGGGAAAGGGGCTGTCGGATGCCGGTGGCGTGCGGCAAGATCCTTCAATGGAGCGCGTTCGTGATGTACGAGACCTGCCGAAAGCCCATCTGCACCTGCACTTCACGGGGTCGATGCGCCCCACGACGCTGCTGGAGCTCGCCGACAAGTACGGCGTGCACCTGCCCGACGCGCTGACGGGCGGCGAGCCGCCGAAGCTGCGGGCCACCGACGAGCGCGGCTGGTTCCGCTTCCAGCGCCTGTACGACATCGCGCGCTCCTGTCTGCGCGCCCCCGAGGACATCCAGCGGCTGGTGCGCGAGGCCGCCGAGGAGGACGTCCGGGACGGCTCGGGCTGGCTGGAGATCCAGGTCGACCCGACCAGTTACGCGCCGATGCTGGGCGGCCTCATCCCGGCCCTGGAGATCATCCTGGACGCGGTCGAGACGGCCGCGCGCGAGACCGGGCTCGGGATGCGGGTCCTGGTCGCGGCGAACCGGATGAAGCACCCGCTGGACGCCCGCACCCTGGCCCGCCTCGCCGTGCGGTACGGCGACCGGGGCGTGGTCGGCTTCGGCCTCTCCAACGACGAGCGCCGGGGCATGGCGCGCGACTTCGACCGCGCCTTCGCGATCGCCCGGGAGGGCGGGCTGCTGGCGGCGCCGCACGGCGGCGAGCTGGCCGGCCCCGCGTCCGTACGGGACTGCCTGGACGATCTGCACGCCACCCGCATCGGTCACGGGGTGCGCGCCGCCGAGGACCCCCGGCTGCTGCGGCGGCTGGCCGAGCGCGGCATCACCTGTGAGGTCTGCCCCGCCTCCAACGTCGCCCTGGGCGTCTACGAGAAGCCCGAGGACGTCCCCCTGCGCACGCTGTACGAGGCGGGCGTACCGCTGGCGCTCGGCGCCGACGACCCGCTCCTGTTCGGCTCCCGCCTCGCCGCGCAGTACGAGTTCGCCCGCCTCCACCACGGCTTCACCGACAGCGAACTGGCGGAGCTGGCACGGCAGTCGGTACGGGGCTCGGCCGCGCCGGCCGCGGTGAAGTCGCAGTTGATCGCCGGAGTGGATTCCTGGCTGGCCTCCTGACACCTTGGGCACCCTTGGCGGAGGAACGACCATCCACCAGGGGAGGGTGACGCAGATGAAGCTCACGGTTTTCGGTGCCACGGGCAGGATCGGCACGGAGGTGGTCCGCCAGGCGCTGGCCGCCGGACACCAGGTCACCGCGGTGGTACGGGACCCGGGCCGGTTCACGACGACGGGTACGGGCCTGGAGGTCGTCCGGGGTGATCTCTCCGACCCCGAGTCCCTGCGGCCGGCGGTGACGGGCCGGGACGCGGTGCTCTCGGGACTGGGCGCGAACAAGCGGGCGGACGCGGCGGCGGGCGTCACGGCACGGCTGACCCGCTCGATCGTGCAGGCGATGGACGCGGAGGGCACTCGCCGGCTGCTGGTGGTGAGCGCGGGCCCGGTGGGGCCGGAGGCGCCCGACGACCCGTTCCTGGACCGCCTCACCCTGACGATCGTCTCCCGCGTCCTGAAGGACGTCTACGAGGACCTGCGCCGCACCGAGGCCGAACTGTCCGCCTCCGCCCTGGACTGGACCGCGGTACGCCCGGTCCGCCTGGTCAACAAGCCGCGGACGGGCACGTACCGCACCGCCGTCGGGGCGACCCCGCGCAGCGCCCGCAGCATCGGGCGGGCGGACGTGGCGGACGCGATGCTGCGGATGATCACCGACCAGGCGACGGTGAAGCAAGGCGTCTGCGTGGCCTACTGACCCCGGCCGGGGTCAGATCTCGGCGTTGACGGTCACCGGCTCGTTGACGAGGGTCACGCCGAAGGCCCGCTCCACGCCCGCGACGACCTCGCGCGCGAGGGCGAGCAGGTCCTCGGTGGTGGCGCCGCCGCGGTTGGTGAGGGCGAGGGTGTGCTTGGTGGAGATCCGGGCGGGCCCCGAGCCGTACCCCTTGGTGAATCCGGCCTTGTCGATGAGCCAGGCGGCGGAGGTCTTGGTCAGCCCGTCCCCGAGGTCCCAGGCGGGCGGCGAGACGTCGTCCCCGAGGCGCGCGGCGACCTTCTCCAGGAACGCCCGGTACTCGCCCTCCGCCAGGATCGGATTGGTGAAGAAGGACCCGGCGGACCAGGTGTCGTGGTCCTCGGCGTCCAGCACCATGCCCTTGCCGGCCCGCAGCTTCAGGACGGTCTCGCGCGCGGTGGCGGCGGGGACGCGGTCGCCGGGCTCGACGCCGAGGGCGCGGGCGGTCTCGGCGTACTTGATGGGCGCGGAGAGCCCGCCGGCGTCCTCCAGCTCGAAGCGGACGCGCAGGACGACGTACCGGTCGGGGTGGGCCTTGAACCGGCTGTGGCGGTAGGAGAAGTCGCACTCGGCGGCGGTCAGGACCACGGTGCGCCGCTCGGCCCGGTCGTACGCGACGACCTCGCGGATGGTGGAGGAGACCTCCTGGCCGTACGCGCCCACGTTCTGGATCGGGGTGGCTCCGGCGGATCCGGGGATCCCGGCCAGGCACTCGATCCCGGCGAGCCCGGCGGCCACGGTCCGGGCCACGACGTCGCTCCAGACCTCCCCGGCGGCCACGTCGAGCCGCGTCCCCTCCAGCCGGAACCCGGTGGTGGCGATCCGCAGGGCGGTCCCGGCGAACCCCTTGTCCCCGATGACGAGGTTGCTGCCCCCACCGATGACGAGCAGCGGCACCCGCGCCTCGTCGGCTTCCCGGACGACGGAGATGACGTCGTCATCACTACCGGCCACCACGAGCCGCGAGGCCGGCCCACCGAGCCGGAAGGTGGTGAGGGGGGCGAGGGGGGCGTCGTGAAGTACCTGCACGAAGTCCAGCGTACGGGTCCCCGCGGCGCGTCTTGCCCGGGGTCCGTCTGCGGGCCGGCGGGTTGCCCACGGCGGTGTTCTGCCCGGGGGTTCGTCGGCGGGTGCGTGGGCGGCTGCTCGCGCAGTTCCCCGCGCCCCCTATTGGCCGGGGGTTCGTCTGCGGGCCGGTGGGTGGTTGCTCGCGCAGTTCCCCGCGCCCCTGATCCGCCCGGGGGCGTCTGCGGGCCGGTGGTGGGCTGGTCGCGCAGTTCCCCGCGCCCCTTCCGGGGCCGGTCGTTGTCTGCGGGGTGTCTGTGGCTGAGCGCGCAGTTCCCCGCGCCCCTAGGCAGTTAGGGGCGCGGGGAACTGCGCGAGCAACCCAGCACGGTCCGCAGACGAAAACAGCGGGGTGCGGGGGCCGCAGGCCCCGCGAAGGGGGTCCAGGGGCGCAGCCCCATGCGGGGTGCGGGGGCCGCAGACCCCGCCGAGGGGGACGGGGGTGCAGCCCCCCAGGAAGAGCCCGCCCGCCCCCGGAGGGTTCAGGGAAGGGGCGGGGTGGGGGAATCCTCCCCGCCCCGCCCCACCCTCACCCCACCAACACCTCCCCCCGAACCTCCCCCACAGAATCCGCCCCCGCACCCGCACCCACACCGGACCCCGCACCGGAATCGGCCCCAGCCCCCCGCCCCGGCAGACACACCGCACTGACCGCCGCCACAGCCACCACCCCCGCACCGACCCACAGCGCCGGCTGCAGCCCGTCCACGAAGGCCGACGGCGACCCGTAGCCGCCCTGCGCCGAGAACACCGCCGCCAGGATCGCGACGCCCAGCGCCCCGCCGACCTCCCGCAGCGCGTTGTTCGCCCCGGACGCGATCCCCTGCTCGGCCGGCCGCACGCTCGACATCACCAGGTTCGCGGCCGGCGCGAAGTACAGCGCCATCCCGATCCCGCTGACCGTCATGGCCGGCAGCTGCGTCCCGTACGACACGTCCGGCGACATGATCAGCGCGAACCAGCCGAGCCCGACCGCCTGGAGCGCCAGCCCCACCGCCACCACCGGCCGTCCCCCGATCCGGTCGGAGAGGATGCCCGCGACCGGCGCGACCAGGAGCGGCATCGCGGTCCACGGCAGCATCCGCAGCCCCGCCTCGGTGGGCGAGTAACCCAGTACGCCCTGGAGGAACTGGCTGAGCAGGAAGATCGAGCCGAACATCCCCACGTACATCAGCAGGCTGGACAGGTTGATCGCCGCGAAGGCCCGGCTCCGGAACAGCCGCATCGGCAGCAGCGGAGCCGCGCTGACGATCCCGTGCCACACAAACGCGCCCAGCAGGGCAGCGCCTCCCACCAGCCCGGTCAGTACGGTCGGGCTGCTCCAGCCGTCCAGGTTGCCGCGGATCAGGCTGTAGACGATCCCGAAGAGGCCGCCGCTGGCGAGCACCGTGCCGCGGATGTCGAGCCGCGCCCCGCTCCCGTACGACTCGGCGAGCCGCAGCCGCGCCAGCGGCAGCACCGCCACCCCGAGCGGAACGTTCAGCCAGAAGATCCACTGCCAGGAGAAGTGCTCGGTCAGCGCCCCGCCGATCAGCGGCCCGCTGGCCACGGCGAGGCCGTTGACCGCGCCCCAGATCCCGTACGCCAGCCCCCGCTTCGCCACCGGCACGGCCGCCGTGAGCAGCGTGAGCGTCAGCGGCATCATGATCGCCGCGCCGACGCCCTGGACCGCCCGCGCGGCGACCAGCCCGTCGATCCCGGGTGCGAGGGCCGCCGCGGCGGACGCCCCGGTGAAGATCGTCAGCCCGACGAGGAAGAGTTTGCGGCGCCCGAACCGGTCCCCCAGCGCCGCTCCGAACATCAGCAGGACGGCGAAGGTGAGGGTGTACGCGCTCACCGTCCACTCCAGGTCGTCCAGCGCCCCGCCCAGGTCCTCGCGGATCGACGGCAGGGCCGTGGTGACGACGAGGTTGTCGAGCGCCGCCATGAACCCGGCGATGCTGGTGATCACCAGCGCCCAGACCGCTCCCCCGCGCCGGCCGGCCGCCTCCCCCGTCTTCTGCTCGGGCCCCCGCGCGGCCCCCTGCTCGTGCTGCTGCTCGGGTATGTCCCGCTGCTCGGACATCGCTTCCCCGCTTCCCGTGTTCGGTTCCGTTGGTTAGTTATCAGTTACTAACTTTCGAGCCCATACGTGTGCGCCGCTCTCCGCCAGGAGGTCCGCCGGACCGCCCGACAGGGAGGTGAGGCTACTTCTCCAGCCGTCCCTTGACCCGCGCGCTGGGGTAGATCTCCTCCCACACCCGGTGCTCGGGAGGAAACCCCATCGCCACCAGCGTGTTGATCAACATCCCGTACGCCAGGAACGTCGTGGTCTCCTTGTAGCCCTCCAGCGGAACGCTCACCGCGTCCCAGAGCTCCATCCACTCGCGCCGGACGGCCTCACCGAAGGTGTGGTCCCCCGCCGCCTCGGCCGCCGCGACCGCCACGTACACCTGCATCTGCATGAGCAGCCGCTCGGGCTCCTCCGCGATGACCCTGGTGTACGCGTTCGCCATCGCGTGCACCGCCTCCTCGCCGATCAGCCCCTGCGAGGCGTCGGCGAACATGCGCACGGTGTCCTCCATGCAGCGGCGTGTCGCCGCGAGGAAGATGGCCGGCTTGTTCGGGAAGAGGCGGAAGAGGTACGGCTGCGAGACTCCCACGCGCTTGGCGATCGCCTCGGTGGACGTCCCGTAGTAGCCGCGGTGAGCGAACTCGCTCACCGCCGCCCGTACGACGCTCTCGCGCCGCTCCTCCGCGCTCATCCTGACCATGTATAGAAAGTTAGTGGCCCATAACTAACTTCGTCAAGCGGTACGACGGACGGCGCCCGATCGACGGCGCCCGGAAACGGCGAACGGCCGCCGGGGCGCTCGCGCTCCCGGCGGCCGTTCATCCGCTCTCCCGCTCCCCCGCGGGGCGCGTCACGCCAGCGCGACCACCGCGCGCGACATCCCGAGCACCTTCTGACCGGCGCTCGTCGCCGTCAGATCGACCCGGACCGTCCGCGCCTCGTCGTCCAGCTTCGCCGCGACCTTGGCGCTCACCTCGATCAGCGCGCCCGTCGCGTCGTTGGGCACGACGACCGGCTTGGTGAAGCGCACCCCGTACTCGACGACCGCCGCCGGGTCGCCCACCCAGTCGGTGACCACCCGGATCGCCGAGGCCATGGTGAACATGCCGTGCGCGATCACGTCCGGCAGCCCGACCTCCTTGGCGAACTTCTCGTTCCAGTGGATCGGGTTGAAGTCGCCCGAGGCGCCCGCGTACTGCACGAGTGTGGCGCGACTCACGGGGAAGGACTGCGCCGGCAGCTCGGTGCCGGTCTCCACGTCCTCGTAACGGATCTTGGCGCTCATCGTCACTCCCCCTCGGCCGCGCGGGCCACGAGCTTGGTGAAGGCGGTCACGACGTGCTCGCCCGTCTCGTCGTGGACCTCGCCGCGGACGTCCAGGATGTCGTTGCCCGCCATGGACCTGACCGCCTCGATGGTGGAGGTGACCGTGAGCCGGTCCCCCGCCCGCACCGGGCGCGTGTACGCGAACTTCTGGTCGCCGTGCACGACCCGGCTGTAGTCCAGGCCCAGCTGCGGGTCCTGGATCACGACGCCGGCCGCCTTGAACGTGATGGCGAACACAAAGGTCGGCGGTGCGATCACATCCGGGTGCCCGAGCGCCTTGGCGGCCTCCGGGTCGAGGTACGCGGGGTTGGTGTCCCCCACGGCCTCGGCGAATTCACGGATCTTCTCCCGGCCGACCTCGTACGGCGCGGTGGGCGGATAGGTCCGCCCCACGAAGGACTGGTCGAGCGCCATGGGCTCGCAACCTCCTGCTGAGTGGTCTGCTGTGATCTGGGCAACGCGTGCGACGGGGTACGACGAGAGGCCGCCCCCCGGAACAGGGAACGGCCTCTCGTACGAGCCTGAGTGCTAAACCCGTGATTAGCGGGTCTCGCGGTGCGCGGTGTGCGAGTTGCAGCGCGGGCAGTGCTTCTTCATCTCAAGACGGTCCGGGTTGTTACGCCGGTTCTTCTTGGTGATGTAGTTCCGCTCCTTGCACTCCACGCAGGCCAGCGTGATCTTCGGGCGGACGTCGGTGGCAGCCACGTGAGTGCTCCTTGGACGGACGGTTAGACGGATGAACGCATAAAAGAGTAGCCGATCGGGAGACCGACCCCACAATCGGCTACTGGTGCTACTTTGAGTAGCGGTGACCGGACTTGAACCGGTGACACAGCGATTATGAGCCGCTTGCTCTACCGACTGAGCTACACCGCTTTGATGATCCGGTCCCCGCTTGTGGGCGGGGACCCTCTCACCAGAGCCCCAATACGGAATCGAACCGTAGACCTTCTCCTTACCATGGAGACGCTCTACCGACTGAGCTATTGGGGCGAGCGATGAAGACATTACACGGTCGGCCGCCGATCGCCCAAATCCGTTTCCCCGGGCCGTCACGGAGCCGTCGGAGGGCCCTCGCCGGGCGGCTCCCCCGGGGGCCCGTGGGGGTCCGGAGGCCGGTGGGACGCGCTCGTCCGCCTCCTCCGCACGGCCCGCCCCAGGAGTCCCGTACGCCACTCGTGGCCACACCGGTACGACTATTGCGCTCCTCCTCGATGCGCGCGGAGCTCGCCCCTAGGCTCTGCTCACGCTGCGTGATCTTGCCCTGAAGGCCCGCCGGGGCCCCGAGGACCACCTGGAGCGCGATGTCCGACAGCCAGCAGCAGCCGGCCCACTCGTCCGGCGCCGGGGACGGCCCCGCCGAGGCCGCCGCCACGCTCCTGCTGTCCGGCGCCCGGCTCGCCGACGGCCGGACCGTGGACGTCCGGCTCGGCGGCGGCCGTATCGAGGCCGTCGGGACCGCGGGCAGCCTCGCCGCGCACTTCTCCAAGGTCGACCTGAACGGCTTCCTGCTGCTCCCGGCGCCCGCCGAGCCGCACGCGCACAGCGACACGGCGCTGACCGCCTTCGGCCCCGAGGGCCCGGTCTCGTACGCCGCCGAGGACGTCCAGCGGCGCGCCACCGAGGCCGCCCTGCTCCAGCTCGGCCACGGCGCGACGGCGCTGCGCTCGCATGTGCGGATCGACGACGTACGGGGGCTGGGGCCGCTGGAGGCCGTCCTCCAGGCCCGCCGCTCGCTGCGCGGGCTCACGGAGCTGAACGTGGTGGCGGTGCCCCGGCTGCTGACCGGCGTCGCGGGCGCGGACGGACTCGCGATGCTGCGGGACGCGGCGAAGATGGGCGCGTCGGTGGTCGGCGGCTGCCCGGACCTCGACCCGGACCCGGCCGGGTACACCGAGGCGATCCTGGAGATCGCCGCCGAGCACGGCTGCGCGGTCGACCTCCACACGGACGGCGACGACCCGGCGCGCCTAGCCCGCCTCGCGGCGATGACCGCCGGGCTGCGCCCGGGCGCGGCGATCGGCCCCTGCGCGGGTCTTTCGCGGCTCCCCCACGAGGCGGCCGGACGGGCGGCGGACCAGCTCGCGGCGGCGGGCGTCGCGGTCATCTGCCTGCCGCAGGGCGGCTGCGGCATGACGGAACGCCAGGGAACGGCCCGTCAGGGCATGCCCCCGGTACGGCTGCTGCGGGCGGCCGGGGTCCCGGTGGCGGCGGGCAGCGGCGCGCTGCGCGATCTGGCCAACCCGGTGGGCCGGGGCGACCCGTTGGAGGCCGCTTACCTCCTCGCCTCCCAGGCGGGCCTGCGCCCCGAGGACGCCTACGGCGCGGTGAGCACGGCCGCCCGCGAGGCGATGGGGCTGGCCGAGGTCCGCGTGGAGGCGGGCTTCCCGGCGGAGCTCCTGGCCGTACGCGGCGAGCGCGTCGCGGGCGTGCTGTCCCTGGCGTACAGCCGCATCGTGATCCACCGCGGCCGGGTGGTGGCCCGGACGAGCGCGGTACGGGAGTACTGCGACTCGGCGGCTGCGGTGGCGCTGGACCTGCCGCGGCAGTCGCGGATGGACGGCGGGTAGGGGCGCGGGGCGGAGTGGGGGCGCGGGACGCGTGGTGCGGGGCGCGGGGGCCGCTGCCGGCGGTCGTCGGGCGGGGGCGGGTTCCCGGCGGACCCCCCGAAGGGGCGTGCGGGGACGCGCCGGGCGGCGCGCGGGCGTACGGTCGTGAACATGCGCATTGTCATCGCAGGAGGTCATGGTCAGATCGCGCTGCGGCTCGAACGGCTGCTGTCGGCGCGCGGGGACGAGGTCGCGGGCATCATCCGCAAGCCGGAACAGGCGGACGATCTGCGGCAGGCAGGCGCCGAGCCGGTCGTACTCGACCTGGAGTCGGCGTCCGTCGACGAGGTCGCGGCCGTCCTGGCGGGCGCGGACGCCGCGGTCTTCGCGGCGGGCGCGGGCCCGGGCAGCGACGCGGCCCGCAAGGAGACGGTGGACCGGGCGGCGGCGGTCCTGTTCGCCGACGCGGCGGAGCGGGCGGGCGTGCGCCGCTACCTGGTCGTCTCGTCGATGGGCGCGGACCCGCGCCACGAGGGCGACGAGGTCTTCGACGCGTATCTGCGGGCCAAGGGCTCGGCCGACGAGGCGGTACGGGCCCGGCCCGGCCTGGACTGGACGATCCTGCGCCCCGGCATGCTGACGAACGACGCCGGGACGGGTCTGATCACCCTGGCCGCGTCGACGGGCCGAGGCCCGATCCCCCGGGACGACGTGGCCGCGCTCCTGGCCGAACTGATCGACACCCCGGCGACGGCGGGTCTGACGCTGGAGGCGATCAGCGGGACGGTACCGGTGATGGTGGCGGTGAAGGACGTGGCGGGGAACTGACCCGCGCCACCCGGTTCCGCCGTGCCGCCGCACCCCTCCCCACCACGTACCACGCCCGGAGGCGCGGGCCCGCCGTTGCCCTCCCGTGCCCTTTCCAGTCGCCCTTTCCAGGGCGCGCCCGCGCCTACCGGCGCACCCTGGTCTGCTGCTGGTACTCACCGTGGACCTTGACGATTTCCCGGAACAGCTCCGGAAGATCGGAAAGGTCGAGGTTTCTGGGATTGGTGGCATAACTGATCAGGCCGAGCAGCCGGTGCAGGATGTCGGCTTCCTGTTGCTGGCGCTCCCAGGCGGGATCGGCGGCCGGCTTCTCGCTCTTGTGCGGGGCGGCGCGAAAGCGCTCGTCCTCGGCGAGGCAGTCCCGCAGCGCCTTCGGCCATACGAGCCGCATGGGCTTTCCCTGGTCCTGCGGCCCGCGCTCGCGGGAGCCCTCCAGCGCGTTGAGTATGCGGGCCTCGTGGGAACGGTCGACGCGCGCCTGAAGCCCCTCGACGGCGGCGAGCCGGGCGGCCAGCCCCCGGATCAACTCCCCGTGGCGCAGGGCCCAGTCCCGCTCGGCGCGCCGGCTGCGCTGCTCGCGTACGGACTCGACGCGTTCGTTCTGCGTACGGGGCAGCGTGCCGTCGGCACGCTGGGCGCGCGTCAGCTGGAGGTGCCGGCGCTCCGCCGACTGACGGCCACTCAGTTCGAGTGCGTCGGCGATGCGTTCCCAGGTGATCCGTTTGGTACGGGCCAGCGAGATCAGCCGGAGCTCATCGCTTTCCAGCTTGTCCCGGAGCATACGGATGACCATGAGGGTGGCGAGGATGTCCGTTTCCTCGACATCGGGCTGAATGATTCCGCGGGCCCGCTGGCAGATCCGGTCGTAGGCGCGGGCGACTTCCAGCAGGGTGGGCTCGGATCCCGAACTCCCGGGCCGGGAATGCCGTCGCACTCCGCCCGGGGATTCCAGTAACCGCCCCCAGGCCCGGTCCCGGTTGTACTCCGCTTCGGGATATTGCGCGCGACGCGCGGCGCGTGTCGTCTTCATGACGACTCCCCCTGTCGTCCTTCGGACGACGCGTTCGTCGCAGAGTCGTGTTCGGTCGCGCACAGTCGCGAGGTGCCCGAGGTGTCCGGGGACCCTTCGAGCAGACCTTCGGCAGCGGGCCCTCCCGTCTGCCGGACCAGGCGGGGCCTGCGACGCCACGTGGACCGCAGCACCCCGACGGCGACCGCGGTGACCGCGAACATCACCTCAGCTATGTAGTGGGCACCGGCATCCTTGATGACTGAACTCAACATGGCTGAATTCGTGCACGTCACCGACGTGCACTCGCCTCCTCACGGTAGTGGCGGTGCCGTCACACGCCACGCCGGCCCGCGTGCGGATGGCCTATCCCCATCCCCAACGCGCCCTGCGCGGCACGGTACGTCAGGTATCAGTTACAGCCCGACGTCGGAGGAAAGTCTGCCGCTCCTGAATCACGCGAACGCCCGCCACCGGACTCACCTCTCCAATCGCCACCCTTCGCCATGGCCACATAAGGCACATTCCACCAATACAAGCCCCGAACGCCCCCACAGAAATGTCGTCCGCGAGAGGCGGAGCTCGGGCGGGGCGGGGGTGGGGGCGGGGTGGGGGGCGGTGCGGGGACGGGTGTTGCGGTGCGGGGACAGGTGCTGCGGTTCGGGTGCCGGTGCGGCGGAGCTCACAACGGTGGGCAGCTCGGGGGCAATCGAAGGATCGCGCGCACGGACAACGAGAAGACCCCCGTTGATTCTGCGTTTCCGCAGTTCAACGGGGGTCTCACATCGCGTGGCGGCGCCAGGATTCGAACCTGGGTAGGCTAAGCCGACGGATTTACAGTCCGCTCCCATTGGCCACTCGGGCACACCGCCATGGGATGTCGCCGGCGGGATGGCCGCTTTTCGGCGGTGCTCCCTGGCAACGACGTAAACGATACCTGATGACCGGGGGTGCTCCGCCACCCGGTTGATCAGCGCTTCGCACGGGTGCGGGTGGCTAGGCTTTGGGGCAGCGGTTCGGCAGCCAGGCCGTACCCCCACGCACCGATACAAGGAGCCACAGGACATGGCCGACTCCAGTTTCGACATCGTCTCGAAGGTCGAGCGGCAGGAGGTCGACAACGCCCTCAACCAGGCGGCGAAGGAGATCTCGCAGCGCTACGACTTCAAGAACGTGGGCGCGTCGATCTCTTGGTCCGGCGAGAAGATCCTGATGGAGGCCAACTCCGAGGACCGCGTCAACGCCATCCTCGATGTCTTCCAGACCAAGCTGGTCAAGCGCGGGATCTCGCTCAAGGCGCTGGACGCCGGTGAGCCGCAGCTCTCCGGCAAGGAGTACAAGATCTTCGCCTCCATCGAGGAAGGCATCTCCCAGGACAACGCCAAGAAGGTCGCCAAGGTCATCCGCGACGAGGGCCCCAAGGGCGTCAAGGCGCAGGTGCAGGGCGACGAGCTGCGGGTCTCCTCCAAGAGCCGGGACGACCTCCAGGCCGTTCAGGCACTGCTCAAGGGCAAGGACTTCGACTTCGCGCTGCAGTTCGTGAACTACCGCTGACCCTCGGACGCACTGTCCGATTCCCGCCAGCGCGGGCCGGACGGGGGTCGCAGACTCGATCTCGTACGCAAGGAACTCGTACGCGAAGACTCGTACGCGAGGAAAGGAACGTGCGATGACGGTCTACGCGACCCTCGACAGCCCGCTGGGGGAACTGCTTCTGGTCGGCGAGGAGTCCGCCACCGCGAAGGGCGGGACCGCGCTGGTCTCGCTCTCCATGCCCGGCCAGAAGGGCGCCGCCGTCGTCCGGGACGGCTGGCGGCGGGCGCCGGAGGCCTTCGCGGAGATCGTCCGCCAGCTGCGGGCCTACTTCGACGGTGACCTCACCCGCTTCGACGTCGAGTACGCCCCCGGCGCCGGCACCGACTTCCAGCGGCGGGTCTGGGCGGAGCTGGACTCCATTCCGTACGGGGCCACCACCTCGTACGGGGAGATCGCCCGCCGCATCGGCGCCTCCCCGGTGATGGTGCGCGCCGTCGGCACCGCCATCGGCCGCAACCCCGCCCTGGTCGTACGCCCCTGCCACCGTGTCATCGGCTCCGACGGCACTCTGAAGGGGTACGCGGCCGGCCTGGACCGCAAGGAGCACCTGCTGGGGCTGGAGGGCGCCCTGGGAGGAGTTTCGGCAGCTCCGGCAACTCCGGCGGCGGCTCCGGTAGTGCCCGTGGCGTCGGGGGCTGTGCAGCCGGCCTCCGCCGGTACCTCCCCATGAGTGACGCCCTTTTCCCCCGCCCCCGTACCGTCGTCGCCCCCGGCGCCGTGCACGTACCGGGGTGGCTTCCGCCCGAACGGCAGCGGGAGCTGGTGGCCGCCTGCCGGGCGTGGGCGCGGGGGCCCGTCCCCATCCGGCACACCACGCTGCCGGGTGGGGGTGTCATGTCCGTGCAGACCGTCTGCGTCGGCTGGCACTGGCAGCCCTACCGGTACACCCGCACCGCCGACGACGTGAACGGCCACCCCGTCGCCCCCTTCCCCGACTGGCTCGCCGCACTGGGGCGCGCCGCCGTGGCCGACGCCTACGGTGACCCCGCCGCCGGGGACGGCTACTCCCCCGACACCGCGCTGATCAACTTCTACGACGGCGACGCGCGCATGGGGATGCACCAGGACAAGGACGAGCGGTCCGGCGCACCCGTGGTCTCCCTCAGCATCGGCGACAGCTGCCTCTTCCGCTTCGGCAACACCGAGGACCGGGGCCGCCCCTACACCGATGTCGAGCTGGCCTCGGGCGATCTCTTCGTCTTCGGCGGCCCCTCGCGCTTCGCCTACCACGGCGTCCCGAAGGTCCTGCCCGGCACGGGCGACCCGGCGACGACCGGCCTGGCCGGCGGCCGGCTCAATCTGACCCTCCGTGAGACCGGACTGAAGGGCTGACCGGCGCCGGAGGGTTCCCGGTCGAGGGCCCAGGGCCGAAGGCCGAGCGACCGAAGCGGTGCCGACCGGCGGGGGCTGACCGGCGACGGCCGGCCGCCTCAGTGGCGGTCGCGCGAGTTGCCGAAGAATATGCGGTAGGCGATCAGCAGCACGAGTGAGCCGCCGATCGCCGCCGCCCAGGTGGCACCGTCGTAGAAGTGGTGGGCGACGGGGCGGTCCAGCCAGCGTGCCGAGATCCAGCCGCCGACGAACGCCCCCGCTATCCCTATGACCGTCGTGCCGATCAGACCGCCCGGATCCCGTCCGGGGAGGAGGACCTTGGCGATGACTCCGGCGAGCAGGCCGAGGAGGATCCAGCTGACGATGCTCATGTCCTGAACCTGCCTTCGTGCGGTGCCGACCCCTTGAGGGGTCGTCCATGTCGTGTGTCTGCGGGGTCGTATGTCTGTGGGGTCGTCCCGGAAGACGCGACCGCCACCGAGTGCGGTTGCGCCGGTGGCTAGGGTGCGGCGCATGACACAGGAACTGCGCCGCACGCTCGGCGTCTTCGACGCCGTGGTCATCGGGCTCGGCTCGATGGTCGGCGCCGGGATCTTCGCCGCCCTCGCTCCCGCCGCCCACGCGGCCGGGACCGGGCTGCTGGCCGCGCTGGCGCTGGCCGCGGCCGTCGCGTACTGCAACGCCATGGCCTCGGCACGCCTCGCTGCCCGCTATCCCGCCTCGGGGGGCACCTATGTGTACGGGCGGGAGCGGCTGGGGCCGTTCTGGGGCTATCTGGCGGGCTGGGGGTTCGTCGTCGGCAAGACCTCCTCGTGTGCGGCGATGGCGCTGACCGTGGGCGCCTATGTCTGGCCGGGACAGGCCCACTGGGTGGCGGTCGGGGCCGTCGTGGCGCTGACCGCCGTCAACTACGGGGGCGTGCAGAAGTCGGCGTGGCTGACGCGGGCGATCGTGGCTCTGGTGCTCGCGGTCCTCGCAGGGGTGGTGGCGACCTGCCTGGGGTCGTCCGCAGCCGGGCATCCGGACGTCGGGCTGTCCGGGGGCCGGGCGGGGCTGCTCCAGGCGGCGGGGCTGCTGTTCTTCGCGTTCGCCGGGTACGCCCGGATCGCCACGCTCGGTGAGGAGGTGCGTGATCCGGCCCGGACGATCCCGCGCGCCGTTCCCCTGGCGCTGGGCATCGCGCTGGTCGTCTACGTCTGCGTCGCGGTCGCTGTCCTTTCGGTCCTGGGCGCGGACGGGCTGGGGCGGGCCACGGCGCCCCTCGCCGACGCGGTGCGGTCGGCGGGCGCGCCGGCGCTGGTGCCGGTGGTGCGGGCCGGGGCGGCGGTCGCCGCGCTGGGGTCCCTGCTCGCGCTGGTGCTGGGTGTCTCGCGCACGGTCCTCGCGATGGCCAGGGACGGTCATCTGCCGGGCACACTGGCCGCCGTCCACCCCCGGTTCCAGGTGCCGCACCGGGCCGAGATCGCGGTGGGCGCCGTCGTGGCGGTGCTGGCGGCGACGGCCGATCTGCGCGGGGCGATCGGCTTCTCGTCGTTCGGCGTGCTCGTCTATTACGCGATCGCCAACGCGTCGGCCTGGACGCTCGGTCCGGGCCGCGGCGGGCGGCTGCTCGCGGCCTGCGGACTGGCCGGTTGCCTGCTGCTCGCCTTCGCGCTGCCGCCGTCGTCGGTGGCGGCGGGAAGCGCGGTGCTGGCAGTGGGGGCGGTCGCCTACGCCGTGCGGGCGCGCCCGCGGCTGCGCTGAGGCGGCGTGCGGTCGTCGGCCGGGGCGGGCGGAGGTGCCCGCACGGCCCTTGGACGGCGGGCCCGGCCGATCAGAGCGACGGGGCGGTGGCCCGGGTGCCGGCGTCGGCACCCGCGAACCGCTCCTCACACGCCGGGCCGCGGCGGCTCCACGCCTCCGGTCCCGGTCCCCCGCGCAGCCGCGCCGCACGCCTCATATTCGGCCGTGGAGACCGGCCGCGAAACTCTGGGACACCTTCTCGTTCTCGGTCATGGCCCCATGGTGGCCCAGGCCGCCGACAATCGGGCCAGAGCCCGCCTGACCTGCCCTTTTCCCTGTGGATAACTTTTTTCGCCGGTACGGCTACCGGTAGAACGGCTGGTCCGTCGGCACGATCTGCTTGCCCAGCGGGAGCAGCGAGACCGGGATCAGCTTGAAGTTCGCGATGCCCAGCGGGATTCCGATGATCGTGACGCACAGCACGAAGCCCGTGACGATATGGCCGAGCGCCAACCACCAGCCCGCCAGGACCAGCCAGAGCACATTGCCGATGCAGGAGGCGGCACCCGCGTCCCGCCGGTCCACGACCGTGTACCCGAACGGCCAGAGCGCGTACAGGCCGATGCGGAAGGCCGCCAGGCCGAACGGGATGCCGATGATCGTGACGCACAGCAGGACGCCTGCGAGCAGATAGCCCAGAAACATCCAGAATCCGCACAGGACCAGCCAAATGACGTTCAGGATTGTCTTCACGGGCGGCGACCTGCCATCTGTTCGAGTCGGGCGATGCGCTCCGCCATCGGCGGATGTGTCGAGAACATCTTGGAGACCCCCTGCCCCGGGCGGAAGGGGTTGGCGATCATCATGTGGCTCGCCGTCTCGATACGCGGCTCGGGCGGCAGCGGCAGCTGCTTCGTGCCCGCGTCGAGCTTGCGCAGGGCGCTGGCGAGGGCCAGCGGGTCGCCGGTCAGCTGGGCGCCGGAGGCGTCCGCCTCGTACTCCCGCGAGCGGCTGATCGCCAGCTGGATGACGGACGCCGCGAGCGGGCCCAGGATCATGATCAGCAGCATGCCGAAGATGCCCGGGCCGTCGTCGTCGTTGGACCGGCCCACCGGGATCAGCCAGGCGAAGTTGACCAGGAACATGATCACGGAGGCGAGGGCTCCGGCGACCGACGAGATCAGGATGTCCCGGTTGTACACATGGCTGAGCTCATGGCCGATCACTCCGCGCAGCTCGCGCTCGTCGAGGATCTGGAGGATCCCCTCCGTGCAGCACACCGCCGCGTTGCGCGGGTTGCGGCCGGTCGCGAAGGCGTTGGGCGCCTGGGTCGGCGAGATGTACAGGCGCGGCATCGGCTGACGCGCGGCCGTCGAGAGCTCACGGACCATCCGGTACAGCTCGGGAGCCTCGAACTCGCTGACCGGGCGGGCGCGCATGGCCCGCAGGGCCATCTTGTCGCTGTTCCAGTACGCGTAGGCGTTGGTGCCCAGCGCCACGAGCAGCGCGACGACCAGCCCCGTACGCCCGAAGAAACTGCCGATGACGATGAGGAGCGCGGACAGTCCTCCGAGAAGGACGGCGGTCCTCAGTCCGTTGTGCCGGCGGTGCACGGTACGCCCTCCAAGTGGTGCGGCAGGGGAACCCTTTGCCTGATGGTCCTTCCACTTTCCAGTGGACGCTCCCGTACTGGTCAACGCCAGACGAGGACCGCTGGTTCCCTTGTGCTCGCCCCAGGGCGCCGTACTCCGTCCGGGTGGATCAGCGCGGCCCGGGCAATCCGGCCAGCTCCAGCGCCTTCGGGTCGGGCTCCAGCTCGCTGGTGCAGTGCGAGCAGCGGGAGGCGATGCCCGGGATCTGGCTGTAGCAGCGGGGGCAGTCGCGCATGGCGGCCTTGATGTCGACGGGCTTGTCGCGGTCGAACCGTGCCTGCACCTTCATCATCGGGACGACGACGAGGAAGTAGAGCACCGCGGCGGTGATCAGGAAGGCGATGGCCGCGCTGATGAACTTCCCGTAGGGGAAGTCGACGCCCTCGACCTTGAACCTCGCGGCGGTGAAGTCACCCGTCGACCGGGTGGCGAGGCCGATGAGCGGGGTGATGAAGGCGGTGCTGAAGCCGGTGACGACGGCGGTGAACGCCGAGCCGACGGCCAGACCGACGGCCATCGTCACGATGTTCCCGCGAAGGATGAAGTCCTTGAACCCGCTCAGCACTGCTCTGGCTCCTACTCGTCTACGGCTGCCCGGCCGGCCTTCCGCCGTACGGGCACGCGTGCGCACGCGTACGCGCGTATGACACTGCCCTGTCCGGGCCCCCAAGTTCAAACCCGCTGCGCGAACCGGGGGCCGTGAAGGGCGGACGGGCAGGCGGCCGACCGCTCAGAAGAGGCTGATGGACGCGAAGTGCAGGGCCACCTGGGGCATGCCCGAGAGGCCGACGCCGATGAGCGCGGTGAGCGCGATGGCGGCGGCGATGGGGACCGGGACACGGGGACGTGCCACGGTCACTCCCGCGGCACCAGCGCCGGAACCCGCCGCTCCGGCCGGTTCGCCTCCGGCCGCCCCGGTCACCGCGGTGGCCGCCACCACGGCCTCGGCCTTCTTGGGAGAGGCCTCGGCCTCCTCCGGCGCGCGGAACAGTACGGCGGTCCACCGCAGGTAGTAGTACAGGGCGATCACGACGTTGAGCGCCATGACGACCGCCAGCCAGCCCAGGCCCGCGTCGACCGCCGCCGAGAAGACCGTCACCTTGGCGAACAGGCCGATGATGCCCGGCGGCAGGCCCGCCAGGCAGAGCAGGAAGAAGCCGAGCGCGAGCGCCGCGAAGGGACGCTCGGCGTACAGACCGCGGTAGTCGGCGATACGGTTCAGCGGCCGGGTACGGGCGACCAGCGCGGCCACCGCGAAGGCTCCGAAATTCACCACCGCGTACATCAGGGCGTACGCCACGGTCGCGCCCACCTGGGCGTCACTGGAGTAGCCCGCGGCGGCGATCGGCACCAGCAGATAGCCGGCCTGGCCGACGGAGGACCAGGCGAGCAGCCGGATCGCGCTGTACGCGCGCGTGGCCGACTGCCGCAGCGCGCCCACGTTGCCGACGGTCATGGTCAGCGCGGCGACGACGGCGAGCGCCGGACCCCACACGTCCGCGTACGCCGGGAAGGCGATGACGGCCACCAGGATGAGGCCGGAGAAACCCACGGCCTTGCCGACGACCGAGAGGTACGCGGCGACCGGCAGGGGCGCCCCCACGTAGGTGTCGGGGACCCAGAAGTGGAAGGGGACGGCGGCCGTCTTGAAGGCGAAGCCCACCAGGGTGAGCACGACGCCGGTCTGGGCGACGGTGTCCAGCTGGTAGGGCACATCGGCCAGGCGGTCGGCGAGCTGGGTGAGGTGCAGGGTGCCGGTCGCCGCGTACACGAAGCTGACGCCGAGCAGCATCACCGCGGTCGCGGTCACCGAGGAGAGGAAGAACTTGAGGGCCGACTCCGAGGACAACCGGTTGCCCCGCTTGAGGCCGACGAGCGCGAAGGCCGGCAGCGAGGCGACTTCCAGGGCGACGACCAGCGTGGCCAGGTCGCGCGAGGCGGGCAGCAGGGCCGCGCCGGCGGCCGAGGAGAGCAGCAGGAACCAGAACTCGCCGGCGGGCAGCTTCTCCCCGCTCTCGGTGAGGTCCGTCATCGACAGCAGCGCGGTGAGCAGCGCGCCGCCGAGCACCAGGAACTGGATGACCAGCGTGAAGCGGTCGACGGTGTAGCTGCACGCCTCGGGGCTGGCGGTGAGGCAGAAGGTCGAGCGCGGCGACCTGTGGAGCGGGATGAGGAGGAGCAGGGCGGCGCCGAGCCCGGCGATCGCGATGCCGCCGAGCAGCGGCTTGCGCTCCCGCGGCAGGAAGAGGTCGGCGACCAGCACGATCAGCGCGGCGGACGCGGTGATCACCGGCGGGGAGATCGCGAGCCAGTCGACGGACTGGACGACGCTTGCGGCGCCGGTGACGGATGCGGCGCTTGCGGCGGCCACGGTCACGACTTGCCTCCTGCGAGGAGCTTGTGGACGGCCGGATCGGTGAGGCCGAGGAGGACCGCGGGCCAGAGGCCGGCGAGGACGGTGAGGGCGACGAGCGGGCTCCAGGAGGCGGCTTCGTACCCCTGGACGTCCACGAGCCGCAGCTCCTGGCGGTCTTCCGGCGCTCCCATGCAGATACGGCGGACGACGACGAGCAGATACGCGGCGGTGAGCAGCGTGCCGAACGCCGCGATCGCCATGAAGGTGAGGAAGGCGGGGCGGCTGAGTCCGTCGGCGGGGTGGAACGCGCCGAACATGGCCAGCATCTCGCCCCAGAACCCGGCGAGGCCCGGCAGTCCGAGCGAGGCGACCGCCGCGAAGGCCAGCAGTCCGCCCAGACGCGGGGCCCGGCCGTAGAGCGCGGCGCCGGTCGCACCCGAGAGGGTGTCCAGGTCGGCCGTGCCGTGCCGGTCCTTCAGGGCGCCGACGAGGAAGAAGAGCAGGCCGGTGATGAGGCCGTGGGCGATGTTGGCGAAGAGGGCGCCGTTGACGCCGGTGGGCGTCATGCTCGCGATGCCGAGGAGCACGAAGCCCATGTGGCCGACCGAGGAGTACGCGATGAGGCGCTTCAGGTCGCCCTTGTTCCCGCGCTTGGCCAGGGCGAGGCAGGCCAGCGAGCCGTAGATGATCCCGGCGACGGCGAAGGCGGCCAGATACGGGGCGAACCGGTGCATTCCATCGGGGGCGATGGGAAGCACGATCCGGACGAACCCGTACGTACCCATCTTCAGCAGCACACCGGCCAGGAGCACCGAACCGACGGTCGGCGCGGCCGTGTGCGCATCCGGCAGCCAGCTGTGCAGCGGCCACATCGGGGTCTTCACCGCGAGCCCGATCCCGATCGCCAAAACGGCGATGACCTGCACCGATGTGGTCATCCCCCGGCCGTTGTCAGTGGCGAGTGCCACCATGTCGAAGGTGCCGGTCTTCAGCCCGATCAGCAGCAGGCCGAGCAGCATGACCACGGATCCGAGCAGGGTGTAGAGGATGAACTTCCAGGCGGCCGGCTGCCGTTGGTCGCCGCCCCAGCGGGCGATCAGGAAGTACATCGGGATGAGGACCATCTCGAAGGCCAGGAAGAAGAGCAGCAGGTCGAGGACGGCGAAGGTGGCGAGGGTGCCGGACTCCAGCACGAGCAGCAGAGCGACGAAAGCCTGCGGGGACGGGCCCGCGGGCATCTTGAAGTAGCTGTACAGCGCGCAGAGGAAGGTCAGCAGCGCGGTCAGGACGAGAAGGGGGAGCGAGATGCCGTCGATGCCGAGGTGGATGCGCACGTTCAGCGTGGGAATCCACTTGATGTCCGTGGTGGCCTGCATCGTCGACGCGTGGTCGCGGTCGAAGCCGAGCGCCAGGACGATCGTCGCGAGCAGGATCGCGCCGGTGACCGTCACGCCGTGGCGGAGCACGGCCTGGCCGGGCGACTTCCCCTTCAGTCCGGGCGGGGCGGGCAGCAGCGCCGCCACCGCGCCGACGAGCGGGCCGACCACGATGAACGCGAGAAGGAACTGCATCACGGACGCGCTGATATCAATCACGGCTCACGATCCGGCGTTGGCGTTGGCAAGGACGACGGCGACGAGCGCCAGGACGGCGGAGCCCGCGAGCAGTGCGCTGAGGTAGGTCTGCACATTGCCGGTCTGGGCCTTGCGGACGGCCCGGCCCAGCCAGCGCGGCACGGCGCCCGCGCCCTGTACGTAGGTGTCGACGACCTCGCGGTCCAGGAAGCGGACCAGGGAGGCGGCGGCGAGCACGGGGCGGACGAACAGCGTCCGGTAGACCGCGTCCAGGTGGAAGCCGGTGACCGCGTGGCGGTGCAGCGGGCCGAGCAGGAGCCGGCCCGGGTCGGCCGGGTCCTGCGCCGAGGCGATGTCGCCGTAGGCCGGTTCGTGGCTGGCGATGGCCTCCTCCTCGACCAGGCCTCCGTCCGCCTCCGGGTGGGCGGCGACCGCGCCGATCGGGGTGCGCGCGGCCAGGGCGCTGGTGTGCCGCCAGGTGGCGTAGGTGACGAGTCCGCCGACCAGGGCGACACCGGTCGAGAGCACCGAGGTCGTCAGGGCCGGGGTGAGCGCGTGGCCGTCGAACCAGTCGTCGAGGTAGCCGGTGGTCAGACCGAAGGCGAGCGAGGGGACCGCGAGCACCCACAGGACGGCGTTCATGGCGAGGGGCTGACGGCCGTGGTCGGGGGCGGGGACGCCCTTGCCGCGGAAGGCCATCAGCCACAGGCGGGTGGCGTACGCGGCGGTCAGCAGGGCGGTGAGCAGCCCGGCGATCAGCACGACCCAGCCGGCGCCCTGCGGGGCGATGGCGCTGTCGCCGACGGCGGTGTGCTCGGCGGCCGACAGGACGGCTTCCTTGGAGAAGAAGCCGGCGAAGGGAGGGATCGCGGAGAGCGCGAGCAGGGCGACGGTCATCGTCCAGTACGCGTCGGGGATGCGCTGGGCGAGGCCGTCCATGCGGGACATGGCGGACAGCGAGTTGGTGCCGGCCGCGTGGATGATCACGCCGGCCGCGAGGAACAGCAGCGCCTTGAAGGCGCCGTGCGACAGGAGGTGGAAGACGGCCGCACCGCGGTCGCCGACGGCCAGGGCACCGGACATGTAGCCGAGCTGGCCGATCGTCGAGTAGGCGAGGACGCGCTTGATGTCGTCCTGGGCGAGGGCGGCCAGGGCCGAGCCGACCATCGTGACCGCGGCCATCACGGCGAGCACGGTCAGCGCCGCCGCCGAGGCGGCGAAGACCGGGAGGAGCCGGGCCACGAAGTAGACACCGGCGGCGACCATCGTCGCGGCGTGGATCAGCGCGGAGACGGGAGTCGGGCCCGCCATCGCGTCGGGCAGCCAGGTGTGCAGCGGGAACTGCGCGGACTTGCCCGCCACCCCGGCGAGGAGCAGCAGGGCGATCAGCGTGGGGTGGTCGATCCCGCCGGTGAGGGCGGCCTGGACGACCCCGGTGATCCGGAACGTACCGGCGTCGGTGGCCAGTGCGAACAGACCGATCAGGAAGGGGACGTCACCGAGCTTGGTGACCAGGAAGGCCTTCAGTGAGGCGGCTCGGGCCTCGGGGGTCTCCCAGTAGTGGCCGACCAGGAAGTACGAGCAGATGCCCATGATCTCCCAGCCGACCAGCAGCACCATCAGGTCGCCGGAGTAGACGACGAGCAGCATCGCGGAGGTGAAGAGGGAGACGAGAGCGGCGTACGAGGGGTAGCGCGGGTCGTCGCGCAGGTACCCGGTCGAGTAGAGCTGCACGCAGGTCGCCACCAGGCCGACCAGCACGGCGACCAGCACGGCGAAGCCGTCGAGGTGCAGGGCGAGGTCGATGGGGACGGATCCGGTCGGGGTGAGCCGGCGGGAGGCGTCGATCGACTTGCCGCCGCCCTGGTCCACGGCGACGACGACGGCGAGGACGAACGCGGCCAGCGTGGGCAGCACGGCCAGGGGGCGTACGTAACCGGGGGCGGTGCGGCCGAGCAGGAGGCCGGCGCCCGCGCCCAGGAACGGAAGGAGGGGGACGAGGACGGCGAGGGTCGTGGTGGTCACGCGGCGGCCTCAGCCTTCTGTGCCGGGGCGGCGGGGTCGTCGGGGCCCGAGCCCTCGGCGGTGTCGCGGAGCTTGTCGATGTCCGCGGTGCCCCGGTTGCGGTACACCGCCAGGACGATCGCCAGGCCGATGCCGATCTCGGCGGCGGCGATGGCGATGGTGAACAGGGTCAGCGCCTGTCCGGCGTGGAGGCTGTCGCGCAGCCACACGTCGAAGGCGACCAGGTTGAGGTTGACGGCGTTGAGCATCAGCTCGACGGACATCAGGACGAGGATCGCGTTGCGGCGCGCGAGCACTCCGTACACACCGGTGCAGAACAGGAGGATCGCGAGCACGGCCGGATAGATCAGGTGCATCAGCGCTGCTCCTTGTCTCTGGGGGCGCCCCCGGGGCCGTCGCTCGCGTCGCCGTTCCTGCGGGACAGGACGATCGCGCCGACCAGGGCGGCGAGGAGGAGGACGGAGAGCGCTTCGAACGGCAGTACCCAGTGGCGGAACAGGATCGAGCCGGAGACCTTCGTCGAGCCCTGGCCGGGGCCGTCGAGGTTGATCCAGGTCGTCCGGAAGGCGTCCACGACGACCCAGAGGAGGGAGCCGGCGGCGGCCAGGGCGACGAGGAGGGCGGCCCACCGGTTGCCGGAGTCGGCGTCCGGGGAGCGGCCGATCGGCGCCCTGGTGAGCATCAGTCCGAACAGAAGGAGGACGACGACGGAACCGACGTAGATCAGTACCTGCACCCAGGCGATGAACTCCGCGGTGAGCAGGAGGTACTCGACGGCGATGCCACCGAGGGCGACGACCAGCCAGAGGGCGGCGTGCACCAGCTGCTTGGTCGTGACCGTGAGGATGGCGGCGCCGAAGGTGACCAGGCCGACGAGGAGGAAGGCGATCTCGACGCCGGTCGGGGAGAGGAAGCTGTGGTGCACCGGGTGGTGACCGCTGGCGAGGAGCATCATGCCGGGCCCTCCTCGGCGTCGGGGGTGGCCGGGGTGCCGGGCGTGGCAGGGGTGCCGGGCGTGCCCGGGGTGGCCTCGGCGGCTGCCGCGGCCTGTGCTGCCTCCGCCGCTTCCGCGGCCTGGGCTGCCTCCGCCGCCGCGAGCTTCTCGGCCGCCTTGCGGGCCGCCGCGATCTCCTTGGGCTCCTCCGCCGCCGGGTCGAGGGCGGGCGGGGCCGGGACGGTCCACATCCAGTCGCGGAGCTTGTCGCGCTCGTGGGTGAGTTCGTGGATGTCCGTCTCCGCGTACTCGAACTCGGGCGACCAGAACAGCGCGTCGAAAGGACACACCTCGATGCAGATACCGCAGTACATGCAGAGGGAGAAGTCGATGGCGAAGCGGTCGAGGACGTTGCGGCTGCGCTCGCGGCCTCCGGGAGCGGCGGCCGGGATCGTCTCCTTGTGGGAGTCGATGTAGATGCACCAGTCGGGGCACTCACGGGCGCAGAGCATGCAGACCGTGCAGTTCTCCTCGAACAGGCCGATCACTCCGCGGCTGCGGGGTGGGAGTTCGGGCTGGGCGTCCGGGTACTGCGCGGTGACCGTTTTCCTGGTCATCGTGCGGAGGGTCACGGCGAGGCCCTTGGCCAGGCCGGAACCCGGGATACGGGGCCGGGCGGGCGGGAGCGGCGCAGCCATCAGTTGATCGCCACCTTCACGATGCCGGTGAGCGCGATCTGCGCGAGAGCGAGCGGGATGAGCGTGGTCCAGGCCAGCTTCTGGAGCTGGTCCTCGCGGAGCCGGGGATAGCTGACGCGGAGCCAGATGACGACGAAGGCGAGGAGCGCGGTCTTGAGGAGCGTCCACACCCAGCCGAGCCCGTCCGCGCCGAAGGGGCCGTGCCAGCCGCCCAGGAACAGGACGGTGGTGAGGCCGCACAGGACGACGATCCCGGCGTACTCGGCGAGGAGGAAGAGGGCGAAGCGCAGCCCCGTGTACTCGGTGTACGCGCCGAAGATGATCTCGGAGTCGGCGACGGGCATGTCGAAGGGCGGGCGCTGGAGTTCGGCGAGGCCGGCGGTGAAGAAGACCAGGGCGCCGACGATCTGCCAGGGCAGCCACCACCACTCGAAGGCGTTGAGGATGCCGGGGAGGGAGACGGTGCCGGCCGCCATCGCCACGGAGGCGGCGGCGAGCAGCATCGGCAGCTCGTACGCGAGGAGCTGGGCGGCGGTGCGCAGTCCGCCGAGGAGGGAGAACTTGTTCGCCGAGGCCCAGCCGGCCATCAGCGAGCCGAGTACGCCGACGCCCATGACGGCGAGGACGAAGAAGATGCCCGCGTCGACCACCTGGCCGACGGCGCCCTCGCCCGGGCCGATGGGGATCGCGACCAGGACGAGGAGGTACGGGAGCAGGGCGACGGCGGGGGCGAGCTGGAAGACGCGGCGGTCGGCGTCGGCCGGGACCACGTCCTCCTTCTGCGCGAACTTCACGCCGTCCGCGACGAGCTGGGCCCAGCCGTGGAAGCCGCCGGCGTACATCGGGCCGAGGCGGCCCTGCATATGGGCCATGACCTTGTGCTCGGTCTGCCCGATGACGAGGGGCAGGACGAGGAACACGGCGAAGACGACGAGGAGCCGGAGGGCGACGTCGAGTGCGTCGTTCACGCGGGTTCGCCTCCGGCGGGGGTGTCGGGGTCGGTGTCCGGGTCGGTGTCGGGGCCGGGCTCCGGTTCGGGACCGGGTTCCGGTTCAGGGCGGGGCTGCGGCTGCGGCTCCGGCTTCGGCTTCGGCTCGGCCGGGGGTGTCGGGGCTGTGCGCTCTGGCTTGGCCGGGGTCTCGGGCGCGGCCGAGGTCTTCGGCGCCGCCACGGACTCCGGCGCCGCCGGGGTCTCCGGCGCCGCCACGGGCCCGGACGCGGCCGGGGTCTTCGGCGTGTCGTCGAACGCTGGGCGTGGGTTGTTCCACGGCGCGTCCGTGCTGCGGGTGCGCGGCGGGGAGGTGCCCTCGGGGCGGGCGGAGGGCTGGGCCTGCGAGGCCGAGCCCTGGGACGCGCTGCCCGTACGGCGGGGGCGTGCGGCCGGGGTCTCCGGGGCCGGGGCGCCCGCCTCCGGGGCCTCCGTCGCCGGGGGCGTCTGCGACGCCGAGCCCTGGGACGCGCTGCGGGCGCGGCGCGGGCGTGTGGCCGGGGCCTCCGGGGCCGGGGCGCCCGTCTCCGGGGCCTCCGTCGCCGGGGGTGTCTGCGACGCCGAGCCCTGGGACGCGCTGCGGGCGCGGCGCGGGGGCGGAGCCGCGCCCTCGGCCGTCGCGGGGGCGGGGGCCTGGGACGCGGAGCCCTCCGTGACCGTACGGGTGCGGCGGACCGGGCGGTCGCCGGCGGCGCGCGGGGTGCGGGCCGGGGCGGGCGGGAGCTGGCCCTTCAGGGGGCCCCACTCGTTCGGGTCGGGGACGCCCGGCGGCAGCATCTGGCGGCGCTTGGGGCCGCCGTGCTCCGACTCGCCCGGCTCCTTCGCACCCGGCCACGCCTTGGCGACCCGCGCCGCGAGGACGAAGTCCTTGCGCAGGGGGTGGCCCTCGAAGCCCTCGGGGAGGAGGAGGGGGACCAGGTTGGGGTGGCCCTCGAAGACGACGCCGAACATCTCGTGGGTCTCGCGCTCGTGCCAGGCGGCGCCCGCGTACACGTTCACGGCCGAGGCCAGGACGGGGGCGGTGTGCGGCACGGTCGTACGGACGAGGAGGCGGCGTACCCGGCGGTCCGCGAGGGAGACCACGTGCGCGCAGACGCGGAAGCCGGTGCCGGGCTCGTCGACGGCGCTGAGCCAGTCGAAGTACGTGCAGCCCAGCGTGGTGCGGGCGGTCTCCAGCGCGGCGGTCCAGGAGTCGGCGGGGACGTCCACGGTGAGCAGGCCGTACGCCTCCTCGGCGGTGGCGTCCTCGCCGAAGATCTCCGTGACGGCGTCGGGCAGACGGTCGTACGCGGTGGTGGTCACTGCGCGGCCCCCGGCTCCGGCGTGTCACCCTCGGAAGCCCCACCGGCCCCACCGGCCCCGGCAGTCCCGGCAGCCTCGCCGGTGGAACCCGGCCCTGCCGCACCCCGAGTCCCCGAAGCCTCCGGAGTCCCAGAAGCCTCCGGAGTCCCAGGAGCCTCCGGCGCCCTCACCAGCCCGCTGGTCAGCTGGGCCGGGGACGCCTGCGTGGCGTAGCGCTCGCTCAGGGACTCGCGGGCGATCTTCTCCTGGAGCTTGAGGATGCCCTGGAGGAGCGCCTCGGGACGCGGCGGGCAGCCGGGGACGTACACGTCGACCGGGATGATCTGGTCGACGCCCTTCGTCACCGAGTACGAGTCCCAGTACGGGCCGCCGCAGTTGGAGCAGGCGCCGAAGGAGATCACGTACTTCGGCTCGGGCATCTGCTCGTACAGCCGCTTCACCGCGGGGGCCATCTTGTCCGTCACCGTGCCGGAGACGATCATGAGGTCGGCCTGGCGCGGGCCCGGCGCGAAGGGGATCACGCCGAGCCGGATGAAGTCGTGGCGGGCCATCGAGGCCGCGATGAACTCGATGGCGCAGCAGGCGAGTCCGAAGTTGAACACCCAGAGGCTGTAACGGCGGCCCCAGTTGAGGACCACCTTCATCGGCTCGGGTGCCAGGCGGGAGAGCACGCCCAGACGCTGGCCCCGCACGGCCGACGCCCCGGCGGGCGCCGCCACGGGCACCGGGGCGCCGTTCTCGGCCACGGTCGGCGTGGGCAGGAACCGGGGGTCCGGAGTCGTCACGTCCATTCGAGGACGCCCTTCTTCCATGCGTAGAGCAGTCCCACGGCCAGGAAGCCGAGGAAGATGAACATCTCGACCAGCGTGGCCGCGCCGAACCCGGGGGCGGCGAAGACCGTCGCCCACGGGAAGAGGAAGATCGAGTCGACGGCGAAGATCACGTACAGGAAGGCATAGACGTAGTAGCGCACTTGGGTGTGCGCCCAGCCCTCGCCGACGGGGTCCACTCCGCATTCGTATGTGAGCAGCTTCTCCGGCGTCGGGACCACCGGCCGCAGCAGACGTCCGGCCCCGAAGGCCACCGCGACGAAGAGCACGCCGACGACGGCGAGCAGTCCGACGACCGAATAGCTGTGGAAGTAGTCCGCGGACAGCTGGCGTACGGTCGGTTCCGGCACGTCCGCCCCTCGCTCCCTGACCTCGTTGCAGTCTGTTCGACGATCTGTACGCACGGGAGTCTAGGCCCTGCTAAGGACGGCGTAAGCAGGTGTCTCACGCAGGTTGCACACCTGATGCGCGGGCGGCGGCGTCCAAAAGCGCGCCTCCCCCCTGTCCGGAAGACGTCAGAAGACGTCGGAAGGCGCCTGGAAGACGTCGGAAGACCCGGAAGGCGATCGGGAAGACGATCGGGGAGGCCGCCACCGCCCCCACAGCGCCGGGGGTGGGGTTTTCCCCCGGCAGAACCGGCGTACGGACCCCATGGCGCCCGGCCGCCCCGCCCGGCAGGCTTGCTTCATGACCAGCACCTTCCAGTACGGCAAGCCCCACAACGAGCCGCAGCACGAGCGGTACGACGAGCGGTACGACGAGCCGCGCCACGAGCCGTACGAGGACGAGAGGCTTCCGCCCGCGCGGTTCGCCTACGACCGGCAGACGTGGAAGGAGATCGCGCATCTCCTCACCAATCTGCCGATGGCGCTCATCGGCTTCGTCTACGTGGTCGTGCTGGTCTTCACCGGCGCCGGGCTCTCGATCACCGTGATCGGCCTGCCGCTGCTCGCGGTCGGTCTGGTCGGCGCGCGCCAGCTGGGCAAGCTGGAACGCGTGCGGGCGCGCGCGCTGCTCGGCGTACGGATCGAGGAACCCACACCGATCCCGGGGCGGGCGCTGCGTCGGGGGGCGCGCGGCGGGGCCATGCGCTGGCTGTGGACGAGCCTGAAGGACCCGGTGGGCTGGCGGAACGTGCTGTACGAGTTCATCCGGCTGCCCTGGGGCGTGCTGACCTTCGCCGTGACGACGGTCAGCCTGTTCGTGGCGTGGCCGGTCCTCGGGTTCGTCGCCCGGGTGCTCACCAACGCCGACCGGGTGATGGTGCGGGGGCTGCTGTCGCCCTCGGACGAGCTGGAGAAGCGGATCGCCGAACTGGAGTCGGACCGCGGAGTCGTCGTGGACACGGCGGCGGCGGATCTGCGCCGCATCGAACGCGATCTGCACGACGGCGCCCAGGCCCGGCTGGTGGCCCTCGCCATGGGGCTCGGCCTCGCCAAGGAGAAGCTCCTGGAGGGCCAGGCCGACGAGACGGTGGCGGCGATGGTCGACGAGGCGCACGGCGAGGTCAAGCTCGCCCTCCAGGAGCTGCGCGACCTGGCCCGGGGCATCCACCCCGCGGTCCTCACTGACCGCGGCCTGGACGCCGCCCTGTCCTCGGTCGCCTCCCGGTGCACCGTGCCGGTGCGGGTGACCGTGGACGTACGGGAGCGGCCCGCGGCGGCGATCGAGGGCATCGCGTACTTCACGGTCTCCGAGCTGCTCCAGAACGTCAGCAAGCACAGCGGCGCGCGCACGGCCTCGGTGGAGGTGTGGCGGTCGGGCGACCGGCTCCTCATCCAGGTCGAGGACGACGGGCGCGGGGGCGCGCGGCTCGACGGCGGTACGGGCATGGCGGGGCTGGCCGAGCGGCTGGGCGCGGTGGACGGGCTGTTCGTCCTCGACTCCCCCGCCGGCGGGCCGACGATCGTCACGGCGGAGCTGCCGTGGCGGGCCCGGGGGCCCAAGGAGTAGAGGAGCGGGGCCGGGGCCCAAGGAGTGGAGGAGCGGGGCCGGGGCCCAAGGAGTGGAGGAGTGCGGGGCCGGGGCCCGAGCAGTAGCCGTGCGGGAGCCGGCGTCCGGAGGTCCGGGCGCCGGTTTTCGTCTGCGGACTCGTGGGGCACGCGCGCGTGGCCGTGAGCCGGGGTAGGGAAAACCCCCCGTCGGAGACGGTGACCCGCTCCATGGTCCCCCGCGGCCGTGGCCAGCAGACTCGTACCAACGAGAACGCGGCCCCACGACACACGCAACGCGTGCCACCAGGGAAACCGCGTACAGCGGTGAGACGGAACGGATGGACCGATGGTCATGGAGACGGAGTACGGGCGGCGGCCTGCACGGCAGCACTTCCTTCCGCCGGCGCTGCGCGCGCCGCTGGAGGCCCGGACGTTCCGTGAGTTCGGCTATCTGCTGCTCAGCCTGCCGATCAGCATCGTCATGTTCACCTGGGGCATCGTGATGCTCTCGCTGAGCGCCGGGCTGCTGGTGACGTTCCTCGGCATCCCGCTGCTCGCGGTCGGGCTGATCGTCTGCCGGGCCTTCGGTGCCATGGAGCGGAGCCGGGCGCGGATGCTGCTCGGCGTGGAGGTGCCCGCACCGCAGCCCGTACGGGCGAAGAGCGGGATGGCGTGGGTCGGGACGGTCCTCAAGAGCGGGGTGTCCTGGCGCCACCTGCTGTACTCGGTGCTGCACTTCCCCTGGGCGGTCTTCGCCTTCGTCGTCTCGCTGACCCTGTGGGTGAACGGGTGGGCGCTGGTGACGTACCCGCTGTGGCAGTGGGTGTTCCCGACGTACGTCGGACAGGACGGCATCCAGCTGTACGGCGACGGTACGCACGACTTCTACCTGGACTCGCCGTTCGAGCTCACCCTGACCGTGCTGGTCGGGCTGGTCCTCACCCTGACCGTGCCGTGGATCATCCGGGGCTTCGCGTACGTGGACCGGGGCCTGCTCTTCGGGCTGCTCGGGCCGTCGCGGCTGGAGGAGCGGGTGGTGGAGCTGGAGTCCGACCGGGGTGTGGTGGTGGACACCTCGGCGGCGGACCTGCGGCGCATCGAGCGGGATCTGCACGACGGGGCGCAGGCGCGGCTGGTCGCCCTGGCGATGGATCTCGGGCTGGCGAAGGAGAAGCTGACCGAGGACCCGCGGGCGGCGGCGCGGATGGTGGACTCGGCGCACGGTGAGGTGAAGGTCGCGCTCCAGGAGCTGCGCGACCTGGCGCGGGGCATCCACCCGGCGGTCCTGACCGACCGTGGCCTGGACGCCGCCCTGTCCTCGGTCGCCTCCCGGTGCACGGTGCCGGTGCAGGTCGAGGTGGATCTGCCGGGGCGGCCCGTACCGGCGATCGAGGGGATCGCGTACTTCACGGTCTCCGAGCTGCTCCAGAACGTGAGCAAGCACAGTGGGGCGAGCCGGGCGGGTGTCGATGTGTGGCTCGCCCAGGACCGGCTGATGGTGCAGGTCACGGACAACGGGCGGGGCGGGGCGTCGGTGGCCGGCGGGTCCGGGCTCGCGGGGCTGGCGGAGCGGTTGGACGCGGTGGACGGGATTCTGGTGGTGGATTCGCCGCGGGGCGGGCCTACGGCGGTGACGGCGGAGCTGCCGTGGCGGGCGTAGCCCGTGGTGGCCCCTCCGGGGCCGGGGGTGGGGGCGGTTTTCCGGGGGCGGCGCCCCCGCGCCCCCGGGCGGGGCTGCGCCCCCGGGCCCCATCCGTGGGCGCCTCGCGCTTTTCGCTCCGCGTCCGTCTGCGGGCCGGTGGTGAGCCGGTCGCGCGGTTCCCCGCGCCCCTGTGGGGGCCGCCGCAGCCCGAGAATCCCATCCCCTACCGCGCCCCCGGCCATCCGGGGGCGCGCACCGTCCCGCCCCCGGATTCCCCCCGGTCCGATCCGGATGCTGGGATGCTGGACGTGCGCACCGCCGGCCGGCGGGCGCGAGCGAGCACAACCTAGCCGGGGGGCTGCAGATCGTGGAGGACAGAGTGCGGGTCGTCATCGCCGAGGATTCGGTACTGCTTCGGGAGGGACTGACCCGCCTGCTGACCGACCGGGGGCACGATGTCGTCGCCGGGGTCGGCGACGCAGACGCGCTGGTCAAGACCGTCGGCGAGCTCGCCGACCAGGGGGCGCTGCCGGACGTGGTCGTCGCGGACGTACGGATGCCGCCGACCCACACCGACGAGGGCGTACGCGCCGCGGTGCTGCTGCGCAAGCTCTACCCCGACATCGGGGTGCTGGTGCTGTCGCAGTACGTGGAGGAGCAGTACGCCACCGAACTGCTGGCCGGTTCCAGCCGGGGCGTCGGCTATCTGCTCAAGGACCGCGTCGCCGAGGTCCGGGAGTTCGTGGACGCCGTCGTCAGGGTCGCCCGGGGCGGTACCGCCCTCGACCCCGAGGTGGTGGCCCAGCTGCTCGGCCGCAGCCGCAAGCAGGACGTCCTGGCCGGGCTCACGCCCCGCGAGCGCGAGGTCCTCGGCCTGATGGCCGAGGGGCGTACGAACAACGCGATCGCGAAACAGCTGGTCGTGAGCGACGGCGCGGTCGAGAAGCACGTGAGCAACATTTTCCTGAAGCTGGGCCTCTCCCCCAGTGACGGCGACCACCGCCGGGTACTCGCGGTGCTGACCTATCTCAATTCCTGAACACCTGACACCCTGTCAGCCAAATGGGCGGGGCGGGCGGGGTGACGGGGGCCTACAACAGAAGAACGAGCGAGGGGCGTCTCAGCAGACGGAGCCGGGGGGCGACTGAAATATGACAAACCGGGGCATTGGACCATCTCACAAGGGCGTACCAGGATGCGCTGCATCCAGGGAAGGCGACCCTTACCGACGTAGGGTGGACTTTGGAGCGACCGGTTCTCCGGGCGCGCCCGAGCAGCCCGTCCCAGGGAGGTCCAGTTCAGTGACCAGCCAGGTCAGTACGTCAGCCGAGCAGGCGGACGGGGCCGAAGAGGCCGTCGTCGGCGAGCAGCGCAAACCCGTGGGCCGCAAAGAGGTCAAGCGCCTGGATCGGGTGGTCATTCGTTTTGCGGGTGATTCGGGTGATGGTATGCAGCTCACGGGTGACCGGTTCACGTCGGAGACTGCCTC
>NZ_JBVILC010000009.1:0-323968 GCF_055580545.1 Streptomyces sp. NPDC031670 | reverse complement strand
CGGGATATCAAGATCTCGGTGAAGCACAACGATCCGGTGGTGATGGTCGAGGCCTACCGGCAGCTGGCGGCTCAGTGTGACTATCCGCTGCACCTGGGGGTGACGGAGGCGGGTCCGGCGTTCCAGGGGACGATCAAGTCGGCGGTGGCGTTCGGGGCGCTGCTGAGCCAGGGGATCGGGGACACGATCCGGGTGTCGCTGTCGGCGCCGCCGGCGGAGGAGATCAAGGTCGGGATGCAGATCCTGGAGTCCTTGAACCTGCGCCGGCGTCGTCTGGAGATCGTGTCGTGTCCGTCGTGCGGGCGGGCGCAGGTGGATGTGTACAAGCTGGCGGAGGAGGTCACGGCGGGTCTGGAGGGCATGGAGGTGCCGCTCCGGGTCGCGGTGATGGGGTGTGTGGTGAACGGGCCGGGTGAGGCGCGTGAGGCGGATCTGGGGGTGGCCTCGGGCAATGGCAAGGGGCAGATCTTTGTGAAGGGCGAGGTCATCAAGACGGTCCCGGAGTCGAAGATCGTGGAGACGCTGATCGAGGAAGCGATGAAGATCGCGGAGCGGATGGAGGGCGAGGGCATCGCCTCGGGCGTGCCGAGCGTCACCGCGCGGGGCTGACCGCAACCACCGAGAGCTGAACGGGATCCGAAGGGGGCTCCAGCGTGACGATCTTGGAGAATGTTCGGGGGCCGCACGACCTCAAGGCGCTTCAGGGCGCCGAACTCACCGCGCTGGCCCGGGAGATCAGGGAGTTCCTGATCCAGGCCGTGGCGCGCACCGGGGGCCATCTCGGGCCCAACCTGGGGGTGGTGGAGCTCACCATCGCCCTCCACCGGGTCTTCGACTCGCCCGTCGACCGCGTCCTGTGGGACACCGGCCACCAGAGCTACGTACACAAACTGCTCACCGGGCGCCAGGACTTCTCGAAGCTGCGCTCCAAGGGAGGCCTCTCCGGCTACCCCTCGCGCGCCGAGTCCGAGCACGACGTCATCGAGAACAGCCACGCCTCGACCGTGCTCGGCTGGGCCGACGGCCTCGCCAAGGCCAACGAGATCCTCAGGAGGGACGACCACGTCGTCGCGGTCATCGGCGACGGCGCCCTGACCGGCGGCATGGCCTGGGAGGCGCTGAACAACATCGCCGCCGCCCGCGACCGGCCGCTGATCATCGTCGTCAACGACAACGAGCGCTCCTACGGCCCCACCATCGGCGGCCTCGCCAACCACCTGGCGACCCTGCGCACCACCGACGGCTACGAACGGTTCCTGGCCTGGGGCAAACAGGTGCTGCAACAGACACCGGTGGTGGGCCGGCCGCTCTACGAGTCGCTGCACGGCGCCAAGAAGGGGTTCAAGGACGCGTTCGCGCCACAGGGGATGTTCGAGGACCTGGGGCTGAAGTACGTGGGGCCCATCGACGGGCACGACATCGAGGCCGTCGAGTCGGCGCTGCGGCGCGCCAAGCGCTTCCACGGCCCCGTCCTGGTGCACTGCCTCACCGAGAAGGGGCGCGGCTACCAGCCCGCGCTGGACGACGAGGCCGACCGCTTCCACGCCGTCGGCGCCATGGACCCGCTGACCTGCGTACCGCTCACGCCCGCCGGCGGCCCCTCCTGGACCTCGGTGTTCGGCGCGGAGCTGGCCGCGCTCGGCGAGGAGCGCGAGGACATCGTGGCGATCACCGCCGCGATGCTCCACCCCACCGGGCTCACCGAGTTCGCGGCCCGCTTTCCCGGCCGGGTCTGGGACGTCGGGATCGCCGAGCAGCACGCCGCCGTCTCGGCGGCCGGGCTCGCCACCGGCGGCCTGCACCCGGTCGTCGCCGTCTACGCCACCTTCCTCAACCGGGCCCTCGACCAGGTCCTGATGGACGTGGCCCTGCACAAGTGCGGGGTGACGTTCGTCCTGGACCGCGCCGGTGTCACCGGGGTCGACGGCGCCTCGCACAACGGCATGTGGGACATGTCGATCCTCCAGGTGGTGCCCGGTCTGCGCATCGCCGTCCCGCGCGACGCGGCCCAGCTGCGGGCCCAACTGCGCGAGGCGGTCGAGGTCGACGACGCCCCGACCGTGCTCCGCTTCCCCAAGGAGGCGGTCGGTCCGGACCTCGCGGCCCTCGACCGGATCGGCGCGATGGACGTGCTGCGCCGGGACGAGGACGCGGAAGTCCTGCTGGTGGCGGTCGGGGTGCTCGCGCCCGTCTGCCTCCAGGCCGCCGACCTGCTCGCCGGGCGCGGCATCCGGTGCACGGTGGTGGACCCCCGCTGGGTCAAGCCCGTCGACGAGCAGCTCGCACCGCTGGCCGAGCGGCACGCGCTGGTCGCGGTCGTGGAGGACAACTGCCGTACCGGGGGCGTCGGCTGGGCCGTCGGGCAGGCCCTGCGGGACGCCGGGGTGGACACCCCGCTGCGCACCTTCGGCATCCCCGAACAGTTCCTCGCGCACGCCAAGCGCGCCGAGGTCCTCGCCGACATCGGGCTCACCCCGGTGGAGATCGCGGGACGCATCAGCGCCGCCCTCGCGGCGCGCCAGGACGCCGCCGCGGCGGCCGAGAAGGGACACGACGGATGACCGACGGCGGCCCCAAGGGCTTCGACCTGGCCCGGCTCCTCGCCGAACGCGGCGGCGAGCGCTACGAGCTGCACACGAAGTACCTCAACCACCAACTGCCGCGCATGCTGCACACCATCGGCTTCGACAAGGTCTACGAGCGGGCCGAGGGCGCGTACTTCTGGGACGCGGACGGCCAGGACTACCTGGACATGCTCGCCGGGTTCGGGGTGATGGGCCTGGGCCGCCACCACCCCGTCGTCCGCGAGGCGCTCCACGACGTCCTCGACGCCTCGCTCGCCGACCTCACCCGCTTCGACTGCCAGCCGCTGCCCGGCCTGCTCGCCGAGAAGCTGCTCGCCCACAGCCCGCACCTGGACCGGGTGTTCTTCGGCAACAGTGGTACGGAGGCGGTGGAGACCGCCCTGAAGTTCGCCCGGTACGCCACCGGCAGGCCCAGGGTCCTGTACTGCTCCCACGCCTTCCACGGCCTGACCACCGGCTCCCTCTCGGTCAACGGCGAGTCCGGCTTCCGCGACGGCTTCGCCCCGCTGCTGCCCGACACGGCCGTGCCCCTCGGCGATCTCACCGCCCTGGAGCGGGAGCTGAAGCGCGGGGACGTGGCCGCGCTGATCGTCGAACCGATCCAGGGCAAGGGCGTCCACGAGGCGCCGCCCGGCTATCTGCTCGCCGCGCAGGAGCTGCTGCACCGGCACAAGGCGCTGCTGATCGCGGACGAGGTGCAGACCGGTCTCGGCAGGACCGGCGACTTCTACGCGTACCAGCACGAGCAGGGCGTCGAGCCGGACCTGGTCTGTGTCGCCAAGGCGCTCTCCGGCGGCTATGTGCCCGTCGGGGCGACCCTCGGCAAGGAGTGGATCTTCAAGAAGGTCTACTCGTCGATGGACCGGGTCCTGGTCCACTCCGCGAGCTTCGGCTCCAACGCCCAGGCGATGGCCGCGGGCCTCGCGGTGCTCGCGGTGATGGAGGACGAGGAGGTCGTCGCCAACGCGCGGGCCACCGGCGAACTCCTGAAGTCCCGACTGGCCGCGCTGGTCGACCGCTACGAGCTGCTGCACGACGTGCGCGGGCGCGGCCTGATGGTCGGCATCGAGTTCGGCAGGCCCTCCTCGATCCGGCTGCGCGGGCGCTGGACCATGCTCCAGGCCGCCCGCAAGGGCCTGTTCGCGCAGATGGTCGTGGTGCCGCTGCTCCAGAAGCACCGCATCCTCACCCAGGTCTCCGGGGACCACCTGGAGGTGATCAAGCTGATCCCGCCGCTGACGATCGGCGAGCGCGAGGTGGACCGCTTCGTCGAGGCGTTCACGGCCGTGATGGACGACGCGCACGGCGGGGGTGGTCTGATGTGGGACTTCGGGCGCACCCTGGTCAAGCAGGCGGTCGCCAACCGGTAGGACGTGTTTTTGCCTCTGGGGCAAAAAATTTGCCCCAGAGGCAACGCGCTGACTGAATGGAGTGCATGAGCACTCCCGCCGAAGGTGCCGGGGAGACGGCAGGCCCCGCGCTCCCCGATGTCGCCCCGCGCCTGCGCGACCTGCGCCGCCGCCGGGGTCTCACCCTGGAGGCCGCCGCCCCGCGGGCCGGTCTCTCACCGGCGCACCTCTCGCGGCTGGAGACGGGCGCCCGCCAGCCCTCGCTGCCGATGCTGCTCGCGCTCGCCCGTACCTACGGTACGACGGTCTCGGAGCTGCTGGGCGAGATGCCGCCCGAGCGCGAGCCCGTCATCCGGGGCGGCCGGGCCGAGCCCGCCGAGGCGGACGGCTGGACCTACCTCCGGGCCGGGCACCCCGGCCGCGCCATGCAGGCCCTGCGCGTCGAGGTCCCGTACGGCACCCAGCGCGAGCTGGTCCGCGTCCACCCGGGCGAGGAGTGGCTGTACGTCCTGTCCGGGCGGCTGCGGCTCACCCTGGGCGACGCCGCGCATGAACTCGACCCCGGCGACAGCGCGCACTTCGACTCCCTCACCCCGCACCGGATCTCCGCCGTCTCGCACGGCGGGGCCGCGTTCCTGTTCGTCCACACCCTGCTCCAGAGCCCCGATCCGCATCCGCACCATCCGCACGGCTGAGAGGTACGAACATGTCGCAGAACTCCTCGGGACGGTCCGCAGCGAGCACCCATGAGACGAAGTTCCCCCGCGGACTGGTGGTCCGGCTGTTCGCCTACCTGATCGCGGGCCACATCTTCGCGGCCTTCCTCTACCTCCTGTTCACCGTCGGGAAGTGACCGCCCGGGCCCGGCTACGCCGGGTCCTCGACGAGGCGCTCACGCAGCCGCTCGCGGGTCTCGGGGGAGAGCCCGAGGCCTTCGGACAGATAGCGCTCGGTGGAGCCCCAGGTCTCCTCGATGGTCTCGAAGGCCGCGTCGAGGTAGTGGGCGCGGGCGTCGAAGAGGGGGTTGAGCAGCTCCACGACCTCGGCGCTCAGCCCGGCGGGGGAGCTGTCGCTGCGGTGCATCTTGTAGCGCCGGTGCGGGTCGTTGGACTTCAGGTAGTCGGCCTCGATGGCGTCGCGCTCGACCCCCACCGCGAGCAGCGCGACCGCGATGGACAGGCCCGCGCGGTCCTTGCCCGCCGCGCAGTGCATCAGGGCCGGGACGCTGTCCTCGGCGAGCGCGTGCAGCACCCGGCTGTGCTCGGCCGTGCGCTGCCGGATGATCGTGCGGTACGAGCGCGCCATCCGGTCGGCGCCCCGGCCGTCGGAGAGCACCGACCGCAGCTGGTTGATGTCGCCGTCGCGGACCATCTTCCAGAACTCCGCCCCGTCCGCCGGGTCCGTCAGCGGTATGTTCACGTTGCGCACCCCCGGCAGCTCCACGTCCGGGCCCTCCAGCTTCTGGTCCGCCGCGTTGCGGAAGTCGAAGACGGTGTGCAGGCCGAGGGAGGCGAGGAAGGCGGCGTCCTGCGCGGTCGCGTGGGCGAGGTGGCCGCTGCGGAAGAGCCGTCCGTACCGCAGCCGCCGGCCGTCCACGGTCGGCAGTCCGCCCACATCGCGGAAGTTGCGGACGCCGGAGAGCTCGGGTTCGGTCGAAGGGATCTGCGGAGTCTGCTGGGTCACGTTGGCTCCTGATGAGGGGTCGAAAGAAAGATCACGCCGCCTCGTTCCGACGATACGACATGGGTTCCCGGGGCAATCATCTCGACCGGCTGACCGGAATGCGACCCCTTCGCACCCGTTGCCCTCCGTGATGTCCTGCCCCGATCCTGGTGTTGCTGTTCATGCCTGTGCGTACCTGTGCGGAACTGGGGGTTCGGGATGATCGAGACCGCGGACGACGGACGGGTGTGGCTGCTTTCCGGCCGCACCAGTGGATATGCCCTGCACCTCACGGAACACGACGAACTTCTGCATCTGCACTGGGGGCCCCGGCTGACCCTCGCCGACGCCGAGGCCCTCGCCGCCCTGCCCCTCCCGCCCCCCTGGCCCTTCGAATCACCACTGGATGGCCGGGAGGAGTACGTGGTGGAGGGCGGGCCCCGTTTCGCGCGCCCCGCGCTCTCCCTGCGTACGCCCGAGGCGCGCGGAACCGAGTGGACTTTCACGCACGCCACGGCCCACGGCGACGAGCTGCGGCTGCGGTTCGCGGACGCCGCGCACCGCCTCGGACTCACCCTGCACTACCGGATGCGCGACGACACCGACGTGGTCGAGCGCTGGGTCACCGTCGCCCACGAGGGTGCGCCCGGCGACCCGGACCTGGAGCTGCTGCGCGCCGACGCGGCCGTGTGGACCCTGCCGCAGCGCGACGGCTGGCGGCTCAGCCAGCTGCACGGCCGCTGGGCGGCCGAGTCCCGGCTCGTCCGGGCCCCGCTCACCCCGGGTGAGAAGGTCCTCGGCAGCCGCCGCGGCCACACCGGCCACCAGCACCTGCCCTGGGTCGCCCTGGACGCCGACGGCGCCACCGAGGAGACCGGCGAGGTCTACGGATGCGCCCTCGGCTGGTCCGGGTCCTGGCGCATCGCCGTCCAGCACCTGCCGGAAGGCCGGGTGCAGATCAGCGGCGGCGCCGGGCACGACGACTCCGGGCTCCTGTCCCTGGCGCCCGGCGACTCGTACACCACCCCGGTCTTCGCCGCCCTGTGGAGCCCGGACGGCTTCGGCGGGGCCAGCAGGGAGTGGCACGCCTGGCAGCTCGCGCGGGTGATCCCGGACGCCGAGCGGGTACGGCCGGTGCTCTTCAACTCCTGGGAGGCCACCGGGTTCGACATCGGGGAGGAGCAGCAGCGGGCGCTGGCGCACCGGGCGGCCGGCCTGGGTGTGGAGCTGTTCGTCGTGGACGACGGCTGGTTCACCGGCCGCGCCCACGACGCGGCCGGGCTCGGCGACTGGACGCCCGACCCCGGCCGCTTCCCCCGCGGGCTGAAGCCGCTCGCGGACGACGTGCACGCGCTGGGCATGCGGTTCGGGATCTGGGTCGAGCCGGAGATGGTCAACCCCGACAGCGCGCTGTACCGGGCGCGTCCGGAGTGGGTGCAGCACCACAGCGGCCGGCGGCGCACCGAGTTCCGCAATCAGCTCGTCCTCAACCTCGCCCGCCCGGACGTCCAGGAGTACCTCTGGGAGCGGCTGGACGGGCTGCTCACCGAGGTGCCCGTCGACTATGTGAAGTGGGACTTCAACCGCTGCTTCAGCGACGCGGGCTGGCCGGGCGAGGCATATCCGCAGCGGCTCTGGATCGATCACGTACGCGCGCTGTACGGACTCCTCGACCGGCTGCGGACGGCCCACCCGGCGGTCGACTTCGAGTCCTGCTCGGGCGGCGGCGGCCGGATCGACCTCGGCATTCTCTCCCGTACCGACCAGGTGTGGACCTCCGACAACACCGACCCGCTGGACCGGCTCGCCATCCAGCACGGCTTCAGCCAGCTGCACCCGGCCCGGGTGATGGCCGCCTGGGTCACCGACAGCCCCAACACCCTGCTCAACGGCCGCCGCAGCAGCCTGCGCTTCCGCTTCCTGAGCGCCATGGCCGGGGTGCTCGGCATCGGCGGGGACCTCGCGCGGTGGAGCGAGGACGAACTGGCCGAGGCGCGCGGGTGGGTGGATCTCTACAAGGAGATCCGGCCGGTGGTGCAGCTGGGGGAGCAGTACCGGCTGCGGCCCCCGGACGGCGGGCTGAGCGCCGTCCAGTACGTGCGCGGCGACGACACCGTCGTCCTGGCCCACCTCCAGGCCCAGCACCACGGGGAGCGGCCCCCGGCCGTGCGGCTGCGCGCGCTGGACCCGGCGGCGGCCTACCGGTGCCTGGACACCGGTGCCGTGCACAGGGGGGCGCTCCTGCTGCACCGGGGCCTGGACACCGGACTCCGGGGGGATCTTGACGCGGCGCTGTTCCGCTTCCGGCGGGTGGGCGCGGGTCGCGGGTGAGGAGGGCCCCCGCGGCGAGCAAGGTAAAGACCCCTATTCGCGTGTATGTGCTGAAAACGGACAGCATGTGCGATAGGGGGCGAGAGGGTTGAAGTGGGTGGAACGTTCGTCCGGATTGGGCGATTTGATGGACCATGTCCATCTCCTCGGCGAGAAGGGGAGGTTGCCCGTGAGCAGCGTCATATCCGTGACGTTCCGTGGTGGCGGGCGCCGATGAATTCCCCCGCCCGGCCGGGCCTGTTGGGAATGCGGGTCCACGCAGGGTGACCGCAATTCCGGTGTGAATTCCCGGCCGGGAATGCCGAGAGGAAATCGGCACTTGTCGTGGCCCGCCGGGCTCGCTTACCGTCACCGCAATCCGGGTGGACCGCCGAATCCTGCCACCGCTCGGAATCCGCACCCATCCACGCGTGGCAGGAGCGGGGGACCCAGGTAAGCGCCGTCCGGAATTCCGGCACGGCTCGGGGTGAAGCCGAAGCACCATGACCGGTGCCCCGGCCGGGCAGCTCCAGCCCGAACCCGACAGCTCACCTCGCAGGCGCCGGAGAGGAATTCGCCATGCCCGCGAAGGGTAAGCACCGCCGTCCCAAGTCCAGCCCGATATCCCGGGGCATGGTCGCCGCCGGTACGGGTGGCGCCGCACTCGCCATCCCCCTGCTCGGTGCCACCGGAGCGCACGCCGCGGTGCAGACCGCCGCGCCCGCCACCGCTCCCCAGCAGGCCACCCGCAGCGCCGGGACCCTCGCCGCCGCCGCGCCCCAGGCCGCGCCGACCACGTACAAGGTCAAGAGCGGCGACTGCCTCTCGCGGATCGCCGAGGACCACCGGCTCGGTGGCTGGCAGCGGCTCTACCGGGACAACCGCGAGGTCATCGGCTCCGACCCGGCGCTGATCCGCCCGGGCATGAAGCTGGTCCTCGGTGCCAAGGCCAAGACGGGCGCGCCGCACGGCTCCGGCACGGCGAGCACGCACGAGTCCGGCACGAAGACGACGGCCCCCCAGACCCGCACCCCGGCGCCCTCTTCGCCCGCCCCGGCCATCCACGCCTCCACCACCGCGGACCAGGGTTCCTCCGCCGGTTTCCGCGCGCCCCTCGACAGCGTGAGCATCGGCACCCCGTACCGCATGGCCGGATCCATGTGGTCCAGCGGCTACCACACGGGCGTCGACTTCGCGGCCGAGACCGGCACCACGGTCAAGGCGGTCGGCGCGGGTACGGTCGTCTCGGCCGGGTGGGGCGGCGCCTACGGCAACCAGGTCGTCATCCGGCACGCGGACGGCATGTACTCCCAGTACGCCCACCTCTCGCAGCTCTCCGTCTCGGCCGGGCAGAGCGTGACCGCGGGCCAGCAGCTCGGACTCTCCGGTGCCACCGGCAACGTCACCGGCCCGCACCTGCACTTCGAGATCCGCACCACGCCCGACTACGGCTCGGACGTCGACCCGATCGCCTACCTCAGGCAGCAGGGCGCCACCCTCTGACCGACCCGGACTGTCCGGTGAGCCGGGGGTATTCGGCGTATTCCCGCTGGGGGAAACTGACCGGGTGGTCTATATCACCCACCGTCAACCCCTCCTTACGGTCGCGTAGGTCACACCGTTAAGGGAAAGATATGGTCTCGTGGCAGACGATTCGAGATCATTCAACAGCGGTACGTTCGGGTCGTACACGGCGATCGGCGACAGCTTCACGGAAGGTGTCGGCGACCCCGGCCCGGACGGGGCGTTCGTCGGCTGGGCGGACAGGTTCGCCGTGCTACTGGCAGATCAGCGACCGGAGGGGGCCTTTCGCTATGCCAATCTCGCGGTCCGCGGCAGGCTCCTCGACCAGATCGTCGAGGAGCAGGTACCACGGGCCAAGGAGCTCAAACCCGACCTGGTGACCTTCTGCGCGGGGGGCAACGACATCATCCGGCCGGGCAGTGACCCGGACGACGTGGCCGAGCGCTTCGAGCGCGCGGTCGCGGACCTGAAGAGCACGATTCCCACGGTGATGGTGACCACCGGGTTCGACACGCGCGGGGTGCCGGTCTTCAAGCACCTGCGCGGCAAGGTGGCGACGTACACCGCGCATGTGCGCTCCATCGCCGACCGCTACGGGTGCCCGGTGCTCGACCTGTGGTCGCTGAAGTCCGTCCAGGACAGGCGGGCGTGGGACGTCGACCGGCTGCATCTGTCGGCCGAGGGGCACACCCGGGTCGCGCTGCGCGCCGCCCAGGTGCTGGGGCTCGCGGTGCCGGCCGACCCGGACCAGCCGTGGCCCCCGCAGCCGCCGCGCGGCACGCTGGAGGTGCGGCGCGACGACATCCAGTGGGCGCGCGAGCATCTGGCGCCGTGGATCGGGCGACGGCTGCGGGGTGAGAGCTCGGGCGACCACGTGGAGCCCAAGCGCCCCGACCTGCTGCCCCTCTGACAGTCCATCAGGCCGCTGGTCCCCCAAGGACCGGCGGCAGCACTGACGGACCGTCCCAGGGGCCGGCGCCCGCACGGCTCAGCCGTGCAGCAGCTTCCGCTCCGTCTCCGGGTCCAGTCCGACCCGGGGGCGGTCCGGCCGCTGCGGCGCCTCGCCGCCGAGCGAGGCCAGCCAGGCCCAGGTGTCGGCGACCGTCTCCTCGACGGGCCGGCAGTTCAGCCCCGAGAGCACGGCCTTCCACACGTTCGAGCCGTGCATCGTGTCGTGCAGCTCGCCCGGCGGAATCCACACCGGCAGCTGGTTCCACGGCTCGACCCCGGCGGCCAGGATCGGTTCGGGGTCCGTCCAGCGCAGCTCCGCGCCGCCGCCGGTGACCCGCGCACACGCCTCCAGCAGCTCGCCCATGGTGGTGTGGTCCGGCGGGCAGACCAGGTTGTAGGGCCCGCAGAGCCCGAAGTCGGCGGCGCTCACGATCCACTCCGCCAAATCCCGTACGTCGATGAACTGCACCGGCAGATCGCGCGGCCCCGGCGCGAGCACCTCACCGCCGCGTGCCATGCGCCCCAGCCACCACGGCAGCCGCCCGATGTTCTCGTAGGGCCCGAGGATCAGCCCGGCGCGCACCAGCAGCGAGCGGTCCGGTCCGAACTCCCGGATCGCGGCCAGCTCGCCGCCCCGCTTGGCCCGCGCGTACGCCACGTCGTCCGAGGCGTCCGGCGACCCGTCGACGAGCGGCGCGCACTCGTCGGTCCCGGGCGGGACGGGGTGCTCGTACACGGAACGGCTCGACACGTACACGTACCGGGCGACGCGTCCCCGCGCGAGCAGCCTCGCCGCGTCGCGCACCACCGAGGGCGCCCCCGACCAGGTGTCCACCACCACGTCCCAGCGCCCGTCGGCGAGGGCCGTCAGACCGTCCTCGGCCGTCCGGTCGCCGAGCAGCGCCCGCACACCGGCGGGCGGCTCGTGGCGGCCCCGGTGGAAGACGGTCACCTCGTGCCCGCGGGCCACCGCGGCCTCGGCCACGGCCCGTCCGACGAACTCCGTACCACCCAGTATCAACAGCTTCATGGCCGCAACTCTGCCCGCCCGCAAGGCTTCTGAGAACCGGTCCACGCTGAAGGCGAAATCGCGGTGTCCCGTCCGGGGGCCGTACCGGCGCGGCTCGCGCTGCGCGGGTCAGGGGCGGTAGAGCCGGCCGGGCTTGGGGGCGGCGGGGGCGAGCAGCTGGGGCACGGTCACGAAGGTGAAGCCGCGCGCCTTCAGCGCGTCGATGATCCCGGGTACGGCGGGCACGGTCCCGTCGTAGATGTCGTGCAGCAGGATGATGCCGTCGCGGTCGGCCTGGTCCAGGATGCGCCGGGTGATCAGGGCCGAGTCGTTGGTGGAGTAGTCCTTGGCGGTCGCGCTCCACAGGATCTGCGAGAGCCCGAGCTCCTTGCTGACCTTGGTGACCTCCTTGTTGGTGCGGCCCTGGGGCGGTCGCATCAGGACGGGCTTGCGACCGGTCAGCGCGGCCACCGCCTCCTGGGTGCGGTTGAGTTCGGTACGTATCTCGGCGGGCTTGAGCTTGTCCAGGCGCTCGTGCGACCAGGTGTGGTTGGCGACCTCGTGCCCCTCGGCGGCGATGCGGCGCACGGTGTCCGGGTACTTCTCCACGTGGTTCGCGCCGAGCAGGAAGAAGGTGGCGTGCACCTTCTTCTCCTTGAGCGTGTCCAGCAGTTGGGGCGTCTTCACGCCCGGCCCGGCGTCGAAGGTCAGCGCGATGCACTTGGCCTTGCGGCAGTCGACCCCGGCGGCGGCCCCCGCCTCGGCGCCGGCCGCGGCCTTGCTGTCGAGCGCGTCGTTACGGGCGGAACGCGGCGAGACGGCGCCGTCGGAGCAGCCCGTCAGCGTCAGTCCGAGTACGCCCACCGTCATCAGCGCGGCGGCGGCCCGCCCCCGGGCGCGACGGACTCCGGAATTGCTGCTGCGCATGACGCGACTCCCCTTCGGACTGGACCAGAACATGCCCCGGACTATACGCGAGGTGTATACACGCGATGAATAGTGGGGTGGGGGAGGCCGGAAAGGGCAGCGAGGGCCCCTCGGCGGCGGGGGTGAGGGGCGAGCCTGTCCGCAGGGGCGAAAGGGAGACGCGGAGGCCTGCCGGCTGGGGCGAAGACGCGACCCTGGAGCCCGCCGGAGGCCGGCCGCTACTTGCGGCGTGCTCCCGTCGAGCCGGGGCCCCCGCGTCGGGAGCCGCCGGGCTTGCGGGACGAGCCGCCCCTGCGGGCGGGGGTGGCCGGAGCCGGTCGACCGCCGCCGGACGGCTTCACCGCACCCGCCGTCGCCGCGCCCCAGTGCGAGGGCCGGTCGAGTCCGGTCGGCAGCACGGTGGCCTCGTCGCCGCGCGCCGCGTTGACCTGCGTCTGGGTCAGGAACAGGCAGTCCGTGAGGTCCGCCCCGGCGAGGTCGGCGTCACGGAAGTCCGCGCCGATGACATCGGCGAACCGCAGATCCGCCCCGCTCAGATCCGCCGCGATGAGGTAAGCCCCGCGCAGGTCCGCGCCGCGCAGATCGGCGCCCCTGAGCCGGGCCCCGAACAGATCGGCGCCCCTGCGGTCCTTCTTCTTGCCCTTGATCTCGGCGCGCACCAGTTCGCTGGTGCGCAGCAGCAGGGTGTTCACCCCGGCGCGCAGCGCCGCGACATCCAGCTCCAGGAGCGTGTCCACGTCGCTGAGGGTCAGCCGCTCGATCCGCTCCCGCTCGGCCGCCACCCGGCGGTGGACCGGACGCGCGGCCGGACGGCTGCCCGCCTCGGCGAGGTACCAGAGCAGCTCGTGCAGCTGGCGCATCACCGGGAGCGCCGCGAACATCTGCCGCGATTCGTCCGGCGCCTCGCGCCAGTTGCGGCCGACGAAGGTGACCTGCGAGATCTTCTGGCCCGCGCCGAAACAGTCGTACACCGTGCACCCCTGGAAGCCCTGGGGGCGCAGCCGGTCGTGGATGCCGCAGCGGAAGTCCTGCCCGAGGTTGGCGCACGGGTCCCCGGCGGCCTTGTCGACGGCGAAGTCCGTGGACCGCGAGAACGCCAGCGCCACACAGCACAGACCGAAGCAGTTCGCGCAGTCGGCCCGCAGCCCGGAGCGGTCGTCCACCGGGCCGGGCGCCACGGCGGCCCGCTCCCGTACGCGGTTCTCGGATGTCTCGGACAAGGCGGACGCTCTCCTGCGGGGTACGGGTGGCCCGGGGGCGCCAACAGTCGGGCCCGCGGGCCCGAGGTGGCCATAAGGGGAGGTCGAGCCTACCGCCGGGCCGCCGCGCGGAACGAAGAAGGGGAAGGGCGCCGGGACGACGGCGCGCCGGGTCCGACCGACCGGTCGGGCGCTACGCGGCCTCGTCCAGGTCCGCCGTCGTGGCCTGGGCCCACAGCGTGAGCAGTCGTTCGTACTCCTCCGAGGGCCAGCCGCCCTCCGGGTCCGCGCTCTCGACGAGGTCGCGGATCGCCGCGTTGGCGGCTTCGGCGTCCGGCAGTACGGAACCAGGCTGGTCGGAGGAAGTGGACATGCGTCCAGACTAGGGCCACGGTCCGACAATCCGCTCCGCACAGTCATGCCAGGTCCATCACACAGTCATCGACCGCCCCCCACACGACCTTCACCACGCGGGCGCGGATGAGGGAATCCGGAGGTACGCGCGCGCTGTTCCAGTGGCCATGACGGCATTCGACGCACCCGAGGAAGCCCTGCTCAAGCTGGTCGCGCGGGAGAAGGGCGGCGTTCTCGCCACCCTCAAACGCGACGGCCGGCCCCAGCTGTCCAACGTGAACCACGCGTACTACCCGGACGAGGGCGTGATCAAGGTCTCCCTCACCGACGACCGCGCCAAGACCCGGAACCTGCGCCGTGACCCTCGCGCCAGCTACCACGTCACCAGCGCCGACCGCTGGGCCTGGACCGTGGCCGAGGGCGTGGCCGACCTCACCCCGGTGGCCGCCGACCCCTACGACGCCACCGTCGAGGAGCTGGTCCGGCTCTACCGGGACGTCCAAGGGGAGCACCCCGACTGGGAGGACTACCGGCGGGCCATGGTCCGCGAGCGGCGCCTGGTGCTCCGGCTGCGGGTCGAGCGCGCCTACGGCCAGCCGCTCGCCTGAACCCGTCCCCGGCGGGAACCGCCCCGTGACGGCGCGGTTCCCGCGTTGTCGTACCCGCCGCACATAATGGAATGACCCCCGAGCCCCAGGAGGTGCCGTGACCGGCGCTGGTTCTCTGCTCCCACTCCGCTCCCGGCTGCGCGAGCTGCGCCCCGCCGCCTTCGGGGCCGACCCGGCGGGGGACCGCCTGGAGCGGATCCGCCGCTCACCGAACTTCGCGGACGGGGTCTTCCAGAACCCCGAGGGCGCGCGCACGCGCCCGTCGGGCTCGATGGTGGAGTTCGCCAAGATCTACTTCCAGAAGGAGCAGCGGGCCCTGCGCGCCCCGGTGGGCAACATCCCGGTGCACGCGACGACACTCGCCGACCTGGCCAAGCCGCCCGCCACGGGCCTGCGGCTCACCTGGATGGGGCACTCCAGCGTCCTCGCCGAGATCGACGGCCGCCGGGTGCTCTTCGACCCGGTGTGGGGGGAGCGCTGCTCCCCCTTCGCCTTCGCCGGACCCAAGCGGCTGCACCCGGTGCCCGTCCCGCTGGCCTCCCTCGGCCCGGTCGACGTGGTGGTCATCTCGCACGACCACTACGACCACCTGGACCTGCCCACCATCCGCGCCCTGGCGGGTACGGAGACGGTGTTCGCGGTCCCGCTCGGCGTCGGCGCCCACCTGGAGCACTGGGGCGTCCCCGCCGACCGCCTCCACGAGCTCGACTGGAACGAGTCGACGAAGGTCAACGGCCTCACCCTCACCGCCACCCCCGCGCGCCACTTCTGCGGCCGGGGCCTGCGCAACCAGCAGCACACGCTCTGGGCGTCCTGGGCCGTCACCGGCCCCGAGCACCGGATCTACCACAGCGGCGACACGGGCTACTTCGACGGGTTCAAGGACATCGGCGCCGAGCACGGCCCGTTCGACGCCACGATGATCCAGATCGGTGCCTACAGCGAGTTCTGGCCGGACATCCATATGACTCCGGCCGAAGGCATGCGCGCCCACCTCGACCTCCAGGGCGGCCGGCCGCACGGCGTGCTGCTCCCGATCCACTGGGGCACCTTCAACCTCGCCCCGCACCCGTGGTCCGAGCCGGGCGAGGGGACCATGGCCGCCGCCGCGGCTGCGGACGCCCGCATCGCGCTGCCCATCCCGGGTGAACCCTTCGAGCCGGCCTCGGAGCACGTGCCGTCCGCGCCCTGGTGGCGCCCGGTCGCACCACCCCCGGCGGACGGCTGGCCCCTGCACACCCGCAGGCCCGCCAGGACGGGGGAGCAGGAGGCGGCGCCGGTCGTCTCCTAGGGTCACGGCCCCCGGAACCCCCGGGGGCGACCCGGTATTTCGTGCTGTCGTACGAGGCGTCATACCAGAGCGGGACACGGAAGGGGGGACTTTTCCAACTGCGCACCGAGGGTGAGGGGTTGACCCCTACTGTGAGTGGCCGACGATCAACGCGGGCCCTCACGGATCGAGTGGGGCCCGGGACCACGATCTCTGGGACCCCACGTACCGAGGACGCAGATGTCTCATCTTCGCGCACCCGCCGCGCGGTCCGACCGCCGCGAGGGCGGGCGGCACGGACGTACGGCACACCGGGCGAACCCCCCGGCCGCACCCGCGGGCGCCCCGGCCCCGGCGGGACGTCCGCCGAACGGGCAGCGCCCGTCCACCGAGAGCCGGATACGGCCGCAGCTGCAGCGCAGCGCGGTGCTGCCCGCCATCGTCGCCGTGCTGTGCGGCACGGCCGCCGTCGTCTTCACCCTCCACTCCACCCACGCCCACCCCTCGCGGATGCTCTGGGCCGCGCTCGCCGGTATGGCCGTGCTCGCCCTGGCCTCCGTGGCCGCCGCCGCCGTGGGCGCCGACCGGGCCGCGCGGACCGTGCTGGGGCGCGCCAACGGGTTGCGCCGGAGCAGCGCGCGCTCGGCCGCCGACCTGCGGACCGTGGTCGACGGACTGCGCCGCGGCGAGGGCCCGCCGGCCCGGCGCAGCCCCGGCCAGCTCCCGCCCAACGCGGACGAGTTCCAGCTCCTGGCGCACGAGCTGACCCGCTCCCACGACGCGGCCGTCGCCGCCGTGGTGCAGGCCTCCCAGCTCTCCAGCAGCGTCGGCAACGAACAGAAGGTCGAGGTCTTCGTCAACCTCGCCCGCCGGCTCCAGTCCCTGGTGCACCGCGAGATCCAGCTCCTGGACGAGCTGGAGAACGAGGTCGAGGACCCCGAGCTGCTCAAGGGCCTCTTCCACGTCGACCACCTCGCCACCCGCATCCGCCGGCACGCGGAGAACCTCGCCGTCCTCGGCGGCGCCATCTCCCGCCGCCAGTGGTCCCACCCGGTGACCATGACCGAGGTGCTGCGCTCCTCGATCGCCGAGGTCGAGCAGTACCCCAGGGTCAAGCTGGTGCCACCGATCGACGGCACCCTGCGCGGCCACGCCGTCGCCGACGTCATCCACCTGCTCGCCGAACTCGTGGAGAACGCCACGGTGTTCTCCGCCCCGCACACCCAGGTGCTGCTGCGCGCTCAACTGGTGACCGCCGGACTCGCCGTGGAGGTCGAGGACCGGGGCCTGGGCATGCCCGTCACCGAGCAGAACAAGATGAACGCGCTGCTCTCCGACCCCGACCAGGTGAACGTCGCCCACCTCCTCCAGGACGGCCGGATCGGCCTGTTCGTGGTCTCCGCGCTGGCCCGCCGGCACGGCATCGCGGTCCGCCTCCAGACCAACATCTACGGCGGCGTCCAGGCCGTACTGGTGCTGCCGCAGGGGCTGTTGGGCGCCGAGTCCGAGACCCCGAAGGAGGGGCAGACGAGCGAACGGCAGCCGCTGCCGGACCCCGATCGCGCCCCCCTCCCGGCCCAGCCCCAGCCCCCCGCGGTCGCCCCGCGGACGGCCCCGCCCGCCCCGGCCGAGGCGCCGCTGCCGACGCCCGCCGCCGTCTCCGAGCACGGCGCCCCGCAGCCGCCGCCGCCCCGCCGGCCCCAGCACGGCGAGACCGTGTCCGCGCAGGGCACCGCGCCGCTGCCGGTGCGCGCCGCCCACGAGGAGCGGCCCAACCCGGCCGCCGCCGTCCCCGGCCCCCACCGGGGCGCCGGGGAGCCCGCGACGCCGGTGCCCCCCATACCCGTGGCCGGCGGTACGGCGCACGGCACCGGCCGCCCCGATCTGCCCCGGCGCCGCAGCCAGGAGCACCTCGTCCCGCAACTGCGCGACGCCCCGGCCGCGCGCCGGGAGGACGAGCACGCGGTGCACGACCCGGGGCTGATGGCGGCGTTCCAGCGGGGCATCGGCCTCGCCGAGTCGCAGCCCGCCCGGCACGAGCACACCGGCGTACCGCAACCACACCGGTCCCACCCCGACCAGTCGTTACACCACCCGGCAGAAACTGACGCCGAACACTCCAAGGAGTAGATGCACCATGGCGAGCGATGCGCCGACCGGACACGTCTCGGACCTCGACTGGCTGCTCAGCGGACTGGTCCAACGGGTGCCCTACACACGCAACGCGGTCCTGCTCTCCTCCGACGGGCTGGTGAAGTCCGTGCACGGTCTCGACGTCGACAGCGCCGACCACATGGCGGCCCTCGCCTCCGGGCTCTACTCGCTGGGCCGCAGCGCGGGCGCGCGCTTCGGCGACGGCGGGGAGGTCCGCCAGGTGGTGGTGGAGCTGGACTCCACGCTGCTCTTCGTCTCCACGGCCGGCTCGGGCACCTGCCTCGCCGTGCTCGCCGGACGCGAGGCGGACGCGGCGGTGCTCGGATACGAGATGGCGATGCTGGTCAAGAGCGTACGGCCCTACCTCGTGACGCCGGCCCGGCAAGGCGCCGGAACACCGAGCGGCACGAGGCGCTGAGCGTGGCCGCCCCGCAGGACGGCCCATGGCTCGACGACGCGGCCGGGCGGCTGATCCGGCCGTACACCGTCAGCAACGGGCGCACCCGGCCGACCGCCACGCTGGACCTGCTCTCCCAGGTGATGGCGACCGGACAGCCGCCCCAGACGCCGCTGGGGCCCGAGCACTCCCAGGCGCTCGGGCTCTGCGAGGGGCCCACCTCGGTGGCGGAGATCGCGGCCCATCTGCGGCTGCCCGCCGTCGTCACCAAGGTGCTGCTGTCCGACCTGGTGGACTGCGGCGCGGTGACGGCCCGCGCCCCCCGCTTCCACCACACCCCGACCGACCGTTCTCTGCTGGAGGCAGTGCTCGATGGCCTACGACGAAGGCTCTGACGTCAGCCCCGCCGTGGATCTCTTCCCCACCGCGCTGAAGATCCTCGTCGCCGGCGGCTTCGGGGTCGGCAAGACGACCTTCGTGGGCGCGGTCAGCGAGATCGAACCGCTCTCCACCGAGGAGCTGCTCACCACGGTCAGCGTGGCGCACGACAGCCTCGAAGGGGTGGAGTCCAAGACCACCACGACGGTCGCCATGGACTTCGGGCGCATCACGCTGGACGAGCGGCATGTGCTCTACCTGTTCGGCACACCCGGGCAGGAGCGGTTCTGGTTCATGTGGGACGAGCTCTCCGAGGGCGCGCTCGGCGCGGTGATCCTCGCGGACACCCGGCGCCTGGAGGACAGCTTCTCCGCCGTGGACTTCTTCGAGCGGCGCGGGATCGGCTTCCTCGTCGCGGTCAACGAGTTCGACGGTGCCTACCGCTACACCCCGGACGAGATCCGCTCCGCCATAGACCTCAAGCCGGAGGTTCCCGTGGTGCTGTGCGACGCCCGTATCGGCAGCTCCGGGATCGCGACCCTGGTCACCCTGGTGCAGCACCTGCTGTCCACCTTTCCGGCCGCCACCAGCCATGGAGCCCACACATGACGTACGACCCCACCGGCCATCTGCTGCTCACCCCGGTCGACCGGGAGGCGCCCGTCCGTGTCCAGCGGCTGCGCCAGCTCGGTATCGGCGAGCATCCCGATCCGGCGTTCGACGAGTTCGCCCACAAGCTCGCGGAGGTCACCGGGGCGCCCTACTCGATGGTCAACTTCATCGACGAGCACCAGCAGTTCTTCGCCGGGCTGCACACCCCCGAGGGGGCGCACGCGGGCACGGATCTGTCCGCGGTGGCCGCGGCCGGCGGGGTGAGCCGGTTCATGGCCCGCGACCACGGCTACTGCCCGCATGTGGTGGTGCGCCGAAAAGCGCTGGTCCTGGAGGACGTCTGCGACTACCCGCGGTTCGCGGGCAACCCGGTCGTCGACGAGATCGGCATCCGCTCCTATCTGGGCGCGCCGCTGATCGACCGGACCGGTATCGCGCTCGGCACGATCTGCGTCGTCGACACCGAGCCGCGGCCGTGGGGCCGGGCCGGCCTGGAGACGATCAAGTCGATGGCGGCCGAGCTGATCGAGCAGATCCACCACCGGGAGGAGAGCGGTTTCTGACCGCCGCCCCCGCCGACTCACCCGGTCAGTGGGCCGTCGCGAACTCGTCCGTGCGTACGACGTCGGAGAGCCGCTGGGACCACTGGCCCTTCGCCGTGCCCAGCGCCACCTCCGCCAGCCGCAGCAGCTGGACGTCCGTGGTGCCGGCCGGGGCGAAGATGTGGTGCGCGTCGCGCAGATACCGTTCGATGGGGCAGTCGGTGAAGAGCCCGGCCGCCGCGTGGATCTCCATGGCGGCGCGCGCCGAGTCGAGTGTGGACTCGACGTTGACCACCTTGGCGTTCATGAGCTCGGGGTCGCACGGCATCCCCTGGTCGAGCAGGTGCACCGCGTGGTAGGCGGCGAGGCGGGCCGTCATCAGCCGGGACTGGAGCCGGCCCAGCTTGATCTTGATATTGGGCAGTTCGTGGAGCGGTTTTCCATAGCGGACGCGCTCCGCGCAGAACCTGCTGGTCTCCTCCAGGATGGCCCGGTGGATGCCGAGCGAGACGGCCGTGAGGTTGGCCCGGCCGTACAGGACGCTGGAGGAGTAGGCCACGGCGAGCCCGTCGCCCTCCTCGCCGAGTCGGTTCTCCACCGGCACCCGGCAGTCGTCGAAGCGGAGTTCGCCGAAGCTGAAGCCGTGCAGGCCCATCGTGTCGCGCTCGGGGCCGAGCGAGAACCCGGGCCGGTCGGACTCGACGAGGAACGCGGTCAGCCCCCGGGAACCGGGGCCGGTGCGGACGACCACGCCGTGCACATCCCCGACATGGCTGTTCCCGACGTACACCTTGCGGCCGTTGAGTACGTAGTCGTCGCCGTCGCGGACCGCGCTCGCCGTCATCCCGAGGACATGGCCGCCGGACTCCGGCTCGGTCACCGCGATCGTGGGAAGGCAGTCACCGGCGGCGATCGCCGGCAGCCAGCGCTTCTTCTGCTCCTCGCTGCCGAAGTGGACTATCTTGGCCACCCCCAGCTGGGAGGCCTGCGCCATGGCGCCCATGGCGCCGCTGACCCGGGACAGCTCCTCGATGATGATCGTCTTTCCCAGGTGTCCGACGCCCATCCCCCCGTACGAGGGACTGACGGTGGCGCCCATCCAGCCCTGCCGGGCGATGAGCCGTGACAGGTCGTACTGGACGGAACGCGCCGCCTCCATCGCCGCTATGCGGGGCCGGATCTCGCGTTCCGCGAACTGCCTTACGCGCTCCCGTAGTTGGTGGTGCGGGCGGCTGCTGAAGTATGCGTCCATGGCGAGCCCTCCTCCGCGAAACGCCTGCTCGTCACGGTGTTCGAGCAGGTGGTGCATCGGCAGTGGTCCCCGTCCCGAAGAGGCCGACCCACTCATGTTGTTGATCATCCAGCGGTGCTACAACGTGCTTGTCAACTTTGGCCTGAACAAGGCGTGTTGACGTTTGACTACTGGCGTGTTCTGTGAGGTTGGCCTCCTCGGTACCACTCGGTTGGCATTCCCCGGTCTCGCCTTCTTGCCACATGCCAACGGCAAAGGTTTCGTGGGCATACGGCACTGAGGGACAGGGATCGGTCCCGAACTCGCGGGCGACTGGCATCGAGGAGCACCCCCGAGCACGGGGAGAGGGCCGCCCCCGAACGCTTTCGGACGCCACCGCGGCCGTCCACCGTACGGTTCCCGCCTGTGCGAACCTGATCGTTTCACCCGGTGGCCGTCGGGCAGGGTGGTGGACCGGCGCCTTGGAGCGGGTGCAGGTGAAGATGGCGCGAAATTCTTGTCGCGGGCGCGCGCCCCAGCGTGCGGCACCGGTCCGGGCGCCGATGTCATCATCGGGCACCTGGACCACCCCGGCCCACAGTCCATCCCGCCCGGACCGCAAGGAAGTTGACCATGACCGACCTCCGTATCGGCGTCCTCGGCTACGGCCTGCGCGGCAGCCTCGCCCGCGTCGCCCACCGCCCCGGCCGCGGCTCCGTCGTGACCGCCCTCGCCGACCCCGACCCCCGGGCCCGCGCGGAGGCGGCCGGGGCCTTCCCCGACGCCGCCATGACCGGTGACCACCGCAAGGTCGTCGAGGACCCCGACATCGACGCCCTGCTGGTCCTCACCCCCGACCACACCCACGCGGACCTCGCCTGCGCCGCCCTGCGCACGGGCAAGTCCGTCCTCGTGGAGAAACCCCTGGACATCTCGGTGGAGCGCTGCGACACGATCCTGCGTACGGCGTACGAGACCGGTTCGCGGCTGTACGTCGGCCACAACATGCGCCATATGCCGGTGGTCCGCCTGATGCGCGACCTGGTCGAGCGCGGGACGATCGGCACCGTCAAGACGGTGTGGATCCGCCATTTCGTCGGCTACGGCGGCGACTGGTACTTCAAGGACTGGCACGCCGAGCGCGCCCGCACCACCGGACTGCTGCTCCAGAAGGCCGCCCACGACATCGACGTCCTGCACTGGCTGGCCGGCGGCTACGCGCGCGACGTCCAGGCCATGGGCGACCTCATGGTCTACGGGGACAACCCGCACCGGCGGGCGGCCGGGGAGCCCAAGGCGGACGACTGGTACACCAAGGACGGCCACTGGCCGCCGCACACCCAGCGGGCGCTCAACCCGGTGATCGACATCGAGGACGTCTCCCTGTTGAACATGCGCCTGGACAACGGTGTGCTCGCCGCCTACCAGCAGTGCCACTTCACCCCCGACTACTGGCGCAACTACACCGTCATCGGGGACGCGGGCCGGCTGGAGAACTTCGGCGACGGACCGGGCAGCCGGGTCAAGGTGTGGAACGCCCGGCGCTCCCACTTCCGGGACGAGCCCGACGAGATCCACGAGGTGCCGCCGGCCCGCGACGACTCGGGGCACGGCGGGGCGGACCCGCTGCTGATGGACGAGTTCCTGCGGTTCGCCCGCGAGGGCGGCCCTACGGACACCTCGCCGGTCGCCGCGCGGATGGCCGTGGCGGCGGGCTACGAGGCGACCATGTCCCTGCGCGACGGAGGCACGCCCCGCCGGGTGGAGCCGCCGGACCCGGATCTCGTGGCGTACTTCGCGGGCGGCCAGCCGCGCCGACCCAGCGCGCCGGGCCCGACGGCCGAAAGGCGTTCGTGACCACCGGTCGAAGTGCGGTATTGTTCTCGTGCACGTTCGGCCGGGGGAAACCCCAGGTCAGACGGGCGCCGGGACGTGGCGCAGCTTGGTAGCGCACTTGACTGGGGGTCAAGGGGTCGCAGGTTCAAATCCTGTCGTCCCGACCAGCGTTTTCGCAGGTCGGAAGCCGTCTTCTCCATCGGAGAAGGCGGCTTTCTGTGCGTTTTCACCCCGTTTACGGGTCCTTCCACGGTCCGCCACCCCGGGGCAGGGCCCTGTCCGGCCCGGGCCCACCACGAGATATCTTGATGTCGAGCAATGTTGCATACGTGGAGTGGAGCACCCGGTGACTGACTCGACCATCATCTACACCCACACTGACGAGGCGCCCGCGCTGGCGACGTACTCGTTCCTGCCTGTGGTCCAGGCGTATGCCTCGACGGCCGGGGTCACTGTGGAGACGCGGGACATCTCGCTGGCCGGGCGGATCATCGCCCTCTTCCCGGAGTACCTCCAGGAGGGGCAGCGCATCGACGACGCCCTCGCCGAGCTCGGCGAGCTGGCGAAGACGCCCGACGCCAACATCATCAAGCTGCCGAACATCTCGGCCTCGATCCCGCAGCTCAAGGCCGCCGTCGCCGAGCTGCAGGCGCAGGGCTACGCGCTGCCGGCCTACCCGGACGACCCGCAGACCGACGAGGAGCGCGACATCCGCGCCCGCTACGACAAGGTCAAGGGCAGCGCCGTCAACCCGGTGCTGCGCGAGGGCAACTCCGACCGCCGCGCCCCCGCCTCGGTGAAGAACTACGCCAAGGCCCACCCGCACCGCATGGGCGCCTGGACCGCCGAGTCCAAGACGAACGTGGCGACCATGGGGGAGAACGACTTCCGCTCCACGGAGAAGTCCGCGGTCGTCTCCGCGCCCGGCTCGCTCCGCATCGAGCTGGCGGCCGAGGACGGCACCACCACCGTGCTGCGCGAGTCCGTACCCGTCCTGGCGGGCGAGGTCGTCGACGCCTCCGTGATGCGCGTCGCCGCGCTGCGTGAGTTCCTCACCGAGCAGATCGCCCGCGCCAAGGCCGAGGGCGTGCTGTTCTCGGTGCACCTCAAGGCCACGATGATGAAGGTCTCCGACCCGATCGTCTTCGGTCACGTGGTGCGCGCCTTCTTCCCCCAGACCTTCGCGAAGTATGGCCAGGCGCTCGTCGCGGCCGGTCTGTCCCCCAACGACGGCCTCGGCGCCATCCTCAAGGGCCTGGACTCCGTGCCGCACCTCGGCGCCGAGATCAAGGCGTCCTTCGAGGCCGAGCTCGCCGAGGGCCCGGCGCTCGCCATGGTCGACTCGGACAAGGGCATCACCAACCTGCACGTTCCGAGCGACGTCATCGTCGACGCCTCCATGCCGGCCATGATCCGCACCTCCGGCCACATGTGGGGCCCGGACGGCCAGGAGGCCGACACCCTCGCCGTGCTGCCGGACAGCAGCTACTCGGGCGTGTACCAGGTCGTCATCGACGACTGCCGCGCCAACGGCGCCTTCGACCCGGCGACGATGGGCTCGGTCCCGAACGTCGGTCTGATGGCGCAGAAGGCCGAGGAGTACGGCAGCCACGACAAGACCTTCGAGATCGCCGCCGCGGGCACCGTCCGCGTCGTCGACGCCGAGGGCGCCGTCGTCCTGGAGCAGCAGGTCGCCGCCGGTGACATCTTCCGGATGTGCCAGACCAAGGACGCGCCGATCCAGGACTGGGTCAAGCTCGCCGTCACCCGCGCCCGCGCCACCGGCGACCCGGCCGTCTTCTGGCTCGACGCCGAGCGCGCCCACGACGCCGTACTGATCGAGAAGGTCAAGGCGTACCTCGCGGAGCACGACACCGAGGGCCTGGAGATCAAGATCATGTCTCCGGTCGAGGCGACCGCGTTCTCCCTGGAGCGCATCCGCCGCGGTGAGAACACGATCTCGGTCACCGGCAACGTGCTGCGCGACTACCTGACCGACCTGTTCCCTATCCTGGAGCTGGGCACCAGCGCCAAGATGCTCTCGGTGGTCCCGCTGATGAACGGCGGCGGCCTCTTCGAGACGGGCGCCGGCGGCTCCGCCCCCAAGCACGTCCAGCAGCTGGTCAAGGAGAACTACCTGCGCTGGGACAGCCTGGGTGAGTTCCTGGCCCTCGCGGTCAGCTTCGAGCACCTCGCCACGACCAAGGGCAACGCGCGCGCCCAGGTCCTCGCCGACACGCTCGACCGTGCCACGGGTTCCTTCCTCAACGAGGACAAGTCCCCGAGCCGCAGGCTCGGCGGCATCGACAACCGCGGCAGCCACTTCTACCTGGCGCTGTACTGGGCCCAGGAGCTGGCCAAGCAGACCGACGACGCCCAGCTCGCGGAGGCCTTCGCGCCGCTGGCCAAGACGCTGGCCGAGCAGGAGGAGACCATCGTCGCCGAGCTGATCGCCGTCCAGGGCTCCCCGGCCGAGATCGGCGGCTACTACCAGCCCGACCCGGCGAAGGCGGCGGCGGTCATGCGCCCGTCGACGACCTTCAACCAGGCCCTCGCGCTCCTGGCCTGAGCCACAGCGGCACCCTGACCGCCCCGGCCGGCATCATGCCCGCCGGGGCGGTTCCCGTTTTCCGGACGGGACGGGGCGGGGGAGGGCAGGAGGACAGGACGGGACGGGAGCAGGGCGTGTCAGCGTACGGAAGCCGTCGCGCGGCGCACGGCCGCTCGCTCCGGCACCGGCTCACCCGGCCACACCACCGTCGCCACCCCCGCCGCGCCCAGCGAGACCACGCCCAGCACCCCGGCCGTCACCGGCACCCCGGCCCCCGCCGCCAGCCAGCCCGCGAGCGGGTACGTCAGCAGCCAGCAGCCGTGGGAGAGCGAGAACTGGGCGGCGAACGCGGCCGGCAGGTCGGCCGCGGGCGTGCAGCGGCGGATCAGCCGGCCGCCGGGGGTCAGGACCGCCGAGCTCGCCGCGCCGATCGCCGCCCAGGTCGCCAGCAGCCCGGCCCAGCTCCAACTCCCCGCCGGGGCAAGGGTGGTGAGGGCCACCGCGACCAGGACGCACGGCAGGGCGTAGGCCGCCGGGAGCATCACCGCGCGGTCGCTCGCCCGGGACAGCAGCCGGGGGAGCCACAGGGCGGCGGCGATGGAGCCGGCGCCGTACGCGCCGAGGGCCAGCGAGACCGCGCCGGCGGGTTCGTGGAAGTGGCCGCGCACCACGACCACCGTGTTGACGAAGACCATCGCGCCCGCCGCCGCCACCGCGAGGTCGAGGGCGAGCAGGGCCCGCAGCCGCGGCTCCGCCCGGAACAGCCGGGCCCCGGACGCCGCCTTGGCGTACGCGCCCCCGGTGCGCGCCACCGGCGCCTGCCGGGGCAGCACGGCCGACACCACCAGGGCCGCGGAGGCCAGGAAGCCCAGGGTGGTGCCCGCGAAGAGCCAGTGGTAGGAGACCGCGGTCAGCAGCAGGGCCGCCAGCGCGGGGCTCAGCAGGCTCTCCAGGTCGTAGGCGAGGCGGGACATGGACAGCGCGTGGGTGTAGTCGCGCTCGGCGGGCAGGACCTCGGGCACGGTCGCCTGGAAGACCGGGGTGAAGGCGGCGGAGGCCGCCTGGAGCAGGAAGATCAGGGCGTACACCTGCCAGACCTGCGAGACGAACGGCAGGGTGATGGCCACGCCCGCGCGGGTCAGGTCGCTCGCCACGAGCAGGGCGCGGCGCGGGACGCGGTGGGCGAAGGCGCCCACGAGCGGGGCGACGCCCACATACGCCACCATCTTGATCGCCAGCGCGGTGCCGAGGACGGCCGAGGCATGGCCGCCCGCCATGTCGTAGGCGAGCAGGCCGAGCGCGACGGTGGCGAGGCCGGTGCCGAGGAGCGCGACCACCTGCGCGGTGAACAGATGGCGGTAGGTGCGGTTGCGCAGTACGGACAGCATGGGATCCGTCCCGGGGGCACGAGAAGGTGCGGGGATCACCATCGTAACCAATACGTGCGTACCTATGCACATATTCTTTGGGTGTCCGCTTGTGAGGCAGGGGTGCCGGGCGGGTCAGTCGTGCGGGGGGAGGGCGCCGAGCTGGTGGTCGGCCACGTTCACGGCCTCGTCGACCAGCCGGCGCAGATGGCCGTGGCGCAGCGAGTAGACCACTCGGCGGCCGTCCTTGCGGGTCGCCACCAGACCGGCCAGGCGCAGTTTGGCCAGGTGCTGGCTGACCGAGGGGCGGGCCGCCCCGCAGGCCTCGGTGAGGGTGGTGACATCCGCCTCGCCCTTGCCGAGCTCCTTGAGCAGGGCGAGCCGGGTGCGGTCCGCGAGCAGCGTCAGTACGGCGACCGCCACGTCCAGGCGCTCGTCCTCGCCAGTGGTGCGCGGGTGCGGGGAGTGCGCATCTGACAGGTGCTTGCTCGCGCTCATGTGCACATCGTAGAGGTCCGGTACGGGCCCGCCGGGTGGCCGGACCGCACCGGACCGCCCCTCAACGGGTCGGGATCACGCCGCCGTCGACCCGGACGACCTGCCCGGTGATGTGCCGCGCGGCGGGCGAGGCGAGGAACCGTACGACGGCCGCCATGTCCTCGGGCTGTCCGGCCCGGCCGAGCATCGTCTCGGCCACCCGGGCCTCGTGGAACTGCTCCGAGCGGCGGTCGCGGAAGAACTCCGTCTTGTCGACGTAGCCCGGCGCCACCACGTTGCAGGTCACCCCGCGCGGCCCGAGCTGGCGGGCGGCGAAGATGTTCCAGCTGTTCATGGCCGCCTTGGCCGCGCCGTACGAGCCCGCGCCCCGGTCGGCCGCGAAGGAGCTGATGTTGACCACGGCGCCCCCGGAGACGAGCTGCTTGTCCACGGCGGCCGTGGTCAGCACGGCGCCCAGCAGGTTCGCCTCCAGGTTGGCCCGCCAGCGTTCGGCCAGGGCCCGCAGATCACCCGGTGGCGGGGCGTCGAACTCCCGGTTGCCGCCCGCGTTGTTGACGAGGACGTGCAGCACGTCCGGCAGCCGCTCGCGGAAGCCCTCCAGCTGCTCGGGGTCGGTGACGTCGCAGGGCAGCGCCGTCACCCGGCCGTCGAGCTCCTCGGCGGCCCGCAGCAGCACGTCCTCGCGGCGGCCACTGATGACGACGTGGTCGCCGTCGGTGAGGAAGGCCGCGGCTATCGCCTTGCCGATGCCGGTGCCACCGCCGGTCACCAGGACGGTTCGAGTCATCTCCACACACTCCAGGGGTCGTTGCAGCGAGGTCGGGCGGGGCGGGGTCGGGCGGGGTCGGGCGGGGTCGCGTGGGCGGCTCGCGGGCCGTGTCTCAGGCCGAGGTGCCGAAGGCCCGGGCCTCCATCAGGTCGTGGCTCAGATAGCCGTCGTGCGGACTGGTCGGGCCCGCCTGGTACGTGGGGATGGGACCCAGCAGGACCTTGCGGATCGACCGCTCCCGCAGCGCCTCGCGCGCCAGCGGCTCGTCGCCGCCGAGGATGGTGAGGGCGAGGGTGTCCCGCAGCGGGCCGAACCCCTCCTCGCGCCGCCACGGCAGGATCCACACGCACGGGAACGAGAGCTCGACCCGGGCGCCGGGATGGTCGGAGCGGTCGCAGAGCAGGACGGCGGGACGCAGCGCGGCCGACCCGTCCCCGAGGTCCGCCACCGGCCCCTCGGGATAGAGCGGCGCGGCCACGTCCACCGCTCCCTCCAGCCGCCCCGTCAGATGTTCGCGCAGCGCCCGTGCCTCGGCGAGCGGCAGCACCGGGACCTGTGCCTCGGGCGACTGGGGCGGCGCCGGAGTCAGCCGGGCGAGCCGCTCGGCCACGGCCGCGGCCAGCGCCGCGGGATCGGCTTCGGTGAACACGGCCGTCGCGTTGGTGCAGCGCATCCCCGCGTCGTAGCCCACCGAACGGCAGATCACGTCGACCGTCTGCTCGGTGATCTCGCCGGTGTGCAGCAGCTTGGAGCGGCCCGGCCCGCGCAGGATGACCCGGCGGTCGCCGCCGTAGCGCCGGGCCGCCGCGTCCCCGCCGAAGACCAGGCTCAGATCGGCCGCCTCCACCAGCGCGTCCCCGGTGGCGTGGCTGCCGGGCAGCAGGGAGAGGTAGTGCGGGGCGACGCCCGCGTCCAGCAGCGCGGCGATCATCCGGGCCGGAGTGAACGGATCGCGCGTCCCCGGCCGCACCGCCAGCCGGTACCCGCAGGCCAGCGCGGTGAGCCACTGGGTGTGGGTGCCGGGGTTGTTGCTGGGCGCGATCACGGCGAGGACGTCGCCGCGCCGCGTCCAGACGGTGGAGATCTCGCCCGGGACGGGCGCGGCCGGGACGCCGGCCGGGCGTTCGGCGAGGAACTTCGCGCCCACGTTTCCGAACGTCTCGGCGACATCGTTCAGCGAGTGCCGGGCCACCGCGATGGGCACCCCCGCGACCCGGGACTGGAGTTCGCAGTAGGCCCGCGGCGTCAGTCCGCCCAGGGTCGCGGTCGCGAAGAGCTCGCCCGCCGCCGCGATGCGCTCGGGCTCCGGCGTCCGCTCGGCCCCGGCCCGCGCGTCCGCGACGGTGAGTCGCGCGAGCAGCGGCGGGGCGAGGTGGACCAGCGCCAGCGGGGTGCCGTCGACGCCAGCGAGTTCGGCGCGCTCGGCCGACTGCCGGGGCAGGCCCGCCCGGATCAGCGGGATCTCGTGCAGGTCCTTGGCCCCGTCCATCAGTACACCCCTTCGACCACGGAGGTGCCCGCCGACTCGTACGGGCGGACCCCGGAGAGCTCGATGCCGGGGAAGCCGTCGGCCGAGGCGCGGCGGGTCGCCAGGTCCCGCTCCAGGGTCGGCGGGGTGAAGTAGTCCCGGGTCAGCACGGTGATGACGACGCGGCCGTCCTCGTCGTCGGAGACGATCCGGTCGGGCCGTTCGGGGTCGACGAGTTCGACGACGGTGTACGGATAGAAGGGGCGGAAGACGCACGGCGCCGCGTCGCCGGGGCGCGGGGTGCGCTGCGGGGCGACGCCCATCATGGTGTTGCCGTACGCGCCGGCCAGCCTGGCCCGCGGGAACATCTCCTCGTCCAGCAGGCGCAGGGTCTCGCCGTCCATGCTGGTGCCGCCCCAGATGATGCCGCGCACGCTGTCGCGCAGCAGGGCGTGGACGTCCTCGCGGGCGCCGATGGATTCCAGGATGCGCGGGGTGGTGGAGATGCCCCGGATGTCCTGGGTGCGCAGGACGTCCCTGACCTGGTCGAGGATGTGGTCGACATAGCGGCGGAACTCGGTTTGCCGCCCCTCGCTGACACAGCGCCGGACCCAGCGGGGGTCGAGGTCGACGAAGTAGCAGAGCATGCCGCGCAGTTCGGAGAGGGTGCCGATGTTCTTGGCCATGACATGGGGGCCGGTGGGGCCGATGTGCAGCCAGTTGCCCTCGCCGGAGGGGAACCCCTGCTCGTCGAGCATCCGGCTCTGCCACTGGACGTTGCGGCGCCGCGAGGTGGCGTCCACGATCCGCTTGGGGGCGCCGGTGGCCCCGCCCGACTCGTAGATCCCGTACCGCGTGCCCGGCGCGCTGCCGCGCGGCACCAGCTGGTCGGCGGGTATGCGGCTCCAGTCGACCGGCACGTCCGCGAACAGCCGCAGATCCGCCAGGCTTTGGACGTCGGCGCGCGGGTCGAAGGAGAAGTCCTTGGCGCGCTCGACCCAGTACGGGCTGCCGGTCAGCGGGGAGAAGTGCCACTCCATGGTCGCGCGGACGAGGTCGTCGATGTCGGGCAACTGGTCAAGTGGGGGCTCGAACACGGCAGTGAAGTCGTCGGCCATCTCGGTTCGGTCCTGTCCGTTCTGGAGGGATCGGCGACCCGGCGTCTCGACACGCGGCGGGCGTAGAACAGGTGACTGATTGTCAGAGGTCCTGATTGTTGGCAGTATGTTGAGCGCGGGAAGGGGCGTCAAGACCCGCGCCGCCGGTGGGGAGTCGGCCGCGCGGACGCGACGCCCTGATCGGCCGGGGGGCCGGGCCCGACCCCCCGGCCTCACCCCGCGGCCGGTGACCCCGGGCGGGCCCGGGGCGCGGGCAGCGGCCCGGCCGGCCGGATGCCGTGGACCGCGAAGGCGGTCAGGAGCGCCCGGGTGAGCCCCGGACGGCAGAGCACCGCCAGGGGCGCGCGGCGGCCCGGGTCCACCGGACCGGACCGCCCCTCCACCGGCGCGTACAGCCGGCTCACCTGGAGCCCGGCCGCCCGCGCCACCCGGAACAGCGCCTCGTCGCCCCACTCCCAGGCGCCCGCGGAGTGGATGTAGGCATCGGCCTCGCCCTGGACCACCGCCAGGATCTTGGCGCCGGACGAGCCCATCGGCACCAGCTCGGCCCCGGTCTGGCGCACCACCGTACGGGCGAACGCCGCCGGGTCGCGGGTGTCGACCACCACCCTGGGCCGCTGCCGGGGCACCGGCCGGGCCCGGCGCCACCCCGCGTCCCGGTCCGCCGTGCACACCACCTCGCACAGCGCGGGGACCGCGACGGCCGCGGCCACCACGCCCCGCTCGCGCTCCCAGAGCGCGAGCTGCACCGACCAGTGCGGATCGCCGTCGGCGTGGTACCCCTCGGGCGAGTCCAGCGGCTCGACCAGCCACACCCGGCGTCTGCGCAGGGTCTCCGGCGCCCGGTCGGCCGGTCCGGTGAGGATCCCGTCGCGCGGGTAGCGGGCGCGGATCCGGTTGCGCAGCAGCAGCCCGGACCAGGTGCGGCCGAGCTGCGCCATCTTGGCGCCCCCGGGGGCGAGACCGTCCTCGTGCTGCATCCGCAGATCGAGGAGCAGCCGTCCGGCCGCCACCGCGGAACGGGCGGCGAAGCCCGCGGCGAGGAAGTCGTCGGCGACGACCGTCCGTTCGGCGGTGCGCGGGGTCACGGGCATGGGCTCAGTCCTCCGGGTCCGGCAGGAAGTGCTGGAGGTGGGCCTTGAGGAAGTCCGCGACGGGACGCGGCTCGTGCCCGGTGACCCGGCGCACGTCATCGGTCACCGGCTCGCCCGCGCCCTCGCGGAACTGCCCGAAGAGCGCGTCCAGTTCGGCCTCCCACGGCCGGTGCTCCCGGGCCAGCCAGGCCGCGAGCTCCGCCCCGGCGAGCTCCCGCGCCGAGACCGGCGCCGACAGCAGCCCGGCCAGTACCTCCGCGAGCTGGGCGAAGGTGGGCGCGGCCGGGCCGGTGAGGGCGTAGGTGCGGCCCTCGTGCCCCGGCTCGGTCAGTACCCGGGCCGCCGCCTCCGCCACGTCGTGCTCGTCGACGACGCTGACCCCGCGCCCGCCCGCCGGGTCCACCAGCACCCCGCGCCGCCGTACCTCGGGCGCGTAGTGCCGGATCAGCTCCTGCATCGGGTAGTTGGGGGACAGGATCGTGTACGGCAGGTCCCGCTTGGCCAGATACCGCTCGGTGATCCAGTGGTGGCGGGCCCCGGGCGCGGGGCTGTCCTCCCGTACCGCCGCCTGCCACGGCGACATCTTCACCAGCCGCGCGCCGACGTCGGCGGCCACGTCCACCGCGGCGCTCTGGCACTCGACATCGCAGGCGGCCGAGAGGAACAGGCTCGCGCAGCCCTCGGCCGCCGCCCTGACCCGGGCCGGGTCCGAGAGGTCCCCGGCCGCCACCCGCACGCCCGCCCCGGCCTGGACCCGCTCGGGGTCCCGGGCCAGGACGGTCACCTCCACCTCACGCTCCCGCAGCGCACGGACCACCAGTTGCCCGAGTCCGCCCGCCGCGCCGATCACGAACACTGTCACGGCCCCTGGGCCCCTTCCGTACGTACGCGCTCGGTCGACATCGGTCAGTGCTTGTGCTCGTGCTGGTGGCCGTGGCGGTGCTGGTGGCTCTGCGGGTGGTGCCCGTGGTCGCCGTGGCCCTCGGGCAGCACCCCGCCGTGCGCGGCCAGATGGCAGGCCGGGCAGACCATGCGGCCCCGGTGGTCGTGCAGCGTCTCCACACTGGTGGGCTCACCGCAGTCGACGCACAGGTCGGTACGGGCCAGATGCTTGACGCCCGGCGCCGGGGCCTCGGCCTTCTCCACCGCGAGGATCTCCTCGTCCGGCACGCTCAGCAGCCGCGCGATCCGCTCGCCCTGGAGCCGGGCGAAGGCGGCCTCGTCCTCCGGGGTCGCGGTGCCGTCGTCGATCCGGCCCGCCAGCGCCCAGATCTCCTCGGTACGGAAGACGACGCTGCCCGCCTTCGCCCGTATCCGGACCCCCTGCGAGCCGTCCCGCTCCCAGAGCGTGAAGACGTTGCGGCCGGTGTCCTGGTGGACCAGGTTGCGCTTGCCGTACGTACAGCCCGTGAGCACCTGGAGCGCGTCGACCGCACACGCGTCGGTCTCGGAGACCAGGACCAGGGGCGTGCCCGGCTCCTTCAGGTCGAGGGCGGCGAGCGCGGCCTCCGCGACACGGACGCCGAAGGCGGCGCCGGGGCACTCGTGGCCGTGGAAGCGGATGACGTCGTTGTATGCCTGGGTGCGATCCATGACGACCTCTTTACGGATGTACGGATGGGATACGGACGAGCGGTACGGCGCGCGGGAGCCGGGCCGGTTCAGGCCCCGGCCGCGCGCATGCCGGGCAGCGGCGGGACGATGCGGACGGTCGCCTCGCGGTCGTTGTCGCCCTCGAAGAACGCCCGCAGGAGGGGGCGGTGCAGATCGACGACGGACAGGATGAACGTCCACTGGCCCGACTCGGCGGCCAGCACCCGGTCCAGACGCGTGCAGGTGTCCCGCAGCGGGTCGTGCGGCCAGGGCACCCGATGGGTGTGGTAGTTGCCGAACAGCACCCAGCCGGCGTCGTCACAGGCGTCGTCGATGGCCATCAGCTCGCGCGGATCGGCGATCCAGCCGCGCTGCTCCATCGGGGTCTCGGACGGGATGGCGTGCTCCTCGACCACCTCGTCCATCCGGGCCCGGTGCCCGCTGTCGTGGCGCATGTTGACGATGAGCGGGAAGACCGAGCCGACCTGGATGCCGCCCGGCACCGGGCGGCCCGCGAGCATCCCGAACGCCTTGCGCTCCTCGGTCTCGCCCGCCAGGTAGTGGCCGGTGAACTTCCGTACGGCGTGGGCCACCAGGCTGGAGTAGAGGGGACGCGGAAAGACGATCTCGCGGGCCCGGGATATCTCCCCGGTGTCCGACTCGGCGGGCGCGAGCGCGGCGCTCACCGCGCGTCGCCGCCCTCGGTGTGCCGCGCGGGCCGGGCCAGGGCCTCGCGGGCCCCCGCCACCGCCCGGTCGGTCAGGGCCACCGACTGGCCCAGATAGGTCGCCGGGTCGAAGATCTCGTCCAGGGCGGCGGCGTCCAGCGGCGCGCCCGCCAGCCCGTCGCGGCCGGTCACCTCGCGCATGGAGGTGCCGTTCTCCCGCGCCGCCTGGACGAGTTCGTACACGTACTCGTGGGCGGTCTGCTTCCCGATGTGCTTGCCGAGGGCGAGCATCAGCTTCTCGGTGGCGATCTGCTCGGCGACCGCCGCGACGTTGGTCCGCAGCCGCTCGGGGCGCACCGCGAGGCCGCCCACGAGGTGGGTGACGATCTCGCACGCGGACAGGGCGTAGTGCGAGGCGTCGGGCACGCAGGCCCATTCGATGCGCAGCGACCGCGAGTCGCGCTCGTGGTCGCCGCCCATGCAGGCCAGCGCGTTGGCCATCTGGGCGGCCGTGAGCCGGGCCATCACGACGGCCTGCTCGCACGCCTCCGGGTTGCGCTTGTGCGGCATGGTGCTGCTGCCGACCTGGCCGTGCCGCCAGCCGATCTCCAGCTCGCCGAACTCCGGCCGGGACAGGACGCGCACCTCGTCCCCGATCCGGCCCATCGTCCCCGCCACCATCGCCAGCGTGGACACGAACTCCACCACCCGGTCCCGCGACACGTGCCAGCCGACGGCCGGCGCCGTGAGACCCAGACGGGCGGCGAACGCCTCCAGGAGCGGCAGCGCCTGCTCGCCGAAGCCGGCCATGGTGCCGACGCCGCCGAAGAGCTGGGCGGCCAGCACCCGGGGCCGCAGCTGCTCGACGCGCTCCAGATGCCGGACGATCTCGTCCAGCCAGCTGGCGATCTTGATCCCGAATCCCATCGGCAGGGCGGGCTGGGCGTGGGTGCGGCCCAGGGCCACGGTCGCGCCGTTGGCCTCGGCCAGCTCGGCGAGCCGCTCGGCCAGCCCCCGCAGCAGCCTCTCCATCTCGTCCAGGACGTCCCGCATCTCCAGGACCTGTGCGGTGTCCTGGATGTCCTGGGTGGTGGCGCCGTAGTGCACGTACTCACCGGCGCCGCCCTCGCAGGAGGCCTGGAAGACGCGCAGGAAACCGACGAGGGAGTGGCTGGTGCGGCGGATCTCGGCCTGGATCGCGGGCAGGTCGAGCCGGTCCACGTCGGCGGCCTCCGCGATCATGCGGGCAGCCGCCGCCGGGATGATGCCCAGCTCGCCCTGGCTCAGGGCGAGCGCCGCCTCGACGTCGAGCCATCGTTGGTAACGACATCGGTCACAGAAGATGCGGTGGCTGGCCTGGGTGCTGTACCGGTGCCCGTAGAAGCGCGAGTCGGTGATGTGGCCGCGTAAGTGGGCGCAACCGGTGGCCTCCGGGGCGGGGGCCGGGCGGGTGGCCGGGGTCTCGGGCGAGGGTGCGGTGGTCATGACGGTCGCCTCTCGGACTTCTGCGGGGTACGGACGGAACGCCCGCGGCTGCCCCGGGGTGCGGGGCGGACCGGGCGGTAGGGACTTGCGCCGTACGGCTTCTCGCCGGGCGAGACGATCGCCGACGCGGCGATGCCGGCCGCCACCTGGCGGGGACTCACCCGCCGGTCGCGCGCTCCGCAGAGGATGTCCCCGACGAGCTCGCGCATCATCGCGCCGATGGTGTCGAGCACCTCGGGCGCCGTCGGTGTGGCGGCGGGTCCGAAGAGCGCCTCCATCGACGCCGAGCCGCCGATCCCGCCGATGAAGTCGGGGACGACCACTACACCGCGGTCCAGGAGCAGCCGCTCGGCGGTGGCGCTCAGCCCGCAGTTGGCGCCCACCGCGACGATCGGCACCGGCAGCACCGCCGCGCGCTCGGCCGTGACCGCGTCCTCGCCGCCCGCGAGGACCAGCACGTCGGCGGGCAGCTCGAACAGGGCCTCGCGGGGCAGCCGCATCGGCTCGGCCAGCAGGCTCTGGACCGGACGGCGCTGGTCGAGGGTGAGCATCCGCGCGATGTCCAGGCCGCGCGGGTCGACCGCGCAGCCGTACTCGTCGGCGACGACCGTGATGCGTACGCCCGCCTCCAGCAGGGCGAGCGCGGCGGCCCGCCCGAGGTTGCCGAAGCCCTGGAGGGCGACGCTGACCCGGCTGTCGCGGCGGCCGGTGTGGGCGGTCGCGGCGAGCGCGGAGTGGGCGAGGGCCTGGCCCGCCCGGCGCTGGCCGAGGGTGAGCAGGCCGACCCGGGCGTCGAGCAGGCCCATCCGGGCGCGGAACTCGCTGTCGGTGATCCGCTGCGCCCGCCGGACGGCGATCTTGGCGGAGCCGATGCCGAGCGCGCCGGCCATCCGGTCGAGCTCCTCGAACCGGGTGCCCATGTCGCACCCCATGCTGAAGCGGGTGGTGAGCTCGTCGGCCAGGAAGGCGACGAAGCGGCGCAGCACCTCCGCGCGGTGCGGGCCGTGCGGGTCGTAGGCGATACCGCACTTGGCACCGTCCACGTTGACCCCGAGCACGCGCTGCTTGAGCGTCATGCGCCCCGCGAGGGTCTGGAGGGTTTCGGCGGTGAGCCCCGCCTGCATACGGCACCCGCCCGCCGCGAGGCGGCAGTCCGTGGCGTCGTACGCCAGGTAGCCGGGGCAGTGCTCGACCGGATCCACATACTCGATGACGCTGACCATGGTTCCCCCGTAGGTCATGAAGATCGCGCGGCTCAGGGCGCGCGAATTGAGCAAGATAGATTGTCTGCTACAGTGACAATCAGGTGCTCTGTCAGATCGGGAGCATGGCCGACCGGTGACTGGGGAGTCAAGGGGCCCGTTGCGCGGCCCTCATGATGGACCGTCACCACTGGAGGGTGAACCGAAAAAGTGGTGGCGAAGAGGGAACCGAACAGTGGGACACAGCCGTTGTTCCCTGGGTTGCAGGGCTGGCACGGCTTCCTTCTCCGCAAGGCCGGTCAGCGTTTCACCGAGCAGGCCGAGCAGGCCCTGGGGCATCTGGACATCACGCTGCGTCAGTTCGGCGTGCTGAACGTGGTGGACTCCGAGCCCGGGATCAACCAGCGGATGGTCGGGCAGACCCTGCGCATCGACCGCACGACGATCGTCGGGCTCGTCGACGACCTGGAGCGCAAGGACCTCCTGGAGCGCCGGCGCGGCGCCGACCGCAGGACCTTCGCGCTCTATCTGACCGACCGCGGCACCGTGTGCTTGCGGGATGCCGGGGATCTGATGGTCAAGGTCCACGAATCGTTTCTGCAGCCCCTGTCGACGGCGGAGCGCGATGTGCTGCGTGAGCTACTGCAACGGCTCGCGGTCGCGGACGACTCGGCGGCCCTGTAGCGGCTGCGGCGCCGCGGATCTTCGTGACTCCCGTGCGTCCAGCTTGACTTGACTGCTCATCAGACCATTGCGGTGCGTCACTCTTGCGCATCTTGTGCAATTACGCCAGTCTGGCAATGGTCTCCTCGTCATGCCGTCCGCCCTACGGACCGCACGTCCGGCGCCCACGCACGGCGCCCGGAGCGGACCCGCCCCCTGAGGGGTCCGGCGCGGTCGCCCACATCAAGGGGTTCGGGCCGACGGCCGGACGGCACCGGCAGACGGAAGTACCAGAGCATCTCAGTTCCCCGGGGGAGGCAGCGGTACGCCCGCGGCCCCGCCGCCCCCTACGCACGCCCCTCGCCGATGGCCGGGACGCACGTCACTACATGCGCCGAATCGATTCGCCGCGGGCCCGGGCAGCCGCCTCCGGATGATGCGCGAAACCCGGCCGCAGCTGGGCCGTGTCGTAGGTGCGGTGGAAGACCTCGGTGGTCGCGCCGGACATCGGCGGCACGATCCAGGACCAGTCGGCGGGCACCGGCCGCCCCTTGTGCTCCTCGCGCTCCAGATGGCGTACGAAGCGCCGGGACTCGGTGTGGTGGTCGGCCATGGTCACCCCGGCCCGGTCGAAGGAGTGCAGCACGGCCCGGTTGAGCTCGACCAGGGCGCGGTCCTTCCACAGCGAGCGGTCGTCGGCGGTGTCCAGACCGAGCCGTTCGGCCACCCGCGGCAGCAGGTCGTAGCGGTCGGTGTCGGCGAGGTTGCGGGCGCCGATCTCCGTCCCCATGTACCAGCCGTTGAACGGCGCCGCCGGATAGTGGATGCCGCCGATCTCCAGACACATCCCCGAGATCGCGGGTACGGCGTGCCAGCGCAGCCCCCACGCGCGGCCCCAGTCGTCCTCGGGGTGGTCGAGGGGCACTTCGAGGACCGCGTCGGCGGGCAGTTCGAAGGTACGGGGCTTGTCGTCGACGCCCTCGACGACCAGCGGCAGTACGTCGAAGGCGGTGCGCGGGCCGCCCGGCCAGCCGAGCCGCAGGGCCAGCTCCGTGAGCCCGGCGTTGCGCGGGTCGCCCAGGACGCGGCCGTCGGCGGCGCGGTAGCCCGCGTACCGGATGAGCTGCTCGTTCCAGATGCGCGGCGCCGGACGGCCCGGTGCCTCCGGGGCGAACACCGTGATCAGGGGCCGGATGCGACCGCCGTTGGTGGCCAGGCGCAGATGTTCGGCGCAGGCCTCGGCGATGGGCTCGGCGTCGGTGAGGTGGCGCAAATCGCGCACCCGCAGCGAACGCCAGTAGAGGCGGCCTATGCAGCGGTTGCTGTTGCGCCAGGCCACCCGGGCGCCGAACTCCAGCTCCTCGATGGTGTGCCGGTAGGTCGCGGTGGCCCGGATCTCGTCGCGTATCTCCGCGAGCCGGCGCTCCGGCCCGCCGGGCGCGGGCTCCTCCGCGTGATGCAGCCGGACGAACTCGGCGGCCTCCTCCCATAGCGTCGCCCCGGCCGGGCTCGGGCCGCCGCTCGCGGGGCGCCTCGGCCTGGCGAGGAATTTCCGTATCACGCGCACCTCCGGGCCCAACGACGGTCGGTGGGCCGATGATGCCCGCGATCCGGCGACGGCGGATGGCCGTTGCGGAGCAGTGATGGGCAATGGCGTGTTCGGATCGTGCGATGACCGTTTTCGATCGGGTGAAGGGTCAAGTGCGGGGGGCCGGGAGCACCCCCGTGACTCCCGGCCCCCGCCGCCCCCCGTCCCCGCCCCCCTGAGCCCATGATGGCAAGGCCCCCATGTGCTCGGCGTCAAACGGCCGTTGGGTCCGGGGTAAACCTGTGCGGTACATCGGCGATGGGCGCGGTGGCCCCCGCCGCGGCCCGCCGCGCCCCCGGCGTGTGCCCGAACGCCCGGCGGTACACGTCGATGAACGCGCTGGTCGAGGACCAGCCGCAGCGGCGGGCCACCGAGGTCACCGTGGCGTCCCCGGCGAGCAGCACCAGCGCGTGGTGGAGCCGCAGTTGGGTGCGCCACTGCGGAAAGGTCATGCCCGCCTCGGCGCGGAACAGCCGGGCCAGGGTGCGGGCGCTCGCCCCCACCGCCGCGCCGAGCTCGCCCAGCGTCCGGGGGTCGGCCGGGTCCTCGTCCAGGATCGCGCAGAGCGCCGCGAGCCGGGGATCGCGGGGCGCGGGCAGGTGCAGCGGCTGCTCCGGCGCGTGCCGCAACCGGTCCAGGACGACCGCCAGCATCCGGTCGGCCTCCGGCGTCCCCTTCGGTTCCGGCGAGCTGTACGCGATGATCAGCTCGCGCAGCAGCGGCCCCACCGCCAGGACCGCGGGCCGGGCGAGCCCCAGCGGATCGCGGTCGACCGGAACGCCGACGGTGTGCAGAGCGGTCTCGCCGTACGCCCGGTGTTCGTGCGAGGTCCCGGCCGGCACCCAGATCGCCCGGGTGGCCGGGGCCACCCAGGTGCCCGCGTCCGTCCTCACCGACAGGACGCCCCGGCCCGCGTAGACGACCTGGTGCACCTCGTGGCGGTGCGCCCGCACCCCGGTGCCCGGTGCGAGGTGCCGGGTCGTGGTGGGGATGTGCGGCGGCCCATGGCGGAATATCGGCACAGCTCGGCACTTTATCGGAAGCCCGCCGACCGGCCGCGCCCGCAGGATCGGGGGGTGACGACGACAGCGCGCCCCACCAGTCCTACTGGCCCCGCCAAACCCACCAAGCCCACCAAACCCACCAGAAAGCCGTCCGCCGTTGCCGTGCTGGCCCTCGGTCACGCCACGGTCGACTTCTCCCAGGGGGCGGTGCCCGCACTCGTTCCCTTCCTGGTCGCCGGGCGGGGCTACGGCTATACCGCCGTCTCCGGCATCGTGCTCGCCGCGACCCTGCTCTCCTCCGTCGTGCAGCCCCTGTTCGGGGCGCTCACCGACCGCCGGACGATGCCGTGGCTGATCCCGCTCAGCAGCCTCTGCGCGGGCGTGGGCCTGGCGCTGTCCGGCCTCGGCCACTCCTACGCGCTCACCTGGCTCGCCGTCGCCCTCGCCGGGACCGGCGTCGCCGCCTACCACCCGGAGTCCGCGCGGCTGGCCCGCGCCGCCGGTCGCGGCAGCCATGTCGCCATGGGGTGGTACTCGCTGGGCGGCACCCTCGGCTTCGCCCTCGCGCCCGTCGTGGTCGGGCCGGTGCTCACCGCCGGGGGACTCGGGGCGACGCCTTGGCTGGTGGTGCCCGCGGTGGCCGGGGTGGTGTGCACGGCGCCGGCGGTGCGGGTGCTCGCGCACAGGGCGGCGCCCGGGCGCGCGGGCGCCGCCCGCCCCGCCGCGCCGGACGACTGGCCGGCGTTCCTGCGGCTCTCGGCGATCGTGGTGTGCCGCTCGGTGGTCTTCGTCGGCCTGAGCGCCTTCATCGGCCTCTACGCCCAGGAGCGCGTCGGGGGCGGCCCCGCGACCGGGTCGGCCGCGCTGTTCACTCTGTTCGCGGGCGGCGCCGCCGGGACCGTCGCCGGGGGACGGCTCGCGGCGCGCCGGGGCCGGGTCCGTACCGTGCGGACCGCGTACGCCGCCTCGGTCCCGGCGGTCGCGGGTGTGGTCCTGGTGCCCGGCCCCGCGCTCTTCGTGTTCGTCGCGCTGGCGGCGGCCGTGCTCTATGTGCCGTTCTCCCTCCAGGTCACCCTCGGGCAGGACTTCCTGCCGAGCCGGGTCGGCACGGCGAGCGGGGTCACGCTGGGCCTCGCGGTGAGCGTCGGGGGAGCGGTCGCGCCGGGGATCGGCGCCCTGGGGGAGACGGCCGGGCTCGGGGTGGCCCTCGCCCCGCTGATCGCGCTGTGCGCCCTCGCCCGGTGGCTGGCGCGCACGCTGCCCGAGCCGGAGGGGATGCCGGGGTACGCGGCGGGCACCGGGAGCGCGCACGGGACCCCGTCCGGTGGGTAGCGGTCCGGACCGGTGTGCGGGCGGACGGGCCGTCGCCCCGCCTCCGCACACCAGAACGGCCGGGCCGCCCGGCCCGCCCGTGGTGCGGGCGAGCTGCTGGGCACGGCCCGGCCGCTCTGTCACAGCCGGCTCGACGGGCGTACCGGCCCCCGCGATCCGTCGCGCGACCTCATGAGCCGTCTCCCGCGCCCGCGTTCCGGTGGCCGGACCGGCCACCGGCGGGACGTACGGGGGAGACGGACTCGTCGACGGACACCTCGGCGCACCCGGCGCAGCAGTGCTGTGGCGGAGAGGGCAGGGTTCGAACCTGCGCGGGCCGCTCGCGCCCGGTCCGGCGCGTGCCCGCAACCCCCGTTGGACCCCTTCGGGTACCTCTCCCGTCCTCGTACGGATGGATCCTCGCCGGGGTCGCTGAGACCGCGCTGAGACGGTGCTGAGACGCGTGTCTCACCGCCCGGCGTACGGCACCGGCCGCGGGGCGACGGGACGGCGGGCGGCGGAGTGGCCCGATCCGGTCCGGCGCGACCGGCCCCGCTCCAGGCACTGTTGACGGGCGGCGCCCCGGTCACTACGACGGGGCGGCGGGGGCGAGTGAAAGGCTGGGCCGTGCGATGGAGGACGACGATCCGCGCTGTCTGCGCCAGGGCGAGGCCCGGACGCTGCTCGGCGGGTTCCCGTGGCGGCGCGCGGTGGTGCTCAGCGCGCAGGAGGGCCGGCTCGCCCGGGCCGCCGCGGTCCCCGGATACCGGCCGCGGGTCTGGCCCGACCGGGTGGCCCGGGCGCTGCGCGAGGCCCGCCCCGGCCTCGCCTGTCTGCTCGTACAGGGCCGGCGTGAGCTCGTCCTCGCCGAGGTGCGCTCGCGCCAGCTGGGCCAGGCGCTCGCCTTCCGGGCCGACCTCGCCCTGATCGCCTGCGGTGGCCCCGATGTGCGGGCGCGCCGGTTCGACGCGGACGCGGTGGAGAGCGAACTCGGCCGGATCGTCGCCTCGTTGAAGGAGACGGGCTGCCGCCACACCGTGGTGGTCAGCCCGTTCGACTGGTCCGCCTCCGGCCAGGTGGCCCCGGCCCACCGCGACCGGGTGCGCAACCGCCAGCGTCTCCTGGTGGAACGGCTGACGGCCGTGACGCTCCGTCATGGAGCCCTGCACATCGACCTCATGCGGCAGCGGGACGCCGATCCCCGGACGCTGTGGGGTCCGCAGCCGGGCCGGCTGAACAGCCTGGGGCACGCGGTGGCCGCGGCGGCGGTGGTGCGGACCCTGGCGTCCCGTCCGACGCCCTAGGGCGCGACACGCCCCGGCCGCCCGCGCCGTCCCGGACCGCCCGCTGAGAGGACGTCGAGACCCGACTGAGACGCGCGCGTCAGGGAATTGGGGCCCACGGCTGCGACGATGCTCATGACAGGGGGGAATGTCATGAGTATCGATACCTGTGCCGTGGACGGCGGCGACACGCTTTTGGGAGCCTTACGTGCCTACGGCGACAATCCCGGCGCGTTTCTCGCGATGCGCGGGGGAGGGGAGTACTTCACCGTGGCGGGCCGGCACGGAGTGATCCCCTATCGGGATACCGGCGGCCATCTGCACCAGAGCGCCGGAGTGATCGCACCCCACGACGGCCGGGAACCACTGCTGCGCGCTTTCACCGAATTCGCCGCGCAACACCGCCGGAGAATCGTGGCCTCGCGGCTCCGGCGCCCCGAGGCCGCGCTCTTCGCGCGCTGCGGCTTCACGGTGAACCAGGCAGGGTCGTCCTACGCGCTCTACCTTCCCGAATTCCGCCTCGGCGGCCCGCGCCCGGCCGAGCTGCGCCTCGCCGTCACCCGGGCGTGGCTGGCGGGGGTCGAGGCGGCCGAAGTGGCGTGCGAGGACATTGCGGCCGGGCCGGTCGGGGCGGGCGACGGACGGCGGGCGTTCGCCGGGCGGATCGGGGGCGAGGCCGTCGCGTCCGTCGCCTATCTGCCGGTCTTCGGCTCCCGGCCGGGCTGGCTGCGCCACACCGCGCACCGGGCGCCGGACGCGCCGAAGGGCGCCCTGGAGGCGGTCGGCCTGGCGGCCGTACGGGCCTTCACCGCCGAGGGGGCGCAGTGGCTGCACCTCGGCTTCACCGCGTTCGCCGGGCTCTGCGCGCAGTACGAGCTGGGGACCGCGAGCACCGTGGCGGCGCGGCTGCTGCGGCTGGCCGCCGGGCGCGGGGCGTGGCGCGACGCGGCGGCCCGGCGCCTCGCCCAGCAGCGGATCTGGGATCCGCATCTGGTGGAGCCCGGCTATCTGGCCTGGCAGGGCCGGGCGGCCGGCGGGGCGCTGGGGCACCTGCTGAAGCCCGCCCCTTCGCCGTGAGGCCCGCTCCGCGCCGTGAGGCCTGCCCCTCGCCCTGACGGCCGCCGCGGACTCAGAGGGCGGCCGGCTCCCTGCGCAGGATGTCCTGGAAGCGGGCGCGCAGCGCGTCGCCCGGCTCCAGTCCGAGGCTGTGCGAGAGCCGCTGGCGGGTGCGGTGGTAGGCGTCGAGCGCCTCGGCCTGGCGCCCCGAGCGGTAGAGCGCGGTGATGAGCTGCTCGCAGAACCGTTCGCGCAGCGGGTACTGGGCGTGCAGTTGCTGGAGTTCGGTGATCGCCTCGCGGTGCCCGCCGAGGTCGAGCTCGGCGTCGAAGAGGTGCTCGTACGCCATCAGCCGCACCTCGGTGAGCCGGGTGTAGGCGAGCCGGCTGATCATGCCCTGGCCGGTGTCGAGGAGCGCGGGCCCGCGCCACAGGGCCAGGGCCTCGGTGAGGAGCTTGACCACTCGTTCGGGAGAGGCCCGCCGTGCGGCGGTCGCCTGCCGCACCAGGGCGGTGAACAGCGAGGCGTCGACGTCCCGTTCCGGCAGCGACAGCGCGTAGCCGAACCCTGATGTCTGGATGAGCCCGCGCGGCCCGTCGCGCCCGGTGCGGGACTCGATGATGCGGCGCAGGCGGGCGACATGGCCCTGGAGAGAGTTCTCGGCGTTGCGGGGGAGTTCCTCTCCCCACAACTCGTCGATGAGATCGTGCCGTGAGACCGGCCGGCCCGGCGACAGGGCGAGGGCCGCCACGATCGCCCGTAACTTCTCGCCGGGAATACGGAACGTGAGATGACCGTCGGTTATTTCCAATGATCCGAGCAGACGAACTTTCACCGTGTGCTTCCCCCGTGCTTCGTGCTGGAATCCCATGACTGAGCTGACTCAGCTGACTCCGCCGACGCCTGAAGGGATCTTCCGGCAGCGCCGGTGGACCGTGGATCTCCGCTGCGAAAAGCGGTGACCTTACCCCGTAACGAACATGGACGAAGAGTATTTGTCGCTTCTGGCAGGGTCAACGCAATAGCGGGACGAGTGACCCGCTGTGAGGGGCTCACGCACAGGCGTGCGCACCGCCCGGCGCGCCTCATCCGACGAGCCGCAGCGCCGTGTCGGACCGCCCCACCCGCACCATCTGACCCCACGTCAACTCCAGGGCGTCCGACTCGATTCCGTCGCCGAAGACCACCAAGCGGTCCGACTCGACGGTGACCCGCAGGCGCTCCGCGCCCTCCAGCACCCCCTCCACCCGACTCGTCCCGGTCGTGGGAGAGGGCCATGCCTCCCGGACGAACCAGACGAGCCGGGGATCGGCGGGACCGGGCAGCGCGAGCCGGCTGCCGCGCTGCTGCCAGAGCGAGCGCAGCCAGCCCGTGGCCCCGGTCCCGGTGCCCACCAGCAGACCGGAGGAGGCCTGCGGTTCGGGCGCGGCGGCCGGGTCGTCGGGACCCAGGCGGTAACGGGCGGTCTGGTGGCCCGGCGGGCCCAGATAGATCTCGTTCAGCGCGAGCAGCCGCTGGGTGTCGTCCGCCACCGCCTCCACCATGGTGAGCTCGTCGGCGCGGCTCGTCGCCGCCGACGCCAGCAACTTCCCCGCGTCGGACGGGCGGTGGCGGACCAGGACGCCCGGGTTGCGGCCCGGGTCGGTGTCGATGCCGACCACAGGCTGGCCCGAGAGGTACTTGGCGGCGTTGGCGACCAGCCCGTCCTGCCCGACCACCACGACCACGTCCTCCGGAGCGAACAGGAACCGGGCCAGATCGGCGCGCTCCACCCGCGACCGGCGCCACCGCAGCGGCACCGCCGCCGCCACCTCGGTGAGCGCCCGGTGGACGCGGTGGTGGCGCTCGGCCACCTCGTCGAGGGAGCGCCCGCGCGAGGCGAGGAAGAAGGCGGCCTGCCCGTGGGTGCCGTGCCGGGCGAGCAACTCCTCGTACTCCGTGGTGCGGTGGACCAGTACCGCGCGCGGCGCGAGGCTCACCGCTCCTCACCGCCCGGGCGGCCCAGCTTGGCGAGCAGGCCGGTGAGCACGTCGGGGGAGAGGGTGAGGCTGTCGATCCGGGGCAGGTTCTCGGCCAGCCGGGTCGCGGTGAGCGCGTGGAGCGTCGCCGTGTCGGTGTCGGTGTGCGCCCGCAGCCAGGCGGCCTGCGCCTGGGCGCGCGCCTCACCGGTCGTGCGGGCGGCTTCGGCCTCGGCGCGGGCGAGCCGGACCGTACGGGCGGCCTCGGCCTCGGCGCGTACCCCGTCGGCGGCGGCCTCCTCCTCGGCCTCGCGGCGGGCGTTGGTGCCGCGCTGCTCGACCAACTGCTCCTCCCTGCGCGCGAGTTCGATCCTGCTGGCGAGCTCGTTCTCCGCGATCGCGCGCTCACGTTCGACGGCCACGGCCCGCCGCTCGTACGTCGCCCGGTCGGCCTCCTGCTGGATCTGCTCGCGGGCCGGGGTGCGCAGCGCCCGCTCCACCTCCGGCTCCGGGCGGATGGCGACGACGCGCACGGCCACCACCTCGATCCCGGTGGCGGGCAGCCGGGGCTCGGCCGCAAGACCGTCCGCGATCCGCCCGCGCACCGAGGCGACCCCGTCGACGAGGGCCGCCGCCAGCGGGGTGCGGGCGAGGACGTCGAGGGCGTGCTGCTGGGCGGTCTCGGTGAGCAGCGTGGACAGCTGCTCCAGCGGGGCGCCGCGCCAGACACCGCTGTCCGGGTCGACCGAGAAGTCGAGCCGGGCGGCGGCCACGGCCGGGTCGCTGATCCGGTAGGTGACGGTGGCCTGCACGGTGACGTCCTGGAAGTCCGAGGTGCGGGCGTGGAAGGCCATCGCCAACTCGCGGTCGTCGACCGGGACTTCGGAGAGCGCGGCGCTCAGCGGCCGGAACCAGAAGCTGAGTCCGGGCCCGTCGTGGACGAGCCGGCCGCGCTGGTGGTGGCGGATGTGGGAGGTGGGGGCGGAGCGCAGATGGCGCAGGCCCAGTCTGCGGTTGATGTCGGCCATGGCGGGAGACCTCCTCGTTTTCGTCACAGCGACGATATTGGGTCTCCTTTATATCGTCAAGGTGACGAAATAAGAACCCGGCGAGAATCCGGCGACCGGGCTTTACCCGTCCGGTATCCGCGAAGCCGTTGACATGTACCGGCCGCGTCATGAATCTTGATGCTCGAAACCGCACTGTTCCAAGCATGAACGCGCACGCACCGCACCCCTTGTTGTTCGACAGCGGCTTCGGCGGCAGCCCGCAGACACCCCGGACGCGGCTCCGAAGCGGCTCGGTACGAACGGAGAACACTCCTTGCGGAATCTTCGACACCGCCGAGGGAGAGTGGCCGCCGCCGTGCTCGCGGCGACCGCGCTCTCCCTCACCGCGCTCACGGTCCCGGCTGCCTCGGCGGCCGACGCCGCCCCGCCCTCGGGCACGCTCGACGGCGCCTCCCCGAGCGTCACCTGGCAGAGCCCGGTCTACCCCAAGGGCACGGTCGGCTCGCCCGACAAGTGCGGCACCCCCGCCGAGGATCCGGCGAACGCCGTCTGTGCCCGCTTCGACCTGACGGTGAACCCGCCGGCGGGCGAGTGGGACGACAACCCCGAGGGCGGGGTCCCCGTCTCCGTCCAGTGGGAGAAACCCACCGACGACTTCGACCTCTACGTCTACGACTCGGCGGGCCGGAAGGTCGCCGAGAGCGCCGGGACCGCCGACCCCGAGGCGACGGTCATCCCCAAGGCGTCCGGTACGTACCACGTGGTCGTCGTCCCCTACGACGTGCACGACAACTCCTTCACGGGCAAGGCCTATCTGCCCGAGGCCAGCGACGCCGGGAACCTCACCGGCTTCACCGGCGGACACGGTACGTACGAGATCGCGGCGGGCGCGCTCAAGGCCCGGGCCGAGTTCTTCGAGGACGACACCCTGCGGCTCCAGGCGTCACCCGACGGCGTCCTCGCCGACCCGCCCGGCAGCCGCATGATCCAGCACCAGCCCCGGCCGCGCCGGGCCACCAGCTCCTTCGACGCGGGGGCCTACTACGGCGTCCGCGCCCAGGACACCGTTCTGCGCGTCTACAAGAAGCCCCTGCGGTTCGCCCTCTACAAGGCCGACAACCGCACCCCGATCTGGCAGGAGGCCGACCCGCTGCGCTGGACCACCGGCGGGCTGCGCCAGAGCCTGGCGCGCGGCGCGGACGAGCAGTTCTTCGGCGGCGGCGAGCAGAACGGCAGCTTCTCCCACCGCGACCAGGTGATGAACGTCGGCAACAACACCAACTGGAACGAGGGCGGCTACAACAACTCCCAGCCGTTCTACATCTCCTCGGCCGGCTACGGCGTCTTCCGCAACACCTTCACCCCGGGCGTCTACGACTTCGGCCCCCACGTCCGCACCGGCCAGCAGGAACGGCGCCTGGACGCCTACTACTTCACCGGTGACGTGAAGTCCGTGATCGGCAAGTACACCTCCCTGGTGGGCAAGCCGTTCATGCCCCCGGTGTACGGGCTCGAACCCGGTGACTCCGACTGCTATCTGCACAACGCCAACCGGGGCGAGCGGCACACCCTGGACGCGCTCAAGGTGGCCGACGGCTATGTGGCGAACCGGATGCCGCTGGGGTGGATGCTCGTCAACGACGGCTACGGCTGCGGCTACGAGAACCTCGCCGAGACCGGGCAGGGCCTCAACGCCAGGAACGCCCAGCTGGGCCTGTGGACACAGGACGGCCTCGACAAGCTCGCCGAGCAGGTCAAGGCGGGCCAGCGGGTCGCCAAACTCGACGTCGCCTGGGTCGGCAACGGCTACGGCTTCGCCCTGAACGCCTGCGACCGGGCGAAGGCCGGTATCGAGGACAACAGCGACGCCCGCGGCTTCGTCTGGCTGCCGGTCTCCTGGGCGGGCGCCCAGCGCTGCGGCGTCCTGTGGAGCGGCGACCAGAAGCTGAGCTGGGACTACATCCGCTGGCAGATCCCCACCTATGCGGGCGCCACCCTCTCGGGAATCGCCTACAACACCGGTGACGTGGGCAGCATCTACGCCCACGACCCGAAGATGTACGCCCGCGACCTCCAGTGGAAGGCGTTCCTGCCCGCGATCATGACCATGGACGGCTGGTCCAGCGACCTCACCACGCACCAGCCGCACGACCAGCAGCCCTGGCTCGACGGCGAGCCGTACACCTCCATCAACCGCAAGTACCTCCAGCTCAAGGAGCGGCTCATCCCGTACATGTACGGGCTCTCCCAGGAGGCGACGAAGACCGGTGTCGGCGCGGTCCGGCCGCTCTCCCTGGAGTACCCGGACGACCCGGACACGCTCGGGGCGAACGCCGAGTACGAGTTCCTGGCGGGCCCGGACTTCCTGGTCGCCCCGGTCTACAGCGACACGGAGGTACGCGACGGGATCTATCTGCCGAAGGGAACGTGGACGGACTACTGGACGGGGAAGACCTATCAGGGCCCGACCACGGTCAACGGCTACAAGGCACCCCTCGACACCCTGCCGCTGTTCGTGAAGGGCGGCTCCATCGTGCCGATGTGGCCCAAGGGCACGCTGTCCTGGCAGACCCGGGACAAGAGCGAGCTGGACTACGACATCTACCCGCGGGCGGGGAAGTCCTCGTACACGCTGTACGAGGACGACGGCGTGACCCGGCGGTTCGCCCAGGGCGCGTCCGCCACCCAGAAGGTCCAGGTGCACTCGGCGGGCCGTGCCTCGGTCATCGAGGTCGGCCCCAGCGTGGGCACGTACACGGGCAAGCCCTCGGCGCGCGCGTACCGCTTTACGGTGCACACGAAGTCCGCGCCCGGCGCCGTCGCCCTGGGCGGTGAGCGGCTGCGCCGCCACGGCTCCGCGCAGGAGCTGTCGGCGGCCGGATCGGGGTGGTTCTACGACGCCCGGACCGGTGTGACGGAGGTGAAAACGGCCTCCGTCCCGACCGCGCACGGCTTCACGGTCACCCTCGTCTGACCCCATGGACAGCGGGGCCGCACCGGAGTTCCCGGTGCGGCCCCGCTGTCCGTCCCTGCTCTCAGACCGGTACGCGCGCCGGTTCCGGGGCGCGCGGGGCCGGGACCTGCGGGGGCTCGGCGCCGGTCAGCATCAGCACGCCGCGGGCGGCGACCGCCGCCGCCACCGCGGCCGTGAGCCAGCCGAGCGGGCCGCCGTGGAACCGCTCGCCCAGCAGCGCCACCCCGATCACGGCGGCAGCCGCCGGGTTGGCGAGGTTCACCACGGCGAGCGGCGCCGCGAGGCCGCCCCGGAACGCGGACTGCGAGAGCAGCAGCCCGCCCACCGCGAACGCCGCCACCAGCACGGCCAGCAGAGCCGTCTGCCACCAGGCGAGCGGGCCGCCCGGCAGCTCGCGGGCGAGCGAGGCGGTGACGGTCTGGGTGAGCGCGGAGCCCACACCGGAGGCGACACCGGAGGCGGTGGCGTGGCCGAGGCCGACACGGCCGTGGCCCTCCCCGGCCCGGGAGGCCGCCGCGATCAGGAGCGCGGTGGCCGCCGCGACGGCGAGCGCCTCCCGCAGACTCAGCGCGTCCCCGGGCGCGGCGGGCCCGGTCACCGCGATCAGTCCGGCCAGCCCGACCAGCGTCCAGGCGGCGCCCCGCCACTCGCGCCGGGTGACCCGGCGCCGCTGGTAGTACGCGCCGATGGGCAGCGCGGCGACGAGCGTGAGCGCGCCCAGCGGCTGGACGAGGGTGAGCGGGCCGTAGTGGAGCGCGGCGACGTGCATCAGCGCGCCCGCCGCGTTGAGTCCGACGGCCGACCACCACTGGGGGCGGGCGAGCAGCGCGGCCAGTCCGCCGCCCCCGTCGGTGGAGGCCAGCCGGGACTGGGCGACGGCGGCGAGGGCGTACCCGGCGGCCGAGGCGAGCGAGAGCAGGACGGCGAGGACCGCGGACCCGTTCATCGCAGCGCCTCCGCGAGCACGGGCTCGTCGGCGGGCTCAGGGGTGCCCGTGCGCCCGGAGGTCAGGGCAGATTCCGGGGCACGGGCGGTCTGGGGGGCCACGGCGGGCCGGGGCGCGGGGGTGCGGCGCACCTGTCCGGCGACGGTGCGTCCACCGCGGACCGGCGCCGGGCGCGGCACCAGGTACAGGGCGGCGCCGAGCAGCGCGGTCGCGACGAGCGCGTCCAGCCAGTAGTGGTTGGCGGTGCCGACGATCACCAGCAGCGTGAGCGCCGGGTGCAGCAGCCACAGCCACCGCCACCGGCCGCGGGTCGCGGCGATCAGTCCGATCGCCACCATCAGCGCCCAGCCGAAGTGCAGTGACGGCATCGCCGCGAACTGGTTGGCCATGGTGTCGGTGTCCGGCGTCGCCGCGTACACCGACGGCCCGTACACCTGCGCGGTGTCGACCAGCCCGGCCGACGCCAGCATCCGTGGCGGCGCCAGCGGCAGCAGGATGTGCAGGGCGAGCGCGGCCGTGGTCACCAGCGCCAGGACCCGGCGGGACCAGAGGTAGTGGGCGGGGCGGCGGAGGTACAGCCAGACCAGGAAGGCGACCGTCGCGGGGAAGTGGACGGTGGCGTAGAAGGTGTTGGCGACGTGGATCACGGTGTCGTCGTGGAGCAGCAGACGCTGCACCGCGCCCTCGCCGGGCAGATGGAGCGCGCGCTCCCAGTCCCAGACGCGGTCGGCGTTGTGGAAGGCGCGCGTCTCGTGTCCGTTGGCCAGCCGGCGGCCGAACTTGTACACGAGGAAGAGCGCGGTCACGAGCAGCAGCTCGCGTACCAGGGGCGGCCGGGGGGTACCGGTCGTCTCCGGTCCGGTGGGACGCCGGGTCCCTGGACGTATACCGGCAGTCATTCTCCGGCCCCTCTGAGACGAGAATTCGAGAAGAAATCGGACAAGCAAACGTAGGAAGGCTAGATCGGATTTCATCGAGACGCAAACGTCTCGATACGTTTGCGTCTCGGACGGGGCGGGGCTTACTCTCGTACCAGCAGGAGCCCTGCCCCACGCCCCGGAGGGACACGATGTCCACGCAGGCCGCGACGGCCGCCGCACGCCGCAGCAAGATCAGCCCCGAACGGGAGCTGGAGCTGTACGAGGCGGTGCTGGACCTGCTCCGCGAGGGCGGCTACGACGCCGTGACCATGGAGGGCGTCGCCGCGCGCACCAAGTGCGGCAAGGCCACGCTCTACCGTCAGTGGAAGTCCAAGCCGGTACTGGTCACGGCGGCGCTCGGCGCGAGCCGCTGCTCGTTCTTCACCGGGATCGACACGGGCACCCTCGCGGGCGACCTGCGCGAGGCGGCCCGCTCCGCGTCCCGCGGCAAGGGCCGCGACGCCGAGCTGATGGAGGCCGTGGGTCAGGCCTATGTGATGCACCCCGACCTGCGCGCGGCGCTGCGCGAGACCGTCCTGAACCCCGAGATCGCCGCGCTGGACGCGATGCTGCGGCGTGGGGTGGAGCGCGGCGAGGTGGCCGCCGACAACCGGGCGATCGACTTCGTGGCGCCCGCGTTCATGGGCGTCCTGCGGGTGGAGCGCCTCTTCGAGGACCGGTTCACGGGCGGGGAATCGCTGCTGGAGTTCCTGGAGGCGGTCCTGCTCCCGGCGCTGGGCCTGGACTGACGGCTCGTCACCTCGACTGTTCACGAGGGGGCTTGGGGGACTTCCCCGCGTCTTCGGGGGTGCGGGGGTGTGCGCGACGAGCCCCGCCGGGCGCCGACCGGCCGTGCGCGGCCCGCAGGCAGACGGCCGGCTCAGACGGCGAGGACCGTGACCCCCGCGTCGGTGAACCGCGCGACCGTCTCCCCGGAGACCCCCGCGTCGGTCACCAGCGTGCCGACCTGGTCCGTCGCGCAGATCCGCGCGAACGTCCGGCGCCCCAGCTTCGTCGAGTCCGCCGCGACCACCACCCGCTCGGCCCGCTCGCACAGCAGCCGGTTGATCCCCGCCTCGTCCTCGTCGTGCGCGGTCGCCCCGTGCGCCACGTCGAACGCGCCGACCCCGAGCACCGCGACGTCCATCGTGATCTGGTTCAGTACGCCCCCGGCCAGCGGCCCCGTGAGCTCGTACGACTGCGGCCGGGCCACCCCGCCGGTCACCACGATCTTGAACTGTGGCCGCACCGCCAGCTCGTTGGCGATGTTCAGCGCGTTGGTCACGATCGTCAACGCCGGTGACCCGGAGGCCAGTTCCGGCCGTACGGCGAGGGCCCGCGCCACCTCGGTGGTCGTCGTGCCCCCGGTGAGACCCACCGCCTCGCCGGGTGCGACCAGATCCGCCACGGCCTTCGCGATGCGCTGCTTCTCCGAGGCCCGCCGGGCCGTCTTGTAGCGCAGCGGCAGCTCGTACGAGACACCGTGGACGACCGCGCCCCCACGGGTGCGCACCAGCATCTGCTGCTCGGCGAGCTGGTCGAAGTCGCGGCGGATGGTCGCGGCCGACACACCGAGCACCGTCGCCGCCTCCTCGACGTCGAGGCGGCCCTGCTCCACGAGCAGTTCAAGGAGCGCCTGCCAGCGGGCGTCGCGCGACATCCGGATCCTCTTCTCTCCCGTGCTCTCCCACACCGACCTGTGACTTTAACCCACGCCCGAATGCTTGATTGTGCTCGAAAGCTAGCTATATTTTGCAGAAACATGCATCCGGAAGCATGCATCCGACGACGGATCCAGAGCGAGTGGGAGCCCGGCATGAGCCATGTCGAGAACGAACTCAGCAGCCAGCCCGAGTGCTGGAAGCGCGCCGCCGAGCAGGCGGCGCACCACAAGGACGCCCTTCCCGCGCCGGGCGAGCGGGTCGCGATCGTCGGCTGCGGCACCTCGCTCTTCATGGCCCAGGCCGCCGCCGCCCTGCGCGAGGGAGCGGGCCAGGGCGAGACGGACGCCTTCGCCGCCTCCGAGTACCCGGCGGGCCGCTCCTACGACCGGGTGGTCGCCCTCACCCGCTCCGGCACCACCACCGAGGTCCTCGAACTCCTCGCCCGGGTACGCGGCAGCGCCCGCACCACCGCGATCACCGCCGACCCCGAGACGCCGGTGATGCGGACCGCCGACGACCTCGTGGTGCTGGAGTTCGCGGACGAGGAGTCCGTGGTGCAGACCCGCTTCGCCACCACCGCGCTCACCCTGCTCCGCGCCCACCTCGGCCTCCACACCGAACAAGCCGTCGCCGACGCGCGCACCGCGCTGGCCGAGCCGCTGCCCGAAGGGCTCGTCGGGCGGAGCCAGTTCACGTTCCTCGGCCGCGGCTGGACCGTCGGGCTCGCCCAGGAGGCCGCGCTGAAGATGCGCGAGGCGTCGCTGTCCTGGACCGAGGCCTACCCCGCGATGGAGTACCGCCACGGCCCGATCAGCATCTCCACCGCCACCACGGCCACCTGGATGTTCGGCGAGGCCCCGGACGGCCTCGCCGACCAGGTGCGGGCCACCGGCGCGCAGTGGGTGGCCGGGCACCTCGACCCGCTGGCCGAACTCGTCCGGGCACAGCGGCTCGCGGTGGCCGTCGCGGCTGCCCGCGGCCTCGACCCGGACCGCCCGCGCCACCTCACCCGCTCGGTGATCCTCGACGGCTCCTGACCCGCGCCCGACCACCGACAAGAACAAGCAGCACAGCAGAGGACAGGGGAAGCACGATGCCACTCGCCCGGACCGGGGTCCTGGTCACCGAGGCCGCCGCCAAGCGCGGCGCGGTCGCGGCCTTCAACATCATCACGCTGGAGCACGCCGAGGCCGTCATCGCGGGCGCCGAGGCCGCGCACTCGCCGGTCGTCCTGCAGATCAGCGAGAACGCGGTGAGGTTCCGCTACGGCCGGGTGCTGCCGCTCGCCCGGGCGGCCGTCGCCGCCGCCGAGACCGCCGCCGTACCGGTGGCGCTCCACCTCGACCACGTCAAGCGCGACGACCTGCTGCGGCAGGCGGCCGACGCCGGGTTCAGCTCGGTGATGTACGACGGCGGACATCTGCCGTACGAGCAGAACCTCGCCGCGACCCGTGCCGCCGCTGATTGGGCGCACACCCAGGGCCTGTGGATCGAGGCCGAGCTGGGGGAGGTCGGCGGCAAGAACGGCCGGCCACCGCTGGACGCGCACGCGCCCGGCGCCAGGACCGACCCCGAGGAGGCGCGCGCCTTCGTCGCGGAGTCGGGGGTGGACGCGCTCGCCGTCGCCATCGGCAACACCCACGCCATGACCACCCGTACGGCCGAGCTCGACCACGGTCTGCTCAGCCGCCTCGACGCGGCGCTGCACGTCCCGCTGGTGCTCCACGGCTCCTCGGGTGTCCCCGACGACGAGCTGGCGGCGGCGGTCGCCGGCGGTATGTCGAAGATCAACATCGGTACGGCGCTGAACATCGCCATGACCGACGCGATCCGCGCCTATCTCGCCGCCCATCCGGAGGCGGTGGACGCCCGCGGTTATCTCACCGTCGGACGGCAGGCGATGGTGGAGACGGTCACCCGGCTGATCGGGGTGCTGACCGCCAAGGCGTGACACGCGCAGGAGGGGCGGGGCGGCGGGGCCGGGAGACCCGGAACCCGGTCGGCCACACGGGTGAAAGAACGGGCGCGCGGAGGGGGGAAACCCCGCCGCCTCCCCGCCCGGACCCGTCCGCCCCTCCCGGTGCTCTTCCGCCCGCGACCCGCTTCGTACACGATGAGCCTGTGGACAGGCATGAGCACGCACGGCTCGACGCGCTCCAGCGCGACCCCTATCCGCACTACGCGCGCGCCCGCCGCGCCGAGGGCCTGACCTTCGTCCCCGAGCTGGACGCCTGGCTGGTCGCGCGCGACGCCGACGTACGCGAGGTGCTGCGCCGGCCCGAGGCGTTCTCCTCGGCGAACGCGCTGCGCCCCGACGTGATCCCCGGCCCCGCCGTCCTCGCCGAACTCGGCTCCGGCTTCGGGGGCCGCCCCGTCGTCGTCACCTCGGACGGGCCCCAGCACCACCGGCTGCGCGCCCCCATCGTCCACGGCCTCTCACCCGCCCGGGTCGCCGCCGTGCTGCCGTACGCCGCCGAGCGCGCGACCGCCCTGGTGGACGCCTTCGCGGCGCGGGGCCGGGTGGAGCTGATGGGGGAGTACGCGACGCTGCTGCCCGGGGACGTCGTCGGACGGCTGATCGGCCTGGACGCGGCGGACGTCCCGGTGGCGGTACGCGGCGGACACCGGGCCGAGGAATTGCTGTTCCGGCCACTGGAGGAGGCCGAGCAGATCGCGGCGGCGCGGGACGTGGTGACGATGCAGCAACTGCTCGACACGTATCTGCGCGCGAGACGGGCCCGGCCGCGCGACGACCTGTGCACGGCGCTGCTCACCGCGCTGGCGCCGGGCACCGGTGAACTGACCCTGGAGGAGCGCCACGAAATGGTGGCCCACCTGCAGAACTTCCTGCTGGCCGGGCATCTGACCACGACCGCGCAGATCGGTACGACGGTGCTGCACCTGCTGCGGCACCGCGCGCAGTGGGAGCTGCTCTGCGCGAAGCCCGAGCTGATCCCCGCCGCGATCGAGGAGGCGGCGCGCTACGACTCGGCGCTCCAGGGGTTCCGGCGCATCACGACCCGGCCGGTGCTGCTGTCCGGGACCGAACTGCCCACGGGCGCGGCGGTCTTCGTGGCCTTCGGCTCGGCGAACCGGGACGCGCGCCGCCACGAGCGCCCGGACGTCTTCGACATCACCCGCCCGCCCGCGCGCCACCTCGCCTTCGGCCACGGCGCCCACAGCTGCCCGGGAGCGCAGCTGGCGCGCGAACAACTCCGCATCACCGTCCAACTGCTGACCAGCCGCTTCCCCACCCTGCGCCTGGCGTCCCCGGACGCACCGGTACGGATGAGGCCAACGCTGATCCACCGGTCACCGGAGGTGCTGGAGCTGGCGTGGTGAGGGGTGTTGCGGGCGGTCTTTCGTCTGCGGGTGGTGGTGGGCTGGTCGCGCAGTTCCCCGCGCCCCTTCGAGGCCGGGCCTCACGCCCCTGAGGGGGACGGTGGGGCGGGGGGAACAGGGGCCGAAGGTCCCGTTCCTTCAGGGGCGCGGGGAACTGCGCGACCGGCCCCCACCGGCCCGCAGGAGAAGACGAAAGCGGGGCCCGGGGGCCGCAGGCCACCGCCACGGGGTCCGGGGGCCTCGCCCCCGCCCACCCGCCTCCGGAGGATTCGGGGAAGGGGCGGGGTGGGGGAACTATCCTCGGCCCATGCCCACCCCCGCCAACCCCCTGCCCCCCCACACCCTGATCCTCGCCGGCACCACCGAAGCCCGCGAACTCGCCGCCGCCCTCGCCGCCACCGGCATCCGCGTCACCACCTCCCTCGCCGGACGCGTCGGCGCACCCCGCGCGCTCCCGGGCGAGCTCCGCGTCGGAGGGTTCGGCGGCGCCGAGGGGCTGGCGGCATGGATGCGGGAGCAGCACGTCACCGCGCTCCTCGACGCCACCCACCCCTTCGCCCACCGCATCAGCGAGAACGCCGCCGAGGCCGCCCGCCGCACCGGTACCCCGCTCGTCGCCCTGCGCCGCCCCGGCTGGACCCCCGGCCCCGGCGACCGCTGGCACAGCGCGCGCACCCTCGACGAGGCCGCCGCCCTGCTGCCCGCCCTCGGCCGCCGGGTGTTCCTCACCACCGGCCGCCTCGGCCTCGCCGCTTTCGTACCCGTCGGTGAAAGCGGGCCCGTCGGTGAAGGCGTACCCGTCGGTGAAGGCGTACCCGTCGGTGAAAGCGGACCGGTCGGTGAAGGCGGACCCGACCCGCTCTGGTTCCTCATCCGTTCCGTCGAGCTCCCGGACCCCCCGACCCCCCGCCACTGCCAAGTCATCCTCGACCGGGGCCCGTTCACCCTCGACGGGGAGCGGCGGCTCCTGCGGGAGCACCGCATCGACGTGCTCGTCACCAAGGACAGCGGCGGCCCCGCCACCGCCGCCAAGCTCACCGCCGCCCGCGAACTGGGGCTGCCGGTCGTCGTGGTGCGCCGGCCGGAGCCGCCCGCCGGGGTGACCACCGCCCCGGACGTGCCGAGCGTCCTCGCGCTGCTCAGTCGCGCCGCAGCAGATACGTGTCCATGATCCAGCCCTTGCGCTCGCGGGCCCGCGCCCGCAGCTCCTCGATCCGGTCGGAGACCTCCGACAGGCGGCCCCGCACCAGGATCTCGTCCGGCGTGCCGACGTAGGCGCCCCAGTAGATGTACAGGTCCTGGTCGAGGTGGCGGGTGAAGGCCTGGCGCGCGTCCAGCATCACCACCACGTCGTCCACCCCCTCCGGCCAGCCCTCCGCGAGCCGCCGCCCGGTGGTGATCTGCACCGGCCGGGCCACCCGGTTCAGCCCCGTGCGGTGCTTGGCCAGGAGCGCCGAGACGCTGCTGATGCCCGGCACCACCTCGTGGTCGAACTCCACCGTGCCCCGCTCCAGGATCTCCTCCAGGATGCCGAGGGTGGAGTCGTACAGCGCCGGATCGCCCCACACCAGGAACGCCCCGCACTCGTCCTCGGCCAGTTCGTCCACGATGAACCGCTCGTAGAGGTCGGCCCGGCGGCGCCGCCAGTCGTCGACGGCGGGCGAGTAGTCCGATGTCTTGCGGTCGCGCTCGGGGTCGCGCGCCTCGACCAGCCGGTACGGGCGGCCGGTGACATGTGCGTCGAGGATGTCCCTGCGCAGCCCGGTCAGATCGGACTTCTCCTCGCCCTTCTCCAGGATGAAGAAGGCATCCGCCTTGTTCAGCGCCTTGACGGCCTGGAGCGTCAGATGGTCGGGGTCGCCCGCCCCGATGCCGATCACATAGATCTTTCTCACGGTCCCGAGTCTGCCCCATCCCTTCCACGACGCGAACGGCGAGGCCTACCGGGACGGCGGGGCACGGCCTATCCTCCGACCATGCGTGTCGCACTCTTCGTCACCTGCGTCAATGACGCGGTGTACCCGGCCACGGGCATCGCGACGGTGAGACTTCTCGAACGCCTGGGCGTGGAGGTCGACTTCCCGCCCGGCCAGACGTGCTGCGGACAGGCCCAGTTCAACACCGGCTACCGCCGCGAGACCGAGCCGCTGGTACGCCGGATGGGGGCGGTGTTCGAGGGGTACGACCACGTGGTCACGCCGTCCGGCTCCTGCGCGGCCATGATCCGCGACAACTACCCGCGCCTCGCCCGCAGGGCCGCCGCCGAGGGCCGGGGCACCGAGCTCGGCGCCATCGCCCAGTCGCTGGTCCCGAGGGTGCATGAGCTGTCCGAGTTCCTGGTCGACGTCCTCGGTGTCACGGATGTCGGCGCGTACTTCCCGTACACCGTCACTTATCACCCCTCCTGTCATGGTCTGCGCATGCTGGGACTCGGTGACCGGCCACGGCGGCTCCTGGAGGCCGTCACGGGGCTCAAGCTGCGGGAACTGCCCGGCGCCGAGGAGTGCTGCGGCTTCGGCGGCACCTTCGCCCTCAAGAACCCGGACGTCTCGGCGGCCATGGGCACCGACAAGGCGGACAGCGCGCTCACCACCGGCGCCGAGGTGCTCTGCGGCGCCGACAGCTCCTGTCTGATGCATCTGGACGGCATCCTGCGCCGCCGGGGCGACCCCCTGCGGGCCGTGCACCTCGCCGAGATCCTGGCCAGTACGGAAGCGGAGCCCCACGTATGAGCGGCACCTTCGTCGGCATGCCGGCCTTCCCGAAGGCGGCCAGGGGCGCGGTCCACGACGCCACCCTGCGCGCCAACCTCCGCCACGCCACCCACACCATCCGCGACAAACGCGCCGCGGCCGTCGCCGAGCTCGCCGACTGGCAGGAGCTGCGCGAGGCGGGCAGGCAGATCAAGGACCACACCCTGCGCCATCTCGACCGGTATCTGGTGATGCTGGAGGAGTCGGTCGTACGCGCGGGAGGCACCGTCCACTGGGCGGCCGACGCCGAGGAGGCCAACCGCATCGTCGCGGACCTGGTCAAGGCCACCGGCGAGCACGAGGTCGTCAAGGTCAAGTCGATGGCCACGCAGGAGATCGGCCTCAACGAGGCGCTGGCCGCCGAGGGCATCTCCGCTTACGAGACCGACCTCGCCGAGCTGATCGTGCAGCTCGGCCACGACCGGCCGTCCCACATCCTCGTCCCCGCCATCCACCGCAACCGGGGCGAGATCCGCGACATCTTCCGCGAGGAGATGGGGAATTGGGGCCGCCCCGCCCCGGACGGCCTCAGCGACAGCCCCGCCGAGCTGGCCGAGGCGGCCCGGCTGCATCTGCGGGAGAAGTTCCTGCGCGCCAGGGTCGGGATCTCCGGCGCGAACTTCATGGTCGCCGAGACCGGCACCCTGGTCGTCCTGGAGTCCGAGGGCAACGGCCGGATGTGCCTCACCCTGCCCGAGACGCTGATCTCCGTGGTCGGCATCGAGAAGGTGATCCCCGCCTGGCGGGACCTGGAGGTCTTCCTCCAGACACTGCCGCGCTCCTCCACGGCCGAGCGGATGAACCCGTACACCACCATGTGGACGGGCACCACCGACGGCGACGGCCCCTCGGTCTTCCACCTCGTCCTGCTGGACAACGGCCGCACCGACACCCTCGCCGACGAGGTGGGCCGCCAGGCGCTGCGCTGCATCCGCTGCTCCGCCTGCCTCAACGTCTGCCCGGTGTACGAACGGGCCGGCGGCCATGCGTACGGCTCGGTCTACCCCGGCCCCATCGGCGCCATCCTCAGCCCCCAACTGCGCGGCACCGCGAGCGAGATCGACGCCTCGCTCCCGTACGCCTCCTCCCTCTGCGGGGCGTGCTACGAGGTGTGCCCGGTCGCCATCGACATCCCCGAGGTGCTGGTGCATCTGCGCGAGCGCGTCGCGGACCGGGGTGGCCGGGGCCACCGGCTGGAGAAGGCGGCGATGAAGGCGGCGAGTTGGGCGATGGACCGGCCTGCGGTGCTGGCGGCGGCCGAGCGGGCGGCGACCCGGACCCGGCGGATGCACCCGGCCAACCCGCCCGGCGCCGGAGCGTGGACGGCCAGCCGCGCCCTGCCCGAACTGCCGCCGGAACCGTTCCGCGACTGGTGGAAGAAGAGGGACCGATGAACTCCCGCGACCGCATCCTGGCCCGCGTCCGCACGGCGGTGGCCGACGCCCGCGAGGCACCGGACCCCGCCCGCGACTACCTCACCAGCCACACCCCGGACGACCCCGGCGCCCTCGTCGACCTGCTGCACGAGAACCTGGCCGACTACCGGGCGCTCGTGCACCGCACGGACACCGAGGGCCTGCCGGCGCTGCTGGCCCGGCTGCTCGCCGAGCGCGGCGCGGCGACGGTCCTGGCGCCGGCCGGGCTGCCCCCGCGCTGGCTGGGCGCCGCCGACGCCGTACAGGTGCGGGACCGGGCCGCGTCCACCCCGGCCGAACTCGACGCGGTGGACAGCGTGGTGACCGGCTGCGCCCTCGCCGTCGCCGAGACCGGCACCCTCGTCCTGGACGGCGGCCCGGACCAGGGCAGGCGCCGGATCACGCTCGTCCCGGACCACCACATCTGCGTCGTCCGCGTGCCCGACCAGGTGGTGGCGTCGGTCCCGCAGGCCCTGGCGCGGCTCACCCCGACACGCCCGCTGACCTGGATCTCGGGACCGTCCGCGACGAGCGACATCGAGCTGGACCGGGTGGAGGGCGTACACGGCCCGCGCACGCTGGAAGTGGTGCTGGTCGGCGCCTGAGGCGGCCGGGCTCCCGGGGGCCGCCGTCAGCGGGTGAGCCGGGGCGCCTCGGCCGCCGCGTCCACCGGTCCGGGCAGCCGCTCCGCGAGCGCCCGGGCCCACGCCATGAGCCCGGCCGGATCGATCCCGTACAGCGGTGTCCCCCTGTACCGCCCCAGCGAGTCCGTGCCCCGCGCGAGCAGCGCGGCGCCGCCCTTCGCGTTGCCGCGCGCGGCGTGCGTGAGCCCCACGGCGAGCTGGGCGAGCCCCCGCCACAACTCGCGCTCGCTCTCCGGCCCCGACTTCCAGGCGTCCTCGAACACCTCGTGCGCGTGGAACGGCATCCCCGCGTCGAGCAGCCGCTGCGCCTCCCGCACGGTCTCGTCCGGGGTGCGCACCACCCCCTCCGCCAGCCGCTCCACTCCGGGCGAGCCGTACGGCAGGGGCCGCCCCAGCCCGTCCCTGGGCCGCGCGTTGCGCGCCCGCCCCTCGGCGTCCCGGTCCCGGCGCGAAGAAGTCTCCATACGCCCATTGTCCCCTCCGTCGCTCCCCGTACCGGAACACCGCCCTGAGTGAGGTATGGTTCTCATGCACGACCGGCCAGGGGAAACCCCAGGTCAGACGGGCACCGGGACGTGGCGCAGCTTGGTAGCGCACTTGACTGGGGGTCAAGGGGTCGCAGGTTCAAATCCTGTCGTCCCGACTTGCGTGACGCGAGTCAGAGGCCGTATCGGAAACTTCCGATGCGGCCTCGGTGTTTTTCGGGGACCGGTCGGCCGCGGGCTGCCCCCGGCTCAGCGGGGGGAGCTGACCTGGCCCAGGAACAGCCCGCGTTGCCGATCACCAGGGTGCCGACGCCGTGCCGGGTCCCGGGCACGGTGCTCACAACGTATCGCCGGGAGCTCCGCCGGCTCATCCGGAATGCGTGGCCGTTTTCCGCAGCCGGGGGAGGCGTCAGGGGGTGCCCAGGGTCTGGGAGGGCAGCTCGCCGAAGCGCGCGCGGTAGCTGTCCGCGAAGCGGCCCAGGTGGGTGAAGCCCCAGCGGTAGGCCGCCTCTCCCACGGTCAGCCGGCCGGGGTCGGCCTGGCGCAGCTCCGCGTGGACCCGGCTCATCCGGACGTCGCGCAGATACGCCATCGGGGACATGCCGAGATGACGGCGGAAGCCCTCCTGGAGCCAGCGCGCGCCGACCTGGCCCAGGCCGGCGAGTTCGGTGGTGGTGTAGGGGCGCTCGGGATGGGCGTGGATCGCGTCCACGACCCGCTTGACCGGGCCGGGCAGCACGGCCCCGACCGGCTTGTCGAGCTCCTCGCGGTAGCGGTGGCCGGTGGCCAGGAGCAGCCCCGTGAGCAGGGCGTCCTGGAGGCGGGCCGCCATGAGCGGCTGAGCGAGCGCCCCGTGCTCGTTGTCCATTTCCCGTACGACCAGGGCCACCATGCGCGACCAGCTCAGACCGGGGCCCCGGGCGATGTCGACCTCGGGTTCCAGCCGTGTCCCGGTGGGGACCGAGCGGTCGAGCAGGACCTCCAGATGACGCAGCAGGGCCTGGGCCTCCACCTTGACGGCGAACAGCCGGCAGTCCCGGTTCCACCGCTCCAGCGTCGGCTCGCCCTCGGGCTGGAAGACGGCCGCGCGCCGTGCGGTCGCGGTGGCCGAGGTCCGCGCCTGGCGCCAGCTCAGCTCCCCGGAGAGGGGGACGTCGACGTGGTAGGCCCCCAAGTCGCCGAAGCGCATCCGCACATCGGCGCCCCAGCGCAGGTCGCCCAGGGTCAGCGGCCCCAGCCGCGTGACGTCGAAGACGGCGTCGAGCCGGTGCGTACGGTCCAGTACGTCGATGGAGGTGGCGTAGTACGTCTCGCCGATCACCTGGCGTGCCTCGTCGAGGTCCCCGGTACGGAAGGAGAGCCGGGACGCGGTCGGGGTGCCCCGCGTGCCCGAGTGCGAAGTCGCCTGCATGGCCCCCATCTTCCCCGGCGCCCGGCCCGGCCGTCACCGCCGGCCGCGCACACGATCCGGCGCGGGCGGCGTCCGGCTCGCTCGTGTGTTCCTCCGGTCGGGCCGTATCGCGGGAATTGCGGCGGTCCCGGAGAAATCCGGTGCCGCCCCTCTGTGTTTACCGGAAAAGCCGGTGAACGCGTCGTACTCTTAGGCGGTTGTCGGCTATCGGGTCATCATCAGAACTCTCCGGTCCGTCCATTGAGGGTCCGTGGGACGGCTGACGGGAGAGGCGATGCGGGAGATCACCCGAAGGGCAGTGCTGGAGACCGGACTTGGCGCCGTGGCGGCGGTCTCGGTCGCCGGGTGCGGGGCCGGCGGGGAGCGGGGCGCCGCCGGGGGACCGCAGCCGCCGGGCAACGGGCCGGGCCGCCCGGCCGCGCCCAACGCCCCGGTGAAACCGCACTTCAAGATGGTCGGTGACGGTTCGACCGCGGACACCGGTCCACAGCCCAACCAGCCCAGACCCCTGCCGCTCGAACCGGGACAGACCCCGCCGCAGTTCGTGGTCTTCTCCTGGGACGGCGCCGGGGAAGTCGGCAACGGGCTCTTCCCGCGCTTTCTGGAACTCGCCCGCGACCACGGCGCCTCGATGACGTTCTTCCTCTCCGGGCTCTATCTCCTGACGGAATCCGGCAAGTCGCGCTACCGGCCGCCCAATAATCCGATCGGCGCCTCGGACATCGGTTATCTGAACGACGCACATGTGCGCGAGACACTTCGCTGTGTACGGGAGGCGTGGTGGGACGGCCATGAGATCGGGACGCATTTCAACGGCCATTTCTGCGGTGGCCCGGGATCGGTGGCCAACTGGTCGCCCGGCCAGTGGCGCAGCGAGATCGAACAGGCCGTCTCCTTCGTCACCGAGTGGCGGACCAACACCGGCTGGCGCGACCTGGAACCGCTGCCCTTCGACTACCGCAAGGAGCTGATCGGCGGTCGCACCCCCTGCCTGCTCGGCCAGGACAACCTGCTGCCCACCGCCCGGCAGCTCGGCTGGCGCTACGACGCCTCCTCGCCCGGCGGGCGCCAGGTGTGGCCGGGAAAGCGCCAGGGGATCTGGGACCTGCCGCTCCAGGGCGTGCCCTTCCCCGGGCACTCCTTCGAGGTGCTGTCGATGGACTACAACATCCTCGCCAACCAGTCCGCGAACACCACCCGGGGCACGCCCTCGCGCTACCCGGCCTGGCGGCAGCAGGCCACCAGCGCCTATCTCGCCGGTTTCCAGCGCGCGTACGAGACGAACCGCGCGCCCTTCTTCATCGGCAACCACTTCGAGGAGTGGAACGGCGGCATCTACATGGACGCCGTCGAGGAGGCGCTGAAGGGAATGGCCGGGAAGAAGGACGTACGGCTGGTCTCCTTCCGCCAGTTCGTGGACTGGCTCGACGCCCAGGACCCCCGGGTGCTGGACAGGCTGCGGGCGCTGGACGTCGGCCAGGCCCCGGCGGGCGGCTGGAACGCCTACTTCAAGGCCGCCTGAACGCCCCCGGGACGGCCCGAACGGCCCCCGGCGCCCCTGACACCCCGTACGACGTGAACGTCCCGAACGACGTGAACGCCCCGAACGACCTGAACGAAAGGGCCGCCGCCGTGCACGAGATGAGAGCCGAGCGGGACTCCGGCGAGACCGGGGCAGCGGGCCGGGGAGCCCTGCTCTGGCACGTCATGAGCACCGACGAGCCGAGGACGATGTGCGGACGCACGCTCGCCCGCCCGCAGGCAGCGGTCCCACCGGACCCGGACCTCTCCGACGCCGACCGCTACTGCGCGGACTGCATGGCGGCCTGCTGAGGGCGGGCCTCCCGGCCTCCTCGCCGCTCAGAGGCGGCCCGCCGGCTCCTCACGCCGTATCTCCACCGGGATGTGCGGCGCCGTCACCCAGCTGCCGAGGGTCAGCCACACCGCCGCGAAGAGCCAGCCCCCGAGCACATCGGTCAGCCAGTGCACCCCGAGGTAGACACGGGAGAGGCCGACCGCCGCACCCCACAGCAGGATCAGCGCCGCGGCGAGGCGGCCCGAGGACGAGCGGGAGCGCCTCGTCACGCCCCAGGCCAGCAGCCCGGCGGTCAGCGCCGAAGTGGTGGTGTGACCGGAGGGGAAGGAGTAACCCGAGGCGTGGGTGGCCCAGTCGGCCAGGGCGGGGCGCGGGCGGGCGACGGCGGCCATCACGGCGAACCGCACGGCCTGGCCGAGGGCGAGGACCGCGAGGGCGCCCGCCGCCGCGCACAGGCGCTGGCGGGGGTCCCGCCCGGCCAGCAGCCCGGCGCCGACGGCCAGCAGATACGGGAGCGGCCCGGTGCCGGTGGCGGTGAGCGCGCGGGCCAGCGCCTCCGCCACCGGCGGGCGGTGGTGCACCGCCCAGGAGTGCGAGGCCCGGTCGCCGGGCAGCGGTGCCCCGTCCCGTACGGCGACGACCACCGTGAGCAGGACGAACAGCAGCAGGCACACGGCCGCTCCGACGCGCCGGGCCCTTGTCATCGGGCGGCCACCAGCGGGCGCAGCCGGGTGTCGCGGAGCCGGTCCACCCACGGCGCGGCCCGGCGCGCGAGCAGCGTGAGGACCAGGGCGACGACGGCGCCCACGGCCAGACCGGCCAGCACGTCGTGCGGATAGTGCGCGCCGATCCAGACCCGGGAGGCGGCCATGAGCAGCGCGGCGGGCACCGCGATCGCGCCGAGGAGCCGGTCGCCCAGCAGGAGCGCCACCGCGGACGCCGCCGCGATCGCCGCGTGGTTGCTGGGGAAGGACCAGTCGCCCAGCGCCGGACAGGCCTCCACGGTCATCACGTGCAGGCTCTGGCAGGGCCGCTGTTCGTGGACGGCCGCTTTGGCCAGGTCGTTGACGGCGAAGGCGGCGACCACGACGAGCGGCGCGGCCAGCGCCGCGGCCAGCCGGGCGCCGCCGGCCGGACGGGCCCGCCACCAGGCGAGGACCATCAGCACCGCGAAGAGCCCCAGGCCGTAGTCCGACCAGAGCCGGACCGCCGTGTCGACCGGGCCCGGCGCGTCGTGCGCGAGCTCGGTGACCCAGGTGTACCAGCCGTTGTCGAAGTGCATCAGTGGGTGTCCTCTGCGGTGCGGGCGCGGCGGGCGCGCAGGATCTCCAGGGCGATCGGGAGCAGCGAGACGGCGACGACCAGCGCCACCAGCGGCAACAGATAGCGGTCGATGTTCGGGATGGACGAACCCAGCGCATACCCGCCGAGGACGAGTCCGCACGTCCACACCGCGCCTCCGGCGACCTGCCAGAGCGCGAAGACGCCGGCGGGGACGCCGAGCACGCCCGCGAGCGGGTTGAGCACGGTCCGGACGATCGGAACGAAGCGGGCCAGGACGATCGCCTTCGCGTGGCCGTACTTGGCGAGCAGCTCCTCGGCGCGCGCCGCGCCCTCATGGAGCTTGCGGGACCTGGTCCGGGCGAGAAGCGCCCGGCCGCCGCGGCGGCCGATCCAGTACCCCACCTGCGCTCCGGTGAGCGCGCCCGCCACGGAGGCGAGCAGGACCTGCGGCAGCGAGAGGGAGACCGGCCCGTCCCCGCCCGGCACGCACAGCAGCCCGGCGGTGAACAGCAGCGAGTCGCCCGGCAGGAAGAAGCCGACGAGCAGGCCGGTCTCGGCGAACAGCACGACGGCGACGCCGATCGCGCCGAAGGCCGAGAGCAGCGAGCCCGCGTCCAGCACGTTCACGGCCTGGGGGGTGGCGGCGAACAGGGGTACGGCCATGGCGGTGGGCCCTCCCATAATGGTTTGCGGGCCGAGAGCAGCTCGCGGCCCGACTGACTACAGTGCTGTAGACGGTCTACAGAACTGTAGACGAAAGATCGAGGAGGATCGTTCCCATGGGCGTCGTTGACGGGTCCGGCCCCTTCGCCGGCCGTGCGGGCGGCGACGCGCGGCGGCCCGCCGGGGAGCTGGAGGCGGGTGTGCTCGCCGCGCTGTGGGCCGCCGAGGGCCCCCTCACGCCCGGCGAGGTCCAGGGCGCCCTGGGCGGCAGCCTGGCCCGCACCACCGTGACCACGATCCTCACCCGGCTCTACGAGAAGGGCGCCGTCACCCGCGACCGCTCCGGCCGGGGCTTCGCCTACACCCCCACCGAGGACTCGCCGGGCCTCACCGCCCGCCGGATGCACACCGAACTCGCCAAGGAGGAGGACCGCTCCACGGTCCTCGCCCGCTTCGTCTCGCAACTCAGCGACGAGGACGAACGCCTGCTGCGGACCCTGCTCGACGGGGAGGCGGGCGCGCCCGGCGAGGCGATATCCGGCGACCGGACCTCCCTCGGCCAGGACCGTGCCGGGGGTGACCGGAAATGATTTTCGCGGTGTGGGTTCCGCTGCTCGTCCCGTTCCTCGCCGTCCCGGCGGCGTGCCGGCTCGCCGAGGCACTTCCGCCCAGGCCCGCCGCCTGGCTCCTCACCGCCACCACCACCGGCCTCGCCCTCTGCTCGGCGGCTGCCCTCGGACTGCTGACCGCCGCGGGCGCCCTGCGGCTCCCGTTGGTCGCGGCCCTCGGCCATCTGGTGACCCCGTTCGACGCGGTGCCCGGCGCGGTCGCCCTGCCCGCCGCCTGCGCGGCCGGCGCCCTGCTCGCCCTGTGCGGCGTCGCCCTGATCCGCACCGTCCGCCGCCAGACCGGCGAGGTGCGGGCCGTCCGTCGCCGTCTCGCGCCCGCCACCGGGGAGCTCGCGGTGGTGCGCGACCCGGGCCCGTACGCCTACGCGCTGCCCGGCCGCCCCGGCCGCATCGTGGTGACCACCGGCATGCTGCGCGCCCTCGACCCGGCGGAGCGCGAGGCGCTCTTCGCCCACGAGCGCGCCCATCTGCGCGCCCGTCACCACCTCTTCCTCGCGGCGGCCGAGCTCGCCGCGCATCTGCACCCCGCGCTCCGCTCGCTGCGCGCGCCCCTGGAGTACGCCCTGGAGCGCTGGGCGGACGAGGCCGCCGCCCGGGCCGTGGGCGACCGCCGGCTCGCCGCCCGCGCCATCGGCCGCGCCGCCCTCGCCGGACGCACCGCCGCGCCCGCGCCGCGCGCCGTCCTCGCGGCGGCCACCGGACCGGTGCCGCGCCGGGTCGCCGCCCTCCTGGACCGCCGCCCGCCCGCCGCACCGCTCCGCTCGCGCGACCCCCGCCTGATAGCGGCGGCGCTGCTCGCCTGCCTCTGCGCCTCCGCCGTCTCGGCGGCCGAGGCAGCGGTCGATCTGCACGGCGGCATCGAGACGGCCCAGGGCGAGGACTGACCGCCCCGCGAACGGGAACCCCGGTGGTCGGCGATGACCCGTACGGCCCAGCAACACCGGGGCCCCGGGCCCCGCGCCACGGAGAGTGGAGTGCGTACGCCCGTGGGGCGTGCCACGCCACGAACGGCCACCGCGGAGGCAGTCATGACATGCATCAACCGACGGGACCTGGGACTGCTGGTCCTGCGGGTGGGCACCGGAGCCGTCCTCGCGGCGCACGGCGCCCAGAAGCTCCTGGGCTGGTTCGGGGGCGGCGGCATCGAGGGCACGGCCGCGGCGATGGAGCACATGGGCTTCCGCCCCGGCAAACAGAGCGCGGTGGCCGCCGGGCTCGGCGAGGCCGGCGGCGGCGCCCTCCTGGCCCTGGGCCTCGCCACCCCGGCGGCCGGGGCGGCGGCGGCCGGGGCGATGGCGGGCGCGGTCTCGGTACACGCCCCGGCCGGCTTCTTCGCCACGGCCGGCGGCTTCGAGTACCCGGCGTTCCTCGGCTTCACGGCCGCCGCGATCGGCGTCGCCGGAGCCGGCCGCTACTCCCTCGACCACGCCACCGGCCACGTCCTGGACCGGCCGTGGACGGTCGCCCTGGCGTTCCTCGGCAGCGCGGCGGCGGCAGCGGTGGTCGTGGGGCGGCGGGCGCAGGGGCAGGACGGGGACGGGGGCGAGGACGCGGGGGCGGAGGCCGACGCCTCTCCGGAGGCGGGGGCGTAACCCGGGGCGCGCGGCCGGCCCGCGCCAGGACACGCGACCGGCGCGGGAGTTGAGAGGGAGGGTCAGGTCACAGAGTCATACAGAGTCATACGGCGGACGGTGGCCTACCCTGTCAGGCGACGGGACCGGGGGTACCTCGTGTTCACGGACGGCCCCGGTGCGTGGCGTTCGACGCGGTCTTGGTGTGCTCCGGCGTGCCGTCTGGCTGCAAGCAGGTCCGCGTCATCAACGGCTGCCCTCTTGATGCTCACTGCGGGTGGCGTCGGTAGGAGGGCCCTTCGGCACGGCGGCACCTGGGCTCGTACGGGTCCGCCGACCGATTCCCGGTAGGGCGTCGCTGTAGCGGAACGTCCCGATCCTTTCGTCATGCTGTGTGTTGAGCCGGTGGATCACGATCATTCCCGCGATGATCACGACAATGATCACGACGACGGTGACGGCGGTCTCCACGTCCTCACCTCCTCGGGGCGGGGGTGGAACTAGAGATCCCGGTCGCGGCTCCGTCAGCCGAAGCGGCTCCGCCGTCGGTCTCCCATTTCTCTTCCCGGTTATGAGCCTCTGCCGCGTCCCGGCTGATGGCCTCGTCGGCCATCAGACCGCCGGCGGTGCGGATGCCCCCCGGAGAGGTTGCCGCTGCCATCAGCCGGGCGGCGGCGGCCGGTTCCGCCTCCGGAGGGATCACCAGCAGGTCCAGGCGGCCCACCGTGTAGGAGAGGAGGATCACTTTGTTCGGGTCCTGCTCGGCGGCGAACCAGCCGACATGCACCGTGTGGCCCGTGACGGGGACCTTGCGCGGGATGACGGGCCAGTGGGTCGGGTTCACGGTGACGTGGGTGATCCGGCCCCAGCACGTGTCCAGTGCGTCTGTCAGAGTGGGGATCTCGCGGAGGAGATCACGGGAGCGGGGCCACCAGGCGCCGTCCAGGAGACCGGGAACCGAACCGATCGGGGTCAGGGACAGCCGGGCCGCCGACGAAGGCAGGCGTTGTTGGATGATCGTGGGTTCGATGGTCGCGGTCATGACGCGGACCTGTCCCCGGGCCTCCTCTCGGAGGCCGGTGTTGTTGCTCGCCGGAAATGGCACCGACATGGCGGCCGGCGTGCGAAGTACTCCCGGTCCTCTCACTGTACGCCGCTGCGGAGGTCCGGGACGTGTGCGTGAGCAGGCAGTCCGCCGATGGACAACGGGGCCCGGAAACGTCGCGCAGCCGCTGCGGCGGGGCACGGCTTACGGTGAGAGGACGAGGTCCCGCGTTCGGCGGCGGCACCGCTTCCCGCAGACAGGCGGACACACCATGAGCGAATCCGACATCCCTCGCGTTCCACGTCTTCTGCCGGACGCGATCCATCGGGCCGCTAAACCCGGGACGGTCCTTCTGAGGCTGGAGACGACACGGTCCCGGGAAGGCAACTTCGACGGTGCGTGGTGGCCGCGTTCCCGCGACATCGGTGCTGAGCTGCCCGACCTCGTCCACGCGCTGACCGTGCATCTCGGCTCCATCACGCGCGTCGGTCTGGACGCCAGCGCTTGGGATGAACTTCCCCCGCACCTGGTGATCGACGACCAGGTCGTCCGTATCGACTCCTTTCCGGTGGGTGACGACACCGTCCTGATCACTCGCGGCGGCCAGGACCACTTCTCCCTTCTCGTGGTCCCGCCCCACGCGACAGCCGAGGCCGCCCGTGCCGCGATGGCCAGGGCTGTCCGGGCCGACAACGTCACCGATGCCGCACAGATCCTCATCGACACCGGCACCCGTCAGGCATACACGGTCCCCGCGGAGGGCCTTCGGAGCGGCGAGGAACACCACGAGCCCGAGGAATGACTTCCGGAGCTCCGGGTGCCCGTAGGGCTGTATGTGCCGGGCGGTGCCCTCAAGGCGGTCGAGGCGGTGCCCCCGTCGGAGTGGATGCCCGGTCGTGGTGTCCGCCGGGGCTCCGCCGGTGCCGTTAGGGTGCGCGACGTGGCCCGTACCCGGCTGTACCGCGACGGCTCCCTGGCCGAGGAGGACTTCCCGGTCCGGGACATCTCCCGGCATCTGGAGGACCCGTCCACCACCGTGTGGTTGGACCTGTACCGCCCGGACCGAGCCGAGTTCACGGCGGTCGGCGAGGCACTCGGTCTGCACGAGCTGGCTCTCGAGGACGCGTTGCACGAGGGACAGCGGGCGAAACTCGACAACTACCGCACCCACCACTTCCTCAGTATCTACGCGGTCGCCGTCGACCCGGACGGCGTGGGACTGACGATGAGCGAGCTCGCGGTCATCCTCACGCCGCAGGCCCTGATCACGGTCCGCAAGGACGCAGCGTTCGCCCTCGACGAGCTGGTCGCCCGCTGGGACCGCACCCCGGCTCTGGCAGCGCACGGGGTCGCCTTTCTGCTCCACGGTCTGCTCGACCATGTCGTCGACGGGCACTTCGCCGCGGTACGGCGGCTCGACGAACGTATCGAGGAACTGGACGCTCTGCTCTTCGCCGAAGGCGGCCGGCAGATCCAGACCGTACAGCGCCAGTCCTACGCCCTGCGGAAAACACTGGTCCGGCTCCGCCGCGTGGTCCTGCCCATGCGGGAGGTCGTCAACGCCCTCATGCGCCCCGACCTCGACGTCGTCGACGGGCCCTTGTTGCCGTACTACCGAGACGTGTACGACCACGTGCTGCGTGCCGGCGAGTGGACGGAGTCGCTGCGCGACCTGGTGGCCTCGGCGATGGAGACCAACCTGTCGGTGCAGGCGAACCGGATGAACCTGATCATGAAGAAGGTGACGAGCTGGGCCGCGATCATCGCCGTGCCCACCGCGATCACCGGCTTCTATGGACAGAATCTTCCCTACCCCGGCTTCGCACACCAGTCGGGATTCATCGTGTCCAGCGCCGTCATCCTCGTTGCCTCTGTGACGCTGTACTTCGTTTTCAAGAACGGGGACTGGCTCTGATCGCACACCCCCTGCGTGCTCCTCGCCGGCCGGGGCTGGGCCGGTTCCAGAAGTCGGCCCCCGTGCGGGTTGCAAGACTTCGGGCTGTGTGCCAGTTCACGTGCTGCGACCGACCGTCGTGAAGGAGGCGTTCATGACGGCTGTCTCTACTGGCTCCCGTGGCACCGCCCGTGCGACTCACATTCGGTCTCAGCGATGCCGTTGCACACCCACGCCAGGGTTTGGCCACCGTTGGGAAGGACGGCGTGGGCTTGGGAGTCGCAGTCCGTTGACGGTGGCCTCGGACCAGTCCCCCCGGGTCCGCACTCCTGGCGCGATCCCGGGGGTGTTGTCACCGGACCCGGCTGGGAAGGCTCCACCTTGCCCGGACCTGGACCGGCCGCGCTACCTGACGGGAGTCCGCTCGGGTCGTCAACGGAGTACTGTGGTGTTACCGAGGGTATTTCGTGCATCGGCTTCCATGACGTTGTCGCTTTCGGCGATGTGATCACGCCGGGCCGGTTCCGGTCGGCCCGGAGCAGGGTGCGCGTCATGACTGCGACCGCTTGCCCCACGCCGACCCCCGTACGTCCTCCTCCCCATCACTGCGGATTCCTTCCGCTCTTCTCGGTCCCTCGCCGACGGCCGTGCCCGATCCGCCGTCGGCGTTGATCACGTGGGGCCTGTTGAACCGCGCGTACCGGCCCGCCGCCCGGGCCGGCGTACCGCAGAGTTCTCCCGGCTGAGCCGGGCCGCCCCACCAGAGCCTCAGCAGCAGCCCGAGACCCCGGCCGCGCCGCAGACGACAGGCCGGGGTCCTCCCGTGCCGTGTGCTTCCCGGACCGCTCGGGTCCGGGACCGTCATCGACGTAAGGAAAGTGAGAACCATGGGTGTTCTGATCACCGTGCTGGCGGTGTGCGCCGTGGCCGGACTGGTCCTGCTCGCCCTGAGCGTGCGCAACGTCCAGCAGTACGAGAAGGGCGTGGTGTTCCGCTTCGGGCGGCTGCTGCCGGACATACGAGGGCCCGGCCTGCGCGTCATCCGGCCGATCGGGGACCGGATGCGGAAGGTGTCCGTACAGACCGAGGTCCTCGGCATCCCGCCGCAGCGGTCCATCACCGCCGACAACGTGACGCTCACCGTCGACGCGGTCGTTTACTTCAAGGTCATCGACCCGGTCAGGGCCCTGGTGAACGTCCGCAACTATCCTGCCGCTGTCTCCCAGATCGCGCAGACGTCGCTCCGCTCGGTCATCGGAAGGGCGGACCTGGACACGCTGCTCTCCGACCGCGACCACATCAACGCGGAACTCAAGAAGGTGATGGACGCCCCCACCGAGGAGCCCTGGGGTCTGCGCATCGAACGCGTCGAGATCAAGGACATCGCCCTGCCGGAGCCCATGATGCGCTCCATGTCCAAGCAGGCCGAAGCCGAGCGGGAACGCCGGGCGCGGGTCATCGCGGCCGACGGAGAGTTCCAGGCGTCCCAGCGGCTGACCGACGCCGCCGCGACGATGGCCGACACCCCCGGGGCACTCCAACTGCGGTTGCTGCAGACCGTGGTGGACGTCTCCGCCGAGAAGAACAGCACCCTCGTGATGCCGTTCCCCGTGGAGATGCTCCGCTTCTTCGAGCACCAGAGCAGGGAGACGGGCGACGAGTCCGCGGGCCGGCGCGTGCACCGGACCGCCAGGCGCCCCGCGCTGTCCACCAGCGCTGTGATCCCCGAGCCGGCCACCTCGGTACCTGCCCTCGCACCGTCGGTGTCCCTGCCCGGGGAGCGGGCCGGCAGCCGTGCCGAGGTGGCCCGGGAGCGGCGGGACAACTGGCCGACGCGGCGGGATGCCGAGGAAGCCTTGAGCGGTTGACCGTTCCGGGCCGCCCGGGGTGACGCGATCGTCCTGGTGTGGTGCGGTGCGGAACAGCTGATGGCCCCGGTGACAGCATGTCACCGGGGTCACAGCGGTCCGGGGTGGCTGAAGCGGCCGGCCCGCCGTTGGATGCGGTGCCGACGGGTGCGGTGGCGCACCGGCGGATGTGCGGCCCGCGCGTCGAGGCGGGCGTAGAAGACGTGCTTGGCGCCCTCGATCAGCACCAGGTAGAGCACGACCATCAGGCCCAGGGTGAGGAGGAGTCCGAGCGGCAGGGACTGGAAACCGAGTGGTCCCGCGAGCGGGGACATCGGCAGCGCGACACCGACGGTGACGACGCCGATGGCGCTGACCAGCAGGGGGCGGCTGGGCCGGCTGCGGTAGAACGGCACCCGGCGGGTGCGGATGGCGAAGACGACCAGTGCCTGCGTGGCGAGGGACTCCACGAACCAGCCGGAGCGGAACAGTTCGGCGCCGGTGTGGAAGATCTCGATCATGACCGCGAAGGTGAGGAAGTCGAAGAGGGAGCTGACGGGCCCGAAGAAGAGCATGAAGCGACGGATGAAGGCGATGTCCCAGTGTGAGGGCGCGCGCAGTTGCTCCGGGTCGACGTGGTCGGTGGGGATGGTCAACTGCCCCGCGTCGTAGAGGAGGTTGTTGAGCAGGATCTGTGAGGGCAGCATCGGCAGGAAGGCCAGCACCAGGGAGGCTCCAGCCGCACTGAACATGTTGCCGAAGTTGCTGGAGGTGCCCATCAGGACGTACTTGATGGTGTTGGCGAAGATCCGGCGGCCCTCGGCGACCCCGTCGGCGAGAACCCCGAGGTCCTTCTCCAGGAGCAGGACGTCCGCCGCGTCCTTGGCCACGTCGGTCGCGGTGTCCACGGACAGCCCCACGTCGGCCGCGTGCAGGGCCAGCGCGTCGTTCACGCCGTCGCCCAGGAACCCGATGTCGCGGCCCCGGCGCCGCAGCGCCCGTACGACCCGTGCCTTGTCCTGGGGCGAGACGCGGGCGAAGACGGTGGTGGTCTCGGCCGCACGGGTCAGCTGGTCGTCGTCCAGCTGACCGATGTCCTGGCCGGTGAGGGCGCGGCCGGGCGGCAGGCCGAGGTCGGCGCAGACCTTCTGGGCGACTAGCGCGTTGTCGCCCGTACAGATCTTGACGGTGATGCCGAGGTCGGCGAGGCGGCGCAGTGAGGCGGCGGCGCCGGTCTTGGGCGGGTCGAGGAAGACCAGGAAGCCGGCCAGACACAGCCGGTACTCGTCGGCGGCACTGAGGGACGTCTGCCCGTCCGCGTCCCGGGTGGCCACGGCGACCACCCGGCTGCCCGCCGCGAAGTGCTCCTGGAGCACCGCCGCGGCCTTCTCCGGTACGTCACCGCAGCGGGCCAGGACCGCCTCGGGCGCGCCCTTGGCGACGAGAAGGCGGCTGCCGTCCGGGCGCTCGACGAGCGCGGAGCCCAGCTGCCGGTCGTGGTCGAAGGGCAGCAGCGCGAGCCGGTGGTGTCCGGCCGGGGGTTTGCCCGTGGCCTGCCACAGCGCGCTGTCCAGCGCGTTGCCGCCCACGTGGTCGAGGTCGCCCTCGGTGGCCAGCAGGCCGAGCTTCAGCACCGTGTCGGAGAGTGCGCCGGCCGGGTCGAGGGCCGCCTCGAAACGGATGCGGCCCTCGGTGAGCGTGCCGGTCTTGTCGGTGACCAGGACATCCATGTCGCCCAGGTCCTCGATGCACACCAGCCGCTTGACGAGGACCTTGCGCCGCGCCAGCTGCCGGGAGCCGGTGGCCAGGCTCGTGCTCACCACGGCCGGCAGCAGCTGTGGGGTGATGCCCACCGCGATGGCCAACGAGAAGAGCAGAGCGTCGAGCAGCGGGCGCTGGAGCAGGAGGTTGATGACGAAGATCCCGGTGGTGAGGGCGGCGGCGACCTTGAGGAGCAGCATGGAGAAGCGGCGCAGCCCCGCCTGGAAGTCGGTCTCCGGCTGCCGTTCCCCCAGCCCCAGCGCGATCCGCCCGAACTCGGCACGGCCCCCGGTGGCGACGACCACTCCGGTCGCGCTGCCCCCGTGCACCACCGTCCCCATCAGCGCGCAGGAGGTCAGCTCGGCCAGGGCCGCCCCTGCGGCGACCGGCTCCGGGTCCTTGTCGGCGGGGGCGGACTCCCCGGTGAGGACGCTCTCGTCGCAGGCGAACGCGGTGCACTCCAGCAGGCGCAGGTCCGCCGGGACCACCTGCCCCAGCGTCAGCCGGACGACATCGCCCGGCACCAGCTCGGTCACATCGACCTCGGTGGCCGCGCCGCCGCGGATCACCACAGCCGTGTGCCGCACCCGCGAGTGCAGGGCCTGTGCCGCCCTCTCCGCCCGGTACTCGTTGACGAAGCCCAGCGCGACGCTCAGCACCAGAATCCCCGCGATGATGACCGCGCCGGTCCGCTCGCCGAAGAAGTACGAGACCCCGGCCGTCACCGCGAGCAGGATCAGCAGGGCACTGCGCAGCTGCCGCCCGAGGACCGCCAGGACGCGGACGTGGTGGGTGCGCACGGCGTTCGGCCCGACGGCCGCGAGCCGCTCGGCCGCCTCACCCTTCTCGCCCCCCGACAGGCCGTCGGGGCTGCTCGCGAGCGCGGCCAGCACGGCCTTTGCGTCCTCGGCGGCGGCGTTCCCCACCCGCAGCTCAGCCGCACGGGTGGTCACCGACTCCGTGGTCACTGGCTCCAGGTCCATTCGGCGACCTCGGGCAGGTCCGCCCCATGGGCGCGGATCCAGTCGTGATGGCGGTAGCGGACGTCGACCATCCGCTGCCGCAACGCAGCCGCGCGGACCGCGAGGCCCGGCACCCGGTCGATGACGTCCATGACCAGCCGGTACCGGTCGAGGTCGTTGCGTACGACCATGTCGAACGGAGTCGTGGTGGTGCCCTCCTCCTTGTAACCGCGCACGTGCAGGTGCGGGTGGTTGGCGCGGCGGTAGGCGAGCCGGTGGATCAGCCACGGATAGCCGTGGTACGCGAAGACGACGGGCTTGTCGGGGGTGAACAGCGCGTCGTACTCGCTGTCGGGCATGCCGTGCGGGTGTTCCTCCACGGGCAGCAGCCGGGCGATGTCCACGACGTTGACCACCCGTACCGCGAGGTCGGGCAGATGGCGGCGGAGCAGCGAGGCCGCGGCCAGCACTTCGAGGGTGGGGACGTCACCCGCGCAGGCGAGCACCACGTCGGGCTCGCCGAGGTCGGCCTCGGTGCCCGCCCACTCCCAGATGCCGGCGCCGCGGGCGCAGTGCGCGCGGGCGGCGTCGAGGTCGAGCCAGTCGAAGCACGGCTGCTTGCCCGCGACGACGACGTTGACGTAGTCGCGGCTGCGCAGCACGTGATCCGCCACGCACAGCAGGGAGTTGGCGTCCGGCGGATAGTAGACCCTTACCACCTCCGGCGACTTGTTGAGCACGTGGTCGACGAAGCCGGGGTCCTGATGCGAGAAACCGTTGTTGTCCTGGCGCCACACGTGCGAGGTGAGCAGGTAGTTGAGGGAGGCGATCGGGCGGCGCCAGGGGAGTCGGCGGGCGACGCGAAGCCACTTGATGTGCTGGTTCGCCATGGAGTCGACGATGTGGACGAATGCCTCGTAGCAGGAGAACAGGCCATGCCGACCGGTGAGGAGGTAGCCCTCCAGCCAGCCCTGACAGGTGTGTTCGGAGAGGATCTCCACCACCCGGCCGCCGCGCTCCAGGTGTTCGTCCGTGGACAGTATCTGGGCCTCCCACGCCTTGCCGCTCGCCTCGTAGACGGCCTGGAGGCGGTTGGAGGCCGTCTCGTCCGGGCCGACCAGCCGGAAGTCGCGCCGCTCGCCCGTGTCGGCCATCACCTGCGCGAGCAGGTCGCCGAGGACGCGGGTCGGCTCGTGCGCTGTCGCGCCGGGCTTGTCGACGGGGACGGCGAACCGCTCCAGGGACGGTACGGGCAGGTCGCGCAGCAGCAGGCCGCCGTTGGTGTGCGGGTTGGCGCCCAGCCGGTGTGCGCCGTCGGGGACACACGCCAGGACCTGCTCCCGGGGGCGCCCGTGATCGTCGAAAAGTTCCTCGGGACGGTAGGAGCGCAGCCACCGCTCCAACTGCCTCAGATGGTCCGGGTTCTCGCGTACGGCCGGCAGCGGCACCTGGTGCGCTCGCCAGGTGCCCTCCACCGGGAGGCCGTCGACCTCAGCGGGCCCGGTCCAGCCCTTCGGCGTACGCAGGACGATCACCGGCCACCGCGGGCGTTCGGCAGCGCCCTCCGTGCGGGCCGCGTGCTGGAAGGCGGCGATGCGGTCCAGGGCCTCGTCCATGGCACGAGCCATCGTCTGGTGGACGGTGTGAGGGTCGTCCCCGGTGACATGGAGGGGCTCGTGGCCGTATCCCCTGAGCAGGGAGTCGAGTTCGCGCTCCGGTATCCGGGCCAGGACCGTCGGGTTGGCGATCTTGTAGCCGTTGAGGTGCAGGATCGGCAGGACGGCGCCGTCCCGTACCGGGTCGAGGAACTTGTTGGAGTGCCAGGACGCTGCCAGCGGGCCCGTCTCGGCCTCACCGTCGCCGATCACGCAGGCCACCAGAAGTCCCGGATTGTCGAACGCGGCCCCGTAGGCATGCGAGAGGGAGTAGCCCAGCTCGCCGCCCTCGTGGATCGATCCGGGAGTCTCGGGTGCGACGTGACTGGGGATGCCGCCCGGGAAGGAGAACTGCCGGAAGAGGCGGGCCATGCCGGCCGTGTCCCGTGTGATGTCCGGGTAGGTCTCGGTGTAGCTGCCCTCCAGCCAGGAGTTCGCCACCACGGCCGGTCCGCCGTGACCGGGCCCCCAGACGCAGATCGCGTCCAGGTTCCTCGCCTTGACGACCCTGTTGAGGTGGGTGTGGACCAGGTTCAGGCCCGGTGAGGTGCCCCAGTGCCCGAGCAGTCGCGGCTTGACGTGCTCAGGCGTCAGCGGCTCGGTCAGCAGTGGGTTGGACATGAGGTAGATCTGCCCGACGGCCAGGTAGTTCGCTGCCCGCCAGTGGGCGTCCAGCGCGCTCAGCTCCTCCTCGTCGAGGGAGCCGGGGGTGTCCGGAGTGTCGAGGGAGGTCTCGGTGGTGGGGCCGAGCGGCATGACGAACCCTTCTCGCAGGAGGCTGATCAGGAACTTCCGGAAGTGAGACCGGGAAGGTGCTCGGTCTCGTCGATGAAGGCGCGGGCGACGTCCGCCAGGCGGCGGTTGTGGGCGCGGGCGTAGGTACGCAGCGTCGTGAAGGCCCGCTCCATGTCCGTGTTGCGGCGTTCGGCGAGCTTTCCCTTGGCCTGTTCGATCAGGACGCGGCTGTTGAGGGCGGTCTGCAGCTGTTCGTTGAGGAGGGTGCTGCGCTCGGTGGTGCGTTGTTGCAGCACGCTGATGGTGGCGACGTCGGCGAGGGCCTGTGCGAAGGGGGTGGCGGCGGGGTTGATGGGCGCCGGGGTGGTGTGGAACAGGTTGAGGGCGCCGACGGCCTCGTCGCGCAGGCGCATGGGCAGCGCCTGGACGGCGGTGAAGCCGAGGCGCTGCGCCTGGGCGGTGAACAGGGGCCAGCGCGCCGCTTCGTCGCGCAGGTCGGGAACGGACACGGTGATCCCGGTGTGGAAGCAGTCCAGGCAGGGGCCTTCGTGGTTCTGGAGCTGGAACAGTTCGAGGAGGCGCACCCGTTCGTCGGAGGCGGCCATGACACGCAGCACGCCGTCGCGGTCGGCGAGCAGGACGCCCGCCGCACTCGCGTCGAGCAGATCGACGCAGCGGTCGGTGAGCAGGCGCAGGAAGTCCATGAGGTCGAAGTCGGCGACGAGACTGTCCGCCAACTCGACGAACGTCCGGGCCATCAGCTGTTCCTTCATCGTGCACACCTCTGTTTGTGGGGCGTGAGCATCAGGGCTCCTCGTCGGGCGGTCGCGCATCCGGCGGTTGCGGGTCGGACGCTGTCGTCTCCGGGGGGAAGCGGAGCCGGTGGGCGACCACGTCGGCGGCGACCACCGAGATCCGTGTCCCCCGGGCGTACGCGTGGGCGCGCAGCCGGATGAAGGCTTCCTCGGCGCCGACGCCGAGCTGGACCATGAGGATGCCGGTGGCCTGGTCGATCTCGGCCCGGTAACCGCCCAGGTCGTCGAGGGGCGCGGCGCCCGGCAGGTCCGTGCCGGCCACGTCGGTGCCGGACGCGCCGGTGTCGGACGGGACACCCGTCACGCTGATCCCGGCGTCGAGCAGAAGCAACGTGGCAGTGTCGGCGAAGGCCATCGCGTCGGCCACCTCGTCCGCGTCCAGCTCGACCGAGGTGCTGGAGTACAGGTCGAGTACCCCGGGGCTGATGGCACCGATCTGCAAGGGGAAGGCGAAGACCGCCCTGGCTCCGGCTTCCAGGGCCGCATCGGCGAACACCGTCCAATGCTGCTGGAGTTCACCGGCCAACAAGTCCGTGCAGAGGACCGAGGAGCCGAGGACGAAGGCATCCACGCACGGCCCCTCGCCCAGGGTGAGCTGGAGTTCTTCCAGCTGCTGACTGACGGAGTCGGTGCTGCACAGCGGATGGCTCGCCCGGTCGCGGGACATCGCGGACACCCCGGCCCCGCCGACCGGCAGCGCCGCCACCGCCGCCGTGCACACGTCGAGGAGGCCGACCCGGACGCCGCGCAGGGCCGCCTGCTCGGCCACGAGAGCCTGGATCCGCGCCGACCGGCTGCCGGGGGTCACGGTAACCACCGGATCGAGGAGGGAGCCGGCGCCGGGCACACGGCACGGCCGACCGGCCTGCGGACGTTTCCGACGCCCTTCCTGCGCCAGGAGCGGAGAGAGGCCACGATCGGCTCGTCGGCCCGGTCCGCCGTGGCGACACCGACTGACGTCTGACGCCCGGAGGGGAGCAGTTCCCGCAACCGCTGGGCCACAGCCCGGTGCCGCTCGTGCGAGGAAACCAGGAGCCCGGCGAAGCCGGCGCCGGCGCTGGTGATCCGGCCGACGGCGGGCCGGAGAACTCCGTCGACTCCCGGCCCCCCGAAGCCGTCCTCGCCTACGACACGGGGGGCCGCGTAGGGGAGCCGCCGGCGCCAACCCCCCGGGGAAGACCCGAACCCGCGGCCCTTCAGGGCCGCGGTTTCCGCGATCACCATGGCGAATCGGGGCGGCTCTACGGCGACGGCGAGACGTCCTGGACGGACTTCCGGGCTCGGCTCGCGTGCGTCTTCGTCGGACGCCGCTGCGCGGGACTCCGCGACGGACCCGTCAGATCCCCGCGGGAACCGACGGCCTGCCGGTGGGCCGGCCCGGCCCGGGTACATCGCTTCCACGGCGAGCTGCTCGCAATGGCCTCCGCTCCACGGCTGACCGCGGGCCGGAGGGGTGATCACGGCGCGTCCGCCCGCTGGAGGGGACGAGAGCGGCGCGAGCGGGCGCGAGCCCTCTGGCGGACGGACAGCCGCAGAGTAAGGCATGACACCTCGGTTCCAGCCGTTCAGGCGTTCTCGGGACCGCCCCTGGCACCGGACGCGATGCGCCGGCTCAGTGCCCGGCGGGGTGCGACCGAGGTCGGGGGCGTGCGAGGACGTGAGTGGGTCACCAGGTCGGGATTCCGCGCTCCGAAGCTCGGCGCCCGACAGGGATCTTCTCGAAGATGTGACGGGTCCGGACGGTAATCCGCTCTCGTGGCATCGTGGTCAGCAAGCGTGCGTCCACCGGGGTCCTGGGCGTCCGCTCACCAGCATAGTCCCCGGCCCTCCGCCGCGGCGGATCCGAACGGGCCGGAATCCGGCACCCGGCGGCTGCGGAAAAGCGTGGGAGAAATCCGGAGCGAGCCGAAGGTGAGTGAGCGGGTGGGCCCGCAGCGCAAGTCGACGAGCGGGGCGATGGCCAGGCAGGCGGAGAACAGGAGTGTCGAGCAGAGGCAGGAGCCGGGTCATGTCGATGAGGTTTCCGCCGGTCAGTGACACCGCGAGCGGGAGGCCCCGCCCGTCGGGGAGGACGTGGTGCCTGCTGCCCGGACGTGCGCGGTCGACCGGGCTGGGACCGCTTTGGCGGCGCCGAGCCGCCCGCCCGCGTGAGGAGTCGATCACCACCCGCGACCGGTCGAGCTTCTTCGGGGCCCGCGGTTTCCTCAGCAGCACCAAGCAGCCGCTCGGCATTATCGCGCAACAGTGGGCCAGTGCGCCGGTGTTGATCGAGCCAAGGAATGCTGTTTGCGGAGGCACGACTTGTGGTCGTCGCGGGGCCTGGCTTGAGGCGGCCCGCCGGGTGAGTGGCCACGTGCGAGCACGGATGCGAGGCCGCCTCGGATGCCGGCGACGGCAAGCCGAGTCCAGGGCAGGCTCAGGTGAGAAGCCTGCTCGTCGTGACGCACGATGTTCTGGAAAGTCTTCGACTCGAAGGCGTGCCGTTGTACAGTGATGGATGCCCCTGACCTGCAGAAAGCTGGCGGGGAGCCGTCCTCCAGGAGTCCAAAGTGCTGCGAACTCTGTTCAAGTCCAAGATCCACCGAGCCACCGTGACCCAGGCCGACCTCCACTACGTGGGTTCGGTCACCGTCGACGCCGAGCTGATGGAAGCCGCCGACCTGCTGCCCGGCGAGCTCGTCCACATCGTCGACATCGACAACGGCGCCCGGCTGGAGACCTACGTCATCGAGGGCGAGCGCGGCTCCGGAGTCATCGGTATCAACGGCGCCGCCGCCCACCTCGTCCACCCCGGCGACCTGGTGATCCTCATCAGCTACGCCCAGGTCGACGACGCCGAGGCGCGCACCCTGCGCCCGCGCGTGGTGCACGTCGACGCGGACAACCGTGTCGTCGAGCTCGGCGACGACGCCTCCGCGCCGGTCCCCGGCACCGACCAGCGCCGCAGCCCGCACGCGCGCGTCCCCTCCGCCTCCCAGCACTGACGCCGGAGGAGGACGCCATGGCCGGCCCCCTCACCCTGCTGCACACCTCGCCGGTGCACGTGCCCGTCTTCGACGCCCTGCGCGACGAGGACCACCCGGGCCTCGCCCTGCGCCACCTGGTGGACGAGGACCTGCTCGCCCGGGCTCGCCGGCTCGGTGCGTCCGGGGCCGCCGACGCCACCGGGGCGGTCCTCGCCGAGGCCGTGGCCGGGGGTGCGAGGGCCGTGCTGTGCACCTGCTCGACCATCGGCGGCCTCGCGGAGGCCGCCGGGGCCGAACTCGGGCTGCCGGTCCTGCGGGTGGACCGGCCGATGGCCGCCGCGGCCGTCGCCCACGGCCCGCGGATCACGGTCCTCGCCGCCCTGGAGACCACCCTGCGCCCCACCACCGAGCTGCTCCACGAGGAGGCCGCCCGGGCGGGCCGCGCGGTCGCGCCGCGGACGGTGCTGGTGGACGGAGCCTGGCGCCGCTTCGAGCAGGGCGACCCGGGGGGCTACGCGCGGGCGGTCGCCGAGGCCATCGGGCGGGTCGAGGACGCGGACGTCATCGTCCTGGCCCAGGCCTCCATGGCCCCCGGGGCGCGACTGGCCCCGTCCAGGACTCCGGTGCTGTCCAGCCCCCGCCCGGGGCTGGCGGCGGCGGCGAAGCTGGTGTGAGCCGGGCGCGGGGGGGGGGGGGGGGGGGAACCAAACCCCCCCCCCCCCCCCCCCCCCCCCACCCCCACCTCCCCCCCCCCCCCCCCCCCCCCCCCCCCCCCCCTCGCCGCTCAGCCCGCCTCGACCTCCGTGCGCTCGCCGCCCCACAGCGTGTGGAACGAGCCCTCGCGGTCCACCCGGCGGTAGGTGTGCGCCCCGAAGAAGTCCCGCTGCCCCTGGGTGAGCGCCGCCGGCAGCCGCTCGGCGCGCAGCGCGTCGTAGTACGCCAGCGCCGCCGAGAAGCCCGGCACCGGCACGCCCTGGCGCGTCGCCGCCACGACCACCGCGCGCCAGTCCTCCTGCGCCGCCCCGATCTCCTCGCCGAAGCGCTTGTCCGAGAGCAGGCTCACCAGGTCCGGTTCGGCGTCGTACGCGGCCCGGATGCGGTCCAGGAACGCCGCCCGGATGATGCATCCGGCGCGCCAGATCGCGGCCACCGAGCCCAGGTCCACGTCCCACCCGTACTGCTCGCTGCCGGCCCGGACCTGGTGGAAGCCCTGGGTGTACGACACGATCTTCGAGGCGTACAGCGCCTGCTCCACCTGCGCGGCGAACGCCTCGGCCGCCTTCTCGTCCAGCGGCTCGGGCACGGGCCCGGCCAGGGCGCCGGAGGCCTCGCGCAGATCGGCGTGGCCGGAGAGGGAGCGCGCGAACACCGCCTCGGCGATCCCGGACACCGGCACCCCCAGGTCCAGCGCGATCTGCACCGTCCACCGCCCCGTGCCTTTCTGCTCGGCCCGGTCCTGGACGACGTCGACGAACGGCTTCCCGGTCGCCGCGTCCTGGTGGGCCAGCACCTCCGCCGTGATCTCGATCAGATACGAGTCGAGGCGCCCCGTGTTCCAGCCCCGGAACGTCTCGGCGATCTTGGCGGGGGAGTACCCGGCGACCGTACGCAGCAGGTGGTAGGCCTCGGCGATCAGCTGCATGTCGGCGTACTCGATGCCGTTGTGCACCATCTTCACGAAGTGGCCCGCCCCGTCGGGGCCGACGTGGGTCACGCACGGGGTGCCGTCCGGCGCCTTGGCCGCGATCCTCTCCAGGAGCGGGCCCAGCGACTCGTACGACTCGGCGGAGCCGCCCGGCATGATGCTCGGGCCGTGCAGCGCGCCCTCCTCGCCGCCCGAGACGCCGGCGCCCACGAAGTGGATACCGCGCTCGCGCAGCTCGCGCTCGCGCCGGCGCGTGTCCTCGAAGTGCGCGTTGCCGCCGTCGATGATGACATCGCCCTCGTCGAGCAGCGGGGCGAACTCCTCGATCACCGCGTCCGTCGGCTCGCCCGCCTTCACCATGACGACCAGCCGGCGCGGCCGTTCGAGTGCCGCCACGAACTCCTCCGGCGACTCGGCGGGCACGAACCGCCCCTCCTCGCCGAACTCCTCGACCAGGGCCCGGGTCTTGGCCGCCGTCCGGTTGTGCACCGCCACCGTGAGGCCGTTGCGAGCGAAGTTGCGGGCGAGGTTGCGCCCCATGACGGCGAGTCCGGTGACGCCGATCTGGGCTGTTCCACTCATGGCTGTGCTCCTCGGATCATCGGGTGCGCTGCTCGGTCAACCCTACGGAAGACTCCAAGCGGCGCGACTCGGCCGGCATTCCCCTCGACGGATGGGTACGCACTCTTGTCACGGTCCGTTCAGAGCCCCTACTTTGGCGGCTCCCGATGCGTTCGAGGGGGACCCATGTCCGTACGCGGGCGGCACCGCCGCTACCAGCCGGGCCGTATCAACCGGGCTTCGCTGACGGTGACGGCGGGCGGGGCGGGCATGGCCCTGCCCCTGATCGGCGCGGGCGCGGCCCACGCCGCCTCCCTGGACGTCTGGGACAAGGTCGCGGCCTGCGAGTCCACCCACAACTGGCAGATCAACACCGGTAACGGGTACTACGGCGGGCTCCAGTTCAGCCAGTCGACCTGGGTGGCCTACGGCGGCCGGGCCTACGCCCCGCGCGCCGACCTCGCCTCCAGGAGCGAGCAGATCGCCGTCGCGGAGAAGGTGCTCCAGGCCCAGGGTCCGGGCGCCTGGCCGGTCTGCTCGGGCGAGGCGGGACTGACCCGCGGCGCGGCGCACACCACACACACGGCGCACACCGCGTCCACCACCCATACCGCGCACCCCGCCCCGGCGGTCCAGGAGCACCACGCGCGCGTGGTGCGCGAGGCGGCGCCCCAGGCGGGCCCCACCAAGGTCCCCGGCAAGCGGGAGGGATACGTGGGATACACCGTCGTCCCCGGCGACTCCCTCTCCCGTATCGCGCACACCGAGCAGGTCAGGGGCGGCTGGCACGCGCTGTACACCGAGAACCGCCGGGTCGTGGGCTCCGACCCCGATCTGATCCTGCCGGGCCAGCGGCTGTCCTTACCGGACACGGCGGCGCCGCCGCGGACCCGCCCCGGGCCGCAGCCGGCGCCCCAGCAGAAGCGGCCCGCCAAGCCGCAGCCGAAGAAGCCCGCCGCCCCGCACAAGCAGCCGGCGCCGAAGCAGGTCGTCCACAAGGGCGGCCTCCTCGCCGCGCCCGTGGACGCCGGGCCCAGCACCCCCTACCACAAGGCCGGTTCGTCCTGGGCGAGCGGCTACCACACGGGGGTCGACTTCCCCGTCTCCACCGGGACCTCGGTCCACGCGGTGGCCACCGGCAAGGTCGTGGAGGCGGGCTGGGGCGGCTCGTACGGCTACCAGGTGGTGATCCGGCACACCGACGGCCGCTACAGCCAGTACGGCCATCTCTCGGCCGTGAACGTACGGGCCGGACAGCAGGTCAACACCGGCCAGCGCATCGGCCGTTCGGGCTCCACCGGCAACGCCACCGGGCCGCATCTGCACTTCGAGATCCGCACCGGGCCCTCGTACGGGTCGGACATCGACCCGCTGGCCTACCTCAGGGCGGGCGGCGTCAGCCTCTGACCGGACGTGCTGCCCTCGGCGCTCTGGCCGGGCGCCGGGATCGCCGGCAGGGTCCGGGGCCCGGGGCGTGAGCGCCGGGAGGCGGCGCCGAGGCGCTCGGTGGTGAGCAGGATCAGTCCGCCCGCGGCCACGACGCCGCTGGCGAGGGCGACGGCCAGACCTGCCGTCCCGTAGCGGAACTCCTCGCCGAACATGGTGAGCCCGACGGTCGCCGCGACCACCGGGTTGACGACGGTGACGGTCGCCAGGGGCGCCGCGAGTCCCGCGCCCCGGTAGGAGGCCTGGGAGAGCAGCAGGCCCGCGGCGGCGAGCACGGCTATGGCGAGCAGGCTGGGCGCCTCGGTGAGCTTCAGGCCCTCGTCCCAGTCCTCGGCCACCAGCTTGGTGAAGACCGACGCCATGCCGAAGGAGATGCCCGCGGCGGCGGCGAGCAGCACACTGCGCACCACCGGGCCGTGCACCGCGCGCGAGGCGAGGAAGAGCACCGCCATCGCGCCGAAGGTGACCGCCCCCAGCAGCAGCCGCTCTCCGCCGCCGACCGAGTCGGCGTCCGCGTCGCTGGTGAGGGCGAGCAGCCCGGCGAGGCCGGCGGTGGCCATGACCGCGCCGCGCCAGGCCGCCGCGCCCGCCCTGCGGCGGACGAACACGGCGGCCATCGGCAGCGCGAAGACGATGGTCAGCGCGCCGAGCGGCTGGACGAGGGTGAGCGGTCCGCACGCGAGTGCCACGACGTGCAGGAGGGCGCCGAGACCGTTGAGTGCCACAGAGCCCCACCAGGCGCCCTGGCGGAGGTACGTACTGTCGGGGGAGGCCGCGGCCACGCGCTCCTGGACGATCGCCGCAGCCGCGTACGCGACGGCGGAGACCAGGGAGAGCAGCACGGACAGGGCAAGGGCACTCATGCATCCACGATCCCTCGCCGATCGCCTCTCGTCGTCGTCCTTGAGACCGCATTGACACGTACTGCCATAGGAGTACGCCCCTACTCCAGAAGTCGTCCATACATCGGGCATTCGGTACAACTGCTGGTGGGGAGGGGTGAGATGAGGGCATTTCGGCCAGGTACGGGATGGGGGATGTCCATTAGTAGCCGAAGATGTGTTCGATCGAAAATCTGTGAGAATCGCGGGGTACGTGGCAGGTCCGCCACGGCGCGCACGGAGGGGGACGAGGAGTGGATCTGGCGGCGGTGGCCTCGGTCGGCGGGTTCTTCGCGCTGCGCACCGGACCGGCCGGGGGCGCGCACCACCCGCTTGCCCGGCTCTACGCGGGGGAGGGCGGCCCCCTGGCCGCCCGGATCGACACCGTCACGGCCGCCCTGCGCGCACCCGACCGCCGCACCGGCGCCTCCATCGCCCACCTGGGACTCGTCGCCCGGCTCTGGTCCATCGCCCTCGGGCCCGCCGTGCTCCACGGCGAACTGCCCGACCTCGACCCGGCGGCCCTGTCCTGGGACGGTGGCCGCGGCGCCCCCGACGACCTGCTGCTCGACCGGGTCCGGCCGCTGCCCGGCACCGCCGGGCGGATCCGCGAGAGCGTCCAGTACGGCCACTTGGTCCCGCTCGCCGAGGCCGTCCGGCGCGACACCCCCGTCGCGACCGGCCTGCTGTGGGGGAACGCGGGCTCCGCGCTCGCCGGAGCCGTCCGCGAACTGCACCGCTGGGCGCTGCGCGCGGGCCGCCCGGACGCGGCCGGGCGGGCGCTGGAGCTCGGCGCCGAACTCCTCGCCCACCCGGATCTGGCGGGCACCGGCACGCTGCTCCCGGGCCCGGTCTTCCGGCGCCGCAGCTGCTGCCTCTACTACCGCTGCCCGGGCGCCGGGCTCTGCGGTGACTGCGTCTTCGACCGCCCGCCCGCACGCCCCTGACCGGCGGTCCACGGGCTCGCGGTTTGGTCTGCGGCGCCCCGCTCCGTACGATTGCGCTTTTGGGAACTTCCACACGCGGGCGAGACCGCGCATGACCGAGGAACGGCGACGGCGATGACGGTGACAGAGGACATCCAGGACCAGGAGTACGGTCCCGGCATCGGCCAGGAGCCCGCCGAACCCGACGTGGAGTACGGCCCCGGCATCGACCCCGAGCGCCTCGCCGTCTGCCTGAGCGTGCTGGACGAGCTCGACAGCATCGAGGTCGACCACCCCGACGCGATCGCCGTGCGCCGCGCCACCGCCGCGATCTACCGGACCGTGAAGCAGCGCCGCCGCCAGGAGCGCCGGGCCGCCAAGACCGCCCACGACCGGGCCGTCACGCATGCGACCGCCACCGGCTCCGCCGAGCGCATCGACGACGAGACCGAGGGCATCCTGCCCTCGTCCGCGACCCCCACCGGCCAGATCGCCGGGGTGCTCCAGCGCCCCCGCTCCTGCTACATCTGCAAGACCCGGTACGTCGAGGTCGACTACTTCTACCACCAGCTCTGCCAGAAGTGCGCCGCAGAGAACCGGATGCGCCGGGAGGCCCGCACCGACCTCACCGGCAAGCGCGCGCTGCTCACCGGCGGCCGGGCGAAGATCGGCATGTACATCGCGCTGCGGCTGCTGCGCGACGGCGCCCACACCACCATCACCACCCGCTTCCCCAAGGACGCCATCCGCCGCTTCAAGGCGATGGAGGACTCGGCGCAGTGGATGCACCGCCTGGAGGTCGTCGGCATCGACCTGCGCGACCCGGCGCAGGCGGTCGCGCTCGCCGAGCAGACCGCCCAGCAGGGTCCGCTGGACATCCTGATCAACAACGCCACCCAGACCGTGCGCCGGCTGCCCTCCGCGTACGCCGCCCTGGTCGAGGGCGAGAGCGCCCCGCTGCCCGCCGGTGAGCTCCCCGCCCACCATGTGATCGGCGCCTTCAACTCCGGCGCCGTCGGTGATCTCGGCGCACCGGCCGCGCTGCCGCTCGGCACCTCCGGCCTCGACGCCCAGCGGGTCGCCGACCTCGCCCTGGTCGCGGGGAACGCCAGCATCGCCCGGCACCACGACGGCACCGCCATAGACGCGGGCGGGCTGCTGCCGGACGTCGTCGACACCAACACCTGGGTGCAGTCCATCGACCAGATCTCCCCGGTCGAACTGCTGGAGACCCAGCTGTGCAACTACACCGCGCCGTTCATCCTGATCAGCATGTTGCGCCCGGCGATGGCCGACGCGGCCCGCAAGGCCCCGAAGGGCCGCGCCTACGTGGTCAACGTCTCCGCGATGGAGGGCGTGTTCAGCCGCGGTTACAAGGGCGCCGGGCACCCCAACACCAACGCCGCCAAGGCCGCCATGAACATGGTCACCCGGACCAGCGGCCAGGAGATGTTCGAGACCGACAAGATCCTGATGACCTCGGTCGACACCGGCTGGATCACCGACGAGCGCCCGCACCACGACAAGCTGCGACTCGCCGAGGAGGGCTTCCACGCCCCGCTCGACCTGGTCGACGGCGCCGCGCGCGTCTACGACCCGATCGTGCGCGGCGAGTCGGGCGAGGACCTGCACAGCGTCTTCCTCAAGGACTACGCGCCCGGGAACTGGTAGACCGCACCCGCAGCGCGCACGGTGGCCGGACTCCCCGAGGGGCTCCGGCCACCGGTGCGTCCGGGGCCCTGCCCCGCCGCCGACGACTGTGGGACCGGGCGCGCTCACCCGGACGGAGCAGAGATCGCCGCCCCGGCGTGGCGGCCGTCCGGGGGCGGCAGATCATGGCTGGACGGGGCCCGTGACCAACGCACGGTGAAGGAAAGTTGACGCAAAGGAAACGGCCCCATCGAGCAGGGGCCCGCTCATTTGGTTACTCTGACTCCGACGGAAGCCATCAAAGGATCGACCAGTCCTCGATGCCCGTTCCGGAACCGGCCCGCACACTGGGCCGAGCTTCCGACAGAGTGCCGGCGCCACCGCGTCAGAACTGCCCCTGACCCCTGCCCCCTCGGGCGGCCGGCGACCGGGAAGGGACCGGAGCCGCCAGTACGCCCAGGGTTACGCGACACAGAGGAGTGCGCGGTGACACCAGAGACGACAGAACGCGAACAGCGGACGCCGGAACGCGGCGACCGGCCCGGCCGACCCGAAAAGCTCCGCAACCTTGAGGTCTGGGCCCGTTCGGCCCCGATCCGGCTGGCCGGCTACGAGGACGACCTGGCCGAACCGCACATCCTGCCGGGCATCGACTGAGCGGTCCCCGCCCCGTCCGGGCGGTCCGCCCCGGCCCCTTTCTCGCAACGTGTGCCCCCTGTTCCGGCAGGGGGCACACGTCTGTCCCGGCCCGGACGACGCGCCCGGGCCGCTCTCCCGTACGGCGGTCGTCCGCTTGCGGGACCGGGCGCCCTCCGGCAGACAATGAGTGACAACTCGGGGCGAATAGGTGGGAGATCTACGTGCGCTCGACCCCGCGCCGGTTCACCCTGGCGGCAGTCGTCATGTCCATCGGAGTGCTCGTCGCGGCCTGTGGCGGCGACGGCGGAGGAGGCCGCGCCGCCTCCGACGAGAAGGAGCTCTTCCTTCAGCCCGTCGCGGCGTCCGGCCCCGACCCCTTCACGGAGTCGACGGCCAAGGCCGCCCGGCCGCTCACGCCCTCCCAGCCGCCGCCGAGCGCCCCCGGCAACCCCACGGCGACCGTACAGACCGTCCGGACCGTCCCGGGCTCCATGCCCGGCCTGTACGGCGGCACCCAGTCGGTGGCCAGCTGCGACGTGGAGGCGCAGATCCGCTTCCTCGACGCCGACCGGGCGAAGGCGCGCGCCTTCTCGGAGACCGCCGGGATCAACCCGGACGACCTCCCCTCGTTCCTGCGCGGGCTGACCCCCGTTGTGCTGCGGGCCGACACCCGGGTCACCAACCACGGCTTCAAGGACGGCCACGCCACCCCCTTCCAGTCGGTGCTCCAGGCCGGCACCGCCGTCCTGGTCGACGACCACGGCTCGCCCCGGGTGCGCTGCGCCTGCGGCAACCCGCTCAAGCCGCCCGTCGCCACCCAGGGCGCCGCCTCCCGGGGCCAGTCCTGGCCCGGCTACCAGCCGCAGCGCACCGTCGTCATCAACCGCACCACCACGGTCATCAACAGCCTGATCATCGTGAACGTCGTCAACAACACCTGGATCGAGCGGCCGACGGGCGACCAGGGCATGCGCGACCGCGAGCGGCCCGACATCCAGATCGACCCGACGGCGCCGGTGGTCACCGACTCGCCGAGCGCGCCGGTCAGCCCGGACCAGTCCGGCCCGGCCGTGGCGCCGAGCCTGTCCGCGCCGTCCACGAACAGCACCTCGCCGAGCGTGAACTGCCCCAGCCCCGCCCCGACCGTCACCGTGACGAGGCCGCCCGGGTCGCTGCCGCCGGGCGCCGCCCTGCCGAGCGTGCCCTCCCCGGGCTGCCCGACGGCCACCGTCACCGTCCGCCCCAAGCTGACCTCGAAGCCCCCCACGGCTTCCATCGCCCCCACCGCCCCCACCGCCCCCACCGCCCCCACGGCTCCCAGCGAGCAGATCGTGCCGACGGCGTCGTCCGAGCTGCCCACGCTGCCCTCGGAGCCGCAGCCGGTCTTCCCGCCGCAGCCGTCCGGCGGCGGTGAGATGCCCACGGGCCTGTCCGCCTTCGACATCGAGCCGCCCATGGACGCCAGACTCTCCTGACGGGCGCCCCCGATCGGACCGAGGATCGGAGTGACGATGGACGAGTGGCCCGCACCCCCCGGTCTAGGCCTCGCCCTCAACCGCATGGGCACCTTCGACTGGGACCTCACCAGCGGGCAGATGCACATGGACCGGTCGGCGCTGGCGGTCTTCGACATGGAGCCCGAGGAGTACGACAACCGGCCCGAGACGCTGGGCAGCCGGGTCACCCCGGCCGAGGCGGCCCGGCTCGACGCCATGGTCTCGCAGGCCCTGAAGAGCGGCGGCGTCCACTACGGCGCCTACTTCCGCGTCCGGCTGCGCGACGGCACCGCGCGCTGGACGCACACCCAGGGGTATGTGCGCCGGGACGCCACCGGCCGCCCGCAGCGCATCATCGGCGTGATCCGGGACGCCACCCAGGAGCTCACCGAGTACGCCGACCGTCCCGCCGCCGACGACGAGGACCGCCGCCGCACCAGTGTGGTGGACAGGACCACGGCCGCCCTGGCCCACGCCCGTACCGTGCAGGACGTCATCGACGTGCTCAAGGGCTCGCGCGGGCTCGAACACCTGGGCGCCACCAGCCTGGTGATGGGGCTCCTGGAGGCCGGCCGCATCCATCTGGTGGCCGAGGGCCCCGAGGGCAGCTTCGTGCCGGGCACCCGCTGGACGCGGGTCGACGAGCAGTACCCGATGAGCGAGGTCGTGCGCACCCTGGCCCCCCGGTTCATCCAGACCCCGGAGGACTTCGCCGCCTCCTACCCGCGCCTGTGGCCGCACATCAGCGGGCTCGGGATCACCGCCGCCGCCTATCTGCCGCTGATCGCCCAGGCCCGTCCGATCGGCGCGCTCGGCCTGCTCTACAGCGACAAGACCGGCTTCACGGCCGACGAGCGCAACCTCCTGGTGGCGCTGGGCAGTTCCCTGGCGCAGAGCCTGCAGCGGGCCGTGCTGTACGAGCAGGAGCACGACCTCGCCGAGGGGCTCCAGCAGGCCATGCTGCCGCGCCGCATCCCCGAGGTGCCCGGCGCCCAGATCGCGGTGCGCTACCGTTCGGCCCGGCTCGGCCGGGACATCGGCGGCGACTGGTACGACGTCATCCCGCTGCCCGGCGGTCGCGTGGGCGCGGTCATCGGCGACGTCCAGGGCCACGACACGCACGCCGCCGCCGTCATGGGCCAGCTGCGGATCGTGCTGCGCGCGTACGCGGCCGAGGGGCACACCCCGGCGACCGTGATGGCCCGCGCCTCGGTGTTCCTGCACGAGCTGGACACCGACCGCTTCGCCACCTGCACCTACGCCGAGGCCGACCTGTCGACCGGGGTCGTCCAGCTCGTCCGGGCCGGGCACGTGGACCCGCTGCTGCGGTACGGCGACGGCAGCTGCCGCCGGCTGCCGGTCGAGGGCGGCCTCCCGCTGGGCCTGTCGGCGGAGTTCGGGCGGCTGGAGTATCCGGTGGCCACCGTCGAGCTGGACCCCGGCCAGACCCTGCTGCTCTACACCGACGGCCTGGTCGAGCAGCCCGGCGCCGACCTCGACGACGGGATGCAGCTCCTCGCCGCGCTGGTGCGCTCGGGGCCCGGTGACCTCCAGGAGCTGGCGGACCGGCTGTGCGACGTGGTCGACGACCGGGCGGGCGACGACGACGTGGCCCTGTTGCTGCTGCGCCGGCGCGCCCTGGAGGCCCCGCAGAGCGGCGGCCGGCTCCAGCAGCACGTGGCGCAGAACGACCCGGAGGCGCTGAGCTCCTCGCGCCATATGATCCGGGCGGCGGTGCGGGCCTGGGGCGCCCGGGAGCGGGCCGACGAGATCGAGCTGGCCGCCGACGAGCTGATCACCAACGCGCTGATGCACACCGACGGCGGTGCCATCGTGACCGTACGGGTCCTGACCGGGCCCGTACGGCGGCTGCGCGTCGAGGTCGAGGACCGCTCCAGTGCCCTGCCGCGCCGCCGGGAGGCGGGCGACTCCGGGGTGTCGGGGCGCGGTCTGATGCTGGTGGACCGGCTCGCCGACGTCTGGGGCGTGGAGTCGAGAGGCAGCGGCAAGTGCGTCTGGTGCGAGTTCGTCGTCCCGGAGCGGGGCGCCCCCGCCGACGGGTGACCGGCCGGCGCGGGCGCCGGGCTCGCGGAGCTGGTTAATCTGTGAGGTATGCCGGAATTGCCCGAAGTTCAAGCGCTCCGTGACTTCCTCGCCACCCACCTCGTCGGCCACCGCGTCGAGCGCGTGCGACCCGTCGCGATCAGCGTCCTCAAGACGTACGACCCGCCGCTGGACGCCCTCGACGGACGGTCGGTCACCGGGGTGGGGCGGTACGGCAAGTTCCTCGACATCGACGCCGACGGCCTCCATCTGGTGACCCATCTGGCCCGGGCCGGCTGGCTGCGCTGGCACGACGCCCTGCCCGAGGCCCCGCCGCGCCCCGGAAAGGGCCCCCTGGCCCTGCGGGTCGCGCTGGAGGGCGGGGCCGGGTTCGACCTGACCGAGGCGGGCACCCGCAAGAGCCTCGCCGCCTATCTGGTCCACGACCCCCAGGAGGTGCCCGGTATCGCCCGGCTCGGGCCCGACCCGCTCGCCCCGGACTTCGACCGCGACCGGTTCGCCGGGCTGCTCGCGGGGGAGCGCCGGCAGCTCAAGGGCGCCCTGCGCGACCAGTCGCTGATCGCCGGGATCGGCAACGCCTACAGCGACGAGATCCTCCATGTGGCGCGGATGTCGCCGTTCAAGCAGGTGGACCGGCTGACCGAGGAGGAGGTCACCGCGTTGTACGAGGCGGTCCGCGCCACCCTCACTGACGCGGTGGAGCGCTCGCGCGGACTGGCGGCGGGGCGTCTGAAGGCGGAGAAGAAGAGCGGGATGCGGGTCCACGGCCGGACCGGCGAGCCCTGCCCGGTCTGCGGCGACACCGTCCGCGAGGTCTCCTTCGCGGACTCCTCCCTCCAGTACTGCGCCACCTGCCAGACCGGCGGGAAGATCCTCGCCGACCGCCGGCTGTCCAAGTTCCTCAAGTAGGCGCCGCCGCCGTGTGCGTTCCTCCTCACCCCGACCGGGACAGCGTCGCGAGCCGGGACCCGTCCTGGCCCCGCACCTCGAAGTGGGAGATGTCGGCGGGCGCCAGGGCCGCCGCGCCCCGCATCGTCACCCGCGCCCCGTCCCGTACCGCCCAGGTCGCCACCGTGTCCTCCTCGCCGCCGCGCCCGACCGCGACCAGCGTGCACACCGCCGGGCCGCTCACCCCGCCCACGTCGAGCCCCACATCGGTGCCGAACCCGGTGGGCGCCGCCGCCAGGGTCGCCGTCACCCCCGGCGCCGACGCGGTCGCCGTCCAGTGCGGAACGGTCGGGTTCGCCAGCAGGTTCAGCGCGGCGAAGGGCGCGCCCACCACCAGCGCCGCCGCGGCGGCCAGCAGCCCCAGCCGCACCCTGTGCCGGGCCCGCAGCCGGCCGCCCACCGCCGCCAGCGCCGAGGGCAGCAGCGCGGGCGAGGGCACGGCGACGGGATCCACGCCCGGCGGCGTCCAGCGGGCGTACGCGGCGAGCAGCGCCTCCACGCTCCCGAGCTCCTCCAGCAGGCGCGCGCAGTGCGCGCACCCCGCCAAGTGCTCCTCGAAACGGAAGGTGTCGGCGGCGCCGAGCACCCCCAGTGCGTACGCCCCGACGTCCCGGTGCAGTTCCAGCGGCCTCATGCCGTCTGGTACGCAGACGGCGGCACAATCACTCACGTCACACGCAAGGGGACAGCGAGGAGTCGGCCCACCTACAATCCGAGCGCATGCTGCGCGTACTGGCGGTCGACGACGAAGCCCCCGCCCTCGAAGAGCTCCTGTACCTGCTGCGCTCCGACCCGCGGGTGCGCAGCGCCGAGGGCGCCACCGGGGCCACCGACGCGCTGCGCCTGATCGGCGGCGCGCTCGACGCCGGGCCCGAGGACGAACAGGGCCTGGACGTCGTCTTCCTCGACATCCACATGGCGGGGCTCACCGGACTCGACGTCGCCCGGCTGCTCGCCGGGTTCGCCCGGCCGCCGCTGATCGTCTTCGTCACCGCGCACGAGGGCTTCGCGGTCCAGGCCTTCGACCTGAAGGCGGTCGACTACGTGCTCAAGCCCGTGCGCAGGGAGCGGCTGGCCGAGGCGGTGCGCCGGGTGGCCGAGATGGTGGGCGACCGCGGCCCGGCGCCGGGGGAGGCCCGGACGGGCGCGAACGCGCCGGCCCCCGTGCCCGTGGAACTCGGCGGCGTCACCCGGTTCCTGGCCGTCGCCGACATCAGCTACGCCGAGGCGCAGGGCGACTACGCCCGGCTGCACACCGACTCCGGCAGCCATCTCGTGCGCGTACCGCTCTCCACGCTGGAGGACCGCTGGCGCGTGCACGGCTTCGTCCGCATCCACCGCAGCCATCTCGTGGCCCTCGCCAGGATCGACGAACTGCGCCTGGACGCGGGCAGCATGAGCGTCCGCGTCGGCGGGGCCGTGCTCCCCGTCAGCCGCCGCCACGCGCGTACCCTCCGCGACCGGCTGCTGCGGCAAGGCCGCTGACGATCCGCCGTGCCCCTGGTGCGTCAGAACAGGTGGATCGCCAGATGCCCCAGTGGCAGGCCGAGTTCCCAGGCCGGGGTCCACACCCGCGGCTCGTCCTCCGCCTCGGCGCGCGGGTCGACCCCGCCCGGTACCACCGCGTCCAGGTCCGCGGCCAGCAGCTCGGTCTCCTCCAGCCACCGCCAGGCGTCCCGCGCCAGCGCCAGGTCCGGGCCGGACCCGGTCGCCTCCCGCTCCCGCAGCCGCTCGCGGACCCAGCCGTGCCACGGCCGGCCGGCCGCGGTGAGCGCGCTCCACTCGTCGAGCCGCGCCACCACCCGCGCGCCGCCGACCGCGCCGTCCGACAGGAAGATCGTCAACGCCAAGGCGTTGCGTCCGGCCCTGAATTCGAGCGTCGTCGGCGGCATGAGATCGCCGGTGCGCAGTAATTCGTCGGCGATGTACTCCGCGTACATCCATGCCATCGGCACCAGCAGCTCTCCACCACTGGTCCCGTTCGTACCCTCCGGACGCATTCCGTCTCGCCTCTTTCATCGACTGTCCAGGCGCTCCAGGGAGCTCCAGGGAGCATTGAACCGGGGGCGCGCGCCCGCCGTGGCCAGAAGGGCAGGATCCGTCGTCCCCCACGAGGTGCCCATGCATGTGCGGCAGCTGCTCGGCGCGTACGTCCTCGGCGCCCTCGCGCGGGACGAGGACCGCCGGGTCGCCGGTCATCTGCGCATCTGCCCGGGCTGCCGCGCGGCCTACCTGGAGGTCGCGGAGACACCCTCGATGCTCGCCCTGCTCTCCGAGGAGGACCTGGCGGACGGGCCGCCGGACGAGTAGCCCGGCAGAACCCGTGCCAGGGCCCGCAGAGCATAGTACGAACGGGACTTGACGGTCCCGCACGGCACCCCCAGGACCTCGGCCGCCTCCGCCACGCTCAGCCCCCGGAAGTAGATCTGCGTCAGCACCGCGCGGTGCTCGGGGCTCAGCGTGCGCACCGCGTCCCGTACGTCCAGCGCGGCGGCCGAGCGCTCGGCGTGGTCGTCCTCCGCCTCCACGCGCGCGTCCAGTACGGCGTCGTGCACCTCGGCCGGCCGCGCCCGCCGGCTCCTGCGGGCGTCGATCGCCAGCCGCCGGCCGACGGTGAACAGCCAGGGCCGCATCGAGGCGTACGGGCCCTCCAGCGCCTCCGGGTGCTGCCAGGCGCGTACCAGCGTCTCCTGGAGCAGGTCCTCGGCGCGCTGGCGGTCGCCGTAGGTGAGGCCGAGCAGGAAGTGCATCAGGGCGGGGCCGTGCTCGCGCTGGAGCGCCGCGAGCTCAGGTTCGCGGGTGTAGCGCCGCGGCGGCGCCGCGCTCCGTGGGGCAGCGTCCGAGAATCCCGTGCTCACCGTGGTGCTCCCTTCCCGAGAAGTCCGCAGGCCGCAGCCCGTATCCGAGCGCAGTCGGGCGCGGAGGGACAGCCGCCGGAGCCCGGCGTGCGACGAACGGTCGAATGAAGCGGCGAGTGGTGCGGTGAACGGTTGGGGAAACGGGAGGGATGTGCATTATATGGATATCTGATAATCAATCAGGCAATTCCGACCCGACCTCTGGAGTCCGGTGCCATGACCAGCAGAACGAGCCGGCGGGTGGCGGCCCTCGCGGCCCTCGTCGCCGCCGCGACCGCCGGCTGTACGGCGGAGCACCCGGCCCCCGCGCGCCTGCCGCACCACCAGGACTCCGAACGCCCCGGCACGCCCTCGCCCGCGGGCGGCGCGGCGACCGCGGCGCCGCGCCCCTTCACGCTGGTCGCCACCGGGGACGTACTGCCGCACTCCTCGGTCATCGAGCGCGCCGCAGCCGACGCGGGCGGGGACGGCTACGACTTCCGGCCGATGCTCGCCGGCGTCAAGCCGGTGATCTCCCGCGCGGACCTGGCGATCTGTCATATGGAGACGGTGTACGGGCCGGACGGCGGCCCCTTCGCCGGCTATCCGGCGTTCACGTCGCCGCCCCAGGTGGCCGCCGCGCTCAAGGACACCGGGTACGACTCCTGCTCGACCGCGTCCAACCACAGCCTCGACGACGGGGCCGCCGGGATCGCCCGCACCCTGCGGGCCTTCGACAAGGCGGGACTTCAGCACACCGGTTCCGGCCGAACCGCCGCCGAGTCCGCGAGCCCCGCGCTCCTGGAGGCGGGCGGTGCCAAGGTCGCCCAGCTGGCGTACACCTACGACACCAACGGCTACCCCATGCCCGACGGGCAGCCCTGGGCGGTCCACCTCATCGACGAGCGCAGAATCGTCGCGGACGCCCGGGCGGCCCGCCGGGCCGGGGCCGACGTGGTCGTCGTCAGCCTCCACTGGGGCACCGAGTGGCAGACCGAGCCCGACGAGCAGCAACTGAGCCTGGGCAAGGCCCTCACCGCCTCGCGCACGGCCGGCCGCCCCGACATCGACCTGATCCTGGGCACGCACGCCCACATCCCCCAGGCGTACGAGAAGGTCAACGGCACCTGGATCGTCTACGGCGAGGGCGACCAGATCGCGGGAGAGATGTTCAACGACTCCGGCGCGCGCGATCCGCGCGGCAACATGAGCTCCATCGCCCGCTTCACGTTCGCGCCGCCCGCGCGGCCGGGGGCGCGCTGGGAGGTCACCAGGGCGGAGTTCATCCCGCAGTGGACCGACGTGGAGCGCGGCCGGGTCGTCGACCTCCCCCGGGCCCTGAGCGCCTCACCGGACCGGGAGGACTACCGCACGGCCCAGACGGAAATCCGTGAGGCGGTGCTGGGGCGCGGGGCGGCACGGGACGGCCTGAGGATGGCGGTCCGGTAGGGGCCGCGCCCTCGGACCCCGGCTCACCCGCTGCCCGGTGGGGGCTGGTCGTGCAGTTCCCCGCGCCTTCGCCCGCCAGAGCCCCGGACCACCCCAGGGGCCCGGGGAACTGCGCGAGCAACCCACCACCGGCCCGCGGACGAAAACGGGCCTCCCCCCCACTGACCCGCACCCGAAGGCCGGGCCCCACTGACCCGCACCCGAAGGCCGGGCCCCACTGACCCGCACCCGAAGGCCGGGCCCCACTGACCCGCACCCGAAGGCCGGGTTAGAACTACGGCACCACCGTCACCGGCCAGCGGCCCGCCTTCACCAGGCGGACCGCCACCGAACCGACGAACCGGTGGCCCGCCGACTCCGAGGCGCCGACCACCACCGCGTCCGCCTTCAGCTCGTCGGCGGCCGTCACCAGACCCCCGTAGGCGTCGCCGCGCAGGGTGTGGAACTCCCAGCGCACGGTCCACAGGTCCTTCACCCGTTCCGCCGCCGCGCGGATCTCCTGGGCGAGGCCCTCGGCGATCTCCCCGGTGGTGTCGGGAACCGGCGCCCCCATCGCGGCGCCCGCGGGCACCAGGGGCTGCACGTAGACCACCGCGAGCAGCGCGTTCTGCCGCCGCGCCAGACCGCTGGCGTACGCCGCCGCGCGCAGCGAGGAGTCGGAGCCGTCCACCCCGACGACGATGACCTTGGGGCCGTCCGTACCGCGTTCGAAGGGTGCTGTCACACCACCGAGGCTAGCCCCACGCCCGAACGCGCCCGACAGGCGGCCCGGCGTGCCGCTCCCTAGAGTGCAGGACATGAGTGTCAGCGAGGAGACGCCCATACCGGCACGGGCACGGCCGCCCGCGCGGTCCCGGTTCCTGAGCCGGGTGCCGGAGGCCTTCGCGATGTTCTTCGCCGGGCTCGGGCTGTTCTGCGGGGCGATCGCGCTGGTGCCCGCCCTGCGCCGGCTGCTGCGGCCCGTCGCCTGGTTCCTCGACCGGGTCACCGTCCCCGTCAGCGCCAACCTCGCCTACGCCGTTTTCCTGCTGCTGCTCGCCGCCGCCATCGGCGCCCGCAAGAAGGTCGCCTGGTGGCTGGTGGTCGGCTACCTCGGGCTGCTCTTCCTCACCGACGCGCTGCTGGTCGCCGTCACGGAGTGGATGTGGGCCGCCAACGGACTCGTCTGCGGGGCCGCGCTGGTCGTGCTGATCCTGGCGCGCGGCGAGTTCTACGCCGAGACCCGCCGCGGCGCCGTCCACCGGGCGCTGCTCGTGCTGCTCCTGGGGCTCGGCGCGGGCGTCCTGGCCGGCTGGGCGCTGGTGGAGATCTTCCCCGGTACCCTCCCGCGGGGCCAGCGGCTGCTGTGGGCGACCAACCGGGTGCTCGGCGGACTCGCCTCCGGCGGCCAGTTCGACGGCCGCCCGCCCCGCCTGCTCTTCTTCTTCCTCGGCCTGTTCGGCGCGATCGCCCTGCTCAGCGCCGCCACCACGCTCTTCCGCTCACAGCGCATGGAGGCCGCGCTCCACGGCGACGAGGAGCCGCGCATCCGCGCCCTGCTGCGCGCCTACGGCCGCGACGACTCGCTCGGCTACTTCGCCACCCGCCGGGACAAGGCCGTCGTGTTCTCGCCCAGCGGCAAGGCGGCCGTCACCTACCGGGTGGAGGCCGGGGTCGCGCTGGCCAGCGGCGACCCGGTGGGCGACCCCGAGGCATGGGGGCCCGCCATCGCCGCCTGGCTGGACGTGGCGAGGAAGTACGCCTGGGCGCCCGCCGTGATGGGCGCCTCCACGGAGGGCGCCACCGTCTACGCGCGGTACGGGCTGGGCGCCATGCAACTGGGTGACGAGGCGATCCTGCACGTGGCCCGGTTCGACCTGGACGGCCGCGAGATGCGGGTGACCCGCCAGGCGGTGCGCCGCGTCGCACGGACCGGGGCCACCACGCGCATCCGCCGCCACTCGGCGCTCACCGACGAGGAGATGGGCCAGATCGTCGACCGGGCCGACGCCTGGCGGGACACCGAGACCGAACGCGGCTTCTCCATGGCGCTGGACCGCCTGGGCGACCCGGCCGACGGGGACTGCCTCCTGGTGGAGGCCTTCGACGCCGAGGGCCGGCTCATCGCCCTGCTCTCCTTCGTGCCCTGGGGCCCCGACGGCATCTCCCTGGACCTGATGCGGCGTGACCGCAGCGCGCCCAACGGCGTCATGGAGTTCATGGTGGCCGAGCTCTGCGCGTACGCCCCGAAGCTGGGCGTACGGCGGATCTCGCTCAACTTCGCGGTGTTCCGCTCGGCCTTCGAGGAGGGCGCCCGGATCGGCGCCGGGCCGGTGCTGCGGCTGTGGCGCAGACTGCTGCTGTTCTTCTCCAAGTGGTGGCAGCTGGAGGCGCTGTACCGGTCGAACGTGAAGTACCAGCCGCAGTGGTTCCCGCGCTTCCTCTGCTACGGGGACGCCGGCTCGCTCGCCCGGGTGGGCCTGGCCTCCGGCATCGCCGAGGGCTTCGTCTCGGTGCCCAGTCTGCGCAAGCTCTGGGGCAAGGGGCACCCCAGCGGTGTCACCAGCCCCGGCAGCACCGCGGGCCTGCCCTCCATCGAGGCGCTCGGGCTGCCCGCGCCGGGCGCCGAGGGTGCGGGGGAGCAGCGGCTGCCCGAGCAGGTGCGGGTGCGCCACCGCAAGCTGGAGCGGCTGCGCGCCGAGGGCGCCGAGCCGTACCCCGTGGTCGTCCCGGCCCGTACGCACACCCTCGCCGGGCTGCGCGAGGCGGGGCCGGGCACGGCCGCCACGGTCGCCGGGCGCGTCATGGCCGTACGCGACTTCGGCGGGATCGTCTTCGCCGTGCTGCGCGACTGGTCCGGCGACCTCCAGCTCGTCCTCACCCGGGACAGCGCGGGGGCGGACGTCCTCGACCGCTTCACCCGCGACGTCGACCTCGGCGACCACGTCAGCGCCGCCGGCACCACCGGCACCACCGGCAAGGGCGAGTACTCGCTCTTCGTCACCGGCTGGCAGATGACGGGCAAGTGCCTGCGCCCGCTGCCCGACAAACGGCTCGGCCTGGCCGATCCCGAGGCCCGGGTGCGCCGCCGCTACCTCGACCTGGTGGCCCGCCCCGAGGCGCGCGACGTCGTACGGGCCCGCTCCACCGCCGTCCAGGCGCTGCGCCAGGGGCTGCTGGAGCGCGGCTATCTGGAGGTCGAGACCCCGATGCTCCAGCAGATCCACGGCGGCGCCAACGCGCGCCCGTTCACCACCCACATCAACGCCTACGACCTGGACCTGTATCTGCGGATCGCCCCCGAGCTGTATCTGAAGCGGCTGTGCGTCGGCGGGATCGAGAAGGTGTTCGAGATGGGCCGCACCTTCCGCAACGAGGGGGTCTCCTACAAGCACAACCCCGAGTTCACGATGCTGGAGGCCTACCAGGCCTACGCCGACTACGACGTGATGCTCGACCTGACCCGCGAGCTCATCCAGGGCGCGGCCATCGCCGCCTTCGGCCGGGCGGTCGCGCACCGGGCCGGCCCCGACGGACGGCTGGCCCGGCACGACATCTCCGGCCCCTGGCCGGTCAAGACGGTCTACGGGGCGCTCTCCGAGGCGCTGGGCGAGGAGATCGGAGCGGACACCGACGAGCCGCGCCTGCGCTCGCTGTGCGACCGGGCCGGGGTCCCGCACACCCCCGAGAACAGCCGCGGCGACGTGGTCCTGGAGATGTACGAACGGCTGGTCGAGGAGCGGACCCAGCTGCCCACCTTCTACAAGGACTTCCCCACCGACGTCTCGCCGCTCACCCGCCAGCACCGCCACGACCCCCGGCTGGCCGAGCGCTGGGACCTGGTGGCCTTCGGCACCGAACTGGGCACCGCCTACTCCGAGTTGACCGACCCGGTGGAACAGCGGCGCCGCCTCACCGCGCAGTCGCTGCTCGCGGCGGGCGGCGACCCGGAGGCGATGGAGCTCGACGAGGAGTTCCTGGACGCGCTCGAGTACGCCATGCCGCCCACCGGCGGGCTCGGCATCGGTGTGGACCGGCTCGTCATGTTCCTCACCGGTCTGACGATCCGGGAGACCCTGCCGTTCCCGCTGGTGCGCCGCTACTGACATCCGTCAGCCCGGACCGCGCCGGTACACCCCAACGGGTGTTTTCGGCCGCGCGGGCGGTGCGCTTCAGCCGCCGACGCCGTTCACCGTGCGAGCCATGGGTCATGAAAAAGGATGAGATCCTACCGGGACGGCGTACGCTTCTGCGCGTCGGCGCCTGTCTGGGAGCCGCCGCCGCCGTGCGGCTGCTGACCGCCGAGGACGCCGGCACGCCGCCGGGCGGGGCCGCCGGAGCGTCGGCCGGACCCGCCGCCGGGCCGCAGGCCGCCGCGCCCCGGCTGAAGTCCACCGCGTACCGTCTGGAGCCCATGACCGCCGAGGCACCGCCGCACTACCGCACGGCACTGCCGCCCGTGCGGCACCGGCCGTTCCTGAGCATGCCCGAGCTCGGTCCGCAGACCATGGTGCTGAGCTTCGACGACGGCCCCGACCCGCGCTACACCCCGCAGATCCTGCGGACCCTGCGCGAGCACGACGTACGCGCGATGTTCTTCGTCTGCGGTGAGATGGCCACCGACAACCGCGACCTGCTGCGCGAGATGCACGACGACGGGCATGTGATCGGCAACCACTCCTGGACCCATCCGCTGCTCATCAAGATGTCCCGGGAGGCGGTACGCGACGAGATGACCCGCACCAGCGACGTGATCGACGAGGTGGTGGGGACACGCCCGCAGTGGTTCCGCGCCCCCTACGGCGCCTGGAACCGCAACTCCTTCCAGATCGGCGCCGAGCTGGGCATGGAGCCGATGGCCTGGACGCTCGACACCCTCGACTGGACGACGCCCGGCACCGACACCATCGTGCGCCGGGTCCGGGAGGGGGCCGCCCCGGGGGTCGTGGTGCTCTCGCACGACGCCGGCGGCGACCGCTCGCAGAGCGTGGCGGCGCTGCGCACCTATCTGCCCTGGCTGCTCGGCGCGGGCTACCGTCTGCGCGTACCGCCCAAGCGGCGCTGACGGCGCCGGGGTTCAGCGGGTGGCCACCATACGGGCGTAGACGACCACATTGCCGTCGTAGCCCCTGGCCCGGGTGAAGCCCCCGCCGCAGGTGATCACCCGCAGCTCCGGGTGCCCGGTGTCGCCGTACACCCGGGCACCCGGGAAGTTGTTCTTGTCGTACACCTCGACGCCGTACACCTCGAAGACGGCCACGTGCCCGTCGTAGCGGGTCACCTCGATGTGGTTGCCCTTCCTGAGCGAGCCCAGGCCGTAGAAGACGGCGGGGCCGCGCCGGGTGTCGACATGGCCGACCATGACGGCGGTACCGCGCTGGCCGGGGGCGATCGCGTTCTGGTACCAGCCCGCCAGATTGGGGTCGTCCGGCGGCGGTGCCTGCACCCAGCCGTCCTGGTCGATGCCGACCTCGATGACCGGGGCGTCGACCTTCAGCGCGTCGATCCTCACCCGGGAGACCGGCGCGTACTCCAGCGGCTCGACCGGGGCGCCGGAGCTGGCGGGGACGAACACCTCCGGCCTGCCCGACAGCGCGGCTGCCGCCGCGGGCTGCGGGGGGCCCATCGTGACGTCCGCGCCGTTCCGCATCAGAGCCAGACCGGTGAGCATCACCAGGGCGAGCGCTCCCCACGGCGACCGCCTCCGGTGCTCCGAGCCGCCCTCTTCCTGCCCCATCGCGCTCCCTCCAATGCCCTGCGTGCCACCTGTAGGCACGGTAAGGGCGTGATCGCACTCCGGCGATCAGAGAGGTGCGAACGGGTGAGGGCCGTCAGCGGGGCCGGGAGGAAGGGGCGGCGGACGGTGCGACCGGGGCGGCGGCCGGGGTGACCCATCCGTGTCATGATCCGATAAAAGTTCTGACGGTCTGTGACCTGCGGGTCCGTCAGATCGGCGGTCCGTCCACCGGCGTGTCGGCTCACCAGGGTGGACCAGCGCCGACATGCGAGGTGGAGAACCCCCGGTGAGGGTTCGTCGTGGGAGGCGTACTCGTCGAATTTCCCGGAGCACGGCTTTGGGGCGCCCTCCCTCGGAGGTTCAACCATGCGTGCAACACGCGCTCTTCCGGTGGCCGTGGCCGCCTTCGCGGCGGTGGGGCTCTCGGCCCCGATCGCCGCCGCCAACTTCGGTCCCAGCAACGTCACCGTCAACCCGAGCGCGGTGCACCCGGGCGCCACGCTGACCATCACGGCCAACGGCTGTGGCCACGGGGGCATCGTGACTTCCACCGCCTTTTCGCCCACCTCCCTGTCGGGCGGGGACACCGGGTTCGCGACCGCCAGGATCCACGACCACATCAGCCCCGGTGCGTACAACCTGTCGGTCCGCTGCAACGACAACCCCAGAACGGAGACCCGCAGCTTCACCGTGCTCCCCGGCCGCGGCGCGCTGGGCGGGCTCGGCGGCTCCGCCGGTCCGACGCAGACCGAGATGGCCGTCGGCGGGTCCCTGGTGGGGCTCGCCGCGATCGGCGGTGTCGTGTACGTCGCACGCCGCCGCCGCGCGAACGGCGGGCGGATCTGACCGGCCGGACCTCCCGGACAGAGCCGAACCGCCGGTCGTCCCGAGTCCTGGCGAGGACTCGGGACGACCGGCGGTTCGCGGCCGTTTCACGGGGGCGGGCCGGGGCCGTTACTGGTCGCGGCGGCGCAGATAGAGCATCAGGCCGCCACCGGCCGCGGCGACGAGCGCGAGGCCGATCGCGATCTCGCCCATGTCGACGCCCTGCGAGGTGCCGCCGATGCCGCCCCGGACACCGCGCGAGGGGGCGCTGGTGGTGCTGATGGTGGGCCTGGTGGTGGGCCGCAGGGTCGGGAAGCCGCCGCCCGTGATGGTGAGATCGGTGGTCCCGCGCTCGCCGGCGCACATGAACGTCACGGTGTAGGTGGCACCGCGTCTGGCGTTGAAGTCGACCTGGGCGGTCGTGGAGCTGTTCGGCGAGATGGTCACCGTGTTGAAGACGCCGGAGGAGGCGGTGGCGGTGGAGGGGCACCCGGTGACGTTGAGCGTGACCGTACCGCCCGGGGCGATGGTGGACGGGGTCACGCTGAAACCGAACGACGTGACGGTGCTGCCGTGCGCGCCACCGCCGTCTGCGGCCAGAGCTGCCGCCGGCGCGGCGACGGAGACCGCCGCGGCGGCGAGCAGGGTGGCGGATGCGATGCGTATCGCGCCCATGGACATTCCTCCGGGTCCCCGAGGAGCATCGCGGAACTGGTTTCCACATAAAGCGAGAAATGCGCCTCGATGCCCGACACGCTAGGAGCGGGTGGTCCCGGTCGCGATCGGTGTCCGGCGAATGGGGCATTCGGTTCCCCCACCCGGCGGACCCGCCGGGGTGTCGCCGGGGTGTCGCCGGGCACCGGGCTCAGTCGAACAGCTCGGGGAAGAGGTCGCGGAAGGGGGCCGCGGTGGCCGAGAGGCCCCGGCCGAACGGGGCGTCGAAGTCCCAGATGAGGAAGAGCAGGAAGGCGATGAGCACGCTGAAGAGCCCGGCGAGCAGGAGTTCGCGCCCGGTACGGCGGATCTGGAGCGTGAAGATCAGGCCAACGGTCACCACGGCCCCGGTGATCAGCCCGAACCAGACGACCCCCGGCATCGTGGCCCCGGCGCCCTGGCCGCGGGTGGTGCGGGCCTCGTCGACGGCGGCCACCTGGTCCACCAGCGGCTGGTAGGCCTGCGCCTCGTGGTCGTCGGCGGGCCGGTAGTCCGTCACATCCCGGCGCAGCCGGTCGAGCAGGACCGTCCCCTTGTCGCCGAGCTCGCCCTTGACCTCCATGTGGTGCCACTCGGAGTGGACGACGTAGGTGACGTACGCGTCGACGTCGGCGCGGACGCGCGCGCGCACCGGGGCCGGGTAGACCTGGACGCGCTCGTTCACCTCGTGCAGCGCCTGGGCCTCCTGGCGGACGGTGTCCGAGGCCGCGCCCCGCGCCTCCCAGACGCCCGCGATGGCCAGGCCGAGGACGATCGCGTACACCACTCCCATCATCATCGTCATGTACTCCATGACGTCCGGGGTCTGGGAGGGGTCGTCGTCCTCGCGGATGCGGCGGTGGTTGACGACGACGATGGTCAGCACGACGGCGCACGCGGCGGCCATCGCGATGGCGAGGACGATCCAGTCCTTCAAGGGGTACCTCCGGCGAGGGGGCGGGGATCGGCGGCGCGGGCGCGCCGGGGGCCGACGGCTAGTGGGAGCGGGGGCGCAGGACCGCGACGGCGACCACCGCGGGCGCCGTGATCAGCAGGGTGAGCGTCACCGGGGAGAGCCCCGGCGAGGGCTTCTTCCGCGGCGGCCTGCGGTAGGCGGGCAGCGCGACGGGCCGCGGTCGCGGTGGCGTGGCCGACGGGTTCGGCGGTACGGGGGGCGGCGACAGCGGGGGAGCGGGCGCGGGCGGTACGGGGACGACGGGCCGCACCGGCGCCGGCTGCGGGGGCCGCGGCGCGGGTGGTGGCGGCGGGGGAGGCGCCGGCCGCGGCGGGGCCGGTGGCGGGGCGGGCGGGGGCTCGGGCGCCGGGGGTTTGGGCTCGGGCGGCTTCGGCGGCGCCGGTTTCGGCGGCGGCGGTTTCGGGGCGGGCGGCGGGGGCGTGCAGACGCCGCCCCCGGCGACCGCGACCGCCCAGTCGTCCCCGGCGCCGCCCGAGACCGAGGCGTACGCGCAGGCGTCCGCGCGCGCGGACGGCGCGGGGCCGGCCAGCAGCAGGGCGAGGGCGGCGGCCGAGAGCAGCCGCTGGGCCAGGTGGGGTACGTGCACGCCGAGGATCATCCGGCCCCGCGCGCGCATCGGCCATGAGACCGGCATGGATTCGCCTGATGGGGGGAGGTCGGTCGCATTTGCGTTTGGAACCGCCGGGGGCGATTCGGCGCCGGCGGGAAAATTCTTTCGCAGGCGTTGAACGCCCGGGGGCCCCTGACGCGTACCTAGAACCATGAAAGGCGCACCCCAGGCGCCACAACCAGCAGAGGATCAACGGGAGTTGACATGGCAACCTGGCGCAACGCCTCGCTCGCGGTGACGGCGGCGGCAGTACTGGCACTCACGGCGACGGCGTGCGGTCAGGACAAGGGAAGTGCCTCGCCCAAGGGCCAGCCGGTCGGCAACGCCGCACCGGCGGCCGGCAGCGGCACCGGCTACGGATACGGGGACGGCGGCTACGGCTCGGCGTCCGGCTCCACCTCCCAGACGGCCGCCAAGTCGGCCGGGCAGCTCGCGGTGTGGGACAGCAAGGAGCTGGGCAAGGTGGTCACCGACAGCGCCGGCTTCACGCTCTACCGCTTCGACAAGGACACCGCGAGTCCGCCCAAGTCGAATTGCGACGGCGACTGCGCGAAGCTGTGGCCGGCCGTGCCCGCGGGCAGTGCCGTCGCCGCGCCCGGCACCGACGCGAGCCTGATCGGCGAGGTCACCCGTACCGACGGCAGCAAGCAGCTGACGATCGCCGGGTGGCCGATGTACCGGTACACCAAGGACGCCAAGCCCGGCGACGCCACCGGCCAGGGTGTGGGCGGCACCTGGCACGCCTCGGCCCCCGACGGCAAGAAGGCGACGCCCTCGGCGGACAGCTCCGGGGCCGGGGAGCAGACCCCGAGCCTGCCGGGTCTGTCGGTCCGCGACGACGCCAAGCTCGGCAAGATCATCGTCGATGCCCGGGGGATGACCGTCTACCGGTTCAAGAAGGACTCCGCCTGGCCCATGAAGTCGGCCTGCACCGGTGACTGCCTCAAGAAGTGGCCGGTGGTGGCGCCCGTCGAGAAGAAGAACACCGAGGGGATCATCCAGAAGGGATTCGTCACCTTCAACCGGCCCGACGGCGTCAAGCAGCAGTCCATCAACTGCTGGCCCGTCTACACCTACTCCGGCGACAGCAAGCCCGGCGACACCAACGGCCAGGGCGTGGGCGGCACCTGGTGGGCCGTCTCGCCCGAGGGGAAGCTGATCGCCACCACCAAGTAACCGCCCTCCCCAGGCCGTCGGCCCGTCACCGTGTCCCCCGCGCGGTGGCGGGTTCGACGTGTGCTCCGGCCGAACCGGGGCGTGTTCCGCGAGATGTGACCGAACTTGTGTGTGACCAATAACGGATCGGCATTTTCCGTTTTCACTCGCCCTCCTGCCTGACGATCAGTAGCCTCAGCTCGAACACCGACCATGCACATGGCCATCACACCCCCGCGGCGAGTTGTTGGAGACATAGATGGAGCGTCCTGCCTGGGCCCCTACGGGCATCGACATCTCGGTGCCGAGTGTGTCCCGCATCTACGACTACTACCTGGGCGGATCGCACAACTTCGAGGTGGACCGGGAAGCCGCGCGCAAGGCCATGGAGTTCATTCCGGGACTGCCCAAGGTGATGCAGGCGAACCGGGCGTTCATGCGGCGAGCGGTCCGTTTCGCCCTGGACGAGGGCATCACGCAGTTCCTGGACATAGGCTCGGGCATCCCGACCTTCGGCAACGTCCACGAGGTCGCCCAGAGCGCCGTCCCCGAGGCGCGGGTCGTCTACGTCGACCACGACCCGGTGGCCGTCGCGCACAGCAGGGCCGTCCTGGAGGGCAACGAGCAGGCGGCCGTGGTCGCCGCCGACCTGCGCAAGCCCCAGGACATCCTCTCCAGCCCGGAGGTCGCCGACCTGCTCGACCTGGACCGGCCGGTCGCGCTGCTGCTGGTCGCCGTCCTGCACTTCGTGGAGGACGCCGACGACCCGCGCGCCGCGGTCGCCGAGCTGCGCGAGGCGCTCGCCCCCGGCAGCATGCTGATCCTCACCCACGCCGCGTACGAGGGCATCCCGCTCAGCGAGGACCGGGCCGGCGGCGCGGTGGGCGTCTACCGCAACATCCGCAATCCGCTGGTCATGCGGACCAGCGAGGAGATCGCCACCTTCTTCGACGGGTTCGAGATGGTCGCGCCCGGTCTGGTGCAGATGCCGATGTGGCGCCCGGAGAACTCGCCGGAGCAGGAAGACCCCTATGCCTTCGCGGGGTTCGCCGGCGTGGGACGCATAGCGTGAGCACTCCGGCCCCCGCGGACGGGCAGCCCGAGGATCCCGACGGTCCGGAGTCCCGGCTCAGACGGTTCGCCACCATCTGGAGCCGGGCCATCTTCCCGGTGACGGCCACCTCGCTGACCCGCCCCGAGTTCGAACGCCATCTGCTGCCGCTGGCCCGCCGGCTCATCGAGGCGCTGCACCGCCGCCACTTCGACCCCTCGCCCGCGCAGGAGATCGGCTCCGCCCTGGTCGGGGTCCACTGCACCGACCCGGACGCGCTCAGCCGCACCCTCGGCGTGGTCGACTCCTATCTCGTCCTGTACTGCGGTACGGGCGGGGAGCTGCGGGCCGAGGAGGCGCGGGCCCGGTGCGCCCGCCTCCAGCACGCGCTGGCCGCCGGGTTCGCCCAGGCGCTGCGCGAACGCACCCTGCGCGAGCAGGAGGCCATCGCCCGCTCGGCGCTCTCCGCGCGCAGCGCCGCGGAGGAGGCCCTGCACACCACCGAGGCCCGGTTCCGCGCGATCTTCGAGGGCGCCGCCGTCGGCATCGGCATCGCCGACCTCGAAGGGCGCGTCCTGGAGGTCAACGAGACCCTCACCCGGATGTTCGGCGGTGTCGAGGGGCAGATCCGCAGCCGCAACGTCAGCGAGTGGGTGCACCCCGAGGACGCGCCGCAGGTCTGGAAGCTCTACGAGGAGCTGGTCCGGGGCGAGCGCGACCACTACCGGGTGGAGAAGCCGTACTACCGGGGCGACGGCACCGTCCTGTGGACCAATCTCACGGTCTCCCTGCTGCGCGACGCCGAGGGCCGGCCGCAGTACCAGCTCGCCCTGCTGGAGGACACCACCGAGCGGCGGCTGCTGAACCTGCGGCTGCGCTACGAGGCCACCCATGACGCGCTGACCGGGCTGCCCAACCGCACCCTGTTCTTCGAGCGGCTCGACAAGGCGCTCTCGGCGGGCGAGGGCAAGCGCTTCGGGCTCTGCTACCTCGACCTCGACGGGTTCAAGGCGGTCAACGACAGCCTGGGCCACTCGGCGGGCGACCGGCTCCTGGTGGAGGTCGCCGACCGGTTGCAGAGCTGTGCGACCGGGCCCGGCGAGATGGTGGCGCGCCTGGGCGGCGACGAGTTCGTGGCCCTGACCACCGGCACCGACACCCTGCGCGAGGTCGACGAGCTGGCCTCGCGCATCCTCCACGTGCTCTCCGCCCCGATCCGCCTGGAGGGCCGTGAGCTCTCCGTGCGCGGCTCGATCGGCGTGGTGGAGGGCCCGGCGGGCGAGCGCGGCCCGGCGGAGGTGCTGCGCAGCGCGGACATCACGATGTACCGGGCCAAGGCCGCGGGCGGCAACCGCTTCGAGCGGGCCGATCCGGAGGCCGACGCCCGGGCGATCACCCGGCACGGGCTGACCAACGCGCTGCCGGCCGCGCTGGAGCGCGGGGAGTTCTTCATCGAGTACCAGCCGCTGGTGCACCTGGTCGACGGCAGTGTGCACGGGGCGGAGGCGCTGGTGCGCTGGTCGCATCCGCAGCACGGGGTGCTGGGCCCGGACCGGTTCATCCCGCTCGCCGAACACACCGGTCTGATCGTGCCGCTGGGGCGCTGGGTGATGGCGGAGTCCGTGCGCCAGGCCAGGTTCTGGCAGGAGCGCCACCCCGGCTCCCGGGCGGGCGGCCCGCTGCGGGTCAACGTGAACCTCTCGCCGACGCAGCTGCACCACCCGGGCCTGGTGGCCGACACGGTGGAGGTCCTGGAGCGCTCCGGCCTGGAGCCGGGCGCGCTGTGCCTGGAGGTCACCGAGTCCGCGCTGATCGGCGCCGACGACGACCTGCTCAAGCCGCTGCGCCAGCTCGCGGACATGGGCGTGGACATCGCGCTCGACGACTTCGGCACCGGCTACTCCAACCTGGCGAACCTGCGCCGGCTCCCGGTGAGCGTGCTGAAGCTGGACCGCTCGTTCACCCAGTCCATGCAGCAGCACCCGGCCGACCCGGTCGACATCAAGATCGTCGAGGGGATCGTGGCGCTCGCCCACAGCCTCCATCTGGCGGTCACCGTCGAGGGGGTGGAGACCGGGGCGCAGGCCGATCAGCTGCGCGAGCTGGGCTGCGACACCGCCCAGGGCTGGTACTACGCGCGTCCGGGCGCCCCGGACCGCATCCACTCGCTGGCCCTCACCGACGCCGTCTGACCCTTGTCGGCCGCGGTCAGGCCCCGACCCCGAGCAGGACCCGCCGCAGTTCGCGTGCCGCGCGCGGCGGGTCCACGTCGCTGCGGTGGGCGAGCGCGATCGTACGGCGCAGTCCCGGGCGGGCCAGCGGGGTGACCCGCAGGTCGCGGCCCGCCCGGGCGGCCACCATGCTCGGCACCACCGCGATGCCGAGCCCGGCCCGTACGAAGCCGAGCACCGCGTCCATCTCGCCGCCCTCGACCGTGAAGACCGGCTCGAAGCCCTCGGCGCGGCAGGCGGCGACGGTGAGCTCGCGCAGGTCGTAGCCGTGCCGGAACATGACCAGCGGGGCGTCGCGCAGATCGCGGACGTGGACGCGGCCGTCGGTGCCGGGGGCGGGTTCGGTGGCGGCCGAGACGACCACCAGGTCCTCGTGGATGAGCTCGACGGTCCGAAGCGCCGGGGAGCCGGGCGGCAGCGGCAGCACCACCAGGGCGAGGTCGAGGGCGCCGCGCGCCAGCTCCCGTACGAGGTCGTGGGAGCCGCCCTCCTCGATCAACAGCTGGATGCCGGGATGGCGGTCGTGGAAGTCCCGCAGCACGTCCGGCAGCAGACCGGTGCACAGGCTGGGGGTGGCGCCGAGCCGGACCCGGCCGCGCCGCAGCTGGGCCAGCTCCTGCACCTCGATCCGGGCGGTGTCGGCGTCGGCCAGGATGCGGCGGGCCAGCGGCAGCAGTGCCTCGCCCGCGTCGGTCAGCGCGATATTGCCCCGGGCGCGGCTGAACAGCTCGGCGCCCAGCTCCTTCTCCAGCGCCCTGATCTGCTGGGAGAGCGAGGGCTGCGAGACGTGGACCCGCTCGGCGGCACGGGTGAAGTGGCGGGTCTCGGCGACGGCCACAAAGTACAGGAGCTGCTGGAACTGCATGGAACCACGATAGGCCATGCCTATCGGAATGAGCGTATCCATGTCTTGGACCTCTTGCTGCCGGGCCCCTAGCGTCTATGCCATGGCTCTGGCAACGCGGACGGACCGAAAACCGTCCTTGACGCGCACCGTGTGGGACTCGACCGTCGGCAAGAAGGCGGTCATGGCCGTCAGCGGTCTGATCATGCTGACCTATCTCGCCGTCCACATGTTCGGCAACCTCAAGATCTTCTTCGGTGCGGGCGACTTCAACGGGTACGCGCACTGGCTGCGCACCGCCGGCGAGCCGTTCCTGCACTACGAGTGGGCGCTCTGGATCATCCGGGTGGTGCTGGTCGCCGCCGTCGTCGCGCACGCGGTCTGCGCGTACCAGCTGAGCCGGCGCGACATCGGGGCGCGCCCCGACAAGTACGAGCACAAGCGCCCCCGCGCGAGCTACGCCACCCGCACCATGCGCTGGGGCGGCGTCATCCTCGGGCTGTTCATCGTCTGGCACATCCTCGACCTGACGACCGGGACCGCGCACCCCGGCGGCTTCCAGCCCGGCCACCCGTACCAGAACGTGATCGACACCTTCTCCACCTGGTACGGCAACACCGTCTACATCGTGGCGATGCTCGCCCTGGGCCTGCACATCCGGCACGGCTTCTGGAGCGCGGCCCAGACCCTGGGCGCCGGCAGCGCGGCCCGCGACCGGTTCCTCAAAACCCTGGCCAACGCCCTAGCGCTGGTGCTGACCGCCGGCTTCGTCGCCGTCCCCGTCGCCGTCATGACCGGAGTGGTGAGCTGAATGACCTCGCACACCGACCACACCGACTACACGCGCTACACGCTCGGCGAGCCGGTCGCCGACACCAAGGCGCCCCCGGGTCCCGTCGCCGAGCGCTGGGACACCCGCCGCTTCGAGGCGAAACTCGTCAACCCGGCCAACCGCCGCAAGCACACCGTGATCGTCGTCGGCACCGGGCTCGCGGGCGGTTCGGCCGGCGCGACCCTGGCCGAACAGGGCTACCACGTCGTCCAGTTCTGCTTCCAGGACTCCCCGCGCCGCGCCCACTCCATCGCCGCGCAAGGAGGCATCAACGCCGCCAAGAACTACCGCAACGACGGCGACTCCATCCGGCGGCTGTTCTACGACACCGTCAAGGGCGGCGACTTCCGGGCGAGGGAGTCCAACGTCCACCGGCTCGCGGAGATCTCCGTGGAGATCATCGACCAGTGCGTGGCCCAGGGCGTGCCCTTCGCCCGCGAGTACGGCGGACTCCTCGACACCCGCTCCTTCGGCGGCGTCCAGGTCTCCCGCACCTTCTACGCGCGTGGCCAGACCGGTCAGCAGCTGCTGCTCGGCGCCTACCAGGCGCTCTCGCGGCAGATCGCGGCGGGCAACGTCGAACTGCACGCCCGCACCGAGATGCTGGACCTGATCGTGGTGGACGGCCGGGCGCGCGGCATCGTCGCCCGCGACCTGGTCACCGGCCGGATCGACACCTACTACGCGGACGCGGTGGTGCTCGCCACCGGCGGCTACGGCAACGTCTTCCACCTCTCCACCAACGCCATGAACTCCAACGCCACCGCGGTATGGCGGGCCCACCGGCGCGGCGCCTACTTCGCCAACCCCTGCTTCACCCAGATCCACCCCACCTGCATCCCGCGCACCGGCGAGCACCAGTCCAAGCTGACCCTGATGAGCGAGTCGCTGCGCAACGACGGCCGCATCTGGGTGCCGAGGGCCAAGGGCGACACCCGTCCGCCCGCAAAGATCCCCGAGGAGGAGCGCGACTACTACCTGGAGCGGATCTACCCCTCCTTCGGCAACCTCGTCCCGCGCGACATCGCCTCGCGCGCCGCCAAGAACGTCTGCGACGAGGGACGCGGCGTGGGCCCGGGCGGGCAGGGCGTCTACCTCGACTTCGCGGACGCCATCGCGCGGATGGGGCGCGACAAGGTCGAGGAGAGGTACGGCAACCTCTTCGAGATGTACGAGCGGATCACCGCCGAGAACCCCTACGAGGTGCCGATGCGGATCTACCCCGCCGTGCACTACACGATGGGCGGGCTGTGGGTGGACTACGACCTCCAGACCACCGTGCCCGGGCTCTTCGCGATCGGGGAGGCCAACTTCTCCGACCACGGCGCCAACCGGCTCGGCGCGTCGGCCCTGATGCAGGGCCTGGCCGACGGCTACTTCGTACTCCCCGCCACCGTCAACGACTACCTGGCGCGCCATCCGCACCTGGAGCCGGTCACCGACGAGCACCCGGCGGTCGCCGAGGCCGTCGCCGAGACCGAGGACCGGCTCCACCTGCTGCTCGCCGTCGACGGCGACCGCACCCCCGACTCCTTCCACCGCGAGCTCGGTGAACTCATGTGGGAGTACTGCGGAATGGCCCGCACCGAGGAGGGGCTGCGCAAGGCGCTGGAGCACATCCCGCAAATTCGGGAGGAGTTCTGGCGCCGCGTCAAGGTCCCGGGCACCGGTGAGGAGTTCAACCAGTCCCTGGAGAAGGCCAACCGCGTCGTCGACTACCTGGAGCTCGCCGAGCTGATGTGCCTCGACGCGCTGCACCGCGCCGAGTCCTGCGGCGGCCACTTCCGCGAGGAGTCCCAGACCCCCGAGGGCGAGGCGGCGCGGCGCGACGAGGAGTTCTCGTACGCCGCCGCCTGGGAGTTCACGGAGACCGGCGCCGCCCCCGTCCTGCACAAGGAAGACCTCGTCTTCGAGTACGTCCACCCCACCCAGCGGAGCTACGCATGAAGCTCACCCTGCGCGTCTGGCGGCAGAAGAACGCCGACGCCGACGGAGCGATGTCCACCTACGAAGTGGACGGCATCTCGGCCGACATGTCCTTCCTGGAGATGCTCGACACGCTCAACGAGGAGCTCATCCTCTCCGGAGAGGACCCGGTCGCCTTCGACCACGACTGCCGGGAGGGGATCTGCGGCGCGTGCAGCCTGGTCATCAACGGCGACGCGCACGGGCCCGAGCGCACCACCACCTGCCAGCTGCACATGCGGGCCTTCCGCGACGGCGACACCATCGACGTCGAACCGTGGCGGGCGGCTGCCTTCCCGGTAGTCAAGGACCTGGTGGTGGACCGTTCGGCCTTCGACCGGATCATCCAGGCGGGCGGCTACATCAGCGCCCCGACGGGGGCCGCGCCCGAGGCGCACGCGACGCCGGTGCCCAAGCCGGACGCCGACTTCGCCTTCGAGCACGCCGAGTGCATCGGCTGCGGCGCGTGTGTGGCGGCCTGCCCGAACGGCTCGGCGATGCTCTTCACCTCCGCCAAGGTCAACCACCTCAACGTCCTGCCGCAGGGGGCGCCCGAGCGGGAGACCCGGGTGCTGGACATGGTCGGCCGGATGGACGAGGAGGGCTTCGGCGGCTGCACCCTCACCGGCGAGTGCGCCACCGCCTGCCCCAAGGGCATCCCGCTGCCCTCCATCGCGGCGATGAACAAGGAGTGGCTGCGCGCGACCCGGAAGGCGCGCCGGGCCGGCCGCTGAGGCTCGACGCGGGCGTGCCCCGGACCGCGGGTCCGGGGCACACCGTTGCCGTACGGACCGTTCAGCCCGTCACGGTGATCTGCTGGGCCGGATCGGTGGTGTCGGTGACGTCGTAGGTGGCGGAGAAGGTGGCCGTCTGGTCGCCGGTCGGGCAGAGGAAGCCGCCCGTCCCGGTGGCGGCCACGGGTGCGTTGGCGATGGCGAGCCGGGACGGGGCGCCGTTGGTCCAGGTGCCGTTGACGGTACTGGGGCCGGCGGGCGAGGCGGTGAGCGTGCAGGCGGCGAGGCCGCTCGTCTTGATGACGACCCCGCCCTTGGGCATGGTGAGCCCGGCCGAGACGGGCGAGCCGTTCTGGGCCGTGATGCTCCAGGAGCCGTTGGCGGCGTTGCTGGTGACCGTCACCCCGACGCCGAAGATGCTGGTGGTGCAGCCGCTGAAGGTCGGCGGGTTGATGGCGGCGGAGACCGGTCCGGCCGCGTTGTGGTTGCCGGGGGCGGCGGGGACCCGGTTGGCGGCCGATCCGTTGGGGGCGGAGGCCGAGACCGTGCAGGTCATGGTGGTGGTGCCGGCGGTGAAGACGGCCTTGCCGCTGAGCTTGGCGGAGAAGGAGTGTCCGGCCGGGTTCACGGTGGTGGGGGCGGGGGCGGCGGCGCCCGCGGCGGTGGTGGCGCCGAGGGTGAGGGCCGCCGCCGCGGCCAGGAGGGCGGCGGGCGCGCGGAGTCTGCGGGTTGCCATGGGGGGCTCCTCGGTCGAGCGGCTTCGATGGTGGGGGGGTGCGAGGAGGAACGAGGGTGACGTCATACCCGGGTGAACTTGAGAGTAAGTCCGCTTTTCGGGGCCGAACAGCAGCTCCAGCGCCATGAATTGACGGACCGTCAGCTTGTCGTCCGGACCGGATCTGCTACTGATCGCCGCCCCGGGTCCGACAGCGGCCCGTCAGCCGCCGAACGCCCTCGCCAGATAGGAAGCCGTGCGCCCCGCCCCCGCCGAGGCGACCTCGCGCGGCGGGCCCGCCGCCACGATCCTGCCACCCGCGTCGCCCCCGCCGGGCCCGAGGTCGACCACCCAGTCCGCGCCCGCCACCACCGTCATGTCGTGCTCGACCACCACCACCGAGTGGCCCGCGTCGACCAGTCCGTGCAACTGGCGCAGCAGCACCTCGACATCGGCGGGATGCAGCCCGGTGGTGGGCTCGTCCAGCAGGTAGAGCGTGTGCTCCCGCCTTCCGCGCTGAAGCTCGGAGGCCAGCTTGATGCGCTGGGCCTCGCCGCCGGAGAGCTCGGTGGCGGGCTGTCCCAGGCGCAGATAGCCCAGGCCCACGTCGAGCAGCGCGCGCAGACTCCGGGCGGCGGGCGGGGTCTCCGCGAAGAACTCCGCCGCCGCCTCCACCGTCAGATCCAGCACCTGCGCGATGGTGAGCCCCCGGTGGGTGACCTCCAGGGTCTCCGGGTTGTACCGGGCGCCGTGGCAGTCCGGGCAGGGGGCGTACGTACTCGGCAGGAACAGGAGCTCCACCGAGACGGACCCCTCGCCCTGGCAGGTCTCGCAGCGCCCGCCGGGCACGTTGAAGGAGAACCGGCCCGCCCGGTAGCCGCGTTCCCGTGCCTGCCCGGTGGCCGTGAAGAGCCTGCGGACGACGTCGAAGAGGCCGGTGTACGTGGCGAGGTTGGACCGGGGGGTGCGGCCGATCGGCTGCTGATCGACCGTCACCAGCCGTCCCACGCCCGGCATTTCCTCGGTCACCGCGCCCATCAGTGTGGACTTGCCCGATCCCGATACGCCCGTGACCGCCGTGAACACACCGAGCGGCAGCTCCGCCGTCAGGCCCCGCAGATTGTGCCGGGTCACCGGCCCGACCTTGAGCCACCCGGACGGCTCGCGCACCACGCGGACCGGCGCGGGCGCGGTGTCGAAGAGGAAGCGCCGGGTCTGCGACTCGGCGACCTCCGCCAGCGCCCGCGGCGGCCCGCTGTGCAGCACCCGCCCGCCGTGCTCACCGGCGTACGGGCCCACGTCCACCAGCCAGTCGGCGTGCCGCATCACATCGAGGTGGTGCTCGACGACGAAGACCGAGTTCCCGGCCGCCTTCAGCCGGTCCAGGACCGTGAGCAGCGCCTCGGTGTCGGCCGGGTGCAGCCCCGCCGACGGCTCGTCCAGCACGTACACCACCCCGAAGAGCCCCGACCGCAGCTGGGTGGCGAGCCGCAGCCGCTGCAGCTCACCGGCGGAGAGCGTGGGAGCGGTCCGGTCCAGGCTGAGGTAGCCGAGGCCGAGCTCGACGACGGGGTCGATCCGGCCGAGCAGGTCGGTGGTCAGCACCTCGGCCGTGGGGCCGGCGTCGGCCGAGCGCAGCAGCTCGGCGAGCGAGTCGAGGGGGAGGGCGGCGAGCTCCGCGGCGGTGCGTCCGGCGAAGGTGACCGCGAGGGACTCCGGCCGCAGCCGGCTGCCGCCGCAGACCGGGCAGTCGGCGGCGGTCAGGAAGCGCTCGGCCTTGGCGCGCAGGGCCGTGCTCCTGCTCTCCGCGAACGTCTTCATCACATAGCGGTGGGCGCTCATGTACGTGCCCTGGTACGGGCGCTGGATGCGGTTCGCCTCGCGCACCGGGTGGACGGTGACCACCGGCTGCTCGTCCGTGAACAGGATCCAGTGGCGGTCCGCGGCCTTCAGCTCGCGCCAGGGCCGGTCGACGTCGTATCCCAGGGCGTCCAGGATGTCGCGCAGGTTCTTGCCCTGCCAGGCACCCGGCCAGGCTGCGATGGCGCCCTCGCGGATGGACAGGGAGGCGTCGGGGACGAGCAGCTCCTCGCTGGTGCGGTGGACCCGGCCCAGGCCCTGGCACTCGGGGCAGGCGCCGGCCGCCGTGTTGGGGGAGAAGGCGTCCGAGTCCAGGCGCTCGGCGCCCGCCGGGTAGGTGCCCGCGCGGGAGAACAGCATCCGCAGCGAGTTGGAGAGCGTGGTGACCGTGCCCACCGAGGAGCGCGAGGTCGGTGACGAGCGCCGCTGCTCCAGCGAGACGGCGGGCGGCAGCCCCGAGATCTCGGCGACCTTCGGCGCGCCCACCTGGTGGATCAGGCGTCGCGCGTAGGGCGCCACCGACTCGAAGTAGCGCCGCTGGGCCTCCGCGTAGATCGTCCCGAAGGCGAGCGAGGACTTCCCCGACCCGGAGACACCGGTGAACACCGCCAGCGCGTCCCGGGGAACGGCCACGTCGACCCCGCGCAGATTGTGCTCGCGGGCGCCGGTGACCCGGACGAACGGGTCGTGGCTTCGTCCGGTCGGATCCGTGGCGGGTGGCGCGGGGCTCGGCATACCGGAAATTCTAGGCGGACGTGCTGGTCAGGCCGGTGAGCCGGGCCAGTCGGCGGTAGGAGTCCAGCAGGGCCGCGCGGTCGTACGTGCTCGTGGTGACCAGGTACTCGTCGGCCGCGCTGCGCGTCAGGAGCTTCTCCAGGGCGCTCTCGACCTCGTCCTCGGTGCCGTGGATCTGGTCGCTCAGGGCCTCCTCGAAGTAGGTGCGCTCGCGCGCGGTCATCGCCAGCGCATCGATCTCCTCGGCGGGGGAGAGCGGCGGGAACGCGCCCCGGGTGCGTGAGTACGCCGTGGACCACGCCTCGGGGAGCAGGACGCGGCGGGCCTCCTCGGTGGTGCCCGCCACCGCGACCGTCCCGGAGAGCACCACATATGGGCGCTCGCTCCAGGCGGAGGGCCGGAAGGCCTCGCGGTAGTCGTCGATCACCCGCAGCATCGCGTCCTCGCCGCGCACGGCGGCGATGACCAGCGGCAGCCCCGCCTCCGCGGCGAGCCGGGCGCCCTGCCCGGTGGCGAGCACGAACGCGGGGACGCGCAGGCCCTCGGCCGGGCGCGCGTGGACCTGCGGGTGGGCCCGCTGCGTACCGTCGAAGTAACCGAGCAGTTCGGCCAGGAGCGCGGGGAACGCGTCGGCGTCCTCCTTGTCCCGGCCCAGGGCCCTGCGGATGCCGTCGGTGAACCCGACCGAGCGGCCCAGACCCATGTCGATCCGGCCCGGGAAGAGCGACTCCAGTACGCCGAACTGCTCGGCCACCACCAGCGGTTGGTGATTGGGGAGCATCACCCCGCCCGTACCGACCCGGATCGTGGAGGTCGCGGCGGCCACGGCTGCGGCGAGCACGGTCGGCGCGGAGCCCGCGACCCCCGGCACGCTGTGGTGCTCGGAGACCCAGAAGCGGTGGTAGCCGAGCCGCTCGGCCTCCTGGGCGAGGGCCACGGTGTCCCGCAGGGCCCCCGGGCCGTCGTGCCCCGCGCGGATACGGGAGCGGTCCAGGACGGAGAAGCGCGTCGACGCGATCACTGAGCTCACACAGGCTTCAACGTCTGTGCGGCGCCAGGATTCCCTAGGGTGGGCGCATGACGGAGCAGAGCAGGCCCCTGGCCGTATTCGACCTCGACGGCACGCTCGCGGACAGCGGCCACCGCCAGCACTTCCTGGAGGGCGCCCGGCGCGACTGGAACGCCTTCTTCGCCGCGGCCCCGGCCGATCCGCCGCTGGCCGAGGGCATCGCGCTGTGCCTGGCGGCGGCCGAGGAGTGCGAGGTCGTCTACCTCACCGGCCGGCCCGAGCGCTGCCGCCGGGACACCCGGGCGTGGCTGGCCGCCCAGGGCCTGCCGGACGGGACGCTCCACATGCGGCCCAACGCCGACCGCAGGCCCGCCCGGACCACCAAGCTGGAGCTGCTGCGCCGACTGGGGGCGGGACGCGAGGTGCGGATGCTGGTGGACGACGACGAGCTGGTCTGCGACGCAGCCGAACGGGCGGGCTTCCCCGTCGTACGGGCGCGCTGGGCGGCGCCCACCGAGACGCTGAAGGACGCGCAGGAGCGGGAGGGGCGGACCTGAGCGGTGGGGGGACCGTGAGGCCCGCCCCGCGCCGGGTCAGACCTCCTGGTCGTCGTCCAGCCGGAAGCCGACCTTCAGACCCACCTGGTAGTGCTCGATCCGCCCGTCGGCGATCTGGCCGCGCACCTGGGTGACCTCGAACCAGTCCAGGTTGCGCAAGGTCTGCGCGGCGCGGGCGACGCCGTTGCGGATGGCCTGGTCGACGCCCTCGGGGGAGGTGCCGACGATCTCGGTGACGCGGTACGTGTGGTTGGACATGGAGGTGCACTCCTCTTCGTCGCGTCCCTCCACCGTGCCCCACCTCGCGCCGGTTCGCGAGACGTCCGCCCCGGAGACGGTTTCGTCACGGGGCTTGACCGGTCCATTGGTACAGACCAAAATCGGCCGCACCCGAACTGGCCAACCGCCCCCTCCCCGGAGGAGTCGTCTGCGCTTTCCCCACGTCGGGTCATGACTGCCCGTGCCATGACGCAGAAGGTGACCTCCGTGAAGAACCGCTTCCTCCATGCCCCCGTCGTGCTCCTCACGGCCCTCGCGCTCGGCGGCTGCGGCGCGCTGCCGGGCGTCGGCGGGGACTCGACCACCACCGTCACCGTGTGGCTGATGAAGGACAGCGCCTCCGACGACTTCATCAAACGGTTCACCGACGCGTACCAGAAGGAGCACCGCTCGGTCCGGCTCGACGTACGGATCCAGGAGTGGACGGGCGTCGGGCGGAAGGTGGGCGCCGCCCTCAAGACCGGTCCGGCGCCCGACGTCATCGAGGTCGGCAACACCCAGGTCTCCCAGTACGCGGCCAGCGGCGGACTGCTCGACCTCACCCTGGCGTCGCTGCGCGACTGGGGCAGCGCCGACTGGCTCCCGGGCCTGGCGGAACCGGGCCGGGTGGACGGGGTGCAGTACGGCATCCCCTGGTACGCGGCGAACCGCGTCGTGATCTACAACAAGGACCTGTTCCGGGCGGCGGGCATCACCAGGGCCCCCAGGACCCGCGCCGAGTGGCTGAGCGACACCGAGAAGCTGAACACCGGCGCCACCCAGGGCATCTACCTCGCCGGACAGGACTGGTACACCCTGGCCGGGTTCGTCTGGGACGAGGGCGGGGAGCTCGCCCAGGAGAGCGCGGGGGAGTGGACCGGCACGCTCGCCACGCCCGCCGCCCTGCGCGGCATGGACTTCTACCGCCGCCTCCAGGCCCTGGGCGACGGCCCCAAGAACGCCGACGAGGCCACGCCCCCGCAGGCCGAGGTCTTCGCCGGGGGCGCCGTCGCCCAGATCATCGCCGTCCCGGGCACCGCCAAGGCCATCCAGAAGGCCAACCCCGCCCTCGCCGGCAAGCTCGGCTACTTCCCCGTCCCCGGCAAGACGGCCGCCGCGCCCGGCGCGGTCTTCACCGGCGGCTCGGACCTGATCGTGCCCAAGCGGTCCGCGCACCGCACCGAGGCCGTGGAGGTGGTCAAGGCGCTCACCGGGGAGAAGTGGCAGCGGGACCTCGCCGCCACCATGAGCTACGTGCCGAACAAGCCCGCGCTCGCGGCGGCCGTGGAGAACCAGGCGGGCACGGCCGCGATGGCGCGGGGCGCGGCCCGGGGCAGGGCCACGCCCAACTCGCCCCAGTGGGCCGCCGTCGAGGCCGACAACCCGATCAAGCCGTACATGACCGCCGTGCTCACGGGAGCCGACCCGGGGACAGCGGCCAGGACGGCCTCGGCGCGGATCAGCTCGCTGCTGTTCCCGTGACGGCGCCGCCGAGGACGGCGAGCGACAGCGCGAAGCGGCCCTCGGCGTCGGTCCACCAGTGGGTGGCCGTCAGACCGGCGGCGGCGAGCTCCGCCCGTACGCCCTCGGGACGGAACTTCGCCGAGATCTCGGTGCGCAGCTCCTCGCCCTCCTCGAAGCGGACCACGAGGTCCAGTTCGGGGATCTTCACGGTGAGGTCGGCGCGGGCCCGCAGCCGCATCTCGATCCACTCCCGGTCGGCGTCCCAGCGGGCCACGTGCGTGAAGTCGTCGAGGTCGAAGTCGGCGCCGAGCTCGCGGTCGATGACGGCGAGGACGTTCTTGTTGAACTCGGCCGTCACCCCGTCCCGGTCGTCGTAGGCCCGCACCAGGACCGACTCCTCCTTCACCAGGTCGGTGCCGAGCAGGAAGCTGTCGCCGGGCTCCATCACCGCGGCGACCGAGGCCAGGAAACGCGCGCGCTCGGCCGGCAGCAGATTGCCGATCGTGCCACCGAGGAAGACCACCAGGCGCGGTCCCGGTGTCGCGGGCAGGTCGAGCGGCCGGGTGAAGTCGGCGATCAGCGCGTGCACGCCGAGCGCCGGGCGCTCCTCGATCAGCGCCGCGGCGGCTCCGGTCAGGGCGCTCTCGCTGACGTCCACCGGGATGTACGTGAGCGGGTCCGGCAGCGCGTCGAGCAGCAGCCGGGTCTTCTCCGAGGAGCCCGAGCCCAGCTCGACCAGGGTGCGGGCCCCGGAGGCCGCCGCGATCTCGGCGGCCCGCGCGGTCAGTATCTCCCGCTCGGCGCGGGTGGGGTAGTAGTCGTCGAGCCGGGTGATCTCCTCGAACAGCTCGCTGCCCCGGGCGTCGTAGAACCACTTGGGCGGCAGGGTCTTGGGGCTGCCCGTCAGCCCGTGCAGCACATCGGCGCGCAGCGCGGCCCCGGTGGCGTCCTCGGGCAGGGTGCGGGTCAGCTGGAACGGGTGGGACTGGTGCACGAGGATGGCTCCTTGAGGGGGGTCAGTACAACGTCGGTACGGGTCGCGGCCAGCAGGGTGCGGTCGGGGACCTCGTGCCAGTGCGGATCGTCGTCGTAGGGCTCCGAGGCGACGACCGTGTGCCCGCCCCGGGTGAGGTACCACAGGGTGTCGCCCCAGGCCGTGGCGGCGATGCTCTCGCCGTCCGTGAGCAGCAGGTTCAGCCGGGAGTCCGGGGCCGCCGCGGCGACCTCGGCCACCGTCTCGGCGAGCGCGCGGCCCATCTCGTCGCCCGCCCGCAGCCGGTGCAGCAGCAGGGCCCACACCAGCGCGGAGTCGCAGCGGGCCTCCAGCCGCAGCAGCTCCTCGGCGGGCAGCGCGGCGGCCAGGGCCGCGAGCGAGCCGGGCCAGCCGCGCACCGCCCCGTTGTGGCTGAACAGCCAGGGCCCGGCGGCGTAGGGTGCGGCGGCGGCCTCGTTGTCCGGGCCCGGCTCGGTGGCGTCCCGGACCGCCGCGAGCAGCGCGCCGGTGCGCACCACACGGGCCAGGTCCGCGAACGAGGGGTCGGCCCAGATCGGCCCCGGCCGGCGGTAGCGGCCCGGCACCGGGTCGCCCTCGGCGTACCAGCCGACCCCGAAACCATCGGCGTTGACCGTGCCGTACCGCTGCCGGCGCGGCGCCCAGGACTGCCGGTACAGCGCGTGCGGCGGGCTCACCAGCAGCTCACCCAGCGGCGTGGGCGTTCCCAGGAACGCGATATGACGGCACATCAGGCATCCCTCGCGGTCCGGAACCCGGCGAAGATCTGGCGCCGCACCGGAAGGTCCCAGTTGCGGAAGGTGCCCCGGCAGGCCACCTGGTCCACCGCGAACGAGCCACCGCGCAGCACCTTGTGGTCGGGCCCGAAGAACACCTCCGAGTACTCGCGGTAGGGGAAGGCGACGAAGCCCGGGTACGGCATGAAGTCGCTGGACGTCCACTCCCACACGTCCCCGATCAGCTGCCGCACTCCCAGCGGGGACGCGCCCGCCGGATAGGCGCCCGCGGGGGCCGGGCGCAGATGGCGCTGGCCCAGGTTGGCGCGGTCGGACGTGGGGTCGGCGTCGCCCCACGGGTAGCGGCGGGAGCGGCCGGAGGCGGGGTCGTACCGGGCCGCCTTCTCCCACTCCTCCTCGGTGGGCAGCCGCCGCCCGGCCCAGCGGGCGTACGCGTCCGCCTCGTACCAGCTGACGTGGAGCACCGGTTCGTCCAGCGGTACGGGCTCGGTCACCCCGAACCGGCGGCGCAGCCACTGGCCGCCCTCCCGCCGCCAGAAGAGCGGGGCGGTGAGCCCGTTCCGGCGCACCATCGCCCAGCCCTTGGGGTTCCACCAGCGCTCGTCGGTGTAGCCGCCGTCCTCGATGAACCGCAGATACGCGCCACAGGTGACCGGGGCGGTGTCGAGGTGGAAGGCGGGGACGATGCGGCGGTGGGCGGGGCGCTCGTTGTCCAGTGCCCAGGGCTCGGCGGAGGTGCCCATGGTGAACGGGCCGCCGGGGACGAGGACTTCCCTGGGCAGGTCCGCGGTGGAGCCGTCCGGCGGCTCGGGAGCGGAGAGCGCGGCCGGACCCTCCCGTAGCTGATGGGTGATCAGCATCGTCTCGTCGTGCTGCTGTTCGTGCTGGGCGACCATCCCGAACGCGAAGCCCGCGTCGACGAGCCGGGGCCCGCCCTCCAGCGGGGTGGATTCCAGGACGTCCAGCGCACGGCCGCGCACCTCTGCGGCGTACCGGCGGGCCTCGGCCGGGGAGAGCAGCGGCAGCGAGGGCCGGGCGGCGCGCGGGTGCTCGAAGGCGTCGTACAGCGAGTCGATCTCCGGGCGCATCGCGTCCCGCCCGGCGACGGCCCGCAGCAGCCACTGCTCCTCCTGGTTGCCGATGTGCGCCAGGTCCCAGACCAGCGGCGACATCAGGGGGGAGTGCTGGGCGGTGAGGTCGTGGTCGTCGACGCAGGAGGTGAGGGTGGCGGTGCGCGCCCGGGCGGCGGTGAGGGCCGTCAGGGCGCGGACGCGCAGCGCCTCCGGGTCGGTGGCGTCCGCTCCGGTCGGTTCGGGGCCGGTCATGAGGAGGTTTCCTTCCCGGGGGCGGGCGCGGACGGGAGATCCGCGGGGGAGAGGCCCCGTGCGACATGGCGGTCCGTGAAGGCGGCGACCGCCTCGCGGACCTCGGCGGTGGCGCCGAGCCGGGGCAGTGCCTCCAGCGCGGCGGCGAAGCAGATCCCGGCGGCCTCCCGCAGCTCGGGGTCGGCGAGCCCCGAGCGGGCCGCGTCGGCCCAGAGCGGGTTGCGCGGAGCGGGCGACGAACCCGCCCGCTCGGCCAGGGACTTGACGGCCCGGTAGGCGGTCTCGGCCGCCTCCTGGTCGTCGAAGAGCGCGGTGGTCACGGCGAGCGGGACGATCCAGCCGTCCTCGCCGGGCTGCGCGTCGATCATGCGCAGCTCCAGGTGTCCGCGTGGCCGCACCGGCGGAAAGAGCGTGGTCAGGTGGTAGTCGAGGTCCTCGCGGGTGGCCGGGCGCGGTTTTCCGGTGCGCAGCCACTGGCGGAAGGTGAGCCCCTCGGGCGCGTCCCAGGCGGGGCCGTCGGAGCGGACGCACATCACCGGCGCGTCCAGGACGTGCGCGGCCCAGGCCGCCCGGGGCTCGGCGTCGAGCGGCGGCGCGAGCGCCCGTACCGGGTCGAGGCCGGTCCACACCGCCTGCCGGGAGGAGCGCCAGCCGGTGGTCCTGCCCTCCTGGCGGGGCGAGTTGGCGAAGGCGGCCACCAGGACCGCGCCGAGGAGGTGGGCCAGGCGCCAGCGGCGTCCGAAGCCGAGCGGGCCCGGCTCCTCGTACCCGGCGTCGAGGCAGACCTGGACGGAGGCGGAGGCGCACATCATGGCCCGTCCGGCCGGTCCGGTCCGGTCGAAGTGGGCTTCCATGGCGTCGTAGCGGGGATCGTGCAGATAGCGGCGCGGCGGGTGCCACGGATCCTGGCCGAGGCCGGCGAGGGTGAGGTCCCTGCTGCGAAGAGCGGACCGGACGGCTCGGAGATCGGCCGCCACGGAGTCGACGCACTCCATGAGGGAACCGGCGGGAAGCGAGCTGAGCTCCAGCTGGCCGCCGGGTTCGACGGTGAGTGCCGACCGCAGGGGCACTGTCCTCAACGAGGCGTAGGCGGCGGCGAGTCGGTGGTGCGTGACGGGCAGGCGCGGGTCGTGGAGATCATGGACCAGCCACTCCACTTCGACCCCGACGGCGCGAGGTGGGCCGGTCTTGAAGCAGATACATCGAAGCAGATCGTCCGCTTCCGTTTCGGTGAACTGTCTGGTCAGCATGGTCTCTTCCCCAACGCGGGGATGTTTTCGGTGCACTGTCCCACCTAAGCCACTGCCGTCTTCTCGCACAAGAGTGCCCATCCGGACGGAAAGTATGTTGCGGGAGTGTTCTCCTGGCGTCAACGATGCTAAATATGAGTGCACGACTGCGCGACCTCGCGCGCCACACCGTGGAGATCGCCGAAGCCGGGGCGTACGAGACGCCCGGCGGGTCCACGGTCTCGATCGCCGCCTGGGTGGCGGCGGCCGTCGACGCGACCCGGCTCTTCGGCCCCGGTCCGGTGCCCGTGACGCCCGGCACCGACCGTTCCAGCGTATGCGCGGTGACCGGCGAGAGCAGCCTGGAAGCGGCCCTGCGCCTGGTGGGCGAGGGCCCCGGCGAGGTGGCTGTGCTGAACTTCGCCTCCGCGCGCAACCCCGGCGGCGGCTTCCTGAACGGGGCACAGGCCCAGGAGGAGGCGCTGTGCCGCTCCTCCGCGCTGTACCCGACGCTGCTGCGGGCGCCCGGATTCTACGAGCACCACCGCGCCGACCGCGATGTGCTCTACACCGACCGGGTGATCCACTCGCCCGGTGTGCCGGTCTTCCGCGACGACCGGGGCCGCCTCCTCGACGAGCCCTTCCGGGTCGGCTTCCTGACCTGCCCCGCGCCCAACGCGGGAGTGATCCGCCGACGGGCCCCGCAGGACGTCGACCGTATCCCGGCCGTCCTCACCCGGCGGGCGGAGCGCGTCCTGGAGACCGCGGCCCACTGCGGCTACCGGCGGCTGGTGCTGGGCGCCTGGGGCTGCGGCGTCTTCCGCAACGAGCCGGCCCAGGTGGCGGGCGCCTTCCACGCCCACCTCACGGGCCGGGGCCGCTTCGCCCGCCACTTCGACGAGGTGGTCTTCGCCGTCCTGGACCGCACGGCGAGCCGCACGACCCTGCGGGCCTTCGAGGAGGTGTTCGCGGCGGCGGAGTGAGCCCGCGCCGACCGCCGGGAGTGAGTGCGGGCCCCCGATTGCGCCGGACGGCGCAGCGGACGCGGGCCCCGGGAGCCGGCCGCCCCCAGGCTCGGAGCATGATCGTCCGAGCCCTCGCGGTGCTGCTCGCCACCGCCTTCGCCGTCCTCGCCGCGCCCCCGCCCGCCTCGGCGGCCGAACCCGCGCCGCCCGCGCCGCCCCGCTCCGTCTCCGCCTGGCTGCCCTACTGGGACCAGGAGGGCGCCTACCAGGACGCCCTGCGTCACGCGGCCCAGCTGCACACCGTCAGCCCGTTCTGGTACCAGGCGGTCGGCGACGAACAGATCGACGGGCATCCGGGCGCGGGCGCCCAGCGCGTCGTCGACGGGCTGCACGCGGCCGGGATCGCGGTGGTGCCCACCGTCATGGAGACGATGGAGCCCGGCGCCCTCGCCGCCATCCTCACCGACCCGGACCGCCGCGCCGCCCACATCACGGCCCTGCTCGCGGTGGCGGGCAGCCGCTCCTACGACGGCCTCGACATCGACTACGAGTCCATCGCCCCGACCGGCGACGCCGACTACCCCGCGGTGCGAGCGGCCTACGCAACCTTCATCGGCGAGCTCTGCGCCCGCCTGCACGCCCTCGCCAAGAAGTGCGTCAGCACCGTGTCACCGCAGACCGCGACCACCGGCCGCGTCTGGGACTACGCGGCGCTCGGCCGGGCCGCCGACCGGGTACGGATCATGGCGTACGACCGGCACTGGTCGGGCGGCAGCCCCGGTCCGCTCGCCGGGGTGGACTGGTACGAGGACATCCTGCGCCGCGCCACCGTACTGATCCCGCCCGCCCGGATCGAGATGGCGCTGCCCGCCTACGGCTGGGACTGGCCCGCCGGGGGCGGCGGGCGGGCCCGGCACGTCAGCTGGCGGGAGGCCGAGGCCCTGCGCGTGGAGAAGGGCGCCCCGTACCAGCTCGATCCCGTGTCGCAGACCCCCCACTTCAGTTACCAGGACGGGGAGACGGCCCGTGAGGTCTGGTACCAGGACGCCCGGGGCGTCGAGGCGGACCTGCCGGTCCTGGCCCGCTACGGCGTCCGCAGCACCTCCCTGTGGGCCCTGAACTTCGAGGACCCGGCCGTGTGGCCGGTGCTGGCGAGGACCTGAGCGCCCCCGGCCCGACGGCCACGGTCCGGTTCAGCCGTGGACCGTGGCCGTCGGGGTGTTCCAGCCCGAGATCCGCAGCCGTGGGGCGGAGCCGTGCAGGTCGGCGGTCCGGTAGGTGGCGGTCAGCGTCGCCGTCTCACCGGGCCACAGTGATACCTGGTTGTCGGACCAGTGGACGGGCAGGACCGGGGCGCCCCCGGCGTCCACGAGGTGGACGTCGGTGAGCAGCGCCGGGGCCGCCCCCGCTCCGGTACGGGTGAGGGTGACGGTGGTCGTCGAGGTGCCGTCGCCGTTCGCGGTGGTGGTTCCGTCGGCGGTGACCGCCGCCTTCGCCATCGCGCGCAGCCCCTTGAGATCGGCGTAGGCGGTGGTGGGGGTGTGGTACCAGTCGGTCTTCGCGTAGTCGAGGACGTCCGCCTTGGTGGAGAGCCAGTACACATTGCGGCTCACCTCCCTGCCGGCGGCGTCGGTGAGCAGCAGCCGGGCGAGGTAGGTGGTGGACAGGCCGGTTACGTTCGCCGGGACGGTGAGCGCCGTCGTCCGCGCCCCGTCCCCGCCCACGCTCACCCCGGTCGCCGTCCGGTCGTACTTCCGCGTCCCGTCGGTGTTGAAGAGCGTCACCCGTGCCGTGAGACCGGAGACGGGTGCGTGCCGGCTGTTCACCACCGCGACGGAGCGGTCGTCGTAGGAGTACTGGACGTGCAGCGGCTCGTTGGCCTTCTTCGCGCCGAAGTACGCGCCACCCTGGTCGAGGTAGCGGTCCACGAGCTGCCAGTGCAGGGAGGTCCAGCCGCTGTTGAACATCCAGTGGACGACGCCGGTCGAGGGCTTCGAGGCGTCCTTGGCGTTGCGGGCGTACGCCTCGTACTGGGCGCGCACGTTCTCGTACTGGGCGAGCTGGGCCTTGCGCACATAGTCGTCCAGGCCGGTCGGGGCGCCGTAACGGCCGGTCAGGGCCGCGTCGTAGATGGCGAGGGTGGCGAAGGCCGACGAGGGGGAGCGGTGGTACTGCTTGGCCGATGGGTTCTTCCAGAGCGTGTCCAGCTCGGCGGGTGACATCATGCGGCGCAGGGTGTCCAGGGTGGGGATGTCGGGCCCGGCGCTGGTCTCGGAGTTGAAGCCGGTGGCTCCGCCCTCCTGCTTGTTGTACCAGTAGTCGGGCGGCACCCAGTCGTAGGGGCCGCTCATCTTCATACCCGAACTGCCGCTGATGGGCGCGGAGTTGTCGGAGGCGGCGGCCACCACGGGGGTGGGCCAGTCGGCGGCCCGCAGGGCGTCCACATACGTCTTCTCGATCGTGGCGTCCGGGGCGAAGTCGCTGCCGATGAGGAAGGAGATCACGCTGGGGTGGTCGCGCAGCCTGGCCGCCTCGGCGGCCATCGACGCCTTCGCGACGGGGTAGTCCGCCGCGCTCCACCTGTCGCCCGGCTCGTCCCCGTTGACCTGCCCCTCCCACTTGTCGCAGCACTCCCAGCCGGGGAGGGTGAGGATGCCGTACCGGTCCGCGAGGTCGAAGAACTCGTCCGGCTCGATGTGCCCTTCCAGCCGGATGGTGTTGAGGCCGAGGTCGAGCGCGTACCTGAGCCGGTCCTCCGCGTAGGTGCGGTCCCAGCGCAGATACTCGTCCGGCGACCAGCCGCCGCCCCTGATGAGCAGCGGACGGCCGTTGACCGAGTACTGCCGTGCGCCGGCCGCGTCGAGCGGTGCCTTCACGTCGCGGATACCGAACGACTCGTGCGCGGTGTCGGAGGTGCCGCCGGAGACGGAGGCGGTCAGGTCCAGTGCGTAGAGCGGCTGTTCGCCCATGCCGGCCGGCCACCACACGCGCGGCGAGGTGAGCCGGAGCTGGGGGTAGGCGGCGGGGGTGAAGGTGACCGCCCTGCTCTCGTGCGGGGCGAGGGTGACGTCCTGGCCGAAGGAGACGGCGCCGATCGTGCCGGAGACGGTCGTGGTCACCGTGCTCGCCGAGTCGTTGCGGGCCAGGGCCTTGACCGTCAGGTCGGCGCTCGCCAGCGAGGGCACGGCGAGGCTGGTGACGACATGCGCGTCGCGCAGCGCGACCGGGCCGCCCCGGCGCACCAGCACGTCCCGGACGATGCCCATGTTCTGGTCGGGCGGCGGCTGGAGCCAGTCGATCCACCCCATGGTGAGGTGTTTCCCGGGGTCGTTGGGCTGGACGCGGAAGGCGACGGTGTTGGTACCGGACCGCACGGCCGAGGTGATGTCGAGCTCATGGCGGGTGTAGGCGCCGGCGACCGCGCCCCGGTCCGCGACCCGGCGCCCGTTGACGAACACGTCGGCGGCCGAGACGACCCCGCTGAAGTCGAGGTACGTACGCGCGGAGGTGTCCGCGACGGTGAAGTCCGAGCGGTACCACCAGGGCACGGCGAAGTCCGCGGCGGGGATCTTCTTCTGGTTGGTGGAGTAGAAGGGGTCGGCGTACTTGCCGGCCGCCAGCAGGGCGGCGAGGACGGTGGAGCGGGGCCCGGCCCGGTACCAGCCCGTCGCCGGGTAGCCGGGGCTGGAGACGGCCGCCGCCGGGTCGGTGACCGCGGCGGTGGACTGGATGGCGTACCCGGACAGCGCCGTCGTGGTGGGGGTGACCTCCGTGCGGGCGGCGGGAGTTGCCTCCCGCGCCCCCGTCAGGAGCGCCAGGGTGAGCGTCAGTGCGGCGGCTGCGGCGGTCCTTCGGCGGACGAGAGGGCGACGGTGGAACACGGTGGGCTCCCGGTATCCAGGTCGGGCATCAAAGTTAGGAATCCTTACTAACTCGCACCCCGAAGGTAGAGACCTGAGTGAGTCATGTCAACGACCCGGGTGTCCGGAGCGGGTCCGCCGCTCGAAGGTCACGTCCCGGGCCGTGCCCAGCGCCGTCGCCACCGCCCCGAGCAGCACCGCGTCCTCGCCGAGCGAACTGGGCGCCACCTTCGGGCGCAGCGGTGTCAGGGTGCGCAGCGTCTCCCGGACCGTCCGCAGCAGCAGATCCGCGCTGTGCCCCACGCCCCCGCCCAGCACCACCAGATCCGGGTCGAGCACCGCGGCGACCGCCGCCACGGTGTGGGCCAGGCGCTCGCCCTCCAGCTCGACCGCCTTGACCGCCGCCGGGTCCCCGGCCCGTGCCGCGTCGAAGACGTCCTTCGCCGTGAGCGGCCCGGCCATGCCGTGCGAGCGGGCCGCCGCCACGACCGCGTCGCCGGAGACCGCGTCCTCCAGGGTGTCCGGCTTCTGCCGCCCGGGCCAGGGCAGGAAGCCGATCTCGCCGGCCCCGCCGTGCGCCCCGGTGAAGAGCTGCCCCTCGCTGACCACGCCCATGCCGAGCCCGGTGCCGATCAGTACGTACACGAAGAGGCGGCTGCCCGCCCCGACGCCGAAGGTGTACTCGCCCAGCGCCGCCAGATTGGCGTCGTTGTGCACGGCCAGCGGCATCCCGAGGCCGTCCCGCATCCGGTCGAAGAGGCCAGGCCGGCCCCAGCCCGGCAGATGCTGGGCATAGCGCACCCGCCGCTTCTCCGCGTCGTACACCCCGGGTGTGCCGACCACCGCCTGGGCGATCTTCTCCGCGTCCACGCCCGATCCTTCGACGAGCCGGCGGGCGGTGGAGACGACCAGCTCGGCCATGGTCCCGGAGGTGCGGGCCTGGTTGCGGACCTCCGAGCGCGCCACCACCGCGCCGTCCAGGTCCGCGAGCGCCACCCGCAGCCAGGCCCGCCCGATGTCGATGCCCAGCGCGTACCCCGCGGTCGGGTCCGGGGCGTAGAGCACCGCGGACCGGCCGCGCTCGGGGGTGTGCGTGCCCGCCTCGCGGACCAGGCCGGTGGCGGCGAGCGCGGCCAGCGCGCTGGAGACCGTCGGCTTGGACAGACCGCTCTCACGGGCGAGCTGGGCCCGCGACGAGGGGCCGCCCGCGCGCAGCCGGTCGAGCAGCAGCCGCTCGTTGCTGTTGCGCTGGCGCTGTGGGTTCCAGGGCTGCTCACCCTCGTCACTGCTGGTCATCCGCTCATTCTCACGTATCGCTCCCCACGGTTTCCCGGCGACCTCTTGACGTCATAAGTAAAGGTACTTAACTTGAGCACGCCCGGCACCAGGGCGCACCACCGAAGGGGCGAAGAGCCCACGCCCGCACCGCCGTTCGCCGCGTCCCCCGAGCCCCAGGAGGGTCCCCTCGTGTCCGGAACCCCGCCGCCGACCGGCGGCTTCGTCCGCCGTATCGGACTCTTCCAGGCCACCGCCATCAACATGAGCCAGATGTGCGGCATCGGCCCGTTCGTCACCATCCCGCTGATGGTCGCCGCCTTCGGCGGCCCGCAGGCCGTGCTCGGTTTCGTCGCCGGCGCGGTGCTCGCCCTCGCCGACGGGCTGATCTGGGCCGAGCTCGGCGCCTCCATGCCCGGCTCCGGCGGCAGTTACGTCTATCTGCGCCAGGCCTTCCAGTACCGCAGCGGACGTCTGATGCCGTTCCTGTTCGTGTGGACGGCGATGCTCTTCATCCCGCTCATCATGTCCACCGGCGTGGTGGGCTTCGTCCAGTACCTCGGCTACCTGGCACCGGACCTGGGCAGTACCGGCGGCGACCTGGTCGGGCTCGGGGTGATCGCGGTGGTCGTCCTGCTGCTGTGGCGCGGCATCGAGCACATCGCGCGGATCACCACCGTCATGTGGGCCGTGATGATCGCCTCGGTGACCCTGGTCATCGTCGCCTCGGCCACCCACTTCAGCGCCGACCGCGCCTTCACCTACCCTTCGGGCGCCTTCGAGCTCACCAGCGACCACTTCTGGCTCGGCTTCGCCGCGGGCCTCACCATCGGCATCTACGACTACCTCGGCTACAACACCACCGCCTACATGGGCGCCGAGATCAAGAACCCCGGCCGCACCCTGCCGCGCTCGATCGTCTTCTCCATCCTCGGCATCATGGCGATCTACCTGCTGCTCCAGATCGGCACCCTCGGCGTCATCGACTGGCAGCGGATGACCGACCCCGGCGACATCGCCTCCACCTCGGTGGCGTCCGCCGTCCTGGAGAAGACCTGGGGGAAGGGCGCCGCCGACGTCGTCACCGTCCTGATCCTCGTCACCGCCTTCGCCTCCGTCTTCACCGGACTGCTCGGCGGCTCCCGGGTGCCCTACGACGCCGCCCGCGACCGTGTCTTCTTCCGCCCCTACGCCCGGCTCCACCCCCGTCACCGCTTCCCGACCGTGGGCCTGGCCACCATGGGCGTCGTCACGGCGGTCGGCTTCCTCATCGGCCGCCACACCGATCTCGCCACCCTGATCCAGCTGCTCACCACGGTGATGGTGCTGGTGCAGGCGCTCGCCCAGATCGCCGCCGTGACCGTACTGCGCCGCCGCCAGCCCGGGCTGCGCCGCCCCTACCGGATGTGGCTCTACCCGCTGCCCGGCCTGGTCGCGCTGGTCGGCTGGCTCGTCATCTACGGATACGCCGACAAGAACTCCCCCGGCCGCCACCCCATCGAATGGTCGCTCGCCTGGGTGGCGCTCGGCTGTGTGGCGTATCTGCTGTGGGCCCGCTTCGAGAAGGTGTGGCCGTTCGGCCCGCGCGAGGTGCGCGAGGAGTACCTGGAGCACCCGGTGACGGACGAGGTCGACGCCTGACGGCCCCGGTCCGCAGGCGAGCCGGCCCCCGCCCTTCCCGGCGGGGTCCGGTCCGGCCCGAAGGCTCATGTCCGTTTCCCCTGTGGTGACTTCGGCCAACCGCCGGGCCCGGGCACCGGTGCTTCTGCGAGGATGCCGAACGCGATGAGCGATCCCTCCCAGCGGCAGCAGCCGCAGCCCGCCGAACGGCCCGTCCCGACCAGCGCCGACGTGGCCCGGCTGGCCGGGGTCTCACGTGCCACGGTGAGCTACGTCCTCAACAACACCTCCTCCGTGCGCATCAGCGAGCCCACCAGGGCCCGGGTGCGCGAGGCCGCCGAGGAGCTCGGCTATGTACCGCACGCCGCGGCCCGCAGCCTGCGCGCCGGCCGCACCCGTATCGTCCTGCTGCCCGGCGGGCACCACCCGGCCGGCCCGCTCCACGGCCGCTTCCTGGACGAACTGCAGGGGGCCCTGCGCCGCCTGGACTACACGGTCGTGCAGTACGGCAGCCTCGGCCTGGGACCCGACGACACGGCCCGCGCCTGGGCCGAGCTGCGCCCGGTCGCCGTCATCTCGCTCGGCGAGACCGAGCTGACCGCGCGGGGCGTGGAGCTGCTGAAGCGGGCCGGGGCGCGGGCGGTGGTCACGCTCGGCCCGCGGCGCGTCGAGGGCGCGCACGCTCTGCCGATGGACCAGCGGACGATAGGCCGGTGCGCGGTCGCCCATCTGCTGGAGCGCGGCCACCGCAGGATCGGCGTCGTGATGCCCGCGGAACCCGGCCACGAACTCCTCTCCCGGCCCCGCCTCGCGGGCGCCCGCAGGGCCGTCGCGGGCACCGACGCGGTGGTCGAGCCCCTGGAGCTGGCGTACGAGGAGGAGGCCGCGGCCGGACTGGCCCGGCGTTGGAGGGGGCTGGGCCTGTCCGCGGTGTTCGCGTACAACGACGAATACGCGATGCTCCTGATGCGCTCCCTCCAGGACGCGGGCATAGCCGTCCCGGCGCGGACGGCGATCGTCGGCGCGGGCAACCTGCTCCTCGGCCGTCTGCTGCGCCCCCGGCTGACCACCGTCCACATCGACATCGTCGCGGGCCGCCACCTCGCCGAGCTGGTGGACGCGGCGGTACGCGACCCGGCGGCGGTGGGGGAGCGCCGGGACCTGATGGGGGCGAGCCTGGTGCGGCGCGACTCCACCTAGGCCGTTGCAGTACTGGGGCGCAACGGTCGCGGAACAGGGCGGAAATCCGGCCACCGGCGGAGTGGCATCCTCCCCCCGCCGCCCCCGCACCCCTACCGTCCCCTCATGCACCCCTCGCGCCTGGTCGTCCTGATCGTCCCCTCCCACGTGGAGACCCGCGGCACCGCGTCCGTGGCCGACAGCGCCGTCCGCTCCGCCCTCGTCGAGGCGACGGGCGAGACCGGCGAGACGGGCTACCCGCGCTACGCCGGTCACGGCGTCGTCGCGGACGTGGACCCCGCCACCCGTACCGTCGAGGCGATCCTCGTGGACGGCTCGGAGCTCGACTACGGGCTCACCGCGCTCATCGCCCCCGAGTGACCGAGTGACCGAGTGACCGAGGACCGCCGGATCCGCCGAGACGGCCCCGGCCGTCGCCCGCGGGCCGACAGCGCCGCGAGGCCGCGTTCGAGCGGCCCGGCCGACAGGACCGCCGGCACGGGTCCTCCGGGGGCCGTTGACAGCACGCCGGGGCGGGCCGAGACTCGGCGTTGATCGTGAACGAGAGTTCACCGGGCGAACAGAGTGCGTCGGACAGAGCGCGCGGGGGCCGAAGGCGTCGCGTACCCCGGGCGGACACGGCCGACCGAGCAGCGGGAGAGAAGCGATGAGCATCCGGGACGTGTACATCGTCGACGCCGTGCGCACCCCCATCGGCAAATTCGGGGGAGCGCTCGCCGGGGTGCGTCCCGACGACCTGGCCGCGCACGTGGTGAAGTCCCTCGTCGCCCGCTCCCCGGAGCTCGACCCGGCCCGGATCGACGACGTGTACTTCGGCGACGCCAACGGCGCCGGCGAGGACAACCGCGATGTGGCCCGGATGGCCGTGCTCCTCGCCGGGCTGCCGGTGTCGGTCCCCGGCGTCACCGTCAACCGCCTGTGCGGCTCGGGTCTGGAGGCCGTCATCCAGGCCGCCCGCGCCCTCGCGCTCGGTGACGCGCACATCGCGGTCGCGGGCGGGGTGGAGTCGATGTCCCGCGCCCCCTGGGTGATGCAGAAGCCCGAGCGCGCCTTCCCGGCCGGGCACCAGCAGCTCTGGTCCACCACGCTCGGCTGGCGGATGACCAACCCGAGGATGCCCGCCGAGTGGACGGTCGGGCTCGGTGAGGGCGCGGAACTGATCGCGGACCGGCACGGGCTGACCCGCGAGCAGCAGGACGCGTTCGCCCTCGACAGCCACCGCAAGGCCGCCGAGGCCTGGGCGAAGGGCCTGTACGACGACGAGGTGGTCCCGTACGAGGGCGTCGAGCTCGCCCGCGACGAGTGCGTCCGCGAGTCCTCCACCATGGAGGCGCTCGGCCGCCTCAAGCCCGCCTTCCGCGAGGGCGGTTCGGTGACCGCGGGCAACTCCTCGCCGCTCAACGACGGCGCCGCGGCCCTGCTCCTGGTCGACGAGGAAGGCCTGCGCGCCACCGGCCGTGAGCCGCTGGCCCGGATCAGGACCTCCGCGGTGACGGGGATCGAGCCGCAGCTCTTCGGCCTCGGCCCGGTGGAGGCGGTGCGCACCGCGCTGGCCAAGGCGGGCAGGGGGCTGGGGGACCTGAGCGTCTTCGAGCTCAACGAGGCCTTCGCCGCCCAGTCGTTGGGGTGCCTGGCCGAGTGGCCGGAGCTGGACCCGGCCGTGGTCAACCCGCGCGGCGGCGCCATCGCCATCGGCCACCCGCTCGGCGCCTCGGGCGCCCGGCTCGCCGGGGCCGTCGCCCACCAACTGGCCGCCGCGGGCTCGGGCGTGGGACTGGCCGCGCTCTGCATCGGTGTCGGGCAGGGGCTGGCGCTCGTCCTGGAACGCTGACCGGAGCGCGGCTCGGGCACGGGAGGCGGACCGCCGCCTTCCGTATCAACTGCCCTACGGTGGCGCGAAGCTGCCGGTGAGTCAGGCGGGACAGAAGAGGGACGTTTCCCCGGGTGACCGGACTAGGATGCCGCACGGGACTTCCCCACGATCATGGCCTCCCCTCGATCACGCGTGAGACTGGAGATCCTTCATGACCCTGCTCGACCCCAAGACCTGGCAGGCACGGACGCTGTCGGGGGGTGAGTACGAGGTCACCGAACCCGCCACGGGAGAAGGCCTGGGCGCGCTCACCCTGGCCACCGCCGACGACATCACGGCCGCCGTCGCGGCGGCCCGCGCGGCCCAGCCGGGCTGGGCCCGCACCCCGCACTTCGCGCGCGCGGCCGTCCTGCGCCGCGCCGGGGATCTGTTCACCGCGTACGCCGACGAGCTGCGCGAATGGCTGGTACGGGAGTCCGGCTCGATACCCGGCAAGGCCGACTTCGAGCTGCATGTGGCCGCCCAGGAGTGCTACGAGGCGGCGGCGCTCGCCTCCCGGCCGCTCGGAGAGGTGCTGCCGAGCGAGGAGCCCAGGCTCAGCTTCACCCGGCGCGTCCCGGTCGGGGTGGCCGGGGTCATCGCCCCGTTCAACGCCCCGCTCATCCTCTCCATCCGCTCGGTGGCGCCCGCCCTCGCGCTCGGCAACGCCGTGCTCCTCAAGCCCGATCCGCGCACGGCCGTCTGCGGCGGCCTCTCGCTCGCCGCGGTCTTCGAGGAGGCGGGGCTGCCCGAGGGACTTCTGCACGTGCTGCCGGGCGGCGCCGAGGCGGGGCGGGCCCTGGTCGCGGACCCCGGTGTCCCGGTCATCTCCTTCACCGGCTCGACCGCCGCCGGACGCGCGGTCGGCGAGGCCGCCGGGCGTCTGCTCAAGCGCGCCCACCTGGAGCTGGGCGGCAACTCCGCGCTGGTCGTCCTGGAGGACGCCGACATCGAGGGCGCGGTGGCCCAGGCCTCCTGGGGCTCCTTCTTCCACCAGGGCCAGATCTGTATGACCACCGGCCGCCACCTCGTGCACGCCTCGCTCTACGAGGAGTACGTGGAACGGCTCGCCGCCAGGGCCGACGCGCTGGCCGTGGGCGACCCGTACCGAGCCCAGGTCCACCTCGGCCCGCTCATCGACGAAGGCCAGCTCACCAAGGTCGACGGCCTGGTGCGGGCCAGTACCGCGCGCGGTGCCCGGCTCGCCGCGGGCGGCACCCACCAGGACCTGTTCTACCGGCCGACCGTCCTCGCTGACGCCGCCGACGACACCCCGGCGTACGCGGAGGAGGTCTTCGGACCGGTCGCGCCCGTACGGTCCTTCCGCACCCTGGACGAGGCCGCCGCGCTGGCCGCCGACGGACCGTACGGGCTCTCCCTCGGCATCATCACCCGGGACACCGCGCTCGGCCTGGAGCTCGCGGACCGCGTTCCGACCGGGATCGCCCACATCAACGACCAGACGGTCAACGACGAGGCGGTCGCGCCCTTCGGCGGAGTCGCGGCGTCCGGAACCGGCGCGCGGTTCGGGGGCGCGGCGAACCTGGAGGCGTTCACCGAGCTGCGGTGGACGACGGTGCGGGGCCGCCCGGAGGGCCACCCGTTCTAGGGCGGTTGTCGCTACGGGCCGGTGGGGTCGCTCGCGCGTTCCCCGCGCCCCTGGCAGGGCACGCGGTACCGCCCTGCTCAACCCCTCGCACCGCACTCCTATGCTTGCGCGGTGCATTCAGTGATCAGCGGCTTCCTGCCCATCTGGGCGCTCACCGCCTGCGGCTGGGGCGCCGGGCGCTTCCAGGTGCTCGGCGACCAGGCGCAGCACGTCCTGGGGCGGTTCGCGTTCACCTTCGCGATGCCGTCGCTGCTGTTCCTGACGATGTCGCGCTCGCACCCGGGCGACCTGGCCCGGCCGGGCGTGGCCGTCTTCGCGGCGAGCCTGGTCACGGTGTTCGCGGCCGGACTGCTGGTCAGCCGCTGGATGTTCCGCCGCAAGCGCGGCGAACAGGCGATAGGCGCGATGGCCGCGTCCTATGTCAACTCCGCCAACCTGGGCATCCCGGTCGCCGTGCACGTCCTGCACGACACCTCGTTCATCGTCGCCGCGGCGCTCTTCCAGATGCTCTTCATCACGCCGCTGATCCTGGTCCTGATCGAGCTGGACGTACGCCGGGCCGGCCGCGAGCGCTGGACGCGGATCCTCCAGCTGCCCTTCCGCAACCCGGTGATCGGGGCGTCCGCACTCGGACTGACGGTCGCCGCACTCGGTCTGGAGCTCCCCGCGGAGGCGGTCTCGCCGCTGCAGATCCTGGGCGGCGCCGCCGTCCCCTCGGCCCTGTTCGCCCTCGGTATGTCGCTCAACGCGCGCGCCCGCCCCGACGCCGACGGACGGACCGAGCGGCTGATCCTGGTGGGGCTGAAGGTCGTGGCGCAGCCCCTGCTCGCCTACGCGCTCGGGCGCTGGCTCTTCGCCCTCGACGGGCACGCGCTGTTCGCGGTGGTGCTGTGCGCGGGGCTGCCGACCGCGCAGAACGCGTTCATCTTCGCGTCCGAGTACTCCCTGGACACCGAGCTGCCCAGGGACACCGTGCTGCTCTCGACGCTCCTGTCGATGGTGTCCCTGTCACTGATCGCCTGGCAGCTGGGCTGAGGCGGGCAGCCCGAGGGGCGGGCTACTTCCCCTGGCCGGCTTCCTCGACCGACTTGCGGACCTCGTCCATGTCGAGGGCGCGCGCCTGGCCGATCACGTCCTCCAGCGCGGCCTCGGGCAGCGCGCCGGGCTGGGAGAAGATCGCCACGTTGTCGCGGACGATCATCAGCGTGGGGATCGAACGGATCTCGAACGCCGCGGCCAGCTCCTGCTGGGCCTCGGTGTCCACCTTGGCGAACACCAGGTCCTCGTGGCGCTCGGAGGCCGCCTCGTAGACCGGGCCGAACTGCCGGCAGGGACCGCACCAGGAGGCCCAGAAGTCGATCAGTACGAAGTCGTTGTCGGACACGACCTCGTCGAAGTTCTCCTTGGTCAGCTCCACAGTCGCCATCACGCACTCCCTCTTCCTGGCCTCACCGTGAAGCCGCCTCGCACAACGGCGACCGCCGTCGTGGTATTCCGTGGGTTTTCCGCTCTCCCACCCCTGCCCCTGTGGCTCCGGCGTACTCCTCGCACCAGACTGAGCCCATGACCGAAGCCTTGGAATACGACGTGGTGGTGCTGGGAGCGGGACCGGTGGGCGAGAACGTCGCCGACCGGGTGCGGGCGGCGGGGCTGAGCGCCGCCGTGGTGGAGAGCGAACTGGTCGGGGGCGAGTGCTCGTACTGGGCGTGCATGCCCAGCAAGGCGCTGCTGCGGCCGGTGCTCGCGCGCGCGGACGCGCGCAAGGTGCCGGGCCTGCGCGAGCGGGTGGAGGGCCCGCTCGACGTGCCCGCCGTGCTCGCCCACCGCGACGAGTACACCTCGCACTGGCAGGACGACGGGCAGGTGCGGTGGCTGGACGGCATCGGCGCCCACCTCTACCGGGGCCACGGGCGCCTCTACGGCACCCGCAAGGTCAGCGTCACCAGCCCCGAGGGGGAGCACCATGTGCTGACCGCCCGGCACGCCGTGGCCGTCTGCACCGGCAGCCGCGCCCTCCTTCCCGACCTGCCCGGCATCGCCGACGCCAGGCCCTGGACCAGCCGCGAGGCCACCAGCGCCCAGCAGGTGCCGGGCCGGCTGGTGGTCGTCGGCGGGGGAGTGGTCGGCGTCGAGATGGCGACGGCCTGGCAGGCGTTCGGCGCCCAGGTGACTGTCCTGGTCCGCGGCGAGGCACTGCTGCCGAAGATGGAGCCGTTCGCGGGCGAGCTGGTCGCCGAGGCACTGAAGGAGGCGGGCGCCTCCGTCCGTACCCAGGTGAACGTCGCCGAGGTCGTGCGCGAGGGCGGCAGCGGGCCCGTCACGGTGGTCCTGGACGACGGCGGTCGCATCGAGGCCGACGAGATCCTCTTCGCCACCGGCCGCGCCCCGCGCACCGACGACATCGGCCTGGACACCATCGGCATGGAGCCCGGCTCCTGGCTGCCGGTCGACGACTCCTGCCGGGTGGCGGGCAGCGACTGGCTGTACGCGGTGGGCGACGTCAACCACCGCGCGCTCCTCACCCACCAGGGCAAGTACCAGGCGAGGATCGCGGGCGCCGCGATCGCCGCGCGCGCGGCGAGGACGCCCCTGCTGGAGACCGACCCGTGGGGCGCCCACGCGGCCACCGCCGACCACGCCGCCGTCCCCCAGGTCGTCTTCACCGACCCCGAGGCCGCCTCGGCGGGGCTGACCCTGGCCGAGGCGGAGGCGGCCGGACACCGCGTCCGCGCCGTCGACCACGACCTCGGCGGGGTCGCGGGCGCCGGCCTGTACGCGGACGGCTACCGGGGCCGCGCCCGGATGGTCGTCGACCTGGACCGCGAGGTCCTGCTCGGCGTCACCTTCGTCGGCCCGGGCGTGGGCGAGCTCATCCACGCGGCCACCGTCGCGATCGCCGCCGAGGTGCCGATCGGACGTCTGTGGCACGCGGTCCCGGCGTACCCGACGATCAGCGAGGTGTGGCTGCGCCTACTGGAGACGTACCGGGACCAGTAGCCGCGCGCGCGTGGAGGCCGCCGTCAGCGCTCCTCGAAGACCAGGTTCTCCGGGGGCTCCGTCATCCGGACGTTCTGGTCGGCGACCTCCACGACCGTCGACAGGGTGGTGAACTGCCCCTTGGGCACGATCAGTACCCGGTCGGCGCGCTGGTCGAGGAAGGTCTTGAACCCGGCGAGCGAGGGGTCGCCGTCGCCCAGGACCAGATAGTCGGCCAGGCGCCGGAACAGCTTCGGCAGCACCACCGCCGTCCCGGTGAGCGTACCCAGCCCGTCGATCTTCGCGCCGGTCGTGGTCAGGTCCACCGGCCACAGCCCGCCCGCGGCGGTGCGCGCCTCGCGCACGGCCGCCGTCATCGCCGCACGCAGATCGACGAACAGCTTGGTGTAGTACGTCGGATAGGCGAGCCCGGACGCCAACTGGGCGAAGTTGGCGGTCTGGCGCAGCAGCGCCGCGTCGACGAAGAGCTCGCGCCCGCTGGGCCCGGGAGCGGGTCCCCGGCCGGCCAGCGCCACACAGCGCCCGTGCAGGTCGGCGCCCCGGGTGAGGACGAACCCGGGGGCCTGGGCCGGCTCGGAGGCGGTGACCGTGCCGTGGGCGTCGCGCTCGACGCCGAGGAAGCCGAGCCAGGCGGTGAGCGCGTCGGCCGCCCGGTCCGCGAACGGCGGCGGCTGGCGCAGTTCGCGGCCGTGCGCCGGGATGTAGTGCGTCTCCAGCGTGTCGATGCCGTCGAGCCGCAGCTGGGCACCGCCGGCACGGTTGCGCCGGACGCGGTGCGGGCCCGGCACGAGGTCCCAGTGGGTGGGGTCGGCCGGGTAGAAGCGGACGGAGTCGCCGTCCGGGCGGGCACCGGTGACGCGGTACGCACCTTCGATCACGAGCATTCCCACGACGGCCTCCTCCGTGTGCACCCCGCGCACACCGCGCACTCCCCAGCATCCGCCGCGCGGGCGCCGCGCGCGCCCGTCCGGTGCGACAAGCCGCGATAAGTACGGTCCACTGAGCTGCGGCGCGTACACCGCCCTACGCCGTTGCGCGTACCGCCCCCGGTTCGCCCGCGCCCCCACCCGTCAGTAATACTCACCCCATGACCTCACGCATTACCGGCGGCGCCGAGGAGACCGTACGGATCCGGCGCGCCGAGGCGCGCGACGCCAAGCGGCTCACCCGGCTCGTACGCTCCTCGCGCGCCTACGAGGGCCCGTACGCGGCGATGGTCGCGGGCTACCGGGTCGGCCCCGACTACATCGAGACGCACGAGGTGTACGTGGCGGTCGGCGCGGGCGAGCGGCTGCTCGGCTTCTACGCCCTGCTGCTCGGCCCCTCCGAGCTGGACCTGATGTTCGTCGCCGACGACGCCCAGGGGCTCGGCATCGGACGCCGGCTCATCGCGCACATGACCGACCGGGCCCGGGCGGCGGGCCTCGACCGCGTCCGGGTGGTCTCGCACCCGCCCGCCGAGGGCTTCTACCGCAGCGTGGGCGCGCTCAGGACCGGCACGGCCCGCGCGAACCCGCCCGCGGTGCTGTGGGACCGCCCGGAGCTGGAGATCCCCGTCCCGCCGCGCTGACCGGACGCACGGGGGCAAGGCGCGTCCTGCCGCCGCGTGGCTCTGCGCGAGGGAGGACCCACCGTCGTGCCCCGGGCCGCCCTCGCGCTCGGCACGGCTCCCTTCAGGCGAGTGGCACCCCGACCTGGCTCCACGCCTTGGTGACGGCCTGGAGTTCGTCGCCGTCGCCGTACAGGCTGCGGGCGGTGGCGACCGTGAGGCGGCCGAAGTCGGCGAACCTGGCCCCGCTCGTCAGCTCCCCGCCGGTCAGCGTGGCGTACCAGATCTTCCCGGCCCGCTCCCAGGCGTAGCCGCCCAGGGCCGTGGCCACCAGGTAGAACGCGTGGTTGGGGATGCCCGAGTTGATGTGCACCCCGCCGTTGTCCCGGCTGGTGCGCACGAAGTCCTCCATCGTGGCGGGCTGCGGGTCCTTGCCGAGTTGCGGGTCGTCGTACGCGGTGCCCGGGGCCTTCATCGAGCGCAGCGCCTCGCCGTGGATGCGCGGGCCGAGCAGCCCGGCGCCGATCAGCCAGTCGGCCTGGTCGGCGGACTGGCCGAGCGCGTACTGCTTGATGAGCGAGCCGAAGACGTCGGAGAGCGACTCGTTGAGCGCGCCGGACTGCCCGAAGTACTCCAGGTTGGCGGTGTACTGCGTGACGCCGTGGGTGAGTTCGTGCCCGATGACGTCGACCGGGATGGTGAAGTCGAGGAACAGCTCGCCGTCCCCGTCGCCGAACACCATCTGCTCGCCGTTCCAGAAGGCGTTGTCGTACTTCTCGCCGTAGTGGACGGTCGCGTCGAGCGGCAGCCCGCTGCCGTCGATGGAGTGCCGGCCGTACGCCTTGAGATACAGCTCGAAAGTGGCACCGAGTCCCGCGTGCGCCCGGTTGACGGTCGCGTCCGGCGACGGCGTGTCGCTCTCGGAGTGCACCTTCGTGCCGGGCAGCGTCTCCTGGCTCCCGGCGTCGTAGATCGTGCGGTCGGGCTTGTCGGACGGCGTGCCCGTCGACGGGGCGATGCCACGCACGGTGGTGATCCGGCGCCGGGTGCGCTGGAGCGCGTCGTGCTCCAGGGTGCGGCGCGCTGGCTCGAACGTGGCGGGGTCCTCGGCCTGCGCGAGCTTGTCGAGGACGTGGGGCGGGATGATGGTGCAGAACACGGTGTTGGTCTCCATGCCGAGCAATGTGGCACAGCGTGACCACTTCGGTGATACCTGTAGTCGAGTTGGCTGAAAATCGGTGGCGGAGTCTGAACGGCCGCTTCTACGGACGGTGACGACGCGTCCCCGTCAACCCCGCCCCGACTCCCGGGTCACAGCCAGCCGTTGCGGCGGAACCCCCGGTGGATGGCGAAGCAGGCCACCGCCATGACGGCCAGGGCGAGGGGGTAGCCGTACTTCCAGTGCAGCTCGGGCATGTGGTCGAAGTTCATGCCGTAGATCCCGCACACCATCGTCGGTACGGCCACGATCGCCGCCCAGGCGGTGATCTTGCGCATGTCCTCGTTCTGGGCCACCGTCACCTGCGCCAGATGGGCCTGGAGAATCGAGTCGAGCAGCGCGTCGAACGAGCCGATCTGCTCGTTGACCCTGGCCAGGTGGTCGGAGACGTCACGGAAGTACGGCTGGGTGTCCGGGCCGATGAGCGGCATCGGCTCGGTGGCGAGGGCCGTCAGCGGGCGGTACAGCGGAGTCACCGCCCGCTTGAACTCCAGGAGTTCGCGCTTGAGCTGGTAGATGCGGCCCGCGTCGCCCCGCCCGGCGGTGTCGCTGAACACGGCGGTCTCCACCGCGTCCACGTCCACCTGCATGGCGTCGATGACCACGAGGTAGTCGTCGACGACGTGGTCCGCTATCGCGTGCAGCACGGCCGCCGGGCCCTGGGCGAGCTGCTCGGGGGTCTTCTCCAGGGACTCGCGCAGCGGACCGAGCGAACCGTGCCTGCCGTGCCGGACGGTGACCACGAAGTCGGGCCCGGTGAACATCATCAGCTCACCGGTCTCGACGACCTCGCTGGTCGCGGTCAGCTCCTCGTGCTCGACGTAGCAGACGGTCTTGAACACCGCGAACAGCACGTCGTCGTAGCTCTGGACCTGCGGGCGCTGATGGGCGCGGACCGCGTCCTCGACGGCCAGCGGATGGAGCCCGAAGAGCTCGGCGATCCCGGCGAACTCCTCGGCGCTCGGCTCGTGCAGCCCGACCCACACGAAGCCCTCCCCGGCCCTGCGCACCCGCCGTACGGCCTCCTCCACCGGGCAGTCGCCCGGCTGGCGCACCCCGTCGCGGTAGACCACGCAGTTCACCACGGCGCTGCCGAGCGGGGAGCGGGCCGGGTGGCTGAGGTCCACCGTGCGGCGGTAGGCGCGGCGGACCGCCCTGCGGAGGTTGCGGATCATGGGCACGGCTGGGCACTCCTTCGGCGGATCGGCGGCCAGTGTGCCATGCACGGCTCAAGGACCGGTCATCACGCCGTGCCCGCAGGTCACGGCCGTGCCGCGACGTCCCCGTCGAAGGCGGCGGCGAGCCGCAGATAGCGGGCCGCGTCCCCGGACCGGCCCTGGCGCTCCAGGGTGCGGCCGAGCATGAGCGTCGCGTACCGCTCGACAGGGTCGCGCTCCAGGACCGCACGCAGCTCCGCCTCCGCCTTCCTGAGCTGGGCGGAGTGGTAGTAGGCGCGGGCGAGCAGCAGTCGCGGGGCGACCTGCTCGGGCACCTCGTCGACGATGCCGGTCAGGATGCGTACGGCCGTGACGTACTCCTTCGCCTCGAAGAACCGCTGGGCGCGGTCCCAGCGCTCGGCGGTGGTCCCGAACTCGTAGTAGCTGTCGGCCACGACACGTCCTTCCTGGGCTGGCCGGGCGGGGCCCGGTCCTGCTGGTACGACGGCGCCAACGCCCCGTGATGGTTGAAAATTCCACCACCTCTCGTCCCGTCGCGTGGGAGGCTGCCACCGGGCACCCGACAGGAATAGGTTGACCGGTATGAGCAATCTCGATCGTCAGGCCACTCTCTCCGTGTGCGGCGGGCGCGGCTTCGTCGCCGCCGAGCCGGTGCGCGAGCTGCTGTCGCCGCGCACCGTCAGGCTCGGCGAGTCCACCGAGGTCCGCCGGCTGCTGCCGAACCTCGGCCGCCGTATGGTCGGAGCCTGGGCGTTCGTCGACCACTACGGCCCCGACGACATCGCCGGCGAGCCCGGTATGCAGGTGCCGCCGCACCCGCACATGGGGCTCCAGACGGTGAGCTGGCTGCACGAGGGCGAGGTGCTGCACCGCGACAGCCTGGGCAGCCTCCAGACCGTCCGCCCGCGCGAGCTCGGGCTGATGACCTCCGGGCGGGCGATCAGCCACTCCGAGGAGAGCCCCCGCGAGCACGCCCGCCTCCTGCACGGCGCCCAGCTCTGGGTGGCCCTGCCCGAGGCCCACCGCCACACCGAACCGCACTTCCAGCACCACGCGGACCTACCCACGGTCACCGCGCCGGGCCTGCGGGCCACGGTGATCCTCGGTGAGCTCGACGGCGCGGCCTCGCCCGGCACGGTCTACTCGCCGCTGGTCGGCGCCGATCTGTCCCTCACGGCCGGCGCGGAGCTGTGTCTGCCGCTGGACCCCGACTTCGAGTACGCGGTCCTGGCGATGTCCGGCGAGGCGCGCGTGGACGGCGTCCCCGTCCTGCCCGGCTCGATGCTCTACCTCGGCTGCGGTCGCACCGAACTCCCCCTGCACGCGCTCTCCGACGCGGGTCTGATGCTCCTGGGCGGCGAGCCGTTCGAGGAGGAGATCGTGATGTGGTGGAACTTCATCGGGCGCTCCTCCGAGGACATCGCGCGGGCGCGCGCGGAGTGGATGGACGGCAGCCGCTTCGGGACGGTCAAGGGCTACGACGGCGCCCCGCTCCCGGCCCCGGAGCTCCCGCCGGTGCCGCTGAAGCCGCGGGGACGGGTGCGCTGAACCGTACGACGGGAACAACTCCCGGCCGTACGACGGGAGTTCGGGAGAACGCGTTGTGGGCCGGGGTGGCGCGGGGGAGACTGCTTCCGGTGCCGCGGGGGGCGGCACGGGCGGTCTCTCGGGGGTGGGCGTCTTGACGGCGGCGGGTGGCGCGCAGGTGACCGGCCGGAGGGCGCCCGAGGCGCTGCCCCCGCCGTTGCGCGCGCGGTTCGGGCTGATCGCGGTCCTCGCCGCGCTGGTGGTGGCCGCGCTCGGAGTCCTGTACGCGGGCCGCGGCGAGCCCGGCGGGGTGGACCGGTGGCTCGTCCCGCCGACGGCGGACAGTGTCGGGCCGCCGTGGCGGCGAGCCGCTCTGGCCCTGGACTTCCTGGGGGAGCCCGCCGGTTCGGTGCTGCTGGTGGCAACCCTCGTGGCGGGCTGCCTGCTGCTGCGGCGTCCTCGCGCGGCGGTCCTCGTCGTTGTGGGCGTGGGCGCGGCCGTGGGGACGGCCACGCTCCTCAAGCACGTGGTGGGACGGACCATCCACGGCGACGGCAATCTGTCCTACCCGAGCGGGCACACCGCCTTCGCGACCGCGCTCGCCCTCGCTATGGCGCTGCCCGCGTCCGGCCGTCCGGGCCTCGGCAGGGCGGCCGGTACGTCCCTCGTGCTCGCCGCGGCGCTGGCGGCCGGCGCCGTGATGGGCTGGGCGCAGGTCGCCCTCGGCGCGCACTACCCGACCGACGTCCTCGGCGGCTGGTGCACCGCGCTGGCGGTGGTACCGGCGACCGCGTGGCTGATCGACCGCGCGGCCGGGCGACGGGTCGGCGGACGGCCCGACCCCGTCCCGGACAGGGCTCGTTGACGTTCCGTCAGACCAGTCGGCGGAACACCGGCTTCACCGGCCGTCCCCCCAGCCAGGGGGAGGGGTCGGCGGCGTCCAGTGCCTTGCGGTACACCGCACACGCCTGCGCCACCACGTCCACGGTGTGATCGATGTCGGCCTCCTCCAGGGCGCCGCTCACCACGAACGACGGGGCCAGCACCCCGCCCGCCAGGAGCCGGCGCAGGAACAGCGTGCGGTACCGCTGCGAGGGCCGCCCGTTCTCGTCGAGGGTGGCGAAGACCAGATTGCTGGCCCGGCCGCGGACCACCACATGGTCGCCGACGCCCGCGCCGGCCGCCACCTCGCGGACACCGGCGGCCAGCCGCTCGCCGAGGGCGTGCAGCCGCGCGGTGACGCCCTCCTCGGTGTAGGTGGTCTGCACGGCCATCGCGGCTGCCAGCGAGTGCGTCTCCGCGCCGTGCGTGGTGGACAGCAGGAACACCCGGTCGCCCGGGTGACGCAGCCCGCCCAGCTCCATCAGGTCGCGGCGCCCGGCCAGCGCGGAGACGGCGAACCCGTTGCCCAGCGCCTTGCCGAACGTGGAGAGGTCGGGGACGACGCCGTACAGCCCCTGGGCGCCCGCCTCGGACCAGCGGAAACCGGTGATCATCTCGTCGAAGACCAGGACGCAGCCGTGCCGGTCGGCCAGCTCGCGCAGGCCCGTCAGATAGCCGGGCGGCGGCTCGGTGTGGGAGGCGGGTTCGAGGATGAGGCAGGCGACCTCGCCCCGGTACCGGTCGAGCAGTCTCTCCGTGGCCGCCAGGTCCCCGTAGGGGAAGGCCACGGTGAGTTCGGTGGTGGCCGCCGGAATACCGGCGGACATCGGCGTGGTGCCGATGAACCAGTCGTCGACGGAGAAGAACGGATGGTCGGCGCAGAGGGCCACCCGCTCGCGCCCGGTGGCGGCACGGGCCAGGCGCACCGCCGCGGTGGTGGCGTCGGAGCCGTTCTTGGCGAACTTCACCATCTCGGCGGTGGGCACCGTGGCCAGGAAACGTTCGGCGGCCTCGACCTCCACGATGGACGGCCGGACGAAGTTGCTGCCGCGGTCGAGTTCCCGCCGTACCGCCTCGGTCACCCGTGGATGGGCGTGACCGAGGCTGACCGAGCGCAGCCCGGACCCGTACTCGATGTACCGGTTCCCGTCGATGTCCCACACATGGGCGCCCCGGCCGTGGCTGATGACCGGGGCCAGGTTCTCCGGGTACTGGTCGTCGCCCTTGGCGTAGGTGTGCGCGCCGCCGGGGACCATCGCGTGCAGCCGCTCGTTCGCCAGCCGCGACCGGGGCAGGCGCAACTCACACGTGTCTTCCGTGCCTTGGGTGTCCAAGCGACCTCACCTCTCGATGTGCTTCAGGGCCTCCACCAGGCCCGGAGCCTCCCGGTCCCGCCGCGACATCGACGTGACCGGCAGCGGCCAGTCAATCGCAAGTTCGGGGTCGTCGTGGGCGATCGTCACGTCTTCGGCCGGATCATGCGGGCGGTCGATCCGGTACGAGGTGTCGGCGGTCTCGGTCAGGGCCTGGAAACCGTGCGCGCACCCCGCCGGGATGTACAGGGTCGTCTGCGTCTCGCCGGACAGCTCGAAGAAGGTCCACTCTCGGTAGGTCGGTGAGTCCGGCCGCAGGTCCACGACCACGTCGAAGACCCGCCCGTACGAGCACCGCACCAGCTTGGCCTCGCCGGCGCCGGAGCGCAGGTGCAGACCGCGCAGCACGCCCCGGACCGAGCGGGAGAGGCTGTCCTGGACGAAGGCGTCCGGATCGAGGCCCACCGAGCGGATCACGTCGGCGTCGAAGGTGCGGCAGAAGAAGCCGCGCTCGTCGGCGTACGGTGTCGGTTCGAAGAGGTACGCGCCCGCGATCCGCGGGACTTCGGTCGCCTTCATGGAGTCTCCTGCCGGGCGTGGGCCTGCGTGGGGCCGTTGGTCGGGAACAGGACCGCGGTCAACTCGGCGAACTGGCCCTCCAGTTGCCGGGCGGCGATGAGTGTCCGTTCGGCGAGGGTCCGCCGCAGCCGGGCCGAGTCCTTCTCCAGCTCCCGGAACTGCTCGATCAGCCGGTCCGTGTCGACCTCGCGGGCCGGGTGGCGGTAGGTGCCCAGGCCCATCCTGGCCATGAGCGCGTCGCTCTTCGCCGCGTAGCTCAGGGCGAGCGTCGGCGTGCCGGCCTTCAGCGCGCAGATCAGGTTGTGGTAGCGGGTCGCCACCACGGTGTCGGCCGCCCCCGTCTCCCTCATCAGATCGGCCAGCGAGGCCGTCTCGGCGACGGTGACCAGCGGTGAGTCCACCGCGGCGAGGATCGCCGCGACCACCGGCCGGTCGACCCGGTCGCCGGTGAGCAGCCGGACCGGCCTGCCCTCGTCGACCAGCGCGCGGACGAATCCGGTCACCCCGTCGAGGTAGCGCCGGTGGATCTCCTCGGCCCGGGCGCGGTCGTCGTCGCCGCCGTGGAAGGCCATGACGCCGACGCAGACCGTGCCCGGCGGTCCCGGCGGCGCCGCCTTTGCCGCCTCCGGCGTCGGAAGGGCGAACGCGAGGTCCGGGTAGACCCCGTCGCGCGCGGTGTCCACGCCCATCTCCCGCATCGCGTCGCGGGACGGGGCGTCCCGGTACGAGCGGTACGCGGCCAGCCGCGCCGACCAGCGCACCAGAGTCCGGGTGGGTCTGCTGCCGATCGCGGCGGCGCCCACGCTGACCAGCGCGACCCGGGTGCCGAACAGCCGGCCGCTCGCGCAGAGCAGGAACAGCGAGTACGGGAAGCCCCACGGCCGCAGCGGCAGGGTGGCCTCCAGGACGCCCATGCCCGGCACGATCACCACGTCGTGCCGGCGCACCCAGGCGGCGGTGCGGAAGACGTCGACGACCTTGCCGAGGCCCTTGGCCGCGACCGCGCCCGCGCGTGACGCGGTCCGGTACTCCCCGCGGTACCAGTGCAGCCGCGTCGCCGGGATCGCGTACCGCGCCGACACGGCCTCCGGGCCGCCGCACAGCGCGTCCACGACCGCCTCCGGGTGCTCGGCGCGCAGATAGCCGAGCAGCGCCTCCAGCGACCCGTCGTTGCCGAGGTTGCCCGAGCCGAGCAGACCGAACACCCCGACGCGGACGGCGCTCACGCCTGCCTCCCCTCACGGCCCGCGACGAGGGCGTCCACCGAGACGGTGAACCGGTCCGGGTCGACCGGGGCGCGGTCCTCCACCCGCTCGCCGACGCCCGGCCGGGCCCGGCTGGCCATCCACGCGGCCAGATGGCGGTAGCAGGCACGCCGGTCGGCCGAGGAGAGCGGGGCCCGCCGGATCGCCCCGACGAAACCGGTGACGTACTCGGCGAGCAGCCGGGGCGTCGGATGCAGCGGGCCCGCCCGGCGCGGGTCGAGATTGACGCAGCGGGCGCGCTTGGTGGGGTTCGCCCGCTCGGCGCGGGTGGGGTGGTCGCGGCGGAAGTACAGCAGCTCCGGCACCTGGTGGAACGGCCCGTGCAGGGCGATCTCGGCGACGAACGTGCGGTCCGCGTGGTGGTAGCTGTCGAGCGGCTTCACCCGGCGCAGCACATCGGCCCGCAACACCCCGTAGAAGTCGTCGCCGCCGGGCTCGAACAGCAGGCTGCGGAAGCGCTCCGGCGCGTGCGGCGAGTCGGTGGCGAGTGTGTACTCGTACGGGACCGTCACCCGGCCCTCGCCGTCGATGACCGCCTGGCCGGTGTGCGCGAGGATCATCTCCGGCCGTTCGTCCAGCGCCTCGACACAGCGCGCCAGCAGGTCCCGGGCGTACAGGTCGTCGTGCGAGGCCCATTTGAACAGCTCGCCGCGGGACCGGGCGAAGACATGGTTGTGGTTCGGTGTCGCGCCGATGTTGCGGGACAGCCGCAGATACCGGATGCGCGAGTCCTTCGCGGCGTAGCGGCGGCAGATGTCCTCGGTCCCGTCGGTGGAGGCGTTGTCGGAGACGACCAGCTCGAAGTCCTCGTAGGTCTGGCCCAGCAGCGCGTCGAACGACTCGGCCAGGTACTCCTCGCCGTTGTACACGGGCAGGCCGATGCTCAGCCTGGGGCGGTCGGTCATGAGGTCCTCACTTCGGGGATGGGGTGGTGATGGTGCTCGCGCAGGGCGGACCGCAGCTGGAACCACCACACGGCCGAGCTGCAGCCGGTCGCGACGGCGACGCCCCAGGCCGAGCCGACCGTGCCGGCCGCGGTCGCCCCGCCGAGCCCGCCGCCGACGTAGCAGGCGGAGGCGAACAGCTGGCAGCGCAGGCTGCGCCGGGCCGCGGCGAGCGCGCGCAGCCCGGCCGCGGCCCCGGTGCCGAGGCCGGCGCCCGCGACGCCGAGGGTGACCGGCAGGATGAGCTGGGAGGCGGAGTGCCAGACGTCGCCGAGTACGAGCGCGCCGAGCCGGTCCGGCATCAGCAGCAGCGCCCCGCCCCACAGCAGCGCGGCGGCGGCCTGTCCGCCGCCCAGCATCAGACAGAACGTGCCCAGGCGGTGCGGGGCCCGCCGCAGTACCCGTGCCGCCTCCGCCACGGTGACCAGGGAAAGGCCCATCAGTACGGCGAGGAACGGGCCGAGCAGCAGTTCGGCGCCCCGGACCGCGCCCACCGCGCCGACCCCGACGATCGCGCCGAGCCCGTACGCCCGCAGCTGGTTGGCGCCGCTGAGGCTGACGTTCTCGACCAGGTAGCGGTAGCCCAGGTCGCGCTGTTCGCGGAGCCATCCGCGTGCCTGCGTCATCCGGGGCCGGATGCCGGACTGGACGCAGCCGTACGCCGCGGCCACCGTGGCGGACGCGCCCCAGGCGAGGACGAAGGCGGCCACGGTGCCCTCGTGGGCCGCCACGACCATGGCCGGGACGAGCGCGACGCCCCACACGACGTCGTTGACGAACGCCTTCCGGCCGGTGCCCGCGGCGAAGAACGAGTACCGCCAGGCGTCCTGGAGCAGCAGCCCCGGCAGCATGAACCCGAGACAGGCGAACGCGGGCCCCACCCGGCCGCCGAGAGCGAGGCCGACCACCGCACACACCGCACCGAGCACGGCGCCGACACCGAGCGCGGTACCCGACGACCGGGCCACCGCCCCCCGCCAGGCGGCCTCCGGCACCCCGCTGAAGCGCACCACGAGCGGATCGGTGGCAAGGCCGCGGGAGACGTTGAGCACCACGCCGTAGGTCACCCACGCCAGGCTGAACACGCCGAACGCGGTCACCCCCAGCGAGCGCGCCACATAGATCCCCACCGCGAAGTTGCTCACGCTGGAGGCCGCCTGGTCGGCCAGGCCCCAGGACAGCCGGCCGACCAGCGCCCGCCGGGCGGAGCCGGCCGGTGCCGTCGCCTTCTCCCCCTCGGTGGTCATCGGAGTCATTCCTTGATCAGCTCGGCGCCGTGCAGCGCGTCGGCCGCGGCGGCGACGGCGCCGAAGGGCAGCCCGGACCGCTCGGCGACATCGAGCAGGGTGTGCTCACCGTCGGAGAGGCTGAGCACCCACAGCATCGCCATCTCGGTCTCCTTGGCGTCGCTGCGGCCCCCGAGCGAGTCGTACAGCCCGCGCCGGCCCAACTGCGGCTCGCCGTAGGGGCTGAGGTTGACGTACCGCCGGTTGCGGTCGAGGACGGCGAACGCCTCCCGGCAGACGGCGAGGGTGTCCGCCATCGCCTCCGCGGAGACGAAGTCCGGGTTGTCCGCGGAGGTGTGGTACTCGGGATAGCGCGCGTACGGGGTCCGGCTGAGCGAGCCCACACCGAGGTCGAACCCGGGCGAGCAGTACTGCCGCTCGTCGTAGCCGTACGGGGTGAACCCGGTTATCGCGTGCGGGCGTTCGGAGGCGGTCAGCACGTGCCGCATCACCCGGTCGATCTCCGCGTCGCCGCGCCTGCTCCGCTTGTACGTCAACGCGCCCCGGTCCCCGGCGCAGGCCAGCACCAGGCCGTGCCTGACCCGTTCCCGCACCCGTTCCGCGTTGCGGGCCAGCCAGGTGATCGCCCCGATGGTGCCGGGCGCGAAGATGAACCGGTAGGTGTAGTACGGCGTTCGCTCCGCCAGCGCCCGGGCCAGGAACACCGCCACCGCGATGCCCGCGAGGTTGTCGTTGGCCAGCGACGGGTGGCAGACGTGGCAGGAGACGATCACCTCCTCGGTGACCTGCCCGGGGACGACGTGCTCGGCGTAGGTGAGGTGGCCGTCGGCGAGCGTGGAGTCGACGCGCACCTCGTACTCGCCGTCCGGCAGGGCGTCCAGGGTCTCCTGGGCGAGGCAGAACCCCCAGGTCGGCTTGTAGTAGCTGGTGCGGTAGGGCACCCAGGACGGGTGCTCCGGCAGGGTGTGCAGATGGTCGCGCAGCTCGGCCAGGGGCATCGTCGCGGACACCGGCACGCTGTAGCCGAGCACGTGCAGGCTGGACGCGGCGAAGTCGACGACGCGGCGGCCGGTGGCGTCGGCGATGTATGCGTCCCGGATGTTCCACTCCTGCGGGACCGTCCAGTCGAGCACCCGCGTCCCGGTCGGCACCTCGTGCACCTGGAGCGGGACGTACTCGCCGACGATGTCCAGGGTGGCGCGCACACCGTCGCCGGTGATGCTCCGGCACAGCGGGTACAACCGCTCCACCAGGGCGTGCATCTCCTCGCCGGCGCCGGTCACCGGCGCAACCGCAGGGTGTCGTCGACCGCGCCCGCGTCGGACGCCGCGCGCAGCACGGCGAGGCGGGTGAAGCGCTGCTCGAAGGCCTCCCGGGTCAGCCCGTGGGCCCGGTAGGCGTCGGCGAGTTCGAGCGCGCCCCGCTTCACCGTCCACTCGCAGTCGAAGCCGGGGACCGCCGCGCGGAACCGGGAGAAGTCGACCCGGTACGAGCGCGGATCGGCGCCGTTCTCCCCGGTGATGTTGACCTTCGAACCGGACACCGCCTCGGCGACCTGCTCGGCGATCTCGGCGACCGTGACGTTGTTGGTCTCGCTGCCGATGTTGAACGCCCGGTCGTGCACCGCCTCGCGCGGCGCGGTCAGCGCGGCCGTGAAGGCCCGGGCGATGTCGCCGGCGTGCACCAGCGGGCGCCACGGGGTGCCGTCGGAGAGCACCAGCACCTCTCCCGAGAGCAGGGCGTGGCCCACCAGGTTGTTGAGCACGATGTCGGCGCGCAGCCGGGGCGAGTAGCCGAAGGCGGTGGCGTTGCGCAGGTACACCGGGCTGAAGTCGCCGTCGGCCAGGTCGTGCAGATCGTCCTCCACCCGCACCTTGGACTCCGCGTACGGCGTGACCGGGCGCAGCGGGGCGTCCTCGGCCACCAGACCGCCGCCACCGGCGGCGCCGTAGACCGAGCAGGTCGACGCGTACAGGAAGCGCCGCACACCGGCGTCGCGGGCCAGCCGGGCGAGGCGTACGGAGGCGTGGTGGTTGATGTCGTAGGTGAGCTGCGGTGCCAGCGCTCCCAGCGGGTCGTTGGAGAGCGCGGCCAGGTGGATCACGGCGTCCACCCCGGCCACCTGGTCGGCCGTGACGTCCCGCAGGTCCACCCGGTGCCCGGGCGGGTCCACGGGCCGCGGGCCCAGCACACAGTCGGCGAACAGGCCGGCGTCCAGGCCGACGACCTCGTGTCCGGCGGCGGCGAGCACCGGGGCCATCACGGTGCCCAGATAGCCCTGGTGTCCGGTCAGTAGTACACGCACAGTTCAGTCCCCCAGGTCGAGCATGAGTTTGGTGACGGCGAACGCCTCGGCGTAGCGGGCGTGGCATTCGATGCCGCGGATACGGGCGAGGCCGAGGAAGGCCTCCCGGTCGTACCAGGGCCGGTGCCGCTGCGAGGGGTAGTGCTCCTGGAGCAGCCGCACCTTCTGTTCGGCGGTCTCCGGCGACAGCGGCTGGTACGCCGCCATCCGGCCGAGGTCGCCGTCCCATTTGACGATCTCGTAGCCGAGCACGAGGTGGTCGCGGAAGGCGGTGGGTATCAGCTTCGCCAGGCCGCGGTGGTCCTGGTGCGCGTCCTCGGTGCGCGGGGCCAGCACGAGATCCGGGTCGGTGCGCTCACGCAGCTCCTCGACCGCGGCCTTGGCCTCGTCCCAGTGCACGGGCAGCCGGCCGTCGGGGAGTTTGAGCACGGTCAGCCGCAGATCCGCGCCGGGGCAGAAGGCGGCGAGCGCGGCCCGCTCCTCCTGCTCCCGCTCACCGCCGCCGCCGCTTAGCACCAGCGCGTCGACACGGACACCCGGCCGGGCGCGGCACAGGGTCAGCAGGGTGCCCCCGGCGCCGATGGCGATGTCGTCGCAGTGCGCGCCCACCGCGGCGATCCGGTCCGGGCGTCCGGCGCTGAGCCGGATCACGCCCGCGCCCCCGCGCCGTCCCGCTCCCACACGGCCCAGGGACGCTCGCCCCTGGCGTAGGCGTCGTCGAGCGCGGCCCGCTCCTTCACGGTGTCGGTCGGCTTCCAGAAGCCGCGGTGCTGATGCGCCATCAGGCGTCCCTGCTTGGCGAGTCGGGCGCATCCGTCGGCGACCAGGTCGCCGTTCTCCGGTATGTGGTCGAAGATCTCCTGGCGGAGCACGAAGTAGCCGCCGTTCTCCCACAGCGGCAGTTCGCTCACCGCGGTGATGCCCCCCACCAGGCCGTCCTCGCCCAACTCCACGCAGTGGAACGAGGACTGCGGAGGCACCACCATCATCGAGGCGCCGGCGTCGCGCCGGGCGAACCGGTCGATCATCCGCGGCAGCGGGGCGTCGGTGAGCACGTCGGCGTAGTTGGCGAGGAACATCTCCTCGCCCTCCAGGTGGTGCCGCACCCGGCGCAGCCGCTCCCCGATCGGGGACTCGACGCCGGTCTGCACGAACGTGATCGTCCAGGACGCGATGTCGGTCGACAGCAGCTCGGTCTTCCCGCGCCGCAGCACGAAGTCGTTGGACGTCGTCTCCTCGTAGTTGAGGAAGAAGTCCTTGATGTGGTGGGCCCCGTACCCCAGGCACAGGATGAACTCGGTGTGGCCGAAGTGCGCGTAGTAGCGCATGACGTGCCAGATCAGCGGCCGGGGGCCGACCATCGCCATGGGTTTGGGTATGTCGTCGGAGGACCCGCTGCGCATGCGCATCCCGTAACCGCCGCAGAACAGGACGACCTTCATGCTGTGACCTTCCTCGACGCGACGTCGACAATGCTCAGTTCCGGGATGGGGAAGACCAGCCGGCCGCCCCACTCGTGCACGAAGGACAACTGCTCGGTCAGCTCGGCCCGCAGGTTCCACGGCAGGACCAGGACGTAGTCCGGCCGGTCGGCGGCTATCCGCTCGGGCGGCAGGATCGGGATACGGGTGCCGGGGGTGAACCTGCCGTGTTTGTACGGGTTGCGGTCGACGGTGTACGCGAGCAGGTCGGGCCGGATACCGCAGTGGTTGAGCAGGGTGTTGCCCTTGCCGGGAGCGCCGTAGCCGACGACCGTCTGACCGCGCTCGGCCGCCTCGACGAGGAACTTGAGGAGGTCGCGGCGCACCTTGGCCACGCGGGCGGAGAACTGGGCGTACCCGGACAGCTCCTGGAGCCCGGCCGCCTTCTCCCGGTCCAGCACGTCGGCCACCCGGCGGCTCGGCTCGCCCGCCACCTCGGCCGGCCGCGCCCACAGCCGGATGGACCCGCCGTGCGTGGGCAGCAGCTCGACGTCCACCAGCGCGAGTCCACCGCTGGCGAGCGCCCGGATCGCGGAGGCGACGGTGTAGTACTGGAAGTGCTCGTGGTAGATCGTGTCGTACTGGTTCTCCTCGATCAGCGTCAGCAGGTGCTGCACCTCGATGGAGACCCAGCCGTCGTCGGCGACCAGGGCGCGCAGCCCCCGGGTGAAGCCGACCACGTCCGGGATGTGCGCGTACACGTTGTTGGCCACGACCAGGTCCGCCGGGCCGTGCTCGGCGCGGACGGCCGAGCCGGTGTCCGGGCTCAGGAACTCGGTGAGCGTGGGCACGCCCGCGTCCCGCGCCGCGGCGCCGACGTTCACCGACGGCTCGATGCCGAGACAGCGCATCCCGCGCTCCACCACGTGCTTCAGCAGATACCCGTCGTTGCTCGCGACCTCGACCACGAACGCGTCGGGGCCCAGCCCCACCCGCCGCACGGCGTCCGCCACATAGGTGCGCGCGTGCTCCACCCAGGAAGTCGAGTAGGAAGAGAAGTACGCGTACTGCGTGAACGTCTCCTCCGGTGTGATCAGCGGCGGGATCTGCGCGAGCCAGCAGTCGGTGCAGACCCGCAGATGCAGCGGGTACGCCGGTTCCGGCCGGTCCAGTTGGTCCGCGGCGAGAAAGCTCTCACACGGCGGCGTCGCCCCGAGGTCGACGACGCTCGCCATCGCTTCCGAGCCGCAGAGTCGGCATCGTGTCATCTGCTGTCCCCATCCCCCTTGTTCGCGCGGGTGTCCCCGGCGCGAGCCAGTGCCGACCGCCCCGCGATCGCGGTGCGGTACCCCTCCACCAGGCGCTCCAGCCCGACGGCCGGGCTGAACCCCTGCTCGTAACGGTGCCGGGCCGCCCGGCCCAGCTCCCGGTTACCGATCGGATCCGCCGTGATCCGGCGCAGACAGGACGCCAGCGAGGCGGCCTCGCCGGGCCGGTGCAGCAGCCCGGTCACCCCGTCCTCGACGAGCTCGACGAAGGCGCCGTGCCCGGCGGCGACGGCCGGGACCCCGGCCGCCATCGCCTCCACGACCACCAGGCCGAACGCCTCCAGCCACGTCGAGGGCGCCACCACCGCGACCGCTCGGGCGATGGCCCGGCGGCACTGGGCGGGGTCGTACAGACCGACGCAGCGCACGTCGTCCCGGCCCGCCGCCCAGGCGGTCACCTCCGGCTCCAGCGGCCCCGCGCCGGCGATGACGAGCGGCACGCCCGCCCCGCCGTCCGCGGCGAGCGCGTCCCACGCGGCCATCAGCAGCCGTACGCCCTTGGCCTCGGCGAGCCGGCCGAGATACAGCAGATGCTCACCGTCGCCCGTACGGCGGATGTCCGGCTCGGGCACGAAGTTGTGCTTCACCGCCAGCCGTTCGGACGGCATACCGGCCCGCACCAGGACCTCGCGCTGCGCCGCGGAGATGCAGAAGAACCGCTCCACGCCGGACCACCAGCGCCGCCGGTTGACCGACAGGCTGACCGCGAGCGGCACCGTGGCGAGCCGCGAGCCGCGGTAGCAGCCGTGCCGGACGGCGGGCAGCGGCGTCCCGCCGACGCACTCGGTGCACGGCCGGCCGTCCCGTTGCAGCGTGCCGGGCGGGCAGACCTGGGTGTAGTTGTGCAGCGTGGCGACCGCGGGCACACCGGCGTCGGCGCACGCGGTGAGGACCGCGGGCGACAGGAGCGGGAAGACGTTGTGGATGTGGACGATGTCGGGCCGTTCGGCGCGGAGCCGGGCCGCGAGTTCGGTGCGGACCGCCGGGTTCCAGGGCACGAGCAGCGGCAGCGCCGCCTTGCCCGGCAGGGAGCGGGCGGCGATGTCGTCGCTGCGCCGCTCGAAGACCTCCACCCGGTGGCCCGCGCTGCGCAGCAGGTCCACCTCCTGGTCGACGACGTTGTTCTCTCCGCTCGGCTGCGCCGAGGAGTAGCGGTTGTGCACCACGAGGACACGCATGTGTGAGCTCACCTCTGCTCCCGGGCCCGGCGCGGGAGAGGTCGTCGGGGGGCCGCGGGCACCGGCGGGGGCGCGGGCTCGGCGGGTGCCGCGAGCAGCGCGGCGGCCAGGGCGAGATGGAGCAGATAGGGCGAGGCGTCGCCCAGGCCGGCCTCGGTGTACGAGGCGATCGCGCAGTAGCTGATCAGGAAGATCGCGCAGGCCCGTTGCAGCGAGGGCGGTCGCAGCAGCGCGACGCCGCCCAGCACGACGATGACCGCCGCGACGAGGGTGATGCCGATCAGCCCCTGCTCGTTGTAGACCGCCAGCCAGCTGTTGTCGATGGGCAGCCCGCCGAACGACTTGTCGCCCAGGCCCACGCCGAACAGCTTCTCCGAGGTCGACCGGGGAGCGGCCAGCAGGGCGTCCCACACCTTGGCCCGGCCGGTGAGGCTGGAGAAGTTCTCCTTGCTCTGGCCGCGCAGGAACCACGCCTGGAGCATCGGGCCGAGCGCCACCGCGGCCACCACCGCGGACAGCACCGCCCAGGTGAAGAACCGGCGGGCCGCGGCGCTGGTCAGGACGAGCGAACCGATCGCCAGCGTCAGCCCGATGAACAGTCCGAGCGTGGCCGTCCGGGTGTGGGTCAGCGCCAGCAGGACGAGTGAGGGCACGATGACGACGGCCCCACTGGTCCTGTCGGTCCGGTGCCCCAGCAGGAGCAGCACGGTGAGCCCGATGATCACCGCCGCGTACTGTCCGATCTGCGGCGGGGTGAGCGGCCACAGCGCGCCGACCAGACGTCCGCCGTAGAGACCGGGCAGGGCCGCGCCCGGCGAGATGAGCAGGCCGGCGGCCACCGAGCCGAGCACCGCGAAGTACATCCGGATGTGATGCCGGACGAAGGTCAGGCCGTCGTCCCACCAGCGGCCGAGCAGCCACAGCGTGCCGGCGAAGAGAGCCAGCCGGGCGCACCGGAACAACGCGCCGAACCCTGACTCCAGATGCGCGCTGGAGATCAGGCTCGGCACCAGCAGCAGGGTGAGCAGCAGCAGGAAGGCACTGGCCCGGACGCGCAGCCGGAGATTGAGCGCCAGCGCCAGCGCGAACGCGGCGACCAGTGCGCCCATGGTGACCAGCTGGATCAGGGAGCGCGGCAGCGGGACGATGGTCTTCGCCCCGGCGGAGCCGAGGGTGTTGAGGATCAGCAGCCCCCAGACCGTGCCGACGAGCTTCGGGGTGCGGTCGGCGTCCATCTCAACCACCGTCCTGTGCGCGGAAGGTGCTGCCCGCGTCCTGCCGGTACGGCGCGGCCTGCCACTGCCCGGAGTCGAGCACCCGGCTCGGGTCGTGGGCGACGAACTTCCACGGTCCGACGTAGACGTTGTCGTGCCAGCGGTTCTGCTGCTTGAGGGTGATCGCCTCGGCCACCCGCTCACCCTGGTACGGCGACCAGTCCGGGTAGGTGCCGTAGTTGGCCAGCACCGCCATGCGGTCGCACTTCACCGTGCAGTCGAGGACCGAGGTGTCCAGCAGGAAACGGTTGTTGTGGATGTCCACCCGCTGGGTCTTCCACCGGCAGTCGGCGTAGAGGGGGGCCTCGGCGATCGCCGGGCGCGCGCAGCGGCCGGAGTGGCCCACCAGCAAGGTGCAGTCGCCGGAGGAGGTGTTGGCCGGGCTGTTGCAGAACCGGTCGGCGTTCTCCCACAGGGTGATCCCGGACCAGTTGTTCTCCAGCACGTTCCCGGCGATCTCGATCTTGTCCGTACGGGCGTGGATCCGCGGCTCGCCGCCGGACTCGGACAGATAGACCGTCGCGAACGGGAAGGTGTCACCGCGCTCGACGTACTTGCGGCCCTCCACCCAGTTGTTCCGCAGGATCGCGTTGTTCCGGATGACCGCGTTGTAGCTGGTCTCGTAGATCAGCGCGGCACCGTCGTTGGCTTCCAGGACGTTGTCCTCGATACGGAAGTCGTTGTTGTTGGTGTCCGCCCACAACCCGGTCCCGCGGTTGTCGTGCACCCAGTTGCCGCGTATGTCCGCGCCGTTGACCGCCCAGAACTTGATGCCTCCCGTGCAGCCGCAGCCCGGCCGCTGCCGCTCCCAGTCGTCGGTGTTGTTGTTCGCGATCTCGTTGCCCTCGACCACCAGGCCGCCGACCGGGGCGCCGCCCTTGTACGCGTTCATCCCGTACTGGCCGTTGCCGCGCAGACAGCTGGCGCGGACCTGCTGGCGGGCACCGGCCATCAGCCCGGCCCCGGAGTTCTGCTGGATCGTCGTGTGCTCGATCACCCACCCGTCGGCCGAGTCGTGGTTGACCACACCCTCGTTCTGCGGCGCGACGAACCCCTGCACGGTCAGGTGGCGCAGGGCGACATCGCGGCCGGTGCCGCCGAACGCGTACTGGTTGGTCTTCCGGCCGTCGAGCACCGCGCCCGGCGCGCCGAGGTAACGGTCACCGTCCTTGGGGATCACCTGCGCGTAGCGGTCCGGTTCGAGGCGGTGCCTGCCCGGCCGCAGCCAGAACGTGGTGCCCGGGGGACTGCTGCGGGTCTTCGCGGCCAGGTCACCCACCACTGCGGGATCGACCGTGACCGAACCCGCGGGCGCGCTCTTCGGACCGGGCGCCGGTTTGGCGCACACCCGGGGCACCGACCGGGCCGCGGACGTGGTGGGCCGGCCGGTCGGCTCCGCCGCCGGGCCGCCCGGCTTGCTCACACAGCCCGCCGCCAGCAGGGCCAGCGCCAGCGGTCCCGCCGCCCACGCCCAGGGCCGCCTCCTGGATCCCACGCTGCCCCCTAGCCGTGGAACCCGAGCACGGTGGTGAACCGCTGCCCGCCGTCGGCGACACCGGTGCCGACCAGCGTGGTGGCGGGTTCCCTGCGCCCGAATCCGGGGGAGTACCAGCCCAGGGGCGGATCGCTCTCACCGCGGTGCGCCCGCCAGGACAGCTCCCCGGGCAGCTCCAGCACCGCCGAGCGGTCCTCGCCGTCCCGGGTCCAGGTGAGCCGCGCCCGGTTGCCCACCAGGTCCGCGCCGATCGCCGGGCCGAGGTGGAACGCCAGCCGCACCGGCCGGCGCGGACCGTGTTGGCCGCGGACCTCGTCGACCACCCTCAGCTCGCCGGTCGCGGCCGTCAGCTCCACCGTGCGGCGGTGCACCGAGGGCAGGTAGCCGTCGTGCTCGGCACACCAGCGGGCCACACCCCCCTCGGAGGTCCCGGCGGCCAGCACCCGGCTGCGGGCGTGCCGGGTCCACAGGAACGGGCCCCCGGAGACGGACTGGTCGGCGCCGTCCAGGCCCAGGGTGTTGTGGCCGAGGGTCGACCGGAAGTACCGCCGCCACTCGGGCTGCCCGTGGTAGCAGTACGTCCCCGGGTCCGCCAGCACGTCGACCCCGTCGTGCCGGACCTCCACGGACAGCGCGTCCGCGTGGGCGTGCGCCGCGATGGACAGGAAGCCGTGCGGACCCCCGTCGCAGCGGCACCAGATCTCCCCCGGGCCGCGCAGGATCGTCATCCCCGCGTCGGCGAAGTGGTGGGGCCTGCTCGCCGGGCGGGACACGGCCGGTGCGGTCGCCTCCTTCGCGTACGGCCGGATGAGCGCGGCCAGCAGGGGGGTGCGCACATCGCCGCTCGTTACCGCCGGCCACCAGGCGAGCCGGCCGAACACGGCGTCCCCGGTGGCCAGCAGCGAGGCCCAGCGGTCGGTGCCCGCGCCGTCCAGGACCAGTCCGTGGCCTTCGTCCGCGTCCCCCTGGCGCGGTGGACGCAGCCGGTTGTCCACGACGGCCGCGAGCGCGTCGGTCATCCGCAGCAGCACCACCCGGACCGTCGCGGGGACCGGCACGCCCGCGGCATCCGCCTCCGCCACGGCGGCGAGGCCCAGCTCCAGCACCAGCCCGTGGTACTCGGTGGCCAGCTCGCGGTTGAGACCGGAGAGGAAGGTGTTGCCGCGCAACTGCCGATCCAGCAGCCGCAGGGCGTCCGCCCGCCAGCGCGCCGAGGCGGGGAACCAGTCGAACGCGCAGGCCGCCGCGGCCTGCCCGGCGGCCTCGGCGATGACGTGGTTGTTGGCGGAGGAGCCCCGGCTGGGGAAGGCGGCCAGCCAGCGCTGGTGGTGCCAGATCTGCTCGCGCGCCACCGGGTTGTCCTCGAAGAGCCCGGCCGCGCCCGGCCAGCCGTCGAGCAGCCGCCGCACCCACACCCAGGACAGCAGCCGGATGCCCAGCTCGATACCGCTGGTCCAGTGCACCGAGCGCAGCGGTGCGTTGGCCGCCCACCACGACCGCAGATGCGCGGCCACCCGCTCGGCGTACCGCTCGTCCCCGGTGACCGCGTAGGCGGCGGCGAGCACCGTGAGGTACTGGTGGCGGGAGAGCTCCCAGATCTGCTTGATGTCCCCGACCGCGTCCTCGTCGCGGTACGGCACGTCGAAGGCGTAACCGCGCGGGGCCCGGCGCCCGGTCCTGGGGTCGTACGACCAGTCCGGGTCGGCCAGGTCGTCGCGTTCCACCCCGAAATACCCCCCGTGCCCGGCCATCAGCCGGTCCGCCTCGGCGACGAGGCGTTTCGCGGCGTCCGGGGGCACCGCGGCGATCGTCCCCGGGGGGAGCACCGCGGTGAACCGGGCACCGGTCACGGCCGGGCAGCGGGGCGGCGCCGAACGCCACCGCCTTCTGCGGACCGTGTCGCCCACCCGGCCGCCGACCTCCCGCGGCCCCATCCGGGACAGCCGCCGCAGATACCAGCCGGCACTTCCCGCCCGCACCGTCATCGCGCCCCCGCCAGGGTCACCGGGGCGCCACCGGCCAGCCCGGCGCGTACGGCGAGGGTGGCCGCCGTGGTGGCGACCAGCGACTCCAGCGGCACCGGCATCGGACCGCCGGTCCGCACCGCCCGGACGAACGCGGCCAGTTCGGCGGACTGACCCTTGTCCCGGGCCTTCGGCAGCCGCGAACTGACCCACCGCCTGCGCCGGCCGTCGTACACGGAGGCACGGACGAAGTCGTCGAGCCGCAGTACCTTGCCGTCCGCGACCAGGTCCAGCGTCTCCTTGGGGAAGTCGGGCGCGCCGGTGGTGACGTAGCTGATGGTGGCGGTGGACCCGTCGGGGTAGCGCAGCAGGACCTGGAGGTCCTCGTTGCCGGAGGTGCCGACCGCGTACACCGAGACCGGGTCGGCCTCCAGCAGCCAGCTCGCCGTGTCGACGAAGTGCCCGCCCTCGCCCGCGAACCGCGAACCCTCGGCGTTCTGCTGGAGATACCAGCTGCCCTGCTGCAACCGGCCCGCGTTGACCAGATAGCGCAGGTTCGCGGGCCCGGACCGGGCGCCGAACCGCTCCCTGGCCTCGCGCAGCAGCGGCGCGTACCGGCGGTTGAAGCCCACCTGCAACCGGTCGTTGCCGGACTCCTCCACCGCCGCGAGCACCCCGGCCAGTTCGTCCTCGGTGAGGGCCAGCGGCTTCTCCACGAACACGCTCTTCCCGGCCAGCAGCGCCTTGCGGGTCAGGTCGGCGTGCGAGCTGTGCCGGGTGACGACGAACACCGCGTCGATGGACTTGTCGCCGAGCACGGCGTCGAGATCGGTGGTCGCCGCGGCGAAGCCGAACTTGCGCCGGGCGTTGGCCGCGGACAGCGCCGTCGTGGTGACGACGGCCGACAGCTCGACGCCCTCGCGCCCGGCCAGATGCGGCAGCAGCATCGAGGTGGCGTAGTTGCCCGCGCCGACGAACGCCAGTCGCACCGGTGTCCCGGCGGCCCGGGACGGGGCGGACGCCGTGCCGGGGCGTCGCACCGCGGGCACGGCCACCGCCGGCGCCGGCGCCTGCGCGGTGTGCGCGGGGTAGCGGAACAGCACGGCCACGGCCTTCAGCTCGCCGTCCTTCAGCCGCCGGTACGTCTCGACGGCGTCGTCGAAGTCGGCGATGTGGGAGACCAGGGGCTCCACGTCGACGCTGCCGCGCGCGAGCAGATCGAGGAAGCACGCCAGGTTGCGGCGCTCGGTCCAGCGCACATAGCCGATGGGGTAGTCACGGCCGTCGAGCTCGTACCCCGGGTCGTAGCGCCCGGGGCCGTAACTCCGGGAGAACCGGACGTCGAGCTCCTTCTCGTAGTACGCGTTCCACGGCAGGTCCAGACGGCACTTGCCGATGTCGACGACCCGGCCGCGGTCCCGGCACAGCCGGGCGGCCAGCTCGACGGGCTGGTTGCTGCCGCCGCCGGCCGCCAGATACACCTGGTCCACGCCGTGGCCGGCGGTGAGTTCGGCGACGGCGCCCTCCACGGCCGCGGAGCCGGAATCGCCGCAGGCCACGGCGCCCAGCCGCTCGGCGAGCTCGCAGCGCACCGGGTCGGGGTCGGCCCCCACCACGCGGACACCCGAGGCGGCCAGGAGCTGCACCACCAGCTGCCCGATCAGCCCGAGACCGATGACCAGCGCCACCTCGCCGAGCTGCGGTCCGCCCTGGCGCACCCCCTGCAACGCGATGGACCCGACGGTTCCGAAGGCCGCGTGCCGGGGCGCGAGGCCGTCCGGCACCGGGGCGTAGAGGTTCTTCGGCACCCAGTTCAGCTCGGCGTGCAACGCGTGCTCGTTGCCCGCGCAGGCCACCACGTCACCGACCGCCACATCGTCGATCCCGGCGCCGACCTGCTCGACAACCCCGCACAGCGAGTAGCCCAGCGGGGTGTACGAGTCCAGCTTCCCCATCACCTTGCGGTAGGTGGCGGGCACCCCGTTGGTGGCCACGCTCTGCATGACCTTGGCCACCTGGTCCGGGCGGGAGCGGGCCTTGCCCAGCATCGACATGCCGGCCTCGGACACCTTCATGAGCTCGGTACCGGTGGATATCAGCGAGTAGGAGGTGCGGACCAGCACACCGCCCGGCTTGCACCCCGGCACCGGCACGTCGAGCACCGCCAGCTCACCGCTCTTGTAGTTCTGCACAACCTGTTTCACCCGAAGTCCCCTTGCTTCTACGCCGACAGGCGCGTGTTCTCGCCGGACCCGGAGGTCGCGCCGCGATACCAGTACTCGAGGGTCAGCACATGCCAGAGATGTTTGGAGAAGTCCCGCTGCCCGGCGGCGTCCTCGGCGACCATCCGCGCCAGCGCGTCGCGGCGCAGGAACCCGGAGCGGACCAGCTCGCCGTCGTTGACCACCTCACGCACCAGCGGCGCCAGGTCCCGGCTCATCCAGGCCCGCAGCGGGGCGCTGAACAGGCCCTTGGGCCGGTAGACGATCTCCCGGGGCAGGACCGAGAGGGCGGCCTCCTTGAGGACCGCCTTGCCCTGACGGCCGACGATCTTGGCGTCGCCGGGCACCGCGAACGCCGCCCTGACCACCTCGACGTCCACGTACGGCACCCGCACCTCGGTCGACGCGGCCATGCTGGAGCGGTCGGTGTAGGCGAGGTTGAGGCCCGGCAGGAACATCCGGGCGTCGGCCAGGCACATGCGGTTGACGAAGTCGTCGAGGCCGTTGTCCGCGTAGACGTCCGCGTGCTCGGTCAGCACGTCGTCGACCGTCCCGGCCAGATCGGGATCGACCAGGGCGAGCAGCTCCTCCTGGTCGTACATGGTGTAGCTGCGCCGGAACGCGGTCTCCTCCGGCAGTTCGGCGAAGGAGAGGAACCGCTTCGCGAAGCGCACCGAGCGGTAGCCCCGGCGCGAGGTGGCGACCGGCAGCCGGTCCACGGCCGCCGACACCCCGCGCCGCAGGGGGCGCGGCACGCGCTGGTAGCGCAGCGCCAGCAGGTTGGCCAGGTGCTTGCGGTACCCGGCGAACAGTTCGTCGGCTCCCATCCCCGAGAGCATCACCTTCACCCCGGCGTCCCGGGCAGCCGAGCAGATCAGGAACGTGTTGATCGCGGCCGGGTCGCCGATCGGCTCGTCGAGGTGGTACGTCATCCGGGGCAGCAGGTCGAGCACGTCCGGGGCGATCTCGATCTCGTGCAGGTCTACGCCGAACCGCTCCGCCACCTGCCGGGCGTAGCGCAGATCGTCCGGCATCGCCTCGAACCTGGCGTCCTCGGCGCGGAACCCGATGGTGTACGCCGAGATCCCCGGCCGGTGGCGGGCCGCCAGCGCGGTCAGATAGCTGGAGTCGAGCCCGCCCGAGAGGAAGGTCGCCACCGGCACGTCGGAGAGCAGATGCCGGCGGGTCGACTCCTCGACGACGGCGGCGAGGTCGGGCCGCTCACCGGCGCGCGCCCGCTCCCGGCCCTCGGCGGCGACGTCCTTCAGATTCCAGAACCGGCCGCGCTCCACCCGGCCGTCGGCGTGGCACCGCAGCCAGCTCCCCGGCGGCAGCTTCTCCGCGCCGCGCAGCGCGCAACGCGAGTCGGGCACCCAGTAGTACAGCAGCGAGGCCACCAGCGCCGCGTGGTCCACCTCCAGTGCCCCGCCGGTCGCCGTGGCGAGCGCCTTGAGCTCGGAGGCGAACACCAGGCCACTGCCGCGCCGGAGCAGGAACAGCGGCTTGACGCCGAGCTGGTCGCGGACGAGCACCAGCTCGCCGGTCCGCTCGTCGAAGACCGCGAACGCGAACATGCCGCGCAGCCGCGGCAGACAGTCCGTGCCCCAGCGCCGCCAGGCCTCCAGCAGCACCTCGGTGTCGGAGGTACCGCGAAAACGCACCCCGGCGGCGGCCAGCTCGGCGCGGAGTTCGGGCGCGTTGTACAGCTCGCCGTTGTACGTCAGGGCGAGGCCGTCCGAGACCATCGGCTGGGCGCCGGTCCCGGACAGGTCGATGATGGCCAGCCGGCGGTGCCCCAGGTGCACTTCGCCGTCGCCGAGGGGATGGCTGTAGCGGCCCGCCCCGTCCGGGCCGCGGTGGGCGAGGGTGTCGGTGAGCCGGTCGGTCACGGCCTTCCCGTCCGGCCACCGGTATGTGCCTGCGATGCCACACATGTCCTACCGCGCCTCCTGGTCGCTGTCCGGGACCCGCGCCGCCCACATGGGCAGCCGCTCCGTCCCCCGTCGGCCCGCCCCGCTGCGCCGGGCGAGCCGCTCGTTCTGGCCGCGCAGCGCGGTGTGCAGCCCGTCCCACAGCGTGCCGTCGGTGCGGTCGCGCGGATCTGGGTCGATCAGCACCACACCGATGACGACGATGCGCTGGTCCGCCAGCTGCCGTGCCACGGTGTGCAGCCATGCGGCGCTGCCGTGCCCGGCGCGTACGACGAGCACGGTCTGGGTGCCGAGGTACTGGAGGTCGGTCCACGCCGTGCCGGGGGCCACCGAGCCGACGCCGAGCCGCCGTTCGTGCTGCGGCGCCGCGGCGGCACCCTCGGCGCCGACCACGGTCGGATCGTCCGGCCGCCGCCGGCCGCCGGCGAGCTCCTGGCCCGGCAGACCGTCCACGACCACCACGGGCTCGTCGGCCGCCAGCGCCCTGGCCACCCCCAGGGCGAGCACGCTCGTATCGCGCGCACAGCCCAGTTCCAGCAGCGACACCGGCTCCGCGCAGCCGCGCACGGTACGGGCCAGGGTCGCGGCGAGCCGTTCGTGCGCCGCCCGGGTCCGCCGGCGCCGCCACGGCAGGTCCGGCCCGCGGGGGGCGCGGCGCAGCTCCGCGATGACCGAGGCACCCAGGTTCGCCGCGATCTCCCGGCGCAGTACGGGGCGGTCCGCCACCACCGTGCCGACCGCGGCCACCGCGAGCCCGAGGACGAGCCCGAGGACGAGGCCGACCACGGCGTTGGTGACGGCGGCCTTGGGCAGTGAGTGCCGCACCGCGCGCGGCCCGTCCACGATCTGGGTGCCGGTGACGAGCCGGGGCGCTCCGGTGCGCGCCTCGGCGGCGCGCTGGTCGAAGTCGGCGATCCGCGAGTTGAGTTCGGCGCGGCGGGCGAAGAGCGACTCGATGCTCGCCGACGCCTTCGGTCCGCTGGTCTGCGCCCGGTCCCCGATCGACTTGTTGACCTGGGCGAGTTCGTCCCGCATCCGGTCTCGCTGGTCGAGCAGCGCCTTGGCCTCGGCCTTCGCCGCCTCCTGCATCCGGCGGACGTGGTCCGCGACGAACGCGCGGGCCAGCGCCCCGGCCCGGGCCACCGCCTCCGCGTCGCTGGCCCCGGTCACATCGATCTGCATCAGGTTGTTGGTCAGGCCGGTGCCCCGGTAGCTCCGCATGAAGTCCTCGGGCTTCTCGGGGGACTTGAGGGCCTGGAGGGCCTGGCCGGCGATCCGTGTGGTCCCCAGGAGCGCGACATCGGTACGCATCAGCGTTCCGGTGTCGTTGGGCTGGTCCGCCTGGTGGGTGACGAGCACCTTGGCCACGGCGGCCGGGGGCGCCGGCCGCAGGACCGCCATCACCGCGCCCGCCAGCAGCCCCAGCAGGGCCAGGGAGGACCAGAGGCGGCGGCGTCTGCGTACCGCCACCACCAGCGCCTGGAGGTCGAAGAGCGGGGTGGCCTCCGACGGCTGGGAAGTCCTGCTCGTCACAGTGAACCTCGCCTCGCGTCGTCGCCCACCGCGATCACCGGGACGGTCTGGTGCGGGGAAGGGGCCGCGGTCCGTGCCGTGCGGGCTTGGACTGCGCAGGCGACGACGACGCCGACGACCTCGTGCTCCGCGTCCGCGCACGCCTCGGCGACACCGGCGAGGTCCTCGGCGGTCCAGCTGCCCGCGCTGAGCACGACGAGCGCGCCGGACTCGGTGCCGCGGTCCGGCACCATCGGCTGGGACACCGAGACGCCCACCACCCGCAGCAGCGGACCGCTCTTGGCCTCCGCGACGAGCTCCCCGGCGGCCAGGCGGGCGATCTCGTCCCCGTCCGGTACGACGACCAGCAGCCGCCGCGGCGCCGGGAGGCGCTCCCGCAGCCGGGCGCACACCCGGCGGTAGCGGATCCGTCTGCCCTCCTCGTCGCCGGACATCGGCGGGACCGGCATGTCCCATCGGCCGTCCAGGGCCAGCAGCCGGCGGAGCCAGGTCCACGGGCCACGGCCCTCGGACCGTCGCGCGGCCCGGTCACCGGGTACCTCGACGGTGCCCAGCAGCGTCGCGCCGAGGGCGGCGGTGATCTCCGCCTCGGTACGCAGCCGGCGGTTGACCCGGGCGGCGGCGAGATGGCCGACCACCGCGAGCAGGAGGAACAGCAGCGCCCCGGCGACGGTGAGCTGGGTTCTGGTCGGCGGTGCCTCACCGGTCGGGCGGGCCGCCGGGCCCATGACGACCATGCCGGCCTTGCTGGTCGCCGGGTCGGCCTGGTCCAGCTTCTTCATGGCCTCCTGCAACGCGGTGCGCAGTTTCTCCAGTTCGGTGCGGACCTGCACGCTCTCCACGGTCTGCCCCGGGTCCGCCGCGTTGGCGAGCTCGCTGATGCGGTGGTTGGTCTGCTCCACCTTCTGCCGCAGCGCCTCGGGGCCGGCCGCCGTGTCGGGGTCGCTGTTGTCGCCCGCGATCCGCGCGGCGAAGGCGACGAACTGCTGGGCCAGCTGGTCGGCGAGGCGCTGTGCGCCCTGCGGGGTGTCGGCCGTACCCGAGATCTTGATGATGTTGCCGTCGGTGGCCTTGGCGCTCACCCGGTCCCGCAGCGTGGCGCCACCGCCCCGCCAGCGGAGCGTGGTGGCCGCGCGGTCGACCACCGCCGAACTGGTCGCGATCTCCGCCTGGGTCAGCAGCTCGCGCTCCTCCCACTGCCCCGGCAGCAGCACCGACGCCGACGCCGTGTAACGCGGGGGGAAGAACACCGAGGAGCCGTAGCCGACGAGCGCGCCCACCACCGCCAGTACGGCGAGCAGCTGCCACCGCCTGCGGAACATACGCCCGATCGTGACCAGGCGTATCGTGTCATCGCTCAATGGCGCGGCCTCCTCACCGTTCGTACCGGGTCGGCCGCCGAGGCCGTGGTGCGCTCTCGGCAGGCGACCGCGTAGGCGGCGAGCAGCGAGGCCTGCGAGTTGCGCCAGGAAAGCTGCCCGCCGATCCGCTCCTGGCCGGTCCTGCCCATCCGGGCCCGTCGCTCCGGGTCGTCCAGCAGCAGCGCGATGAGCGCGGCGAACTCGGCCTCGTCGTTGGCGGGCGCGTAGAGGGCGGCGTCACCGGCGGAGACCCGCGCCTCCTTGAGGTCGAACGAGACGATCGGCCGGCCCATCGCCATGTACTCCAGGACCTTGTTCATGGTCGACACGTCGTTGAGCGGGTTGCGCGGGTCGGGGGAGAGGCACACGTCCGCGGTGGACAGATAGCGCACCAGATCGGCGTCCGGTACGCGCCCGGTGAACTGCACCTGCTCGGTGAGCCCGAGCCGCCGGGACAGCTCCACCATCGCGTCGAAGGCGTCACCGGAGCCGACGAACACCGCGTGCCAGTCGGTGCGTCCGAGCTCGTCGCGCAGTTTCGCCAGGGCCCGCAGGGCGTAGTCGACGCCGTCCTGGGGGCCCATGACACCGAGATAGCACAGCAGATGGGGCTTGCCGCGCTTCAACTCCGGCTCGGCCGGGACCGGTTGGAACCGGTCGGTCTGCGGTGCGCTGCGCACCACGAACACGTCCGCCGGGCGCCGCCCGCCACGGCGCACCGCGACATCACGGTAGCTCTCGTTCGTGGCGAGCACGACGTCCGCGGCCCGGTAGGTCAGCCGTTCCAGCGCGCACACGGCCCGGTAGAGCAGGTCCTCGCCGCGGTCGAACCGGGAGAGGTACAGCTCGGGCACCAGGTCGTGCTGGTCGAAGACGAACCGCGCGCCGCGCCGCTTCAGCCACAGGGCCGGCAGGAACAGCAGGTCGGGCGGGTTGCAGGCATGGACCACATCGACCCGGCCGACCTTGCGGGCCAGCCGTGCCGTGTGCCACAGCGCCGCCGCGTACTCCCGCAGATAGCCGGCCGGCCCTCCGGTGGCCGCGCGGAGCGGGTAGCGGTGGATCCGCACCCCGTCGATCTCCGCCTCCGGTTCGGTGTCGCGTTTGCTTCCCCGGGGGCAGATGACGTGCACCTCCCAGCCCGCGTCGCGCAGCGTCGTGCACTCCTGCCACACCCGCCGGTCGAACGGCACCGACAGGTTCTCCACCAGGATCAGCGCGCGCCGGCCGGGCCGCTCGCCGCCGGCTGTGTCGTCGAACGACGTGTCACCAGGCAAGGCCCACGTACCCCGGTTCGGTCCGGCGCGCCTCGGCGTCGGGAAGGCGGACGAGATCGACTATCACCGGGCCGTCGCCATGGGGCAGCGCCGCGAGCACGGCCGGGTCCCTCGTCCCGACCAGACACACCTCGGCGTGTTCGAGCACCTCCTCGACGGAGTCGGCGAGCAGTTGCGCGAGGTGGGGCAGCCGCGTCTCGATGTACTCGCGGTTGGCGCCCATCAGCCGGGAGAGGCTGACGTTGGCGTCGTGGATCTTCAGGTCGTACCCCTTGCCGAAGAGCCGCTCCGCCAGCTCGACGAGCGGGCTCTCCCGCAGGTCGTCGGTGCCGGGTTTGAAGGACAGCCCGAACAGGCCCACCCGGCGTCTGCCGGTGCGCTCGACCAGGTCAACCGCCCGCTGGAGATGGTCGGAGTTGGAGGGCAGCACATGGGCGAGGATGGGCACCGAGACATCGGCCCGCCGCGCCGCGTGGACCAGGCTGCGCAGGTCCTTGGGCAGGCAGGAGCCGCCGAAGGCGAAGCCGGGCCGCAGATAGGCGGGGCTGATGTTCAGCTTGCGGTCGGCCAGGAACACGTCCATCACCTGGTGCGAGTCCACCCCGAGCGCCTGGCACACCGCGCCCAGCTCGTTGGCGAAGCCGATCTTGAGACCGTGGAACGCGTTGTCCGCGTACTTGATGGCCTCGGCCGTGGGGACCGGCACCCGGAACACCTCGCCGGGCAGCCCGTCGTACAGCGCCGCCACGGTGTCACCGCTCGCCGGGTCGAGTTCGCCGATGACGGTCTTGGGCGGGTCGAAGAAGTCCCGCACGCTGGTGCCCTCGCGCAGGAACTCCGGGTTGACGGCGACCCCGAGCTCCACCCCGGCCGTGCCGCCGACGTATTTCTCCAGGATCGGCAGCAGCAGGTTCAGACAGGTGCCCGGGAGCATGGTGCTGCGGAACACGACGGTGTGCCGGCCCCCCTGCCCGGCCCCCTCGGCCAGCGCGGCGCCGATCTGCTCGGTGACCCGCTCCAAGTACGTGGTGCACAGGCTGCCGTTGGGCTCCGAGGGCGTGCCCACGCAGATCAGCGACACCTCGCTGCCCATGACGGCCTCGCGGACGTCGGCGGTGGCGCGCAGCGCCCCGGTCCGTACGACCTCGGCGGTGAGCTCACCGATCCGCTCCTCGACCACCGGGGCCCGGCCGTCGTTGACCAGGTCGACCTTCACCTGGTTGACGTCCACTCCGATGACCTCGTGTCCCAGACTGGCCAGGCACGCGGCCGACACACAGCCCACGTAGCCGAGCCCGAAGACGCTGACCCTCATGCCCCGTCCCTCCCGCCAGGCAGGCCCCGGCGGCCCGCGGTCCGCGCGCCGGCGGAACCCTCAAGTTGCAGTCCGTCGCGCATCAGTAGGCCCCCTGGCCGTAGAGCACCGCACGCAGGGTCTTCCACAGGATCACCGTGTCCAGGGCGAGCGACCAGTCCTCCACGTATCTGAGGTCCAGCCGGACCGCCTCCTCCCACGGCAGGTCGCTGCGTCCGCTGATCTGCCACAGGCCGGTGAGCCCGGGTTTGACCAGCAGCCGCCGCCGGATGTCCGGGCCGTACGCGGCGGACTCCTCCGGCAGCGGAGGCCGTGGGCCGACGAGCGACATCGATCCGGTGAGTACGTTGAAGAGCTGCGGCAGCTCGTCGATCGAGTACCGGCGCAGCACCGCTCCGACCCGGGTCACCCGCGGGTCGCGGCGGAGTTTGAACAGCAGGCCGGCGCCCTCGTTGCGGTCGGCCAGCGCGGCCCGCGCCCGGTCGGCCCCGGCGACCATGGTGCGGAACTTCAGGATGGTGAACTCGCGGCCGTCCTTGCCGACCCTGCGCTGACGGTAGAACACCCCACCCCGGCTGTCCGCCAGTACGAGGAACCCGACGAGCGCCATCAGCGGGGTGAACAGCAGCAGCAGGAGCGCCGCGCCCAGCCTGTCGACGACTTCCTTGACCGCCCGGCGGCCCCCGGTGAAGGTCGGCATGCTGACCCGCAGCAGCGGTATCCCGAGCACCGCGTCCACGTGCAGCCGCGGGCCGGCCACCTCCATCAGTACGGGTGCCACGACCATCTCGGCGTCGCTGCCCTCAAGGTTCCAGGCCAGCCGTTGCAGCCGGTCCGGTGACCAGTGCGGGTCCGGGGTGACCGCGACGACACGGTAGCCGTCGCGGCGGACATGGCCCGCCACGTCCGCCAGCCGCCCCACGACCGGTACTCCGTCCAACTGGTCGCCCTCGGGCCCGAGACCGTCCGTGGTGCACACCGCGTCCACCCGCCAGCCGAGGTGGGGGAACTTGCGTGTGCGGGCTATCAGGTCGCGCACGGTGGCCGGGCTCCCGGCGGCGAGCACCGGGCGCAGACACCGGCCTTCCTTGCGCTGTCGGTGCAGCCCGAGGCGGAGCAGATACCGCGCGGTCATGGAGACGAGACCGATCGCGGGTATCGCGACGAATATCCAGAGTTTGATGTTGCGCGAGGTGAGGGCGATGCCGCCGAGCGAGAGGACGACGGCCGCCGCGAACAGCGCGCGCCCGAGGCGGCGGAACTCCTCGGCGCCCTGCCCCAGCACTCCCGGGGCCCACGCCCGGCTCACCGCGAGCGCTCCCAGCACCAGCAGTTCGGTGCCGAAGGTGAGGATGCCCCACTTCTCATGCCAGTTGGCCGCGTCCCGGGCGCCGAAGAACGCGCCGATCGCCGCCACCACGAAGGCGGTGGCGAGGGTGTCGCTGGTGATCACGGTACGGCGGTACCGCTGCTCCCAGTCGGTCGCGGGCCGGCCGATGGTTTCGTCCGCCAGACGTCTTCGCGTCGGCGGAAACGGTCTGACTAGTCCACCCTGCCGCACAGGACCCCCCAGGTCGCCAGTGGTTGGACGTGTTTGCCTGACACTGTTCCTCCCCCCGGGAGGCCCCCGCCCCCCGCACTGTGTCTTCCTCGGGAGGCCCACGCCCCCCGCGCATGACATCCCGGCTGTTCAGTGCTGATTGAACGACAAACCCACCCTGTGGCAGCGGACTCGAATGCCCTGCCGGCCTCTTGAGAAACTCCAGAACCCGTCGAAACCGCGGATGCTCCCCACACCCGAGGTCCCTCTCCGGGCACCTGGAATTGATCACCCCCACGTCTGGCGCCGGAGACGCGACTGCTCGCCGTCCGGTGCGCCGGACTTATTGATCATTATTGGTTGCCTCGTGCCCGAGGGGCCGAAGCACGGACAATCTAGACCATGGGAGCCGGTATGTAGAGGGGATGTGTGTAATTCGTGCTCAAGCTTTCCGAGGGCTTGCCAATCGTTGATCACTTACCGGAGTGCGGTATCGGGTGCCCGGGGCGGACGGGACGGCCGGCCCGGCCCGCATCGGCCGGATCTGCGGTGTTTTCCGAGGGAGTTGGACCGGCCGGGAAGCGGACGCCGGTATACCTCCGTGACGGGAGAGCGAGCTCTCCGGCCGCGTACATGTGGCCTGTTTCGGCGGTAGCGGTAGGTGAAGACGGAACGAGGTCTTGACGGGAGGTTGCTCTTCCGATATTTCTCACGGCGGTGCTGTGAGCGGCAATGTTCGCGGTGGTGTTCGCGGAAAGGTTCGCGGCAAATTCCCGCACGCCCGAGAATGGGGTTCGCCGCCGCGGCCGTGAGACACCGCTGCCGCCCGGCTCCACGGGGGAGGGGGCGGCAGCGCGCGGGGCGGCTCAGCCGGTGGCGGACCCGGCCACCGCCTCCCGGATCAGCGCGGCGACCCGCTGGGGGTGGGCCAGCATCACCAGGTGCGAGGAGTCGACCTCGACGACGCTCATCCCGGCCCGCTCGTAGCCGAAGCGCTCCACATCCGGGTTGATGGTCCGGTCCGAGGTGGCGACCAGACCCCAGGACGGCTTCGTACGCCATGCGGCGACCGGCGCCGCCTCGCCGAACGCCTGCGCCGCGAGGGGCCGTTGGGAGACGGCCAGGACGGCGGCCAGTTCGGGCTCGACATCCGCGGCGAAGATCGCCGGGAACTTCTCCACCTCCACCGAGACATCCGTACCGGTCTCCTCCGTGCCCTCCAGCGGGAACGGGGTGTAGACCAGGGCGTCGGCGAGGGGGGAGTCGGGGAAGCGGCCCTGGAGCTCCCCGAGGCTCTCGCCCTTCTCCAGCGCGTATCCGGCCAGGTAGACCAGCGCCCGGACGTTGTCCTCCAGCCCGGCGACGGTGATGACCGCGCCGCCGTAGGAGTGGCCCACCAGGACCACGGGCCCGGGGATGGAGCGCACCACCGAGGCGATGTAGGCCGCGTCACCCACCAGGCTGCGGTTGGGCACCGCCGGCGCCACCACCCGCAGGCCCGCGGCGGTCAGTTCGGGGATCAGCCGGGCGAAGCTGGAGGCGTCGGCGAAAGCGCCGTGGACCAGGACGACGGTCGGGTCGGCGGGCTGGGACATGGTGGGGCTCCTTCGAGGGTGATCGGGTCGGTGGGGAGAGCCGCTCCACGGGATGTCCCGTGGAGCGGCGAGCTGCTGGATCGCACCGCGGACGGCCGCGGTTCACAGGGTGCGGCGCACGCCCGCGTGGCGTTCGAGGTTGCGCAACTGCACGGCGAGGTCGCCGTCGACGGCGTGCCGGGCGGGCCCGCTGCGCCCGATGGGCAGGACCTCCTCGCTGCGCATGTCCTCCAGCATCAGGGCGTACGCCGCGTAGGCCGCGACCAGCGCCACCAGGAGCCCGAAGGCCCCCGCGGTGCGGGTGAGCCATTCGGTTCCGGTCAGCCCCGCGAGGCCGGTGGCCGCCCAGCGGGGCAGCGAGACCACCAGGACGGCCCACAGGGCTCGCTTGGGCCCGGTCACGGCGGTCATCAGCGCCCCGAAGCACAGGAACGCCAGGTTGAACACCGCGAGCACCCGCGGGCCTCCCTCCGCGCCGACGCCCATGACCAGGGAGTACGCCAGCCAGCTGCCGGCGAAGGTGCCCATGAGCGTCGCCGCGATCACGTCCCGGGCCTGGAACGCCAGCACGCTGACGAGGAGTTGGAGGGCGAAGGCGGGCAGCACGCACAGGGCGACGGCTCGGCGGTCGGCGGCCTCGAAGACCCCCAGCTGGAGGCAGCCCGTCAGCACGGAGGCGATGGCGACGGTGAAGAAGCCCAGCGGCATCGGGGAGGCGATGGGCCGCAGGGTGATCCGGGTCATCGACCGCAGATCCGGTTCGTGGCGGCGTCCGGCGGGGGCGTCCGGCCCGCGGCCCGGCTCGTCGTCGGCGCTGTCGGCGCCGGCGGGGACTGTAGTCATCGGGTGCGTTTCCTCGTTCAGTGCGTGAAGCAGGGGTCGTGGAAGGGCGGCGCGGTCGCCTCGGGATCGGAGCCCCCCGCGACGCGCCACAGCCGGTGCTGTTCGGACTCGGCGACCGCCTCGGCCATGTGGGCGGCCTGGCGGGCCCCGCCGGACTGGTATCCGCCGAAGTGCGCCACCGGGCTCCACAGGGGGCTGACCGGCGGGACGGCCTCGTCGAGGCCCTCGTACTCCGCGCTCGCGTGCACGATCCGTCCGCCGACGACCGTTAGCACGGACTCGATGCCGGGGATGGCGGCCTCGGGCACGGTGAAGTAGTCGTCCGAGAGGACCGCCAGGTCGCCGTAGTACCCCTCGCGCAGGATGCCCTTGACGTCCTGTTCGCCGGTGAGCCGTGCTCCGCCGCGGGTGTAGAGGCCGAGCGCGGTCTCCCGGTCGATCAGGTTCGCGGCCGGGTAGAGCGCGGTGCCGCCGACCGTACGGCCGGTGACCAGCCAGTGCAGCGACACCCATGGGTTGTACGAGGACACCCGGGTGGCGTCGGTGCCCGCGGCCACGGTCAGGCCGCGGTCGAGCATGGCCCGGACCGGCGGGGTGTGGGCGGTGGCCTCGGCCCCGTACCGGTCCAGGAACGCGGCGCCCTGGAAGGACATCCGGTTCTGTACGGACACGGCGCCGCCGAGCGCCGCGATCCGCTCCAGGCTGCGCGGCGAGACGGTCTCGGCGTGGTCGAAGAGCCAGCGGTTGCCGCCGGGGAAGAGCCCCTCGGCCGCGAGCTTCTCGAAGACGGCCAGATCGCGGCGGATCGTCTCGTCGTAGGTGGCGTGGAGCCGGAAGCCCCAGCCGTTCTCCAGCAGCAGCCGGACGGCCTGCTCGAACTCCGTCTCGTAGTCCGCGGCCAGTTCGGGCCTGGGCTCGGAGAAGTTCTCGAAGTCGGCGGCGGCCCAGGTGAGGTTCTCCCCGGCGCCGTTGAGGCGCAGCCACTCGTCCCCGTCGCCGGGTTTCACCGTCTCGGTCCAGCGCCTGAGGTCGGCCAGCTCCTGCCCGGCGGTCTGCGGGAACAGGTGGTAGGCGATCCGCAGCGACAGCTCGCCCGAGCGGGCCAGGTCGATGACCGTGGCGTAGTCGTCGGGGAAGTTCTGGAAGCCCCCGGCGGCGTCGACCGCCGAGGTCAGCCCGAAGCGGTTGAGTTCGCGCAGGAAGTGCCGCGTCGAGGTCCGCTTGTCGGCCGCGTCCAGGGTCGGCGCCTTGGCGAGCGTGGAGTACAGGATCAGGGCGCTCGGCGCGGCCAGGAGCACCCCGGTCGGTTCGCCGTCCCTGCCCCGGACGATCTGCCCGCCGCGCGGACCGGGGGTCTCCCGGCCGAACCCGGCGGCCTGGACGGCCGCCCGGTTCATCAGGGCCGCCTGGTAGAGGTGCAGGACGAAGACCGGGGTGTCCGGCGCGGCGGCGTTGAGCTCGGCCACCGTGGGCAGCCGGCGTTCGGCGAACTGCTCGGCGCTCCAGCCGCCGACCACCCTGATCCACTGCCCCTTGGGGGTGCGGGCGGCCTGCTCGCGCAGCATCGCCAGAGCCTGGCGCAGGCTGCGCACCCCGTCCCAGCGCAGCTCCAGGACGTAGTTCAGCCCGCCCCGGATGACGTGCAGATGCGAGTCGTTGAGGCCGGGCACGACCCGGCGGCCGAGCGCGTCGACGACCTTCGTCGCCGGGCCCACCAGGGGCGCCAGGTCGTGGTCGTCGCCGAGGGCCACGACCCGGCCGCCGCGGATCGCGACGGCGCGGGCCGAGGGGCGGCGGGGGTCGCCGGTGAACACCTTGGCGTTGCGGACGAGCAGGTCGGCGGGGGTGTCCTGCGGGTGCCGGGCGGGCACCACACCGCCCACCGGCATGCTCGTCGGTCCGGTCGTCCCCGTCATGCCAGGGCCTTGCGCAGGGTCTCGGCCGCGAGGCCGATGGCGAGTTCGGCGGCCCGCGTCCCGCGCAGCGGGTTCAGCATCACGAAGTCGTGGATGGTGCCCTGGACGCGCAGCGCGGTCACCGGCACCCCGGCGGCGCGGAGCCGGGCGGCGTACGCCTCGCCCTCGTCGCGCAGGACGTCGGCCTCCGCGGTGATGACCAGGGCGGGCGGCAGACCGGTGAGCTGGTCGAGGGAGGCGCGCAGCGGGGAGGCGGTGATCTGGGCGCGCTCGGCCGCGTCGGTCGTGTACTGGTCCCAGAACCACTCCATGGCCTCGCGCCGCAGGAAGTAGCCGGTCGCGAAGAGCCGGTAGGACTCGGTGTCGAAGGAGGCGTCGGTGACCGGGTAGAAGAGCACCTGCTGGCGCAGCTCCACATCGCCGCGCCGCTTGGCCATGAGGGTGAGCGCGGCGCTCATGTTGCCGCCGACCGAGTCGCCCGCGACGGCGATCCGGGTGCCGTCGAGGTCCTTGTGGTGTCCCTCGCGGGCGATCCACTGGGCGACGGTGTAGTTCTGCTCGATGGCGACGGGGTAGCGGGCCTCGGGCGACAGGTCGTACTCGGGGAAGACCACCGCCGCGCCCGCGCCCACGGCCAGTTCACGGACCAGCCGGTCGTGGGTGTGGGCGTTGCCGAAGACCCAGCCGGCGCCGTGCAGGTAGAGCACGACGGGCAGCGTGCCGGTCAGACCCCGGGGACGGACGATCCGGACGCGGACGTCCCCGGTGGGACCGCCCTGCACGGTGATCCACTCCTCGTCGACGGCGGGGAAGGAGACACCCTCGCCGCTCTGGACGCCGTCCACGGCCTCGCGGCCCTCGGCGACGGGTATCTGGTAGAGGTACGGCGGCTGCGCGGTGGCGTCGGCGAAAGCCTGGGCGGCGGGCTCGAGTACGGGGCGGTCGGACATGGCGGGATGCTCCTTTGTGGGGACGTACGGGGGTTGGGGTTGTTCAGCGGGTGGCGCGCGCGGCGGCCAGGATGACGTCGGTCGTTGACGAGCTCGGTGCCGGACGCGCTCGCATGGGTGTACTCCTCGTGGGCGTACGCGTGTTGGCGGGGGAAGGGGACCTACAGGCCGTACGTCTCCAGGAGGCGCAGCCACACTTCGCTGACCGTGGGGAACGCGGGCACGGCGTGCCACAGCCGGGTGAGCGGCACTTCCCCGACGACGGCGACGGTGGCCGTGTGGATGAGTTCGGTGGCGAGCGGGCCGGTCAGGGTGCAGCCGACGACGACCCCGCGGGCCTCGTCGACCACGAGCTTGGCGCGGCCCCGGTAGCCGTCCGCGTGCAGCGCGGCTCCGGCCACGTCCTCGACGCGGTACTCCACCGCCCGGACCGCGATGCCCGCCTCGCGCGCCGCGCGTTCGGTGAGCCCGACCGAGGCGATCTCGGGCTGGGTGAAGACGGCCTGGGGGACGGCCGCACGGTCGGCGTCGGCGCTCCACGCCTGCCATCCGCCGGCGGCGGCGGGGCGCCCCGAGGCGCGTTCGGCGATCGCCGCGGCGCAGGCACGGGCCTGGTACTTGGCCATATGGGTCAGTGGCGCGCGGTGGTTGGCGTCGCCGACCGCGTACAGCCAGTCGCCGCCGTCCGCGGGGGTGACGCGGCAGGTGTCGTCGACCGGCAGCCAGTCCCCGCCCGGCAGGCCGACCGTCTCCAGACCGAGGTCCGCGGTGCGCGGCCGGCGGCCGGTGGCGGCCAGCACCTCGTCGCAGACCAGGGTGGCACCGTCGTCCGTCTGCACGGTCACGGCGCGGGTGGCCGGGTCGCGGGCGACCCGGGTGGCCGAGACACCGAACCGGACCGTGACCCCGAGGCGGGCCAGACCCCGGGCGACCTCCTCGCCCACGTACGGCTCCCAGCCGGTCAGCAGGGCCCCGTCGCGGACCAGTACCGTGACCTCGCTGCCGAGCGAGCGCCACGCGGTGGCCGTCTCGCAGGCCACCACACCCCCGCCGATGACGACGAGCCGGGCCGGTACCGCATCGGCCGCGGTGGCCTCCCGGTTGGTCCAGACGCCGATCCGGTCCAGCCCCTCCACGGGCGGCAGCGCCGCCTCCGTGCCGGGGCTGAGGACGACCGCGTGTCGCGCCCGCAGGGCACGGACGGTGCCGTCGGGCGCGGTGACCTCCACCCGCCGCTCCCCGGCGAGCCTGCCCCGGCCGCGGACGAGCGCGATGCCCGCCCCCCGCAGCCAGCCGGCCTGGCCGGTGTCGTCGCCGCGGGCGGTGAACCGGTCGCGGCGGGCCAGTACGGCCGCCGGATCGAGCGGCCCGGTCACCGCCTGCCGGGCCCCGTCGACCGATCGCGCGGCTTCCCGGGCCGCGCCGGGCCGCAGCAGGGCCTTGCTGGGCACGCACGCCCAGTACGAGCACTCGCCGCCGACGGATTCCGCCTCGACGACCACGGTGGTCAGACCGGAGCGGACGGTCCGGTCGGCGACGACCTCGCCGCCGGGTCCGCCGCCGACGACCACCACGTCGTACACGTCCTCCATCAGGCGCGCACCAGCGGGGTGTCGACGAGGTGCTCGGCGAGGAACCAGACCTGCGCCTCGCTGGTACGGATGACCTGCGAGACGAGCAGGTCGGTGCTGCCCTCGTCGCCCTCGGCCGCGATCCGGGCGGCGGCGTCCCGGGTGTCGATCAGGATGCGCTCGTGCGCGTCCAGGAGCCGCGACAGCATGACCGGGACCTCCTCGACCCCGTCCGGCGGACGCGGAACGGACGTCAGCTCGGCGACATGGCGGGGGTCCGCGACGGCGACGCCGCCGAGGCTCTGGACGCGTTCGGCCAGCGCGTCCACGATGGCGAGCTGGTCCTCCGCGTGCTTGTCCAGCATGAGGTGGAGCGAGTAGAAGGTCGCCCCGCGCATCAGCCAGTGGCTCTTCTTGTAGAGCGAGTACAGGATCTGACTGTCCGCCAGGATGTGGTTGAGCCGCTGGCAGGCGTACAGCCGGGTGTCGTGGCCGAGGCCGATCGGAAGCTGCTTGAGCGTGCCGAACGCCTGGGTCTCCGCGCCCTTCTGGTGCAGCAGCGGCTGACCGCCGCCGCTCGGGTGCGCGGGGGTGGATACGGATGTCATTCGAGGCTCCTGCTCGTAGAACTCGTAAAAGGGGGCTCGGGGAGGGTCCGGCCGCCCGGCGAAGGGGGTGTACCGGAGCGGCCGGACCCGGACTGTGCGGGCGGCGGGGGGCAGCCGCGGGTGCTCACCCGCGGCCGGCGCTCATGCCCGGCCGGGGGCCTGCGCCTTCTCGGGGGCGCGGTGGAGCACCAGCCGGGTGAGCAGCCCGCTGCCGAGCCCGGCCGCCGCGGCCAGGGCCGCCCACCACGCCGGGTAGGAGGAGAACCCGAGCGCCTCGTCGAGAGACCAGGCACCGGGCCCGGTGGCGGCCAGGGAGACGGCCGTGCCGATGAGGACCAGGGGGTACTCGTAGCCGTCGTTCTGCACCCATACGCCGTTGTGCCACTTCACGGTGAGGGCGACGGTCATCACCCCGACGGCGCCGGTCGCGGCGAGCGGGGTCAGCAGCCCGGCGACCAGCATCAGCCCGGAGCCGATCTGCCCGCCGCCCGCCGCCAGGGCGGTCAGGGCCCCGCCGCGGAAGCCGTCGGCGCGGAACTCCCGTGCGCCGCCGTCGAGTCCGCTGCCGCCCAGGTGGGTACTGATCTTCTGCACACCGTGGCCCGCGACGAGCAGGCCGATCAGCAGACGCAGGATCAGGAGTCCGGTGTCCACGGGGAGTTCAGCCCGCCGCGTGGGCACCGATGACGGACTGGGCGTAGACGACGCCCAGACCGTACGCGCCCGCGTGGGCCTTGACGATCTCCATCACGGCGCCGTACGTCTCCTGGCGTGCCCAGTCCCGCTGGAGCTCCAGGAGCACCTGCACCCAGGTCACCGGTACGGCCCCGGCGGCCACCATCCGCTGGAGCGCGTGCTCGTGGGCGGCCGGGGTGACACCGCCGGAGGCGTCCGCGACCACGTACACCTCGTACCCCTGCTCCAGCGCGGACAGCGCCGGCAGCACCAGGCAGACCTCGGTCCACAGCCCGGCCAGGACGATCTTCCTGCGGCCGGTCGCCCTGACGGCGGCGACCAGGGCCTCGTCCTCCCACGCGTTCATCGACGTACGGTCGATGATCTCGTTCGCCGGGAACACCTCGGCGAGCTGCGGCAGCAGGGGCCCGGAGAAGGACTCGGCGGCGACCGTGGTCAGCACCGCCGGCACACCGAAGGCCCGCGCCGCCTTCGCCAGTCCCACCGTGTTGTTGATGATCGCGGCACGGTCCCCGCTGCCGGTGCCGAAGAACATCTGCGGCTGGTGGTCCACGAAGAGCATGACCGCGTTGTCGGCGGTGAGCAGATCCCCGCTCGGGGCGGCGTGCACCTGGGAGATGTCGAACATGAGGGTCCCTCTCGCAACGGTCGGAAGAAGTGGCGCCCACCGCACTGCGGCGGCCGGGCACACTCCGAAGCTAAAGGCCGTCGCGACGGGCGGTTTTCCTCTGCGTGCACAGGGGGTGGCAGCTCAGCGCACGGTTCGGCCGGGAAGGCCGGAGCCGACGATGTGCTGGGCGAGTTCACGGGACGCCGCGGCGGGCCGGCCGCCGGGGCGGGTGGCGCCGTCCGCCCGGCGTACCCGGTTCAGTCGCGGCCCGCGGTCGCCGGGGGCCGGACGGCCTCCTCCAGGGTGGGGACCAGACGCAGCGCGGGCCCCAGGCCCGAGAGCGCCAGGATCCGCAGGGTGAACGGATGCGCGCACACCACGGTGAGGCTGCCGTGGCGGGCGCGCACACGTCGGCGGGCCGAGCTGAGAAGCCGCAGGCCGGAGCAGTCGAAGAAGGTGACCGCGGTCAGGTCGATCACGACTTTCGGCTCGTACGGCGCGGTCACCGCCTCCAGGTACGGGACGACCTCGGCGGCGGTGGCGATGTCGATCTCGCCACAGAGGGCCAGGACCGTATGCCCGTGCATGCGGTAGACGCGTGACGGTGGAGCGAAATCCGGTAGGACGGTGATCATGTGCTCACCTCGGGGGAGGCGACCCGCCCGCCCGGAGGCCGACGGAGGAGAGGGTACGGGGGAGGAGGTGCGGTGGAACGGTGGGGACACCCGGCCGCATGTGTCGAGAACCGGGGCCTCCGGTGTGTGCATGCCCGCCCCAAGTGGCCATTGAACATTACGCGTTGGCATATGACCGATCCGCTGATCGGTCCGCGGTTGACCGGGCGGCCCGCCGGTCCGGTCCGGTGGTCAGGAACGGCCGTCGGCACCGCGATCCGGGCCGCGCCGCACGCCCAGCAGATCGTCGATACCCGCCTTGATGCGCTCCGGCGTCGCCCCCCGGCCCGCCGTCAGATGCTCGAACAGGCTCGGCACGAAGGGGGCGAGCAGCAGATGGGCCAGCATCGCGATGTCCGCCTCGGGCCGCGCCGCACGCAGGAGCATCGACACATGGGTGTGCAGCGTCGCGTACACCGCGGTCGTGTACCGCGCGCGCGGCGACGCGGCCTCCGCCAGCTGCATGATCTCGCGCTGTTCCACGATCCGGTCGGCGAGCGCGTGCAGGAAGGCGCGCAGCCGCTCGTCCGGCGGGGCGCCGGGGCCGAGCGGCGGGGGGCCGGAGAGGAACGCCTGCTGGAAGCGCCGCTCGCCGTCGTCCATCAGGGCGATGAGGAGCTGGCTGACGTCACCGAACCGGCGGTAGACCGTACCGACACCCATACCGGCGGCGTGGGCCACCGCGTTCATGGTGACGGCCCGCGGTCCCTGCTCCGCGACCAGCCGGGCCGCCGCGTCCAGGATCCTGCGGCGGTTGCGGGCGGCGTCCGCGCGCTCCGGCGGGTCCTGGCCCGTGACGGAGAGTTCGATGCGGGTCATGGTCCGAGGCTACCGGATAGCTATCCGCTTCAAGGCCATCGCGGGAGCTGCCAGGCGGGAACGCCGGTCTCCCGGGGGGCGGACGCCGAAAATCCCTTGCAAAGTGGATTCCTATCCGCTTTACTCATGCTCAGAGGGGAACCGGATAGCTATCCACTTCTCCTCCACGCACTGTCTTACGATCTCTGCTTGGGAGGGGCCTCGTCATGAGTGCCAAGGTCGCGGTCATCTACTACTCGTCCACCGGGAACGTCCACCAGCTCGCGAAGGGAATCGCGGAGGGGGCGGAGAAGACCGGCGCCGAGGTCCGGCTGCGCAGGGTCCCCGAGCTCGCTCCGGACGCGGCCATCGACTCCAACCCGGCGTGGCGCGCGCACGTCGAGGACACCAAGGGCGTCGAGGTCGCCACGCTCGACGACCTGGAGTGGGCGGACGCGTACGCGCTCGGCTCGCCGACCCGCTTCGGCAACATAGCCGCGCAGCTGAAGCAGTTCATCGACACCACGGGCGGCCTGTGGCAGCGGGGCGTCATGGCGGACAAGCCCGCCACCGGCTTCACCAGCGCCGTCAACACGCACGGCGGCAACGAGTCGACGACGCTCGCGCTGTACAACACGTTCCACCACTGGGGCTCGATCATCGTCGCCCCCGGCTACACCGACCCGGTCGTGTACGGCGCCGGCGGCAACCCGTACGGCACGGTCCACGCGGGCTCCGCGGCCGTCTCCGAGGCGACCCTTGAGGCGGCGCGCTACCAGGGGGAGCGTCTGGCGAAGATCGCCGCCCGTCTGCAGGCGGGCGCGCGCTGACACGTCACGCACGCGTCCCGGGGCCCGGCCGTACGCAACGGCCGGGCCCCGGCGCGTACCCGGCCGCGAACGGGCCGACGGGCGCCGGACGTTAGGTACGGCCGCGCAGGGGCACCCGTACCAACCGAGCGTACGTGCAGTCGGAGTTCGGAGGTACAGCCATGGGTCTCGGCGGATGCATTCTGCTGATAGGGATCGGAGCGATTCTCACGTTCGCGGTCGACTGGCACGTCCAGGGCATGAACATCCACGTCGCGGGTCTGGTCCTGATGGCCGTCGGCATCATCGGAACGGCCGCGTACGTGAGCATCTTCAAGCGCCGCCGGCTCCAGGCGCCCCCGCCTGCCGCGGCCGTGGTCGAGGAGGACCGCCGCTACTACTGAGCACGGCACCACGGAGCACTGCCGGAGGCGCGGAGGGCATGGCATGGAAGAACTGTCGAAGAACGTGACGACCGAGTCGACGGGCTTGGTGCGGGCGGCGGTGCTGGCCCTCGACTGCGCCGAACCGGAGGCGCTGGCCGAGTTCTACGCCCGACTGCTGGGCGGCGAACTCCCGGCGGCGGACGAACGCGGCAAGGAGCGCATCGAGATCACCGGTCGCGGCGGTACGAGGATGGCCTTCCGCCGCGACCACGGCGCGGCCCCCAACAGCTGGCCCCGCCCCGACGACTCCCAGCAGGCGCACCTGGAACTCCTGGTGCGGCGGGAGGAGATGGACGCGGTGGAACGGCAGGTGATCGCGCTGGGCGGCCGTCCCCTGGACACGAAGGACAACGGCGGCCCGCACGACAGGCGCCTCTACTCCGATCCGGCGGGGCATACGTTTTCGCTGCTCAGCCAGTGACGCGGCGCGGTGGCCGGCCGCTCGGGGCGGTTGACCGACGTCACGTCCGGGTCGCGACGCCGCACCCCTTCTTCTCCATCCGCTGATCCATGGACGTGCTGCGGTTGTACGGGTCGACCTCGGGGCCGTCGGCCGACCCGGTGTCACGTTCCGCGCCCAGCGCCGGTGTGAGGTAGCCGTTCGGGGTGCCGCAGCCGCCGTTCGTGACGTCGATCTTGTACGAGACCAGGGAGAACGTCCCCTGCTCGGTGATCACCTTCGCGGGATCGTCCCAGTCCATCACCACTTCGCGCCGCACGATCGTGCGCTCGACCTCGGTGCTGCCCGCGAGCGCGCTGACGACCGGGTACACATAGGTGACGTCGGTGGTCACCCGCAGTGCGCCACGATCGCCCTGCTCGAAGCTGATCCGGCCCCGCGTCTTCACCACGTCCCCGACGAGACGGGTACGCGACTTCTCGAACCGGCTGAACAGCAGCAACGGATCGTTCGTCCTGCTGGGTTCGCGGAACGCGGTCGCCAAGTAGTCCTGCACGTCCTTCTGGTGCGGGTTGATCCGTGCGATCGCCTTCGCGGGATGATCGCCCCGCAGCACCGCGGGATCGAGGCTGGAGGCCACGAGGAAGTCCCGGGTCCGGTCCAGCGCGTCCGCCACCTGCCGCGAACTCATCCAGCCGGTCGCCCTGGCGGGGGGAACGGAGATCCCCGCCGCGCCGTCGGCCCAGCGCGCCGCGGGCGACCCCCTGAACGGTTCGCTCAGCGTGGGCCGTTCCGCGACCTGCGCGGGCGGCGCCTGGGTGGGGCGGCTCGTCTCCGCGGCGAGCGGTGTGTCCGGCTGCTCGTCACCGGCGAACCAGTCGACCACCCGCCCCGGAAACAGGGCCACGGCCAGCAGGGCGAGCGAGGCGAGGAAGCCGACGACATACCAGCCCTGTCTGCCCCGTCGCGGCCGGGCGGGCGCGTAGCCACGCCACACCTCCTGTGCCGTGGGCTGCTTGCGCAACCGCCGGGTCACCATCCGGGCCCGCGCGGACGGCTCCTTGGGCGCCTGCGACGTACCCTCCGCCAGTTCGCGCTGGAACCGCTCCCACTCGTCGTCGGGCACGGCCGAACCACCGCTCCCATCCCCCACCACACCCACGTCGCGATCCCCGCATCAACGAAGCCGGGCCCTCCCCGGCAAACCTGCCAATGATCGCACAGCGCGGGCCACCCCCCGGAGCGTCGGTAGCCGCGGACACGGCGGCCCGCCGGAGACCGACCGACCACCGCGAACCGCGCCGTTCCTCAGACTTCCCCGCCCGGCCGGTCCGCGCCCCGGTGCAGCACCGTTTCCCGAGCCCGCCGGGCGACTGCCTCCGCCGCGCTCCGGCCCGCACCCCGGTCGGCGACGACGACCGTGCCCACGCTGCCCTTGTCCGCCCAGCCGCACGCCACTTCGGGGACGCTCGCCGCGGGCTTGTACGTCACGCACTTCATCCAGCCGCCGTAGCGGCCGGGTTCGGCGTTCCAGTCGGCGCTGACGGTGAGGCCGGACGTCTCCAGGCCGTGGCGCAGCTCGTCGAGGAGATCGGGGGTCATACCGTGGAAGTCGCCCGTCGCGCCGAAGACCGCGAACGCGTCCCGGCCGAGGCCCTTGTCGCCGTAGACGTAGGCGAACGTCTCGTGCGCCATGCCCGCGAAGTCCGCGCCGAGTTCGTCGGCCATGCCTTGCTGGGCGGGCGTCAGCTCCAGCCTGTCCAGTGTGCCGAGGGTCCGGGGCGCGGCGACCGTGTAGCGGGGGTAGTCCCGGTACTGGATCTGCGACCAGGTCACGGACCCGGCGGCTGCTCCGACGGCGGTGGTGAGGACGAGCGCGCCGGCGATCCGGTCGCGTGCGGTGGGAGCCGGTACGGGCGGCAGACGGCCTCGGCGCGGTCGTCGTGGTCGTCGTCGCCTTCGGCGGCGTGCGCCCGGCCGAGCACGGCGGAGAGCCGGGGGGCGGGCCCGCCGGTCTCCAGGGCGCGCCGCGCGGCCTGGCGTGCTTCGACGAGCCGCCCGGCGCGGAGCAGGGCTTCCGCGTGCAGTGCCGCGTCGGCCCCCGCTTCCGCGCATGCCGAATCGGTCTCTTGCCCGTTGGCCCGCATGATTCCCCACCCTGTGAACACCTGAACGGTTCGGTCGGAACTCCGTTCGGGGGGCAACTATTGACGCCGGACGGGGGAACGGTCAACCGGATTGCCCGGTACCGGACACCGACCGGGCCGGTGCGTCACCGACCGGGCCGTGTGAGGCCGGCCGGAGTGGCAGCGGCCGGCCTCACTTCCGCCAGAACAGGTGATGCGTTACGCCACTCGGGCTCGGCACCACCTCCAGGTGGAAGCGGTCCCGCAGCTCATCCGGTGACTCCCACAGCCGTACGCCCGACCCGAGCCGCACCTCCGGCGACACCACGACATGCATCGTGTCCACGAGACCGGCGTCAAGGAACTGCCGGACGGTCGTGACGCCCCCGCCGAGCCGGACATCCTTGCCCCGCGCCGCCTCCCGCGCCCGCGCGAGCACCGCCGCCGGGTCCCCGCCCACGAAGTGGAAGGTGGTGTCGGACAGCGTGAACGAGGGCCGCTCGTGGTGCGTCATCACGAAGACCGGAGTGTGGAACGGCGGCTCCTCGCCCCACCAGCCGCGCCAGTCCTCGTCCTCCCAGGGACCGCGCTGGGGCCCGAACTTGTTGCGGCCCATGATCTCCGCGCCGATGTTCCGCGCGAAGTCCCGAGTGAAGTAGTCGTCGAGGCCACGGCTGCCCCCGGGATCGGTACGCATCGGCCAGCTCGCCGTGGCGCCGGCCCAGGCGAACATGTCCCGGGCACCGAGATGGCCGAACGGGTTCTCCAGCGTCTGGTCCTCACCGGGACCGGCGCCGAACCCGTCGCCGGAGACGTTGAAGTTCTGGACTCTCAGCAGCTGGGTCATGGGCGTCCTCCTGTTGTGGGTGATTGCGGTGTGGGTGACTGGTCGGACCGCGAAAAGTCATCGCCGTGACCGAGACCCCGACCCCACGGCGCGGTCCCCGCCGTGCACCGCCGCTTCGTACGGCCGAGTCGTGCCCCCGACCGGCCCACGTCACCGCCCCCGAGCCAGAGTGGACCGCATCGCCTCCATGAGCGCCTGCCGAGCCCCCCGGAACGCGCGACGCGCCTCCGCGCACTCGGAGGTCTCGTACGTGGCTCCCGCCATCACCGCGTCCCGGTAGACACCCAACGCCTTCGTGGCCTCGCGGGCCTTGGTGAGGACCTCCGCGGGAGAGACGAGCTCCAGCTCGTACTGGCGCGCGTAGACCGCGTTGTCCTGGATCGCCGGCCTGGCGAGATCGGCGCGTTCCCCCGGTGAGAGAGCCGCGCTCCGGCTGGCCAGTGATATCGCGTCCCGCGCCAGCGTCGCCGCGTCCAGATAACGTGCGTACGCCGTACGTAACTCACCGCGCTCCAGCTCCCCCAGGTTCCGTCTCCACCGCGCCCGCTCGGCGAAGAGCGTGCTGCCCATGCCGATCAGCGCGCCCAGGGCCGTCCCCACCACCGTCGCCCACTCCATGGCCGGAGGATAGGCAACACCTCCGCGTGAGGACAGCCGTCCTCGGGGTGAACAGAAAACCGCCCTTCCGGCCCCAGCCCCGCCCTGTCCGGCCACTCCACCGGCACCCCATCGGCCCACCCCTCCGCGCGCCACCCGCGCCCCGCGCGCTCCAATGGACAGGTGACCGCCGGACGACACAGCCCTACCGCCGCTCCCGACGACTGCCTCGCCCACAACGACTGGATCTGCGGCGACTACCTCTCCTCCCGCCGCTCGATCCTCTGGGACGCCGTCGTCCAGCACCTTCAGCTGACCGTCGTCTCCGTCGTCATCGGGCTGGCCGTGGCGCTCCCGCTCGCCATCGCGGCGCGGCGGTGGCGCGGGGCCGCCGGACCCGTACTGGGGCTCACCACCGTCCTCTACACCATCCCCTCCCTCGCGATGTTCTCGCTGCTCCTGCCCGTGTACGGGCTCTCCGCCACCCTCGTCGTGGCGGGACTCGTCCTGTACTCGCTCACCCTTCTCGTACGGAACATCCTCGCCGGGCTGCGGGCCGTGCCCGAGGACACCCGGCAGGCCGCGCGTGGCATGGGATACGGGCCCGTACGGCTGCTGCTCGCCGTGGAGCTGCCGCTCGCGCTGCCCGCCGCCATGGCGGGGCTGCGGATCGCGACCGTGTCCGCCGTCTCCCTGGTCACCGTCGGGGCCATCGTCGGCCACGGCGGGCTCGGCAACCTCATCTACTCCGGGATGAACACGTACTTCAAGGCGCAGGTCCTCACCGCCTCGGTGCTGTGCGTCGTCATCGCCGTCGCCGCCGATCTCGTCCTGCTGCTCCTCCAACGGCTCCTCACCCCCTGGACCCGGGCGGCCCGCGCATGAGCACGCTCCTTGACGCCTGGTCCTGGCTCACCAGCTCCGCCCACTGGCACGGCGAGAACGGCGTCTGGCACCGGCTCGGCGAACACCTCTGGCTCACCGCGCTCTGCCTCGTCCTCAGCTGTCTCGTCGCGCTGCCCGTCGCCCTCGTCCTCGGTCACCTCGGCAGGGGCGGCGCCCTCGCCGTCAACCTCTCCAACATCGGCCGGGCCGTGCCCACCTTCGCCGTGCTCGTCCTGCTGCTCCTCACCCCGCTGGGGCGGCACGGTGAGGCGCCCACCATCGTCGCCCTCATCCTCTTCGCCGTGCCGCCGCTGCTGACCAACGCGTACGTCGGGATGCGCGAGGTCGACCGCGATGTGGTCCGGGCGGCGCGGGGCATGGGGATGACCGGCGGTCAGATGCTGTGGCGGGTCGAACTGCCCCTGGCGCTGCCGCTCGTCCTCACCGGCGTCCGTATCGCCGCCGTCCAGCTCGTCGCCACCGCCACCCTCGCCGCGCTCGCGGGAGGTGGCGGGCTGGGGCGGATCATCACCGCGGGGTTCAACCTCGCCTCCACCCCGCAGGTCGTCGCCGGGGCCTTCCTCGTCGCCGTCTTCGCGCTGCTGGTCGAGGCGGTCTTCGAGGTCGTCCAGCGGCTCGGGCCCGTGCGGGCGAGGAGCGGGGCCGTATGAGGACCCGTCGGGCCCGGTCTCGTACGAGAGCCCGGCTCGCCCTCACGGCCGGGGTGCTCACCGCAACCTCCCTCACCGGCTGCACCACCGGCCCCACCCTCGAAAACCAGGGCGCCGTCACCGCGCCCCCCGGCGACAGCAAACACCTCACCATCGGCACCGCCGGATTCACCGAGAGCGATCTGCTCGCCCAGATGTACGCCCTGCTCCTGGAGCGCGCCGGCTACCGCACCAGAATCCTCTCCGTCACCAACCGCGAGCTGTACGAACCCGCTCTGGAAGCGGGGCAGATCGACGTCGTCCCCGAGTACGCCGCCACCCTCGCCGACTGGCTCAACGCCAAGGCCCACGGCCCGGACGCGGCTCCCGTCGGCTCGCCCGACCTCGCCAGGACCATGACCGCCCTGCGCGCCCTGGCCGCACCGCGCGGCCTCACCGTCCTCGACCCCGGCAGGGCCGTGGACCAGAACGCCTTCGCGGTGACCGTGGCGTACGCGCGCCGGCACAGGCTCAGGACGCTCAGCGACCTGGGTGCGGCGAAGCTGCCCGTACGGCTCGCCGCCGGGGACGAGTGCGTCCAGCGGCCGTACTGCGAACCGGGGTTGAAGAAGACGTACGGCATCGACATCACCGCCGTCGACCCCAAGGGCGTAGGCACCACCCAGTCCAAGCAGGCGGTGCAGAACGGGCAGGACCAGATGGTCCTCACCACGACGACGGACGCGACCCTGGACGCCTTCGGGCTCGTTCTGCTCGCCGACGACCGGCACCTCCAGAACGCCGACTACATCGTGCCCGTCGTCAACCGGTCGCGGGCCGGGAGCGAGGGGGTGACGCGTGCGCTGGGCGCGCTCAACACGGTACTGACCACCGCCGACCTGGCGGGTCTCAACCAGCGGGTGGACAGCTGGCGGCGGTTGGCCAAGGACGTGGCCAGGAACTACTTGGTGTCGAAGGGCCTTCTGCGGCCCTGAATGCGGTCCCGCAGCCGGTCCTTGCCGCGTCGGTGCAGCCGTCGCTGGACATGTCCCGCCGCACGCTCCGGCGGCAGCGGGTCCTCGGGATCGTCGGCGCTCTCCTGGACGCATACGTGGACGTGCACGTCGTGCCAGCCGTCCGCGTGCAACTGGGCGCTGCGACGGGTGCTTTCCGCGGGGAAACCCGACTTCAGGGCGACCTGGCAGGCGGCGTGGTTGGCCGTCGGGTGGGCGATCTCGATCCGGTGCAGACCCACCGTGTCCAGCGCCCACGAGGCCAGCGCGGAGACCGCCGCCGGCGCCACGCCCTGGCCGCGGACCGAGGGCAGGATCCAGTACCGGCACTCGGAGCGGCCCACCGCCAGATCCAGGCAGCACAGCGCGATCCAGCCGACCAGCGCGCCGTCCGAGGCGCGCGCCACCGCCCAGTGCGCGTCCGTCTCCGCCCGCCAGCCCTGGCGCCAGCGCGCGATCCACCCCCGGGTCTCGATCTCGCAGTCCGCGCGCCGCCGCGTCCAGTGCTGGATCGCCGGATCCTGGTACGCCTGGTAGAGGAACGGCGCGTCGTCGAGTTCCCAGGGCCGCAGGAACAGACCGGCGGATACCGCGAGGGCCGGTTGGTCGGACCGTCCGAGGCGGCCTGCCGGGACTACGGCAGGGACCAGCTGGGGCATGGGCCCATCATGGCAGTGGAGCGGCGCCGGAGGGGCCCTCTCCAGCCGGACGGGCCACCCGATTTTTCACGTCCACATTTTCACGTCCGTACGGATGCGGAGGGAGCCTACGGGACTGGACGGGGGCGTACGGAAAGTGAGGATGTGCGCCGGGGCCGACCCCGACAATGGGGTCACGGGGAAGCACGGGCAGAACGGCAGCAACGGCGAGAGGACACGAGGGCATGGATCACGACGAGCTCAACAGCCGGTTCGCGACTCTGACCACCGCGCACATGGCGGACGCGTGCCTGCGCGCACGCGTGCCGGTGCGGTGCGCGCCGCCCGCGCTGCGTCCCGTGGTGGACGGCGGGCGGGTGGCAGGCCGGGTGGCGCCCGCGCGGCACGTCGGCAGCGTCGACATCTTTCTGGAGGCGTACGAGCAGGCCGCGCCCGGTGACGTCCTGGTCGTCGACAACGGCGGACGGCTCGACGAGGCGTGCGTCGGGGACCTCGCCGTCCTGGAGGCCGAGGACGCGGGGCTCTCGGGCGTGGTGATCTGGGGCCTGCACCGCGACACCGCCGACATCCGGGCCATCGGCCTGCCGGTGTTCAGCATGGGCGCGACCCCGACCGGGCCGCAGCGGCTGGACGGCCGCGCCAAGGACGCGCTGGAGGCGGCCACGGTGGGGGAGTGGACCGTCAGCCGCGAGGACGTGGTGCTCGGGGACGACGACGGTGTGCTGTTCGTGCCCGCCGACCGGACGGCCGAACTCCTCACCGTCGCGGAGACGATCCGGGACACCGAGCGCCTTCAGGCGCGGCACATCCGCGAGGGCAACTCCCTGCGGGAACAGGTGCGGTTCACCCGCTATCTCGCCGACCGCCGCGACAACCCCGCGCTCACGTTCCGTGAGCACCTGCGCGCGGTGGGTGGTGCGATCGAGGAATAGGATGGCGTACAGGCACAGGGTGCGCCCCGCCGTGTCACCCGCTCCCGGACGCGGCAGCCCCCGGCGGAAGGGACCGGTCCCACCATGCCCACGCTGCTGATCGGCGCGCACGAGCCGCTCGCCGTCGAGGTCACCACGGTGATCCGTGCCGGGAATCTCCCGCGCCTGCGAGAACTCCTCGCGGCACACCCCCGTCTCGCGGCGGCGCGCCTGGGCGACGAGCTGGTGAACCGCACCCTGCTGCATGTGGCCACCGACTGGCCGGGCCACTTCCCCAACGGTCCGGCGGTCGTGGCCGCGCTCGTCGGGGCGGGCGCGGACGTGGGAGCGCGGTTCACCGGCCCGCACGCGGAGACCCCGCTCCACTGGGCGGCGAGCTGCGACGACATCGCCGTCCTGGACGCCCTGCTCGACCTGGGCGCGGACATCGAGGTGGACGGCTCGGTCATCGCGGGCGGCACGGCGATGGCGGACGCGGTCGCCTTCGGCCAGTGGCGGGCCGCCCGCCGGCTCCTCGAACGAGGCGCCCGTACGACGCTCTGGCAGGCGGCCGGGCTCGGCGAACTCGACCGGGTCGCCGCGTACTTCGCCCCGGGCGCGCCGCGACCGCCCGCCATCGAGATCACGGAGGCGCTGTGGTGCGCCTGCCACGGCGGCCACCTGCCGACGGCCGCGTATCTGCGCGACCGCGGCGGTGACATCGACTGGGTGGGCTACGACGAACTGACCCCGCTGGACACGGCCGTCCGCGCGGGACACGGCGAAGTCGCGGGGTGGCTGCGGGGGTTGGGCGCGCGGTCGGCGAAGGAGCGGGCGTAGCCGGGGGCGACGGGGCCAGGGGCACCCAGTGGGGGGGGCGCGCGGCGCCGGTTCACGTCCGGCCGCGGGTCTCGACGGCGTACAGCCTGCCGCTCGCGTTGGCGGCGTACACCACGCCGTTCGACACCACCGGGGCCGGCAGGATGCCGAGGGCGGTGGAGACCCGCCACCGCTCGGCCCCGGTGTCGGCGGACAGGGCGTACAGGTGACCGTCCGCGCCGCCGACGTACACGGTCCCGTCCGACAGCGCGGGTGGTGACTGCGACAGCATGCGCTTGGCGGACTTCCACCGGACCTCCCCGGTCGCCGCGTCGATGCCGTGCAGGACCCCGGTGTCGTCGCTGACGCAGACCAGGCCGTCGGCCGCGACCGGTGACGTGCGCACGCCGCCGTCCGTCGGGGTTCGCCATCCGAGGTGCCCGGTCAGGGCGTCGATCGCGGACACATGTCCCCGGCCGCTGCCCACGTACAGGACCCAGCCGGACAGGGCTGACCGGGACGCCACGGGGGCCGGGACCGGGGTGCGCCATTTCCGTCCGCGGTTCGCCGCGTGGACGCCGTACACGGCCCGGTCGGTCGCGGTCCACACCAGGCCGCCCGCCGCCGCCACCCAGCGGAAGGGTGCCATCCGGGGGCAGAACGTCCAGATCTTCCCGCCCGTGGCGAGGTTCAGGGCGTACACGCTGTTGGAGTGGGCGAGGTAGACGGCCCCGCCGTCCGTCGCGGGGAGCGGATTCTCCCGGGGGCGCCCGCGCACCTCGAACTGCCAGCGCGGGGTGCCGGTGCGGGCGTCGAGCAGATGGAAGCACGAGCCCGCCGTGATGCCCACGCTCTCCTCCCCCACGGCCAGCACCGTGTGGACGGGCTTCCCGGCGTCGAAGCGCCACCGGGTCTGCCCGGTTGCGGTTCCCACCGCGTGCACCCGTCCGAAGCCGTCGCCGACGCAGACTAGGCCGTTGATGACGGCGAGGGAGGCGTGCACGGCCGCTTCGGCGGCGAAGGACCAGCTGAGGGTGCCCGGTACCGGGTCCGGGTCCGGAGCAGAAGCCGGGGCCGGGGCCGGGGCCGGGACCGTGGCCGGGTCCGGTGCCGTGGGCGCCGGGGTGTCCGTGCCGAGCAGGGCCCCGAACCGGAGGGCCGCCGCGGCCGACACACTGCGGCTGTCGTCGTCCAGCAGGCGCCGCATCTCCGGCGCGACACGCTCGCGTACGGTCGCGTTGCCGACCTGGTAGCGGTGGGCGAGGCCCTCGATCGCGCCCAGCCGGTCGGCGGGGACCGGACTGTCGAGCGCGTGGCGAAGGTGCTCGGGCAGCCGCCAGTTGACGTTGCGGGCGACGACGATGCGGCCCTCGACGTTCTCCTGCTTCTTCGGGCGCTGCTGCGGCATCTCCGCGACGACCCTGTCGTGGACGTACGCGTACAGCTCGTCCAGGGTGATGTTCCCGTCGCCGTCGAGGTCGGCGCTGCCGTCGCGCAGTCCGGACACGAGGTGGCGGGTGAACACCGACTGCGGGGCGCCACCGTGCAGATGGTCGCCCTCGAAGGAGTACTGGGTGGCGTCGGAGGCGGTCAGGACGCTGCGGCCGGTTCCCCGGAACCGTTCCAGGGTGTGCATGTCGGTGTCGCCCTTGGCCAGACGCCCGGCCGGGAAGGCGCCGCTGTAGCAGCAGTCGAGGATCAGTACCTGCTGCCGGGAGGCGCAGCCCGTCATGGCGCGGTCGATCTGCTCGGCCGGCAGCGAGGTGAACGCCAGGTTGTCGCGGCGGGTGTTGCCCATCGCCAGGTGCAGCCGCCCCTCGTCGTCCTTGAGGCCGTGCCCGGTGAAGTACAGCAGCGTCAGGTCGTCGCGCCGCCGGTCGTGGAACAGGTCGCCGATGGCCTCGCCCACCCGGTAGTGGGGCTCGTTGACGAGCGTGGTGACCTCGAAGTCCGCGATCTCCGGGTCCCGCAGCACGGCCGCCAGGGACTCGGCGTCATGGGCCGGCGCCGTGAGGCGGCGCAGCCCTGCGTCCTGGTACTCGTACGTCGCGACCAGCAGGGCCAGCCGGCGGCCCACCGCTACTCCCCGGCCCGGTGACGGCGCACGAAGCCGTCGATCAACTCCCGCCGCTCTTCGGCGGTCGCATGCTCCAGCTCGATCGTGTCGCCGTCGATCGTCACCGAGATGCGGTGCCGGGCGGCCTGGCGGCCGAGCCAGTCCCGCAGCGTGTCGATGAGGACGGTGAACACGCCGCCGGACGCGCTCAGGGCGAGTACGACGGCCCCGACGGTGACCGGATCACCGCCCTTGGCCCCCGGCGGGAGCTCCCCGAGCGGCGCCGGGGACGCCACGTCGACGTCCAGCTCGCGCAGCTCGCCGCGGAGTCGGCGCACCAGTTGTTCGACGTCCTCCTGGTCCGACTCCTCGCCCGGCGCCAGTGACAGCAGCACTTCCCTCACGCGTCCCCGCTTCCCACCTGCGGCCCACACATCTCGGTGGTCCCGCACGGACAGTACAGGCCATTACAGCAGCCGGACACATGACCGGTTTCAACTCGGCCCGACCGGCAACCCGTTCGACATGTCCAGACGCTATGGCGGGAACCCAGCAGCGACGATCATCCTCATCATCGCGGACATCACCGCGGTGATCCTCATCCTGTGGATCGTCTTCTACCTCTTGGACGCCAACACCGCGAACGACCTGGTGTCCTGGGTCCACCACGCCGCGAACTGGCTCTCGGGCTGGTCGCGCGACATGTTCAACGTCGAGTCGGACGACTGGCGCACGATCCTGAACTACGGGCTGCCCGCACTGGTGTACCTGCTGGTCGGCCACGCCGTGGCGGGTCGGGTCAACCGGTCGTAAGCACTCGTCGCACCCTGCGGCGGTCCTCGACCGCGCTTCCGCCCTCACCTCACCGGCCGTCGTCCGCGACGACGCGACCAGCGCACGCCCGGGCCGTCCGCGACCGCGCCCATCAGTCACAGGACGACGGCCACGAGGATGAGGAACAGGCACCCCGATCCTGTGCCCTTACGGGTCCACCAGCAGGCCGGGACCGGACCGGCCCCCGGCCGCCACCCGGGCGCGCCCCCTACGCGTCCGCGACGGAGTCGAACTCCACCTCCTCCCGCGCCACCCCCTGCGCGTCCGCGTCCACCGATCTGCGCAGGCCTCGTGGAGCTTCGCGGGGGTCAGGACGCCCGCGAAGTGGGCGCCGTCCAGGACCGCGACCCAGCCCGCGTCGTACTGGAGCATCTCGCTGAAAGCCTGCTTCAGCGGGGCACCCAGCGGCACCCAGGCCTCCATACGGCGGGCCAGGTCCGCCACCGTGGCCGGGGTGCCCGCCAGCGCGAGTCCGTCCGCGGAGACCCAGCCGTGCAGCTCGCCGGAGGCGTTGAGGACGACCGCCCAGCGCGCCCCGGCCCCGCGCAGCCGCGCCGCCGCCACACCGGCGGGCTCGTCGAGGCGGGCGAGCGGGGGCTGCTCCAGGTCGGCCTCCTCGACCGCGGTGACCGACAGACGCTTCAGGCCCCGGTCCGCGCCCACGAACTGGGCCACGTACGGGGTCGCCGGGGCGCCCAGGACCGCCGCCGGGGTGTCGAACTGTTCGATGCGGCCCTCTCCGTACACCGCCATCCGGTCGCCCATCCGTACCGCTTCCTCGATGTCGTGCGTGACCAGGAGGACGGTCTTGCGTACGGTCGCCTGGAGGCTCAGGAACTCGTTCTGGAGGCGTTCGCGCACCACCGGGTCCACCGCGCCGAAGGGTTCGTCCATGAGCAGGACGGGCGGGTCCGCCGCCAGCGCCCGGGCCACGCCGACCCGCTGGCGCTGGCCGCCGGAGAGCTGGGCCGGGTAGCGGGAGCCGAACGTCGCGGGGTCCAGGCCCACCAGGTCGAGCAGCTCGGCCGCACGCTCGCGGGCCCTGGCCCGCTTCCAGCCGACCAGCGCCGGTACGGTCGCCGTGTTGTCCAGGACGGTGCGGTGCGGAAACAGGCCCACCTGCTGGATGACGTAGCCGATGCGGCGGCGCAGTTTCACGGGGTCGAGGGAGGCGATGTCCTCGCCGTCCACCAGGATGCGGCCGGACGTCGGCTCGATCAGGCGGTTCACCATCATCATGGTGGTGGTCTTGCCGCAGCCGGACGGGCCGACCAGGGTGACCAGCTCCCCTTCGTTCACCTCGAAGGACAGGTCGTCGACGGCGCTCGTGCCGTCCGGATACACCTTGCTGACCCGCTCGAACCTGATCATGGATCCACGCTAGGAGCCCCGCCGCCCCGGCGCACACGGACGGCCGCCGGGGGAGTGCGCCGCCGATGGGCCGGATGCCACCGGGCGGGCGGGTGCGCGTACCGGCCGATGTGATCCACTGGGCCGAGCCGGACCACGACCGGGACCGACCCGGACCCACACCCCCGAGACAGGGAGCCCGCCCCCGTGACCACCACCGCCGGCGCCACCGCGCCCGCCTACCGTCAGCCCGGGACCGTCCTCCTCGACCACCGCTTCGCCGTACCGCTCGACCATGCCCGCCCCGACGGCGAGCAGATCGAGCTCTACGCGCGCGAGGTCGTCGCCACGGGCCGCGCCGCCGAGCGGGAGCGGCTGCCCTGGCTGCTCTATCTGGAGGGCGGCCCCGGCTTCGGCGCCCGGCGGTTCATCGGGCGGCAGGCCTGGCTCGGGCGCGCGCTGCGCGACTTCCGGGTGCTCCTGCTCGACCAGCGCGGCACCGGTCTGTCCACCCCCGCCAACCGCCAGACCCTCCCCCTGCGCGGCGGGGCCCGTGAACAGGCCGACTATCTCGCCCACTTCCGCGCCGACTCCATCGTCAAGGACTGTGAGCTGATCCGCCGCCGCCTCAGCGGCGGCGCGCCCTGGACCGTCCTCGGCCAGAGCTTCGGCGGGTTCTGCGCGACGCACTACCTCTCCACCGCGCCCGAGGGCCTCGCCGCCGTCCTGATCACCGGTGGGCTGCCCTCCCTGGACGCCCACGCCGACGACGTGTACCGGGCGGCCCACCCCCGCGTCGAGCGCAAGAACGCCGCGTTCTACGCCCGCTATCCGCAGGACGTGGAGCGGGTGCGCCGGATCACCGAGCACCTCGTCGCCGAACCCGCCGTCCTGCCCGGCGGATACGTGCTGACGGCGGCGGCCTTCCAGTCCCTCGGCATCCTCCTCGGCGGCGGCGACGGCGCCCATCAGCTGCACTACCTCCTCGAAGACGCCTTCGTACGCACGGCCGCCGGGCCCGCGCTCTCCGACGCCTTCCAGGAGGCCGCGCACGCGGTCCTCTCCTTCGCCGCCCACCCTCTCTACGCGCTCCTCCACGAGGCGATCTACGCCCAGGACGCCCGCCCGACCGGGTGGTCCGCCGAGCGGGTCCGCGCGGAGTTCCCCCGGTTCTCCGCCGAGAAGGCGCTCGCCTCGGACGGGCCCGTGCTGTTCACCGGCGAGTCCGTGCACCCCTGGCACTTCGAGACCGACCCCGCGCTGCGCCCCCTGCGCGAGAGCGCCGAGCTGCTGGCCGCCCGCACCGACTGGACGCCGCTGTACGACCCGGCCGCGCTCGCCGCCAACGAGGTGCCCGTGGCCGCCGCCGTCTACCACGACGACATGTACGTCGACACCGCGCACTCGCTCGCCACCGCCCGCGCGGTGCGGGGGCTGCGGACCTGGGTCACCGACGAGTACGAGCACGACGGCGTACGGGCGGGCGGCGACCGCGTACTGGACCGGCTGCTCGCCCTCGTACGAGGTGAGGCGTAGCCACGGGTGACGGTGAGACGTGGCGCGGCGACGCCGGCGCCGCCTCGTAAGCTGCCGCCATGACAACGGAGTTGCAGCAGTTGGAAGAGATGCCCGACGACTGGCAGCGCGCCCTCGCGGTCGTCGCCCACCCGGACGATCTGGAGTACGGGTGCGCCGCCGCGATCGCCGGATGGACCGACGCGGGCCGTGAGGTCACCTATCTGCTCGCCAGTCGCGGCGAGGCGGGCATCGACGGTATCGAGCCCGTCAAGTGCGGGGCGCTGCGCGAGCGGGAGCAGCGTGCGAGCGCGGCCGTGGTCGGCGTCTCCACGGTGGAGTTCCTCGACCACCGGGACGGTGTGATCGAGTACGGCCTCGGCCTGCGCCGGGACATCGCGGCAGCCATCCGCCGCCACCGCCCGGAGCTGGTGATCACGCTCAACCACCGGGACACCTGGGGCGGCGTCGTCTGGAACACGCCCGATCACCGGGCGGTCGGCCGTGCCACGCTCGACGCGGCCGGGGACGCCGGCAACCGCTGGATCTTCCCCGAGCTCACCGAGCAGGGCCTGGAGCCGTGGAACGGTGTGCGGTGGGTGGCCGTGGCCGGTTCCGCCTCCCCGACCCACGCGGTCGACGCGAGCGCCGGACTTGAGCGGTCGGTCGACTCCCTCATGGAGCACCGCAGTTACATCGAGGGGCTGACGGACGAGGAGCCCGAGACCTACTGCCGCAGCTTCCTGACCGCCAACGCCGAGCGCGCCGCCGCCCGCTTCGGGGGCCGCCCGGCGGTGCCGTTCGAGCTCTTCCCCCGGTAGGGGGAGGGGGCAGGGCCGGGCGGGACCTTCCCGCTCGTGCCGGTCAGCGCCTATCCTGACGAAGCGTCAGTTGTTGGCTCCGCTACGGGATGGGGGTCCCGGTGTGATCGACACCCTCGACCGGGAGATCCGGGACGGCGAGGAACGGATACGCCTGGAGGTCACCGGGCACAGGCTCGGCGTCCTCACCCTGTGCCGCCCCGAGAAGCTGAACGGCTGGAGCTGGGAGTCCAGCCGCCAGCTCGGTGTCCTCGCCGACCGGATCCGCTTCGACGACACCGTCCGTGCCGTGCTGCTGCGCGCCGAGGGCCGGGCCTTCTGCGCCGGGATCGACGTCACGGCCCCGGGCGGCGCCATCACCGGCCGCTCGCCGGCCGAGCGCACCCACCGCTACTGCGAGGGCATCCGCTGGGTCCACGAGCGATTCGCCGCGTTCGCGCGGCTGCCCCAGCCCGTGGTCGCGGCCGTCCAGGGGTACTGCCTCGGCTTCGGCTTCGAGCTCGCGCTGATGGCCGACATCAGGATCGCCGCGCGGGACGCCGTCTTCGCGCTGCCCGAGACGGGGATCGGGGTCGCCGTGGACGCGGGCGGCGACCTGCGGATCGCCAGGGACGCGGGCGCGGGGTGGGCGAAGCTCCTGGCGCTCACCGGCCGCCGTGTCGACGCCCCCACCGCCGAACGGCTCGGGCTGGTCCAACTGGTCGTCCCGGCCGACGAGGTGGAGAGCCGGGCGAGGGCCGTCGCCGACGAGATCGCGGCCAACGCCCCGCTCGCCGTGCGGGCGGTCAAGCGGAACATCGACGCTTTCGCCGACGCGGGGCTCGCCGAGGCTCTCGACCGTACGGCCCTGGCCGCCGCCCTCACCCTCACCTCCGAGGACGCGCGCGAGGGGTACACGGCGAAGGCGGCGCGCCGCCCGCCGACGTTCGAAGGGAAATGACAGGGAGGTGACGCCGAGGGGCTCACGCGAGGAACGGCCCCCGCCCCAACTGCTCCCGTACGGGCGTCACCGGCGCGGCGACCACCGTACGGCGCTGCCAGTTCGCGCCGTCCACCACCAAGGTGTGGCCGCTGATGAACCGGGCGTACGGGGAGGCCAGGAAGGTCGCCGCCCAGCCGAGCTCCCGGGGCCGGCCGACCCGTAACGCGGGCTGCCGGGCGTCGAGTTCACTGCTCCCGGCCGCCGCGTCCAGCCCGGACCGGATGGACTCGGGCATGTCCGGGTGCGGGAAGAGCCCCGGCACCAGCCCGTTGACCTGGATGCCGTACGGCCCCCACTCCACCGCGAGCGTCTCCACAAGGTTGCGGACCCCGGCCTTCGCCGCCGCCGAGTGGGCGAACCCCGGCCCGCCCGTCCAGGCGTACGACGCGCCTACGGTGATCACCGAACCGGGTGTCCCGGCCGCGAGGTGGCGGCGGCCGAACTCGCGGGTCGGGAACCAGGTGCCGGTCAGCGTGGTGTCCACGACCGCGCGCCAGGCGTTGGGCGAGAGATCCTCGGCGGGGCAGGGGAAGTTGGCGGCGGCACTGGTGACGAGTACACCCGGCGGCCCGACTTCGCGTTCGGCCCGGTCGAAGGCCGCACCGACCGCCTCCGGATCCCGTACATCGCACACGGCGACGGCCACCCGCCCTCCCAGCGCCGCCAGCTCCCCCCGTGCGGCCTCCAACCGCTCCGCCCCGCGCCCCACGATCACCAGCTCCGCCCCCAGCCGGGCGAACTCGACCGCCATCGCCTTCCCGAGCCCGGAACCACCGCCCGTCACCAGGACCACGGTCCCGTCGTACGTCCCCGGCGGCAGGGCGTGACTGCCGGGCGGGGGAGGAGCGGGCAGACCGGGGAGCGGGGCGGCGGGGGGCGCGGTGTCGTCCGTCATGGGCGCATCCCTACCGGCAACTCGCTCAATACTCCAGGGTTGCGCGCAGGTACTGGGAGTTCCGGAAGCCGGCCGCGGGGGAGTCGTGCGCGGGGTGAGGAGCCGTTCCGCAAGGCCCTGGCTCGGTCGGCCGGATTGACAATCCATATTGCCGATCCTGCAATGGGCGCATGGCTGACGACCGCGCACTCGACGACGTACTGACCGAGGTCGGCCCCCGGCTCCGCCGCATCCGCAAGGAGCGCGGGGCCACGCTCGGGGATCTGTCGGCGGCGACCGGGATCTCCGTCTCCACGCTCTCCCGGCTGGAGTCCGGCCACCGCAGGCCCAGTCTGGAGCTGCTGCTGCCGATCGCCCGTGCTCATCAGGTGCCGCTGGACGACCTCGTGGGCGCCCCGCCCGTCGGGGACCCCCGGGTGCGGGCCAAGCCGATCGTGCGCGGCGGGAAGACCATGGTGCCGCTCACCCGCCAGCCGGGCGGGCTCCAGGCGTACAAGGTGGTGGACCGGGGTACCGCCGGCGCGCCCGAGCCTCGTGTCCATGAGGGGTACGAGTGGCTGTATGTGCTGGCGGGACGGCTGCGGCTGGTGCTCGCCGGGAACGATGTGGTGCTGGGGGCGGGGGAGGCGGCCGAGTTCGACACCCGGCTGCCGCACTGGTTCGGGCCCGCCGGGGACACGCCGGTGGAGTATCTGAGCCTGTTCGGGCCACAGGGGGAACGGATGCATGTCCGGGCGCGGCCCCGGGGCGGGAGCGAGTAACCGGCCTGGGGGGGATGGCCGGTCGGGAGGTCGGGGGCCGGACGGGCGGGCCCTGGCCGGGCGAGGGGACCGGGACCGAGCGGGCGGACGGCCGAGTGCGTGTCCGGGGCCCGGGAACACCGCGCCCTCCACCTGTTCCCTCCGCGGCAAGCGACCGCTTAGTATGCAGGCGCAAGGGTACGCAGCCGTACCGCCTACAGCGCGTGGAGGCCCCGAATGCAGGCATGGCGAGTGCACGAGAACGGCGAGCCCGGTGAGGTGATGCGGCTCGACGAGGTCGAGCCCCCCACCCCGGGTCCGGGGCAGGTGCTGCTCAAGGTGCGCGCCGCGAACATCAACTTCCCGGACGCGCTGCTGTGCCGGGGGCAGTACCAGATCAAGCCGCCGCTGCCGTTCACGCCCGGGGTGGAGATCTGCGGGGAGACCGAGGACGGGCGGCGGGTCATCGCCAACCCCGTGCTGCCCTTCGGCGGGCTGGCCGACTACGTGATCGCCGACGAGGCGGCCCTGCTGCCCGCCCCCGACGCGCTGGACGACGCCGAGGCCGCCGCCCTCCACATCGGCTACCAGACCGGCATGTTCGGCCTGCACCGCCGGGCGAACCTCCAGGCGGGCGAGACGCTGCTGGTGCACGCGGCGGCCGGCGGCGTCGGCAGCGCGGCCGTCCAGCTCGGCAAGGCGGCCGGGGCCAGGGTCATCGGCGTGGTCGGCGGCGCGGACAAGGCCGCCATCGCCCGGGAGCTGGGGTGCGACCTGGTCATCGACCGGCGCACCGAGGACATCGTGGCCGCCGTGAAGGACGCCACCGGCGGGCGCGGCGCGGACGTGATCTACGACCCGGTCGGCGGGGACGCGTACGCCAAGTCCGCCAAGTGCGTCGCCTTCGAGGGCCGCATCCTCGTCATCGGCTTCGCCAGCGGCAGCATCCCCGCCCCCGCCCTCAACCACGCCCTGGTGAAGAACTACTCGATCGTCGGTCTGCACTGGGGGCTGTACGCGCAGAAGGACCCCGCGTCCATCCTGCGCTGCCACGAGCAGTTGACCGAGCTGGCCGCCAAGGGCGCCGTCAAGCCGTTGATCAGTGAGCGCGTGCCGATGAGGGAGGCCGCGGCGGCCGTCCAGCGGGTCGCGGACGGCACCACCACCGGCCGTGTGGTCGTGCTCCCGGACGGAGCCGCCCGATGAGCGAGCACAAGCCGGACGCGGACGAACTGCGCGCCCTGACGCGGGAGTTGCTGGCCGCCCACCCGCCCGCGACCACCGAGGCCCTGGACTTCCTCAAGGCCCGCTTCGACGCCGGGCTCGCCTGGGTGCACTACCCGGTGGGTCTGGGCGGGCTCGGCGCGCCGCGCTCGCTCCAGCCGGTCGTCGACGCGGAGCTGGCGGCGGCGGGCGCGCCCGACAACGACCCGCGCCGGATCGGGATCGGCCTCGGGATGGCCGCGCCGACCGTGCTCAAGTACGGCACCGAGGAGCAGAAGCGCCGGTTCCTGCGGCCGTTGTGGGTGGGCGAGGAGGTGTGGTGCCAGCTCTTCAGTGAGCCCGGTGCCGGCTCCGACCTGGCGGCGCTGGGCACCCGGGCCGTGCGCGACGGCGAGGACTGGATCGTCGACGGGCAGAAGGTGTGGACCTCCAGCGCCCATCTCGCCCGCTGGGCCATCCTGATCGCCCGCACCGACCCCGGGCTCCCCAAGCACCAGGGCATCAGCTACTTCATCTGCGACATGACCGACCCCGGTGTCGAGGTGCGCCCGCTGCGCCAGATCACCGGCGAGGCCGAGTTCAACGAGGTCTTCCTCACCGGCGTCCGCATCCCCGACGCCCACCGCCTCGGCGCGGTCGGCGAGGGCTGGAAGGTCGCGCAGACCACGTTGATGAACGAGCGCGTCTCCATCGGCGGGATGCGGCTGCCCCGCGAGGGCGGCATGATCGGGCCCGTCGCGCGGACCTGGCGCGAGCAACCCGAGCTGCGCACCCACGACCTGCACCAGCGTCTGCTCACCCTCTGGGTCGAGGCCGAGGTCGCCCGCCTCACCGGTGAGCGGCTGCGCCAGCAGCTCATGGCGGGCCAGCCCGGCCCCGAGGGCTCCGGCATGAAACTCGCCTTCGCCCGCCTCAACCAGGAGATCAGCGGCCTGGAGGTCGAACTCCTGGGCCAGGACGGTCTGTTGTACTCCGACTGGACCATGCGCAGGCCCGAGCTGGTCGACTTCACCGGCCGCGACGCCGGCTACCGGTATCTGCGCTCGAAGGGCAACTCCATCGAGGGCGGCACCAGCGAGGTACTCCTGAACATCGTCGCCGAGCGCGTCCTAGGGCTGCCCGCCGAGCCGCGCAACGACAAGGACATCGCCTGGAAGGACCTGGCCCGATGACCGAGACCGCTCCCGACCTGCTGTACTCGGAGGCCGAGGAAGACCTCCGGGCCGCCGTGCGCTCCCTGCTGGCCGACCGCACCGACACCCCGTCCGCGCTGGCCCGCGCCGAGTCGGACGCCCCGTACGACCCGCGCCTCTGGCAGGCGCTCGGCGTCGACATGGGGCTCGCGGGGCTGCTGGTGCCGGAGAAGCTGGGCGGCCAGGGCGCCGGGCACCGTGAGGCCGCGGTGGTCCTGGAGGAGATCGGCCGGAGCGTCGCCCCGGTCCCGTACCTCACCAGCTCCGTCGTGGCCACCGAGACGCTGCTCGCCCTCGGCGCCCCGGCCCCCGAAGTCGCGGCCCTGCTCGGCGAGCTGGCGTCCGGGCGCAGGACGGCGGCGCTGACCGTGCCCTTCTCGTACGGACCGGGCTCGCTGCGGCTGCGTGACGGGCTCGACGGGACCGTTCGGACCGTGGCGGACGCCGCCACCGCCGACGTGCTGCTCGTGCCGACCGCGCGGGGCCTCTACGCGGTCGAGGCGGGCGAGGCGGCCCGCACGGCGCTCACCCCGCTCGACCTCACCCGGCCGCTGGCCGACGTCACCCTGGACGGGGTGCACGGCACGCTGCTGGCCGACGCGGACACCGGCCTGGCCGCCGCGCGCCGGGGTCTGCTGGCCGGGGCCGGGCTGCTCGCCTCCGAGCAACTCGGCGTCGCCGAGTGGTGCCTGACCGAGACCGTCGCGTACACCCGGGACCGCAAGCAGTTCAACCGGCCGGTCGGCTCCTTCCAGGCACTGAAGCACCGGATGGCGCAGGTGTGGCTGGAGGTGGTGTCGGCGCGGGCCGCGGCGCGCAACGCGGCCGACGCGCTGGCGACCGGGAGCCCGGACGCGCCGCTCGCGGTGGCGGTCGCCCAGGCGTACTGCTCACGGGTCGCGGTGCGCGCGGCCGAGGAGTGCGTGCAGTTGCACGGCGGCATCGGGATGACCTGGGAGCACCCGGCGCACCTGTATCTCAAGCGGGCCAAGTCGGCGCAGAGCGCGCTGGGTTCGGCCGGGGAGCACCGCGCGTCGGTCGCGGAGATCGTGGGGCTGCCCGCACCCGCGTAGTCCGCGCCGAGTGTCCCGTTTTTGACCACCCCTTTGCGTACTGTTTAAATGGCGAGCTATTGCGAGCCATTCGCAATAACAGTCGATCTTCAATAAGGGGTGTGGGGCATGGCGGCCCGTTCGATGCGCGGGGCGATACGAGGAGCGGGCGCCGCGGTGCTGGCCGGAGCACTGGCCCTCACCGCGGTCGCCTGCTCGAACCCGGGCGGGAGCGGCGCAAGCGGCGTCAAGGACTCGGCGGTCGTCGGCATCGCGTACGAGCCCGAGACGCTCAGCCCGCTCCTCGGCTACGGCAAGGACGGCAACTCCAAGATCTTCGACGGACTGCTCACCCTCGACGCGAAGATGGCGCTCAGGCCCGCGCTCGCCGTCGCGCTGCCCGAGGTGAGCGCCGACCGGCTGACCTACACGTACCGGCTCCGCAAGGGCGTGACGTTCAGCGACGGGAAGCCCTTCACCGCCAAGGACGTCGTCTTCACCTACACGACGATCCTCGACCCGAGGACCAACAACCCCTCCAAGGGCGAACTCGACGCCGTCAAGGAGGTCCGTGCCGAGGGTGATGACACGGTGGTCTTCACGCTCAAGTACCCCTACGCGCCCTTCGCGCAGCGCACCGTGCTGCCGATCGTGCCCGAGCACATCGCGGCCGGGCAGGACGTCAACACCGGCGCCTTCGCCAGCACTCCGGTGGGCACCGGGCCGTACAGGCTCGTCAAGTGGTCCAGGGGCGAGAAGATCGCCTTCGAGGCCAACCCCACCTACTGGGGCGGCGCGCCCAAGGTGAAGAGGTTCACCATGGCCGTCATCAAGGACGACGACGTGCGCGCCACCCGGCTGCGCTCCGGCGACCTGGACGGCGCGATCCTCCCGCCCGCCCTCGCCCAGGGGTTCGCGAAGGACAAGCACAAGAAGACCTTCACGGCCCGGACCTACGACTACCGCACCGTGACCCTGCCCACCGGCAACAAGGTCACCGGCGACACCGCGGTGCGCCGCGCGCTCGACCTCGCCGTCGACCGCCAGGCCATGGTCGACAAGATCCTCGACGGCGCCGGCAAGCCCGCCTACGGACCGGTCCCCACCGGCAGCCCCTGGTTCGCCCGCGGCACCGAGCGGCCCCACGACCTGGCCGCGGCGACAGAGCTCCTCGACCGGGCGGGCTGGAAGCCCGGCGCCGACGGCATCCGCGAGAAGGACGGCGTCCGCGCCGCCTTCCCGCTCTGGTACCTCTCCGGCGACAAGCTCCGCCAGGACCACGCCCTCGCCTACGCCTCCGACGCCAAGAAGGCGGGCATCGCGGTCACCACCCGGTCCGGCACCTGGGAGGTCATCGAGCCGAGGATGAAGGACGAGGCCGTCCTCGCGGGCGGCGGCTCGCCCGCCGACCCCGACTTCGACCAGTACACACTGCTCAAGTCCTCCCTCGCGGGCGACGGCTTCAACAACATGGCGTGGTACGCGAACCCGGTCGTCGACAAGGCGCTCGACGACGGCCGCCGGAGCGGTGACACCGCCGTGCGCAGGGCCGCCTACGACACCATCCAGCGCGAGCTGGTGAAGGACCCCGGCTACACCTTCCTCACCCACATCGACCACCTCTACGTCGTGGCCGACCGCTGGGACGGGCTCTCCACCCAGACCGAGCCGCACGACCACGGTCTCGCCTCCGGCCCCTGGTGGAACGTCGAGACCTGGGCGCCGAAGAAGTGAGCCGCCGCCTCCCCTGGGGGCCGATGGCACGGATGGCGGGGCGGCGGACCCTGTTCGCCGCCCCCGTCCTGCTCGTGGTCACCTTCGGCGTCTTCGCCGTGGCCGCCGCCTCCCCCTTCGACCCGGTCAAGGCGTACGCCGGCACCGCGGGCCTCACCGCCTCGCAGGACAGCCTCGACCAGCTGCGCGCCAACCTCGGCGTCGACCAGCCGCTCCTCACCCGCTGGTGGGACTGGCTGACCGCGGCCCTCACCGGCGACCTCGGCGACTCCACCGTGCTGCGCCGGCCCGTCGCCGACGTCATCGGCGAACGGCTCGGCTGGTCGGCGCTGCTCGCCGCCACCGCCTTCCTCGTAGCGATCCTCCTCGGCACCGGGCTCGGCGTGCTCGCCGCGCGCCGCCGCGGCGGACCGCTCGACCGGTGCGTCAGCTCCCTCGCGTACACCCTCGAAGCCGCGCCCGCCTTCTGGCTCGGACTCCTCGCCATCTGGTTCTTCGCGCTGAAGCTGGACGTGCTGCCCGCCGGCGGCCTGACCGACACGGCGAGCGACACCGTCACCACCGGCCAGGTCGCGCGCCACCTCGTGCTGCCCGCCGCGGTCCTCGGCATCTCCCAACTGCCCTGGTTCTACCTGTACGTACGCCAGGGCGTCGCCGACGCGCTGGAGGAGGACCCGGTACGCGGGGCACGCGCGCGCGGCCTGAGCGAACGGACCGTCCTGCTCGGCCACGCCCTGCGCTCGGGCATGCTGCCGATGCTCACCCTCGTCGGCTCGCGCGTGCCCGAACTCATCACCGGGGCCCTGCTGGTGGAGACCGTCTTCAGCTGGCCCGGCATCGCCGCCGCCACCGTGCAGGCCGCGACCTCCGTGGACTTCCCGCTGCTCGCCGCCCTGACCGTGCTCGCCACCGCCGCCGTCCTGCTCGGCAACCTGCTGTCGGACCTGCTCTACGGACTGGCGGACCCGAGGGTGGGCTTCGATGGCTGACACCCCCGACCTCCGATGGCGCGCGCACGGCCGCGCACGCGGCTCCACCCGGACTCTCAAGGCGCGCACCTCGGCCGTGATCCTCGCGGCGGCCGTCCTCACCGTCCTGCTCGTACCGCCACTGGCCGACCTCGACCAGCAGGCCGTCGACCTCTCGGACAAGCTCCTCCCGCCCTCCCTCGGCCACCCGTTCGGCACCGACGACGTCGGCCGCGACCTCCTGCTGCGCTGTGTGTACGGACTGCGGATCTCGCTCCTGGTCGGGGTCGTGGCCGCGCTGGTCGCCACCTTCGTCGGCACGGTCGTCGGCGCCGCGTCCGCCGCCCTGGGCGGCTGGACCGACCGGCTGGTGATGCGGCTCGTGGACGTGCTCTCCTCGGTCCCGCACCTGCTGCTCGGCATCTTCGTGGTCGCCCTGTTCCGCCCCGGGGTCTGGCCGGTGATCGCCTCGGTCGCCGTGACGCACTGGCTGTCCACGGCCCGGATCGTGCGCGCCGAAGTGCTCTCCCTGCGCTCACGCCCCTACATCGACGCGGCGATCTCCGGTGGCGCCTCCCGGCTGCGGGTGACCCTGCGCCATCTGCTGCCGGGCGTGCTCCCCAAGGCCGGGCTCGCGGCGGTGCTCATGGTGCCGCACGCCATGTGGCACGAGTCGGCGCTCTCCTTTCTCGGCCTCGGCCTGCCCAGCCACCAGGCGAGCCTGGGCAACCTCGTCCAGTCCGCCCGCGGCTCGCTGCTCACCGGCCACTGGTGGCCGACCCTCTTCCCCGGCCTGCTGCTGATCGTCCCCACCCTCGCCGTCGCGGGCCTGGCCGGGGCCTGGCGCGAACGCCTCGACCCGCGCCGCCGATCGGAGCTGATGCTGTGACCACGGTCCTCGCGGTGCGCGGCCTGTCCGTACGCTTCCGGATGCGCGGCGGGCGCCATGTCGCCGCCGTCACCGATGTCTCCTTCGACCTGGCGGCGGGCGAGTGCCTGGCCCTGGTCGGCGAGAGCGGCTGCGGCAAGTCCGTCCTCGCCTCCGCGCTCCTCGGTCTGCTGCCGGGCAACGCCGAGACGGCCGGCAGCGCCGTACTGCACGGCGGCGGCGACCCGCTCGACCTGCTCGCCGCCGACGAACGCACCCTGGCCCGTACGGTACGGGGGCGCCGCGTCGGTCTCGTACCGCAGAGCCCGGCCGCCCACCTCACCCCCGTGCGGACCGTACGGGCGCAGCTCGCCGAGACCCTGCGCAAGCTCACCCGCACCCCCCGGCGCGAGCTGCGCGCGGCGACGGAGGCCGCCGCCGCGCGGGCCGCGTTCCCGCCCGGCCACCTCGACCGCTACCCGCACGAGCTGTCCGGGGGCCTCGCCCAGCGCGCCGCGACCGCGCTCGCCCTGGTCGGGGACGCGCCGCTGCTGCTGGCGGACGAGCCGACGACCGGCCTCGACCGCGATCTGGTCGACCGCACGGCCGACGAGCTGCGCCGGACCGCCGACGAGGGCCGGGCGCTGCTGATGATCACCCACGATCTGGCGGCGGCCGAGCGGATCGCCGACCGGGTCGCCGTGATGTACGCGGGGCGTGTCGTGGAACTCGCCGACGCCACCTCGTATTTCGGCGGGAGCGGACCCCGTCACCCGTATGCTCGGGGTCTGCTCGACGCGCTCGCGGAGCGGGCGTTCGCGCCCATCCCCGGGATGCCGCCCGAGCTCGGCGACCTGCCGGAGGGATGCGCGTTCGCGCCCCGCTGCGAACGGGCCACCGACCGGTGCGGCACCCTGCCGCCGTTCGACGGCCAGGTCGCCTGTCACCACCTGGAGGAGCCCGGCCTTGCTTGACCTGAAGAACATCACCGCCGGGTACGAGCGCGGCCGTCCCGTCGTCCGCGAGGCGAGCCTCACCGTCGCCCCCGGTGAGGCGGTCGGCCTGCTCGGCCCCAGCGGCTGCGGCAAGTCCACCCTGGCCCGGGTCGCGGCGCTGCTGCACCGGCCCGACGACGGCACGGTCACCCTCGACGGCGCCCTGGTCACCCAGTGGCGCCACCGCGCCCCGCGCGCGCGGCGCACCGCCGTCGGGGTCGTCTTCCAGTCGCCCCGGCTCGCCGCCGACCCCCGGCTGCGGCTGCGCGACCTGGTCGCCGAGCCGCTGCGCGCGACCGGCCGCCGGATCGAGGTCCGCGAGCGCGTCGACGAACTGGCGGACCTGGTCGGCCTCGGCGGGGATCTGCTCAACCGCCGCCCCCACGAGGTCAGCGACGGCCAGCTCCAGCGCGCCTGCCTGGCCCGCGCCCTGGTCCTGCGGCCCCGGCTGCTGGTCTGCGACGAGATGACGGCGATGCTGGACGCCTCCACCACGGCCGCCCTGGTGGCGGTGGTCGAGCGCTACCGGCGCGAGACGTCCGCGTCCCTCCTCGCGGTGGGCCACGACCGCACGCTGCTGTCGCGGTGGTGCGACCGAGGGGCGGAGTGGGGCGAGCTGAGGCAGTAACGTGCCTGCGGGCGACGCCTCCCGGGCGTCGTCTCCCGGGCGCGGACCCGCGCGGATGTCCCGGCGGGGAGCGCCCCCCGGGCGCGCCCGAGGGAACGCCCCACGGCGTCGCCGTCCGTTCGCGCCCCCGTCACCGGGTGACCGGGCGGCGAAGTACCGGCCAACTCCGCCTGGGAGCCTGCCCGTCGGGGCCGGAGCGCACGCATACTCGGTCGGGTCCGCCCGTCCCCGATGCCCCGGGAGCACCCCATGGCCCGACCGACCCGCCGCAGTGCCGTAGCCGCCCTCGCCGCGGTCGCCGCCTCCGCCGCCATCGCGCCCGCCGCCGCGGCCGAGCGCCCCGGCGCCCGCCCCGCCGGGCCACGACCGCTGCGCCGGACCCACGCGCACAACGACTACGAGCACCCGCACCCCCTCTTCGACGCCCTCGCCCACGGCTTCACCAGCGTCGAGGCCGACGTCTTCCTGGTCGGCGGAGAGCTCCTGGTGGCCCACGACCCGACCCGCCTCGACCCCACCCGCACCCTCGAAAGGCTCTATCTCGACCCGCTCATGGCCCGGGTGCGCGCCAACCACGGCTCGGTCTACCGGGGTTACCACCGGCCCGTACAGCTCCTGGTCGACATCAAGGCCGACGGCGCCGCCGCCTACCGGGAACTCGACCGGCGGCTGCGCCCGTACCGCCGCATGCTCAGCGTCTACGCCCATGGCCGCGTCACGCCCGGCGCCGTCACCCCCGTCGTCTCCGGCGACCGCGCCGCCCGCGCGCCCATGGAGGCGCAGAAGGTGCGCCACGCCTTCTACGACGGCCGTCCGGAGGACCTCGGCACGGCAGCCACCGCCGCGTTCATCCCGCTGATCAGCAGCGACTGGACGCAGAACTTCACCTGGCTCGGCGCGGGCCCCTTCCCGGCCGCCGAACGCCACAGGCTGCGCGCGATCGTCGCCGAGGCCCACGCACACCGGCAGCGGGTGCGGTTCTGGGCGACGCCGGACGCGGCCGGGCCCGAGCGGGACGCGCTGTGGCGCGAACTGCTCGCCGCCGACGTCGACCACATCAACACCGACGACCTCGCGGGCCTGGAGGCCTTCCTGCGCGCCCACGGGGAGTAGCCGAGGACGCCACCCGTCGCCCATGACGGTCCGTCACCCCTCAACAGCACCCGTACGGCGGACACGCCATACGCCCGACCGGCCCGCCTCCTCCGCCACACTGGCCGCCGAATGCCGCAATTCCGGCGCGGTGGAGGAGGTTGGCCATGGCCATTTCGATCTCGGTGGTGCTGTTGCTGATGGTGCTGGCGGTGATCTTTCTGCGCAGCGGCGGCCTCAAGGCCTCGCATGCGATGGTCTGCGTGCTGCTCGGCTTCTTCCTCGCCGGTACGAGCATGGCGCCCACGATCCAGGACGGGCTGAACGCGACAGCGAGCGTGGTCGGTAGCCTCAGGCCATGACCCCGGCCCGTCCAAGGATCACCGCCGAGGCGCGGCGCGCCCGCCTCGGCCCCCGTCAGCTGCTCACCCCCGCCACGCGCGCGAGCAGCCCCGAGGAGGTCGCCCGGGCACTGGTGGCGCTGCACGCCACCGACCCCGCCACCGTCTTCCTGACCGTCGCCGCGCGCACCGGCACCGCCTCGGTGGCGGAGCTGGAACGCGCACTGTACGAGGACCACTCACTGGTGCGGATGCTCTGTATGCGCCGCACGATGTTCGTGCTGCCCACGGAGCTCGCCCCGGTGGCCGACGCCGCGGCGGCCCGGGCCGTCGCGGTCCGGCTGCGCGCGGATCTGGCCAAGGTGATCGGTGAACAACTCGGCTTCGACGCACGGTGGTTCGCCGCCACCGAGAAGGCCGTCCTCGCGGCCCTCGCCGAGCGCGGGGAGGCCACCGCGGCCCAGCTCGCCGAGGACGTACCGGACCTGAAGGCGCAGATCGTGATGGCCGCGGGCAAGCCGTACGAGGCGAAGCCCCGCATCACCAGCCGCTTCCTGGGCGTCATGGCCGCCGAGGGCCGCATCCGGCGCGGTCGCCCCCTCGGCAGCTGGGCCTCCAGCCAGTTCCGCTGGACGGTCGCGGAGCCGCATCCGGAGCTGTCGGCCGACGCCGCCAGGACCGAGCTCGCCGCCCGCTATCTGGACGCCTTCGGGCCCGCCACCACCGAGGACGTCAAGTGGTGGACGGGCTGGACGGTGACCGAGACCCGCAAGGCCCTGGCCGGGACCGGGGCCGTGGGCGTCGACCTGGACGAGGGCCCCGGCCACGCCCTCCCCCACCAACTGGACGCGCCGCCCGCGCCCGGGCCCTGGGCCGCGCTGCTCCCGGCCCTGGACCCCACCCCGATGGGCTGGCGCCACCGCGACTGGTACCTGGACCCCGGCCACCGGGCCGAACTCTTCGACAAGACCGGCAACATCGGCCCCTCGGTGTGGTGGAACGGGCGGATCGTCGGCGGCTGGGCGCAGCGCCCGGACGGTGAGATCGTCACCCAGGTCTTCGAGGACGTGGGAGCCGCCGCACACCGGGCCGTCGACGCCGAGGCGGCACGGATGACGGAGTTCTTCGGGGACGTACGCATCCGCCCCAGCTTCCGGACCCCGCTGGAGCGCAGGCTCTCCGCGTAGGGGCCCGCGCGTGCCCAGGCTCAGATCAGACGCGAGCGGATGAGGAAGCGCACGCCTTCCGGCGCCTCCAGCGAGAAGCCGCTGCCGCGCCCCTCGACGACGTCGACGATCAGCCGGGTGTGCCGCCACGCGCCGTGCTGAGCGGCCGAGATCCAGAACGGGACGGGCTCCTCGACCCCGTCGACGACGAGGTTCTCCAGCAGGACGTCCGAGCCTCCCGTACGGAACTCGCCGTCCGGGTAGCACATGGGCGCGCTGCCGTCGCAGCAGCCGCCCGACTGGTGGAACATCAGGGGCCCGTGGGCCGCCCGCAGCCGCCGCAGCAGCCCGGCGGCAGCGGGAGTCAGCTCCACGCGCGCGTGGCGGCCGTCGTGCCCGTCTCCCAATTCCCTGGCGGACATACGGATCACGGCCCTTCGGTCTGCGTGTCGTGCCGATGCCGCAACCCCACCACGGGCGGGGTTGCGGGCACGTTGCGAACCTCTACCTCTACCTCTACCGCTACGCCTGCCGCGCCGAGTCGGGCGCCTCGCGGGGGTGGGGGACCGCGAGCGGGGACGAAACCGGCGGGGGGAAGCCCTGGTCGTCGTGGTGGAGGGAGACCGTCCGGGTCGGCGCCGGGATGGAGATGCCCTCCGCGCGGTAGCGCTGGTGCAGGCGTTTGATGAACTCGTGCTTGATCCGGTACTGGTCGCTGAACTCGCCCACGCCCAGGATCACCGTGAAGTTGATCCGCGAGTCGGCGAAGGTGTGGAAGCGGACGGCCGCCTCATGGTGGGGGAGCGCGCCGTTGATGTCCACCATCACGCTGTTGACGACGTCCAGGGTCACCCGCTCGACGTGCTCCAGGTCGCTGTCGTAGCCGACTCCCACCTGCACGAGGATCGACAGCTCCTGCTCCGGGCGGCTGAAGTTGGTCATATTGGTCCGCGCCAGCCGGGCGTTGGGGATGATGACCAGGTTGTTCGACAGATTGCGTACCACGGTGTTGCGCCAGTTGATGTCGACGACATAGCCCTCCTCGCCGCTGCTCAGCCGCATGTAGTCACCGGGCTGCACGGTCTTGGAAGCGAGGATGTGCACGCCCGCGAAGAGGTTGGCGAGGGTGTCCTGCAGTGCCAGCGCGACCGCGAGGCCGCCGACGCCGAGTGCGGTGAGCAGGGGGGCGATGGAGATGCCGAGCATGTCCAGGGCGACCAGCGAGCCCATCGCCACCACCACGACCCGGGTGATGTTGACGAAGATGGTGGCCGACCCGGCCACACCGGTCCGCGACTGCGCCACCGACCGCACCAGGCCCGCGACCACCCGGGCCGCGGTGAGCGTGGTGATCAGGATGAGCAGGGCGGTCAGCGAGTGGTTGGTGATCGCCGCCATGCGTGTGGTGAGCGGCAGGGCCGAGGCCGCCGCCGCGGCCCCCGCGATGACGGCGGCCCAGGGGGCGACGGTACGCAGCGCGTCGACGATGATGTCGTCCCCGCTCCACTTCGTCCTCAGCGCGTGCCTGCCCAGCCAGCGCAGCAGCGCCCGCAGCAGCACCGCGGCGAAGAGCCCCGCGGCCACCGCGATACCGGCGACCACCCAGTCGTGCAGGACGAGGCCCCGGGTCAACGGACACCCTCCGGGGCGCGACGGGCCGGGGAGGGAGCCGCGGAGAGGGCGGAGGCCGCCACCGGCCCCCATATGTGAAGTGTCGCCATCTTGTCACCTGTCAGTTCGTCGTGCGTGAAGCGCCGTTCGGGGTCTTCGCGGACGCACCGAACGGGCTGCCATCCTCCCGCATGGACGCGACGGCGGCGCGGGTGGGCCGGGGTCACGCGGACCACCCGCCGGCTCATCCGCGCACGGTCTCCCCGCAACCGCACCGCTGATCCGGAACCACGGATTCCGCGGGTACGGCGAGCCCGGCCCGTTCGGCGAGGACACCGCCCTGGAAACGGCTCTCGGCACCCAGCTCCTCCAGCAGCTCCGCGATGTGGCGGCGGCAGGTGCGCAGCGACATGCCCATGCGCCGGGCGATCACCTCGTCCTTGGCGCCCTCGGCGAGCAGGCCCACCAGCGCCCGCCGCAGACTGTGGCCGACCTCCTTGTACGCGGCCTCGCTGGTGCCCAGGAACGGGGTGGCTCCCGACCAGTGCTGCTCGAAGACCCGGCACAGATAGGCGACGACATCGGGGTCCCGCACCAGTACCGCGCCCTCGCCGGACCCGCCGTCCGCCCGGCGGGGCAGAAAGGCCACCGACCGGTCGAACACCACGGCCCGGTCGGGCAGTTCGGCGGCTGTGCGGTACTCGGCACCGGCCTCGGCGAGCGTCTCCACATACCCCTGGGTGGAGAGGCTGGCCCGCGCCGAGTGCTGGTAGAGCGTGCGCATCCGGATGCCGCGGCGGAGCATCGCGAGATCGCGCTCGATGGCGTCCCCGAGGCGGTGGGGGGCGCGCCCGCCGCCCGGCTGGATGCTGAACACCTCCTCGCGGCAGTCCGCCGCGGCCTCGCCGAGCATCGCGGAGGCCGCCGCCAGATCGGGCAGCACGTCGATGCCCTCCCGATGGCCGCACCGGCGCCGGGCGGCGCGGAAGGCGGGCATCAGGGAGTGCAGATCGTCGCGTACGGCCTGGGCGTGCGCCGCCTCCCGGGCCAGCCGTGCCTCCAGCGGACCCACCACCTCGGCCGCGGCGGCGTCGGGGCTGACCGGTATGAGCTCCTCGGGTCTGCCCGGAGCCGGCCGCAGCAGCCGCAGCCCCAGCAGGGTCCGGCAGGCCGCCTCGATCTCCTCCGGGGCCAGGCCGAGTTCGGCGGAGGCGGTGGGTGGGCGGCGGTCGAGGCTGCCGCGCGACAGCACGTACTCGAAGACGGCGATGGCGCGCGCGTCCAACTGCGGCAAACCATCGAAGTTTGTCCCGATACTCATGTGTTTCCCCCGCAATGCGGCCGTGCTACTTCCGTGCCATGCAGGCTATTGCCAGGTCAAAGCGCTGGACCAACAGGGCTCCTCGGGATGGACTTTGACCGTCGGGCCGGGCAAACCCCCCCAGGCCGACATTCCGGACCCTATACCTTCCGGCCCCCTGCCTCGGTGGTCCCACGGGGAAACCACCGGCCGACGACCTCCCGACCCTGGAGCCGCACCATGTCCAGAGCACTCCGCTGTCTTCTCGTCCTCACGGCCCTGCTGGTCGGTGGCGCCTGCGTCACCTCGGTGGACGGCGGGCCAGGAGTGGCGGCCGGGGTGCGGGGCGGCGGGACGGCGACGACCGTAGCCGTCGCGGCGGACATCCTCGACACCAGCTGGGGCGACGACTACATCCGGCCCCAGCACTGATTTCCCGCGCGCGTCCGGCCCAGGACCACTCCTCCCCAGCCCCCCGCCCACCGCCACCCGTGCACTGCGAGGTCGAAGAGCGTGTCCCCCCTGCCCGCGGCACCGCCGCCCACCCCGCCCCCGGCCCTCCCCGGGCCCCGGCGGGCACGCGCCGAACGTCCGGCGGACCTCGCGCTCCTGCCCGATGTGGTCCGCGCCGCCATCGCCCGGTCCGCGCCCGGGACGCACGTGCCGGGCGGGCACCCGGAGTGGACCGTGGAGCAGGGCGACTTCTGGTGCCATGTGGTGCCCGCCGGGACGGCCCACCGCGCCCAGGGCTGGAAGCTCCATGTCTCGGCCACCCCGCTCGCCGCACCCGTGACCCTGGCCCGCTCCGCCGAGGTTCTCCTCGCCCACCGCGCCGCCTTCAAGTTCGCCGGCACCCCCACCCGCGTCGCGGCCCTCGTCTCCGGCCGCTACGAGCGCGGCGGGGGCGGCAAGTTCCTCACCGTGTACCCGGCCGACGACGACCACTTCCGGCTGCTCGCCGAGGAGTTGCACCTGGCCACCGAGGGGCTGCCCGGCCCCGCCGTCCTCTCCGACCGCCGCTACCGCCCCGGCAGCCAGGTCTACTACCGGTACGGCGTGTTCACCGCCGCCCCCGCCCTGACCGTCGACGGCTGCTTCGCCGCCCGGCTCACCGACCCCGGGGGCCAGCCCGTCACGGACGAGCGGAACGCCTGGTTCAGCCCGCCGGCCTGGGCGGGCGACCCCTTCCCCGGCCGCCCGGCGGCCCCGGCGCGCAGCACGGCCACGGCCAGGCCGGTCCTGCTCAACGACCGCTATCTGGTACGCGGCGCCATCCAGCACTCCAACAAGGGCGGGGTGTTCCGCGCCGAGGACACCACGACCGGCGCGCAGGTCGTGCTCAAGCAGGCGCGGCCCCACGTGGGGGCGGGCCTGGAGGGTCTCGACGTCCGCGATCTGCTGCGCCGGGAGGCGGCCCTGCTCGACCGCATCGGCAAAATCCACCCCGACCGCGTCCCCCGCCTCGTGGAGGTGTTCGAGCAGCAGGGCAGCGAGTTCCTGGCCGCCGAGTCGGTCCCCGGCGCGACCCTGCGGCGCACGGTCGCGGACCGGACGGCGCGGGAGGGGACGGGCTGCCCCGACGACCGTACGGCCGACTCCCTGGTGGGACAGCTGGTCGACCTGGTCGCCACCGCCCATGAAGTCGGCGTCACCCTCCACGACTTCAACCCCAACAACGTGATGGTCACGCCCGAGGGCCGACTCCTGCTGATCGACCTGGAGATGGCCGCGCGGGAGGGCGAACGCTGGGTACTGGGCGCCACTCCCGGCTACACCGCCCCCGAACTGCGCGCCCTGGACCAGGTGGCGCCCGCGTCGGCGCCGGCCGTCGACCTGTACGCCCTGGGGGCGACGATCCTGCACGCCCTGAGCGGCGCCGACCCGCTCTTCGCACCCGACCTGCCGGCCGCCCGGCCGGAGGAGGAGCGGCTGGCCGCGCTGGTGGAGCTCGTGTCCCGCGACAACCCGTTCGTACGCCGCTTCTCCCCGCTGATACGGGGACTGATGCGGGACGACCCCGCCGACCGCTGGACCCTGGAGCGGGCACGGCGGTTCACCACCGGCGCCACGCGCCCCGCCGCCGTACCCGCGTCGGCACCGCAGCGGACCGAACCCGCGCACATCCGCGCACGGCTGCTGCACGACGGCCTCGCCCACCTCCTCGCCAGCATGCGACCCGGTCACGCCGAACGGCTCTGGCCCTCGGAGGCGTTCGGCGACACCTGCGACCCGGTGGCCCTGCAGCACGGCTCGGCGGGCGGCGTGAGCGTACTGGCGCGGGCCCTGCGCCACTGGGACGAGGACGGCGCAGGGGCGGCCGTCACCCGGGAGGCGCTGCGCACGGGTCTGGTGTCCGCGGCGTCCTGGACGGCGGACCGGCAGGACGCCCTGCCCAGCGGTCTGCCGGGTCTGCACTTCGGCCGCTCGGGCACCGCCTGGGCGCTGCTGGACGCCGCCCGGGCCCTGGACGACCCCGCGCTCGCCGCCCGCGCCACCACGCTCGCCCTCGCCCTCCCCGTCGAGTGGCCCAACCCCGACGTCTGCCACGGCGCGGCCGGGTCGGGCCTGGCCCAGCTGCACTTCTGGCGGACCACCGGGGACCCGCGCTTCCTCGACCGTGCCGAACGGGCCGCCGACGGGCTGCTCGCGGCGGCCCGCCGCACCCCCGAGGGGACCTTCTGGCCGGTGCCGGACGACTTCGCCTCCGCCCTCGCCGGATCCTGGCACTACGGCTTCGCGCACGGAGTGGCCGGTGTCGGCACCTTCCTCCTGCTCACGGCCGGGGCCACGGGGGAGAAACGCTTCCTCGACGCGGCCGTCGAGGCGGGCACCACACTGGTGGCCGCGGCCCGGACCGGACCCGCGGGCGCCCTCTGGCCGGTCGACCGCGCCCGCCATCTCTCCGGGACGCCGGAGCTCGCCCGGCACTGGTGCAACGGCTCGTCCGGAGCGGGCACCTTCCTGGTGCGGCTCTGGTCGGCCACCGGCGCCCATGACGACACCCTGCGCGCCCAGGTGGAGGGCGCGGCCCTGGCCGTACGGGCGGGCCGGGTCGCCGACTCCACCTCGACCTGCCACGGGCTCGCGGGCAACGCCGAGTTCCTGCTCGACGCGGCCGAGGCGACGGGCGAGGCGCACCACCGCGCCGCCGCGGAGCTGCTGGTCGAGCACCTGGCCGCGCAGGCTGTGCTGCACGACGGCCGGCTGCTGGTGCCGGACGAGAACCGCAAGACGGTGCTCGCCGAGTACGCCGGCGGCCTCGGCGGAAGCCTCTCGCTGCTGCTGCGCATGCGGTTCGGCGGCCCCCGCGCCTGGCTGCCCGAGGGCGGCCACGCCCACCCCTGAGACTCCGGCGGCCACCCGGCCGCCGGCCGCCGGACCCACCGGGCCCGGCACGCACTCCCGAACGAAGGAGCCCGCCATGATGGAGCACGACATCGACGCCCTCCAGGTCCTGCCCGAGGACGTCCGCACCGAGAGCCTCGGCGGCGAGGAGCACGCCGCCGCGCTGATCACCTCCTGCCGCATCCACATGAGCGGCTGCTGACCGACCGGTGGAGGGGACGGGCCCCCCGTCCCGCCCCTCCACCGCGCACCGCGCACCGCGCCCGCGTACCGAAACCGGCTGGTTCCGCGTCGAGCGGCGGCTCGAGCGGCACCCCTTGAACGGTCGAACAGGGGTGGGGTTAGCATATGAGCGCCGCCTAGCTCGAAAGATAAACTCGTGACTGTCAATGACGACTCGTTCACCAATTGGAAGAACCGCGAGGAGATCGCGGAGTCGATGATCCCGATCATCGGGAAGCTGCACCGGGAGCGGGACGTCACCGTCCTCCTCCACAGCCGCTCCCTGGTGAACAAGTCGGTGGTCAGCATCCTCAAGACCCACCGATTCGCCCGGCAGATCGCCGGTGAGGAACTCTCGGTCACCGACACCCTTCCGTTCCTGCAGGCTCTCACCACCCTCGATCTCGGCCCCTCGCAGATCGACCTCGGCATGCTCGCCGCGATGTACCAGGCCGACGACCGCGGTCTGACCGTGGCGGAGTTCACCGCCCAGGCCGTCATCGGCGCCACCGGTGCCAACAAGATCGAGCGCCGCGAGGGCCGCGACGTCGTCCTCTACGGGTTCGGCCGCATCGGCCGGCTCGTCGCGCGCCTGCTCATCGAGAAGGCCGGCTCCGGCAACGGTCTGCGGCTGCGCGCCATCGTCGTCCGCGGTGGCGGCGAGCAGGATCTCGTCAAGCGCGCCTCGCTGCTGCGGCGCGACTCCATCCACGGCCAGTTCCAGGGCACGATCACGGTGGACGAGGCGACCAGCACCATCGTCGCCAACGGCAACGCGATCAAGGTGATCTACGCCAACGACCCGTCCGAGGTCGACTACACGGCGTACGGCATCAAGGACGCCATCCTCATCGACAACACCGGCAAGTGGCGCGACCGCGAAGGCCTTTCGCAGCACCTGCGCCCCGGTATCGACAAGGTCGTCCTGACCGCCCCCGGCAAGGGCGATGTGCCCAACATCGTGCACGGCGTCAATCACGACACCATCAAGCCGGACGAGCAGATCCTGTCCTGCGCGTCCTGCACCACCAACGCGATCGTTCCGCCGCTGAAGGCCATGGCGGACGAGTACGGTGTGCTCCGCGGCCACGTGGAGACCGTCCACTCGTTCACCAACGACCAGAACCTGCTGGACAACTACCACAAGGCCGACCGCCGCGGGCGCTCCGCGCCGCTGAACATGGTCATCACCGAGACCGGCGCCGCCTCCGCCGTCGCGAAGGCGCTGCCCGACCTCAAGGCGCCCATCACCGGCAGCTCGATCCGCGTTCCCGTCCCGGACGTCTCGATCGCGATCCTCAGCCTGCGGCTCGGCCGCGAGACCACCCGCGAGGAAGTCCTCGACTACCTCCGCGACGTCTCGCTGCACTCGCCGCTCAAGCGCCAGATCGACTTCACCACCGCTCCCGACGCCGTCTCCATGGACTTCGTCGGCTCGCGCCACGCCTCGATCGTCGACGCGGGCGCCACCAAGGTGGACGGTGACAACGCGATCCTCTACCTCTGGTACGACAACGAGTTCGGCTACTCGTGCCAGGTCATCCGGGTCGTCCAGCACGTCTCGGGCGTCGAGTACCCGACGTACCCGGTGCCGACGAGCTGAGCCCCCCGCTCCACGACAAGAGGCGCCTGCCGGCTTTCGCCCGGCAGGCGCCTCTTGTCACACCTCAGGCCGTCACACGAGGTCGAACCGGTCCAGGTTCATGACCTTGACCCACGCCGCGGCGAAGTCCTTGGCGAACTTCTCCTTGGCGTCGTCGCTCGCGTACACCTCCGCCAGGGCGCGCAGCTCCGAGTTCGACCCGAAGACCAGGTCGGCGCGGGTGCCGGTCCACCTGACCTCACCGGTGGCGGCGTCGCGGCCCTCGAAGGCGTGCGCGTCGTCGGAGGTCGCCTTCCACGTCGTGCCCATGTCGAGCAGGTTGACGAAGAAGTCGTTGGTGAGGACTCCCGGCGTCCGGGTGAAGACGCCCGCCGACGACTGCCGGTGGTTCGCGCCCAGCACCCGCAGACCGCCCACCAGCACGGTCATCTCCGGAGCGCTGAGCGTGAGCAGGTTCGCCCGGTCGAGCAGCAGGTACTCGGCGGGGAGCCGGTTGCCCTTGCCGAGGTAGTTGCGGAAGCCGTCCGCGGTCGGCTCCAGCGCGGCGAACGACTCCACGTCGGTCTGCTCCTGCGAGGCGTCCGCGCGGCCCGGCGTGAAGGGGACCTCGACGGTGAAGCCCGCGTCCTGTGCGGCCTTCTCCACCGCGGCGGAGCCGGCGAGCACGATCAGGTCGGCCAGCGAGACCTGCTTGGCACCGGCGTTGAACTCCCGCTGGATCCCCTCCAGCGTGCTCAGCACCACCGACAGCTGGTCCGGGTCGTTGACCTCCCAGCCGCGCTGCGGCTCCAGACGGATGCGGGCACCGTTGGCGCCGCCGCGCTTGTCGCTGCCCCGGAAGGACGAGGCGGACGCCCAGGCGGTGGAGACCAGCTGCGAGACGGTGAGACCGGAGGCGAGGACGCGCTCCTTGAGGGAGGCGATGTCCGCCGCGCCGATGAGCTCGTGCTCCACCTCGGGCAGCGGGTCCTGCCACAGCAGCGTCTCGGAGGGGACCTCCGGGCCGAGGTAGCGCGAGACCGGACCCATGTCGCGGTGGGTCAGCTTGAACCAGGCGCGGGCGAACGCGTCCGCGAACTCGTCCGGGTTGTCCTTGAAGCGCCGCGCGATCGGCTCGTAGACCGGGTCGAGGCGGAGTGCCAGGTCGGTCGTCAGCATCGTCGGTGCGTGGCTCTTCGACGGGTCGTGGGCGTCGGGCACGGTCCCGGTCCCGGCGCCGCCCTTCGGCCGCCACTGGTGGGCGCCCGCGGGGCTCTTGAACAGCTCCCACTCGTAGCCGAAGAGGATCTCGAAGAAGCTGTTGTCCCAGGTGGTCGGGGTGTTCGTCCAGATGCCCTCAAGGCCGCTGGTGATCGTGTCCCCGCCCTTGCCGGTGCCGTGGGAGTTGCGCCAGCCCAGACCCTGCTCCTCCAGCCCGGCGGCCTCGGGGTCCGGGCCGACCGCCTCCGAGGGGCCCGCGCCGTGGGTCTTGCCGAAGGTGTGGCCGCCCGCGATCAGCGCGACGGTCTCCTCGTCGTTCATCGCCATCCGGCGGAACGTCTCACGGATGTCGCGCGCCGAGGCGATCGGGTCCGGCGTGCCGTTGGGGCCCTCCGGGTTGACGTAGATCAGCCCCATCTGCACCGCGCCGAGCGGGCTCTCCAGCTCCCGGTCGCCGGTGTAGCGCTCGTCGCCGAGCCAGATGGTCTCGGGGCCCCAGTACACGTCCTCGTCGGGCTCCCAGACGTCCGCCCGGCCGCCGCCGAAGCCGAAGGTCTTGAAGCCCATGGACTCCAGGGCGACATTGCCGGTGAGGACCAGCAGGTCGGCCCAGGACAGGCTCTTGCCGTACTTCTTCTTGACCGGCCACAGCAGTCGGCGGGCCTTGTCCAGGCTCACGTTGTCCGGCCAGCTGTTGAGGGGGGCGAAGCGCTGCTGACCGGCCCCGGCGCCGCCGCGGCCGTCACTGATGCGGTACGTGCCGGCGCTGTGCCAGGCCATCCGGACCATGAGCGGCCCGTAGTGGCCGAAGTCGGCCGGCCACCAGTCCTGCGAGGTGGTCAGCACCTCGGCGATGTCCCGCTTCACGGCCGGCAGGTCGAGGCTCTTGAACGCCTCGGCGTAGTCGAACTCCTCGCCCAGCGGGTTGGCCACGGCGGGGTTCTTGGCGAGGATCTTGAGATTGAGCCGCTCCGGCCACCACTGGTGGTTGCCCCCGCCCTGCGTCGGATGCGGGGCGCGACCGTGTGCGACCGGGCAGCCGCCGCTTCCGTCCTCCGTTTTCGGGTCCGTGACGATCGCGTCGTGGTTCTCAGACATCGGAATCCTTCCGGGCTGGGTGGATCACACTGCTCAGGGGAGTACGGATGGTGGAACAGTTCGATGCGGCGGACGGATCCCGTCGCGTCAGTGGACGGTGGAAGGTCGCTCGGGAAGGGGCCCGGGAAGGCGGACGGACCGGCTGGGTCTGCTGCCGTACCGCCATACCGGAGGTGTCCGTTCCCTTGGCCGTCGTTGGTATCGATCCTACGATGGACGGTGTCCAGGTCAAGAAGCTCACCGGTTTCATCCTCGGTCGGAAGCTGTACGACGACCGCCGATCGCGGGTACACCACTACTGGCCCCTACTCGACTTTCCACCGAGCCGGAACGGATGGACCCTATGAGCGACTTGCTGGAGCGGCTCCGCGGGCGTGGCTGGCGGGTGACCTCGCAGCGGCGTGTGGTGGCGGAGGTGCTGGACGGCGACCACGTCCACCTCACCGCCGACGAGGTGCACGCGCGCGCGGCGCGGCGACTGCCGGAGATCTCCCGGGCGACCGTCTACAACACCCTGGGCGAGATGGTCTCCCTCGGCGAGGTCCTGGAGGTCACCACCGACGGCCGCGCCAAGCGGTACGACCCCAACGCGCACCGGCCCCACCAGCACCTGGTCTGCTCCGGCTGCGGCACCATCCGCGATGTCGACACCACCGGTGACCTGCTGTCCCATCTGCCGTCCGAGAACCGCTTCGGCTTCACGGTCGCCACGGCCGAGGTCACCTACCGGGGGCTGTGCCCGTCGTGCGCGTGACGCCGGGCGCGTGGCCGCGGCCGACGGACACGCGCCGGCTCCCGCCCTCAGGGCCGGAGCCGGGCGGCCGGGACGGAGGTGGTGCGAACGAATGGGCGAAACCCCGGGCGGGTACTACTTCCCTCGGCGGGCCGACGGAGGATACTGGTCACGCCCCGATCACCTACAGAACGACTCCATGGCCAAGAACCCCGTTTCCCCGCCCACCGTCCCCGACACCGCGTGGCTGGGGCGCGCGCGCCACCTCGGGCCCGAGCCCGAGCAGGACGTCCGGCGCAACCTGATCGCCCTCAGGGCGGCCGGGGTGCTCGACGACTTCCTGGACCTCGACCCCGTCGAGGCGGCCCGCTCCACCGTCCTGCACCCGCGCGACGAGTCCGCCGACCCCGGCCCCACGGCCCGGCGTGTCTTCGAGGCCCGCTGGCGCGTCGCCGACGACGTCACCGTGCGGGCCCAGCTGACCACGTACGACCCCGAGAACCGCCGCAAGGAGGGTGAGGGGGTCACCTGGGTCCTCGCCGCCGAGGCGGAGCGGCCGTGGCAGACCGACTGGCCGTCGCCGGCCACCATGTTCTGGCCCGACAGCGACCGCATCCCCTGGGACCACGACACCGTCCCCGATGTGCGGATGCGCACCACGAACCATCTGCCCAAGGACGACGACGAGCTGCGCCACCGGCTGCGCGACTGCGCCCGGCAAAGCTGGTTCGTCCACGTCGTGGTGCACGAGGCGATGACACCGGACGCGGCGGGGCAGCGGCCGGTAGCGGCGTTCCTGCCGCCGAGCCTGCGGCACCGGGTGATCGAGCACCGCGGCACCCCGGAGCAGGCGCAGATCGCCGACTTCGCGATGAAGAAGGAGCTCGGCGTACGGCTGCCGCGCGGCGGAGCCGTCGTGCTGCCCACACAGCCGCAGGCGGCGGGCTACGACGCGGACCGCTTCACCGTGCGCACCGTGATCCTGGACGGCTCCGAGCCGACCGAACTCCTCGACCGGATCAGGGAGTTCGCCGCCCTCGCCCGCCCGATGCCGGCCGACGCCGAGCGGGCCCTTCTGCGGCTGCGCCAGGGCTGGCACCTGCTCACCCCGGACGAGGAACTCGTCCACGCCCAGGCGATGGTCACCAAGTACGCCGAGGCGCTCGAGGCCATGACCAAGTCGCGTGACCTGTACCGGGAGGCCGCCGAGGCGGCGCAGGCCGCGCTCGCCGAGGCGCCCGGCGTCGACGTCGTGCCCGGTCTGCCCGTACCGAGGCAGACCAAGGCGGACGCCTCGCCGCTGAGCGCCCTCACCAAGGCGTTCGGCCGCTTCCGGGACCCGGGCAAGTGACCCGCCGCCCCGGGACCGCCGGAGAAGGCCGTCCCGGGGCACCGGCCCCTCGTCGGCACTCACCGGCGGTCACGGGCGCTCACCCGGCCGCGATCGACGACCGGCGGACCACGATCAGAAATTGATCATGTGGCCGGCCAGCCCGTGCACGGCCTCCTTGACCGCCTCGCCCAGCGTCGGGTGGGCGTGCACATTGCGGGCGACCTCGTGGACGGTCAGGTCCCACTGCTGCGCCAGGGTCAGCTCCGGCAGGAGCTCGGTGACGTCCGGCCCGATCAGATGGGCACCGATGATCTCGCCGTGCGTGTTGTCGCTGATCAGCTTCACGAACCCGACGGGGTCGCCCAGCCCGTGCGCTTTCCCGTTCGCGGTGAACGGGAACTTGGCGACCTTGACATCGAAGCCCTTCTCCCGCGCCTGCGCTTCCGTCCAGCCGAAGCTGGCGATCTGCGGCCGGCTGTAGGTGGCGCGCGGGATCATCGGGTAGTCCAGCTCCATCGTCTCCGCGTCCGCGATGGTCTCCGCGGCGACGACACCCATGGACTCCGCGGTGTGCGCCAGCATCAGCTTCGCCGTGACGTCGCCGATGGCGTAGATGTGCGGTACGGACGTACGGCAGCGGCCGTCCACGTCGATGGCGCCGCGCTCGGTGACCCGGACGCCCGTGGCCTCCAGCCCGTACCCGGTGACGTTCGGCGCGAAGCCGATCGCCTGGAGCACCTTGTCGGCCTCCAGGACCTTGGCCGCGCCGTCCTTGCCGGTGACCGTCACCCGCACCTGCGCGCCGGACTCGTCGATGGACTCGACCCGGGTCGAGGTCAGCACGTCGATGCCCAGCTTGCGGTACTGCTTGGCCAGCTCCGCCGAGACGTCGGCGTCCTCCAGCGGCGCGATCCGGTCCAGGAACTCGACCATGGTGACCTTGACGCCGTAGTTGTGCAGGACGTACGCGAACTCGATCCCGATGGCCCCCGCGCCCGCGATCACGACCGACCGCGGCAGGTCCTCGGCGAGGATCTGCTCCTCGTACGTCACCACGCGCTCGCTGCGGCGGGTGCCGGGCAGCAGCCGCGGGGTGGCGCCGGTCGCGATGACACAGTTGTCGAACGAGACGGTCCGCCTGGTGCCGTCCGCCTGGGCGACCTCAAGGGTGTTCGCGTCGAGGAACGTACCCCGGCCGTCGAACTCGGTGATCCCGTTCTTCTTCATCAGATAGTGGACACCCTTGACCCGGCCGTCCGCCACCCGCCGGCTGCGCCGGTAGGCCTCGCCGTAGTCGAGCGAGACCTCACCGTTCACCGTGATGCCGTAGGCCTTGGCCTCGTGGGTGAAGATGCGCGCGAGCTCGGCGTTGTGCAGCAGCGCCTTGGTGGGAATGCAGCCGACGTTCAGACAGACACCGCCCCAGTACCTCTCCTCCACGACGGCGACCCGCTTGCCGAGCTGGGCGGCACGGATGGCCGCCACGTAACCACCGGGCCCCGCCCCGAGGACGACGACGTCGAAGTGCTCCTGCATGGGGGTTACTTCCTTCCGATCACCTGTGTTCGATCAGAGGTCAGCACACCACAGGGGCGCACGCGCCGAAGCCCCGGGGCACCCTCCCGCGCGCGGCCCCCACACCGGACGTCAGCCCTCCTCCGCACGTGAGAGCGCCTCGGTGATCAGGCGGGTGGCGAAGTCGGGGTCCTCGGTGATGCGGTTGATGTGATCGGCGAGGAGGAAGGCGGTGACCTCCAGGGCGTTCATCTCGGCGTCGGTCCATTCGCCGTACTGCTCGCGCCACAGGCTGGGGCTGAGCCCGGTGGCGGCGGCGATGACGAGACCGGCCAGGGTCGGGATGGCCTCCGGGCGGACACTCTTGGGCATCCTGCCCATCGAGGCCACCAGTCTGGGCACCACGTACTCGATGACGTCCTTGCCCTTGTCCTCGTGTGCCTTCCGCAACCAGGTCATGAACATGTAGACGAGCGTGCAGACGCCGTCCAGCAGTTCCCCGGCCGACTCCGGCCCCAAGGAGTCGATGAACCGCTCCGCGAGCGCCTGCTCCTCGGGGTCCGGCGCACCAGCGCCGCGCTGGACGCTCCGGAGCCGGGAGTCGACCACCATCAACGCGGCCCCCACATCGCCGGCGGGAGCGTACTGGGGACCGTAGTGCGATGACACAGAACCCCTCCTCGACGCACTGCTCACGGTGAGCGGCAGGGCGTGTACGTAGAGTAGATGGTGGAGGGGGCGGGGGTGCGGTGAACGGGGAAGGGGGTCGGGGGGCCGGGGGGCGGGGGACTGGTTGTGCTCCGAGCCTGCGGGCGCCTGACCGGCGGATTGGGGCCAGAGGCCCTTCCTCGTGGGCCTAGAAGAACCCCAGCTTCTTCGCCGAATAGCTCACCAGCAAGTTCTTCGTCTGCTGATAGTGATCCAGCATCATCCTGTGGTTCTCCCGCCCGATCCCCGACTGCTTGTACCCGCCGAAGGCGGCGTGCGCCGGGTATGCGTGGTAACAGTTGGTCCAGACGCGGCCCGCCTGGATCGCGCGGCCCGCGCGGTACGCCTGGCTGCCGTCGCGGGTCCAGACGCCGGCGCCCAGGCCGTACAGGGTGTCGTTCGCCGTGCGGATCGCGTCGTCGAAGTCCGTGAAGGACGTCACCGCGACGACCGGGCCGAAGATCTCCTCCTGGAAGATCCGCATCCTGTTGTCGCCCTCGAAGATCGTGGGCTGGACGTAGTAGCCACCCGCCAGCTCGCCGTCGTACTCGATGCGCTGACCACCCGTCAGGACTTTGGCACCCTCCTGCTGACCTATGTCGAGGTACGACAGGATCTTCTGGAGCTGGTCGTTGGAGGCCTGGGCGCCGATCATCGTGTCGGTGTCCAGGGGGTGGCCCGCCACGATGGCCTCCGTGCGGGCGATGCCGGCGTCCAGGAACTCGCCGTAGTGGCCGCGCTGGATCAGCGCCCGGGACGGGCACGTGCAGACCTCGCCCTGGTTGAGGGCGAACATCGTGAAGCCCTCCAGCGCCTTGTCGCGGAAGTCGTCGTCCGCCGACCAGACGTCGTCGAAGAAGATGTTCGGGGACTTGCCGCCGAGTTCCAGTGTCACCGGGCGGATGTTCTCCGACGCGTACTGCATGATCAGGCGGCCCGTGGTCGTCTCGCCGGTGAAGGCGATCTTCGCCACCCGAGGGCTCGACGCCAGCGGCTTGCCCGCCTCCACGCCGAAGCCGTTGACGATGTTGACCACGCCCGGGGGGATGAGGTCGGCGACCAGCGCCAGCCACACGTGCACCGACGCCGGGGTCTGCTCCGCGGGCTTGAGGACCACCGCGTTGCCCGCCGCCAGCGCGGGCGCCAGTTTCCAGGTGGCCATCAGGATGGGGAAGTTCCACGGGATGATCTGGCCGACGACGCCGAGCGGCTCGTGGAAGTGGTACGCGACCGTGTCCTCGTCGATCTGGCTCAGTGACCCTTCCTGCGCCCGCAGCGCGCCCGCGAAGTAGCGGAAGTGGTCGATCGCCAGCGGGATGTCCGCCGCCAGCGTCTCGCGGACCGGCTTGCCGTTCTCCCAGCTCTCCGCGACCGCCAGTTCCACCAGATGCGCCTCCATCCGGTCCGCGATCTTGTTGAGGATGTCGGCGCGTTCGGCCGGGGCCGTCCGGCCCCACGCGGGGGCCGCCGCGTGCGCCGCGTCGAGCGCGCGCTCCACGTCCGCCGCCGTCCCCCGGGCCACCTCGGTGAAGGGGCGGCCGTTCACGGGGCTCGGGTTCTCGAAGTACTGGCCGCCCGCCGGCGGCACATACGCGCCGCCGATGAAGTGGTCGTAGCGCGACTCGTACGAGACGACCGCGCCCTCGGTGCCGGGCGCTGCGTAACGGGTCATGTCCGTGGCCTCCCTCCGGCGCCGCCCGCCCTTGGACGGCACTCGCAGCGCAGGCTAGGGACGGCGACGTTGCGCCTTGGTTGCGATGCCCCAAGGGAGGGGGAGAGAGGGGGAGGGGCTGGTGGTCCCTGATCCGCTCGCCGTCACGGGGTGCCTTCGAAATCCACCCCGGCCGCCATTTCCGCCTCCAATTCCGCCAACCTCGCGCGCGCCGGACCCCGCCGGCCCTCGGGCAGCGCCCGCACCAGCGCCCGCCACGCCCCCGCGTCCTCCTCCCCCCACGGGCTGCGCGCCCAGTCCGCCAGCAGTCCGGGATCGCCCCGCTCGATCACGGCCGCGCGCAACTGGGCGGCGAGCCGGGACCGTATCCGTACCACCGCGGGCGCCTGCGAGGAGGGCAGCAGGGGGCCCGCGTAGGCGCCCGTCGCCGCCGCCACCGCCCCCGAGGCCAGCCGCCGGGCGACTAGGTCGAAGTCGGTGTCGATGGGGAGGGTGAGGCGGTACGGGCGGGAGGCGAGGAGGTCGGGGCCCAGGAGATGACGCAGCCGGGACAGTTCGGCGCGGACCGTCACCGGCGTCACGGACTCGTCCTCGTACAGACCGACCAGCAGTTGATCGCCCGTCAGGCCCTCGGGATGGCGGGCGAGCAGGACCAGGAGCTCGCTGTGGCGACGGCTCAGGCGCACCTTGCGTCCCAGGGCGACCAGCAGCGCCTCGTCCCGGCCGAGGGCGCTCAGCTCCACCGTGTCGCCGGTCGGCGGTGGGGTGAGCAGGGCGAGCTCCGCCTCCGCCGCACGCGCCACCGCCTGGACGAACGCGAGGCTGTGCGGGTGCGCGAGGCCGTCGCCCCCGGTGATGTCCACGGCGCCGAGCAGCCGTCCCGTACCGGGGTCGTGGAGCGGGGCCGCCGCGCACGTCCAGGGGTGCACCGGGCGCCGGAAGTGCTCGGCGGAGAAGACCTGTACGGGCCGGTCCTCGGTCAACGCCGTGCCCGGCGCGTTGGTTCCCACCGCCGACTCCGCCCACCGGGCGCCCGGCACGAAGTTCATCGCACCCGCCTTGCGCCGGGTTCCGGCGTCGCCCTCGACCCACAGCAGCCGCCCCCGCGCGTCGCAGACGGCGACGAGGTGCTCGCCGTCCTTCGCGTACGCGCCGGTCAGCTCGCGGATCACCGGCATCGCGCGGGCGAGAGGGTGCCCGTCGCGGTACGCCGCCAGCTCGTCCTCGTCCAGCTCCAGCCCGGCCGTGCCGTCCGGATTCACCCGGGCGCGGGCCGAGCGCCGCCAGGACGCCGCCACCAGCGGGCGTACGGGCCGGACCACCCGTCCGGCCGAGGTGAACGCCTCATGGGCGCGGCGCAGCTCCCCGGTCCGCTCGGCGGGGTCCGCGCCGGCCTCCAGAGCGACCCAGGACGCGTACCGCGACTCGTACCGCGTAGGGGTCAACCGGGCCTCCGGGCGGGCGGTGTGGGTGGTGTGGACGGGCGGGACCTGTCCATCGTGGGGTCGCCCCGCGCACCCGGCAAGCCATCTCGCACCGACGGGGCCGCGCGTGGCGTGTCGGTCGCCTTCCGGTCAGGAGAAGTTGACGAGGCGGATGTACCGCACCCAGTCCCAGTTCGTCCCCGGATCGGTGTGGTCGCTGCCGGGCACCTGATAGTGGCCGATGATGTGCTCGCGGTCCTTGGGGATGCCGTAGCGGTCGCAGATCGAGGCGGTCAGGCGTGCCGACTCCTCGTAGAGCGCGTCCGTGAAGTAGGAGGGCTGGTCCACCCAGCCCTCGTGCTCGATACCGATGCTGCGGGTGTTGTAGGACCAGTTGCCCGCGTGCCAGGCGATGTCCCGCTCGCGCACCATCTGCGCGACATAGCCGTCGGCGGAGCGCACCACATAGTGGGCGGAGACCTTCTTCGCCGGGTTCTGGAAGATCTGGAGGGTGGTCGCGAACGACTCCTGGGTGACGTGGATGACCACCCGGTCGATGGCGTACGAGACGGGGCGCTGGGAGACGGTCGAGTTGGAGGTCGAGGCGGCGACCCAGTGCGCGAGCGGGTAATCGGTATCGGCCACGGCCTCGGCTCGCGTCGCGGGGAAGAGCGCGCTCGCGGCCACGCTGGCGGCGGCGCCCTGGAGGAGTCTTCGGCGGTCCACGGGTAACGGAGCTCCTGTACGTCGTGTCTGCGTCGTATGTGTGTCGATACGTCACGTTCAACCGGCAAGAACCTCGCCGAGGTTACGGTACGGCGAGGTGCGGGGGCGTGGAAGACAGGCGGCAGCGCGTGGCGCCGTCTGTGCGCGGGGCCTGTGCGCCACCACCACCCGGGCGGCTTCCGCGCGCGCGGCGACTGACCGACTTTGGCGTAATTTCCGGGCAGGGGTCGCGAGATGAACCGTTTCCGTCCGACTCTGGAGGCTATGGCCACGCCCCCCGTTCCTCCGCGCCCGACCGGGCCTCCCTCCCCGCCGGGCGGGGGCTTCGGTCCCCCCGCCTGGCAGCCCCCGGCCCCGCCGCCGACGCCTCCCGTCCCGCCGGCCGGGGGCGGTCGCCGGGGTATTTTCATACTGCTCGCCGTGGTGGTGGCCGCGGCGGCGCTCGTCGCCATCGTGCTCGTGGTGAACGGCAGCGGCGACGGGGCCGACGACAAACCGTCCAAGAGCCCGACGAGCACGACGACCCCGACCCCGACTCCGTCGCTGAGCCTGCCGAGCGGGTTGCCCTCGGAGCTCCCCACGGACCTTCCGTCGACTCTTCCGACAGCTCTTCCGACCACCCTTCCGTCAGGACTTCCCACGGAGCTGCCGAGCGGTCTCCCCAATGACCTGCCCAGCGGGCTGCCGGAGGTGCCGGACCTTCCGGACCTGCCTGACCTGCCCAGTGACATCCCCGGCCGTGTTTTGCCGTCGGCAGCGGGCGGACCCGGCGACGACATCCCGTCCTACGAGTTCAGGGCAGGCGGGCTGGCGCCGCCGAGCTCGCGGGTGCCGCCGAGGGCGTAGGCGACCGGGCTCGGGCGGGGCGGCTCTGCTCGGCACGCAGCCCTACCGGCCCTGAGTACCGCGAACCTCAGCGCAGGACCGTTCGCGTGATCGTCGCTCGGCCGCCGACCCGGATGCGCTGCTCCACTCCGTCGTGGCGAACGGTTGCCGTGATGGTCGACGGGCGGCCGAGGTGGTCGCCCATGTCGACGACGAGGCGGTCCGTACCGGAGCCGGCCGCATGCGCGGCCAGGCAGGCCGTGCTGTTGGCGTTGGCGATGTCCTCGGGGACCCCGATCGAGGGCGCGAACATCCGGGCTGCCGCGCGGCCGTGCCGGTCCGGGAGCGAGTAGGCGTAGCAGCCCAGCAGACCGTGGCGGTCGCAGGCTGCGCGCAGCAGGGCGAAGTCCGGCATGAGTTCGGCCAGCACGGCGCGGGACCGGACGGGCAGCAGAAGCCTCGGCCGCCCGTTCGACGCCACGCGGGCGTCCCCGGCGACTGCGTCCTCGCGCAGTCCGAGGCCGTGTGCGACCGCCTCCAGTTCGGGCCCTTGGGTATCGCTCAGGCTGACCGGGCCTGGATCGAAGGATGCTGTCAGGCCGTCACCGTTTCGGGTGGCCCGGCCGTCGAAGCTGCGGTGGGTCGTCCGCAGGACGGCACGGTAGTCGTCGCCGCCTGCACGTTCGGCGAGCAGCGCGAGAGCGGCGACCGTGCCGTGGCCGCAGGCGGGCAGTTCGCCCGCGGCGGTGAAGAACCGGAGCGTGTACGACGGATGAGCGCGCTCGGCTCCGGTCGCGCGGAGGAAGACGGCGTGCGAAGTACCCAACTCCGTAGGGATGCGGCATCGTTCCTCGTCGGTCAGCGGCGCGTCGTCCAGAACGGCGGTCGGGCTGCCACCCCCGCCCTGTCGTTGACACGCGTCGACGATCGCTACCTCGGGCATGGCAGGGGGCCGGTGGTCAGCAGCATCGTCAGGTCGAGTGCGGGCGCGCTGTGTGTCAACGCTCCGACCGAGATGAGGTCGACGCCCGTTTCGGCGATGGCGCGGACACTGTCCAGGCGGACGGTGCCCGAGGCCTCCAGCAGGATGCGGGGAGCGTCGACCCGCTCGGCCCGGATCTTCACCACCTGCTCCAGGTCGGCCAACGGCATGTTGTCGAGCATGATCCAGCGAGCCCCGGCATCGAGCGCCTCAGCAGCTTCTGCCACGGTCCGCACCTCGACATCGATCTCCACCGTCTGCCCGGTACGCGCCATTCCGCGTCGGACCGCCTCGATCGCTGCGGTCACCCCGCCCGCCGCGGCGATGTGGTTCTCCTTGAGCAGGACCATCGCCGCGAGGTCGAGCCGGTGGTTGCGGCCACCGCCGACCGTCACCGCGTACTTGTCGAGGGCACGCAGGCCCGGTGCCGTCTTGCGGGTGTCCAGAATGCGGGCTTTGGTCGCGGCCACGGCCTGGACGTAGCGGTCGGTCAGTGTCGCGATGCCGCACAGGCGTTGAAGGAAGTTCAGCGCCGTGCGCTCACCGGTGATCAGGCTGCGCGCCGGACCGGACAGGCGCAACAGGACGTCGCCGTCGGTCAGCCGGGCGCCTTCGGCGACGCTCGCCTCGATCTCGATCTCGACCTCGGGATCGATCTGTGCGAAGACCTCGGCGACCACCGGGAGGCCGGCGGCGATGCCGCTCTGCCGGGTGCGGACTTCGGCCGTGGCCGCCAGGTCTTCGGGGACACTCCACGCGGTGGTGATGTCGTTCCCCGAGGCGTCCTCGGTCAGGGCGGCGGCGACGACGGCCCGTCCCGCAGCCGAGGGAAACTCTGTCGTGGCCATCTGCTCTCCATCTCCGAGTGGGTGACGGTGATCGTGGGATTCCGCAGCGCACGGTGCGGGGCGACGCGCGTGGATGGCTGCCACGACGGCCCATATTGTTTCGTTTTCCGAAGCGAGCACCGATGGTAGCGTTTCTGAATCCGAAGCATCAACCTTGGAGGCTGGACTCCACGTCATGTCAACGCCAAAACCCGGCAAGCCAGTTCGCGGTTCGACCACCGGTCGCCCCCTCATGGCCGCACTCGACCTGTTCGGACGGCGGTGGAGCCTGCGCATCCTGTGGGAGCTGCGTGAGGGCCCCCTTGGATTCCGCCCCCTGCAGAAGCAGTGCGACGACATGTCCTCCAGCGTGATGCGGCAGCGCCTGACCGAACTGCTGGACGCCCACGTGGTTCACCAACTACCCGACAGCCGGTACGAGCTCACTCCACTGGGGCGGGACGCCTCCCTCGCGCTCGGCCCCCTCGCCCAGTGGTCGGAGCACTGGGCGGCGACGCTCGACCCGCAACGGGCGCACCACGACAGCGAGCCGCCCGCCGACGGCACCTCGCATCCCGGCGCCGTGGTTGACGGTACGCCCGAGAAGGGTTCGGCCGACTGACGCCCGCGCCCCCTGGGTCGACTGCGCGCTCGCGTCGCCCGGCCGAGGGGTTGCGGCTTCCATGCCTACTCCTTGCGCTTCGGGTTTCGAAGCACCATAGTGATTCGAAAATCGAAGCAGGAGGTGCCCATGCCGCGCATCGAACCGCTCACCCCGCCCTATCCCGCGCCCATCGACCAGGCACTGCGCCGATGGATGCCTCCCGGCGTGGCACACGAGCCGCTCACACTGTTCCGGGTACTGCACCGCAACCCGGAACTGGCCTCACGCATGTTCACCCTGGGGGCCGGCCTGCTGGGCCACGGTCTTCTTCCCGCCATCGACCGCGAGATCGTCATCGCCCGGGTAACCGCACGCACCGGCTGCGCCTACGAATGGGGGGCACACGCCGCGACCCTCGCCCAGCAGGCCGGACTGAGCCGGGAACAGCTCCGGGCCACCACCGACATCGATGGCGCGGCCAACACCACGTGGCTGCCTCGTCACGCTGCACTGCTCAACGCCGTCGACGAACTGCACGACACAGCACGACTCTCACAACCCGCCTGGGATGCCCTGGGCGTCCACTACGAAGACGCCCAACTGCTGGAGTTCCTCGTGCTGGCCGGCTGGTACCGAACCATCAGCTACCTGGCCAACGGGCTCCTCCTGGAGGAAGAGCCCTGGGGCGCCCCCTTCCCGGGCCGATCAATCTGAGTGTCGACTCAAAACCTGGCACGCTCGTCCGAACACAGGAGGTTTCCATGGCCAAGGGCTACTGGGTCAGCGTCTACCGCACCATTTCCGACCCCGAGAAGCTGGCCGCCTACAACAAGCTGGCCGGTCCTGCCGTCCAGGCCGGGGGCGGGCGGAGGCTCGCCATCGGCGGGCGGGTCGTCGCCCACGACGCCGGAATCGCCGAGCGCACCATACTGATCGAGTTCGACACCTTCGAACAGGCGGTCGCGGCGCGCGAGAGCGCGGCATACCAGGAGGCGCTGGACGTCCTTTCCGACGCCGTCGAGCGCGACTTCCGCATCGTCGAAGGCATCGACTGACCGGCGCACCGACGTTCAGGCCGGCCTGGAGGCGAACCCCTCGAAGGGGTGGAACAGGTCGCAGAGTCCGTCGGTCTCAGCCTGCATGGACCGGTGGCCGGTTCGCTCGTCGGACGACGCACGGAAGGCAGGACCTCAGGCCGAGCAGGGAGGCCAGGGCCGCACCAAGTGCGCACGCCGACGGCGCGTCGGGGCACTTGTGCGCCCGCGGCGACCAGGCGGGCGCCGCGCCGTCATGCGGGCTGGGTGGAGATGGTGCACAGGCGCTTGGTGGCCCGGGTCAGAGCCACGTACAGGTCCCTCTCCCCGCCGGGGCGGGCCGCGATGATCTCCTCGGGGTTCAGGACGACGACCCCGTCGAACTCGAGGCCACGTGCTTCGGACGCGGGCACGATGCGTGCGTGGTCGGCGATGCCGTGAGCCGTCAACTGGCTCACCCGGGTGTCCGCACAGATCACTCCCAGGAGTTCGTCCGGCTGCGCGGTGCTCTGGGCGCGCAGCTCCTCCACGACGGCGGTGACCAACCCGTCCCCATGTGCGGTCACGGTGCGCGGGCTCTCCCCGCTGCGCAGTGACCGTGCGGGCCGCTGGTCCGGAGCGATCCGCGCGAGCAGGTCCCGGACGTTCTCCAGGATCTCCTGCGTGGTGCGGTAACTGACCGTCAGGTCGTGCAGTCTGAACCGCGTCCCGACATGCGGGCTCAGGGCTTCCTTCCAGTCGCGTGCCGTGGTGGCCGGACCCGACTGGGCGAAGTCACCCACCAGCGTCATCGCCCTCGCCGGGCAGCGGCGGACGATCATCCGCCACTGCATGGCGGTCAGTTCCTGCGCCTCGTCTACGACGACGTGCCCGTACGTCCGCTCGGGCGGGCCGTCGACCAGGCTCGCCGCCTCGTCCAGCAACGGCACGTCCGCATCGGTCCACGGGGCGTCCGGGGCACGCAGGAGAAGGGACCGCTCCCGCGGCGTCAGGGTCGGCAGGCGCTCGGCCAGGGCGTCGGCATCCGTCAGCAGTGCCTTCACGAGGTCGCCGGGTACCAGCCTCGGCCACAGCGCCTCGACCGCCCGGTCGACACCGGCGTCGTCGAGGAGATCCGCCCCGATGGCGTCCAGGTCCAGCTCGTGGACCGGGCCCGGGTCGGCGGCGCCCTCGGCCCGGCGCTCGGCGACCCCCGTGAACCGGTCGAGGTTCAGGCCCGTCATCTGCTCGGCCTCGGCGTCGATCTGCTCCAGGAGGTCGCCCATGTCCCGTTGCATCGCGTCGGTCACGGCGTCGACCAGGAGTTCCTTGAACGCCTGGCGCGCGGGGTTGTGGCCGGATGTCGCCGCCAGGGCGGCGGCGCGTGCAGTGGCGACCTCCTTCTCGGACAGGTGGACCAGTTCCTGCCCGACCCGGACGGTGAAGTCACCGGCGGGGGCCTGGTGGTCTCGCAGCAGGCCGGCCAGGGCGTCGGCGAGTTCCGGGCCGCCCTTGAGGCGCGCCGTGTCGAACGGGTCCACCGCGCCCGGGGACACTCCGGCCAGTTCCCGACAGGTCGCCAGATCGACGTCGTTCTCCCCGAGCGAGGGAAGGACCTGGGAGATGTAGTCGAGGAAACGGGCGTTCGGGCCCACCACGAGGACGCCTTCCTCCGCGGCGCGCGGGAACGCGTACAGGACGTAGGCCGCACGGTGCAGGGCGACCACCGTCTTGCCGGTGCCGGGCCCGCCCTGCACCACGGTCACCCCGCGGTGGGCGGAGCGGACGATCTCGTCCTGCTCGGCCTGCAACGTCGCGACGGCCGCGTGCATCCTGCCCGTACGGCGTGCCGACAGGGCCTCGGTCAACGGGCCGTCCCCCACCACGTCTTCGTCGGTCGGAGCGGTCCCGTCGAGCAGTTCGTCGCTCACCGAGACGACTGTGCGCTCCTCCAGGCGCAGGTGCCGGCGCCGCCGCAGACCCATCGGGTGGACCGGTGTCGCCTCGTAGAAGGGCCGCGCCGCGTTCGCGCGCCAGTCCACGAGCAGCGGCAGGTCGTCCTCCTCCGTGTGCAGTCCGATCCGCCCGATGCGCAGGGCCGTGCCGTCCGTCCAGTCGATGCGCCCGAAGACCAGCCCCTTCTCGGCGCCTTCCAGTCGGCCTATCTCCTTGGTCAGACGGTCGGCGGCGATCTCTCTCTCGTACGCCTCGCCGGCGCCGTCCGCCGGGGCCTTCAGCACGCTCGCCCGGTTCGCTCGCGCCTCGGAAAGCCGCTCGGTGAGCAGCTCATACAATGAGGAAACGTAACCTTGCTCCGATTCAACCGCACGCGCGGCAGAATCATTTATGTGGGACAACAAGGGACTCCTTCGATTCGAGCCGCACCATACGGCCAAAGTTCCCTAAAGGTAAGTCTTGACTTACTTGTTGCGCCTATGTCCTTACGGCTGACCGCACTTCGTGCCATGCGTTCCGCCGTTTCCCTTGAATGCCGGTGATGCTTTCCCGTGCACGGGAAATGCAGTGAATCCACGGGAAAGGTTCGTGGTCGCGTCACAGGCCGGGACCGGGCCGGCCTGCATTCCGAATGCGGAAACCGGCGGCCCGTCGTGATCCGGTTGCGGCGGCAGGGGTACGCGGCAGCCCGTCCGTGAGGGGTCGGCGGGCGGGAAGGTGACGTGACGGCGGGCGAGTTCGACGATCTCGGAGGGCGTGGGCCCGGGAAGCCTGTGCTCGGCGATGACGCAGTCCTCAAACTTGACTAATGCGGGTCTCGAAGCGCCGAGGGTACACCGGAGGGGGTGAGGGTAGGCGGACGTGCACCGTGATCCAGGTCACTTTTGTGCGCGGCGCGGGGCAGTGTTGCCCGCCGGGGTGGCGTCAGCCCCACCCCGGCCCCGGGACAGACCCCCGCTCGGTCCGGGTGGTGGCGCCATGGCGGCAGGGGCCCTCGAATTCCTACGTTCTATGAGGTCAGCGCAGGTGACTGCGGTGGGCCAGCGACCGGAGAACGACCATGCCCCAGGCCATTGCGAACGCCACGAGCACCCCCGCGCTCGCGCCACCGCGCCCCACCGGAACCTCCGGAGGGACCACTGACGGGGGCGCCGGCGGAGCCCCCGCCGCAGGAAGGGGAAGCGACTTCGCGCCGCTCCTCAAGGCCGTAAGGGGGCAGGGGCTGCTGGAGCGGCGCACCGGCTGGTACGCGAGGGGCATAGCCCTCAACCTCACCGCCCTCGCCGCCACCGTGACCGCGATCGTCCTCACCGGCGACACATGGTGGACCCTTCTGTATGCCGTGCCGCTCGCGGTCCTCTGGGCCCGGACCGCCTTCTTCGGCCACGACGCCGGCCACGCCCAGATAACCCGTGGCCGCCGCGCGGGCCGGGTCCTCGGCCTGCTCCACAGCAACCTGCTGCTCGGGATGAGCTACGCCTGGTGGAACGACAAGCACAACCGCCACCACGCCAACCCCAACCACGTCGACAAGGACCCGGACGTCGGCGTCGGCGCGCTCGTGTGGACCGAGAAGCAGGCCGAGCGCCGTGAGGGCCTCGCGCGCTGGCTCACCCGCAACCAGGCCCTGCTGTTCTTCCCGATGCTGCTGCTCGAAGGCATCGCCCTGAAGGTGTACGGATTCCAGGACCTGCGCAGGCAACCCCGGCGGGAACGGGTGGTCGAGGGCGCGCTCCTCCTGGTGCACCTGGGCTGCTACGCGGGCCTCCTACTGAGCGTGCTCTCACCGGGCAGGGCGCTGGTCTTCGCACTGCTGCACCACGCCCTCTTCGGGCTCCATCTGGGAATGACCTTCGCCCCCAACCACAAGGGCATGGAGATGCCCGACGCCGACGACGACGGCTGGGGCCATCTGCGCCGCCAGGTACTGACCTCGCGGAACGTACACGGCGGACCGCTCACCGACTGGTTCCTCGGTGGACTTAACTACCAGATCGAGCACCACCTCTTCCCGAATCTTCCCCGCCCCCACCTGCGGCTCGTACAGCCGCTGGTCCGTGCCCACTGCCGGAGCCTCGGCATCCCGTACGCCGAGACCTCGCTGATCGACTCCTACCGGCAGGCTCTGCGGCACATGCACGCGGTCGGAGCGCCGCTGCGGCGAGGCGCAGCGGCGTAGATGCCGCGTACCTGCCGCATAGTGGTGGCAGGCTGCCGACAGTCGGGGGCAGAAGCTGTGCCCCGGTCGGGAACCGGATGACGCGATCGCGCGTTCCCTGGACAGAGAGTGGCGGCAGCAGCCGCCGCGAAGGAGGCGACGGACATGTCGAAGCGCGTGATGATCGCCGTCGGTGGAGTGGCGGTGGGGCTCGTCCTGATCCCGCTGATCGGATTCCTGCCGGCACTGCTGGTGCTGATAGGGCTGCCCGTCGTGGGATATCTGCTGCTGGACCGCAGCCAGCGGCGCAGGCTGCGGCACATCACCCGCAAGGAGCTGCGCTGACCGGGGGGCGAGCGGTCGTAGGGCCGAGCCGGTCGTAGCGCCGGGCCGGACTGTGGCGCCGCCTGCCGTCCTGACTGGGCTTCGGTCGTCCTGACTGCGCTTCGGTCCTGACCGGGCTTCGGCCCTGGCTGGGGCTTCACTCGTCGAGGCCGCCCCCGGACCCCGGTTCACCCGCGTAGTAGTCCCGCATCAGCTCCCTGGACCACTCCGGCTGGACGATTTCGCCCCGAGGGCCGAACTCCGTCAGGTACGGCTTGATGTCCAGCACCGGAGTGCCGTCCACCGCGTCCAAGCCGGTGACGTGCACATCCAGGCCGTCCACCTTGATGACACGGCAACGCGAGACGCCGAGCCGGTTCGGGCGGTTCTTGCCCCGCTGGGCGAAGATCCCGACCAGCGGCCAGTCCGGGTTGCCGCGTGGGCGGCGCGCACCCGTCTCGACCTTCTCGGGCGCCGCCCGGTCGAAGTGGAACACGACCTCCAGATGGGAGAAGTCCGTCAGGCCGAAGAGCGCCTCGGGGCCGAACCGCTCGGCGTCGAGCCGGATCACCGCCGACTCCCCGCCCCAGTGATCATCGGTGATCTCGGCCCGCCCGCCGACCACCCGCCCCACGGCCCGGCACACCACTTCGACGCCTTGCTCATCGGTTCCCGCGTCCGCCATCTCTGTTCCTCCCGTATCCGATCCCACCCGTAAGCGGCTGGCTCGGCCGACCGAAGTGCGGCCCGCCTCGGAGCCCCGCCGAAGTCAGCCTGTCTGTGAGCACTCGCGCGCGCAACGGGCAAGGGCGGCCACTCAACGGGAATGGCAAGCAGCCGCAGTAGCAACAGGGGTTGCATTGGTCTCAGTGATCTCAGTGGTCTCAGCGTCAGTGTCAGTGTCAGAGTTGGCCGATCCACACGGTCGGGGTTGAGGCTGGATGCGCTCGGCTTAGCTCAGGCAGGCCGTACGGCCATCGCGTCCAAGGCCTGCAGCAGCCCCGGCAACTTGGGCCCACGCCCCACCGGCACCACCTCGCCCGGTTCGTCGTCCAACAGCACGAACGCGATGTCGTCGGTCCGGGCGACGATCGACCAGCCGGGACCGTCGGCCCGCAGCATACGCGCGCCACCCGGCGCGAAACTCGACCGGACACGCCCGAGCGGGGGTGGGGAGTCGAGGTACTGCCGTACCTCGGCGAGCACTTGCTCCACCCGCACACTGAGACCTCCGGACGGGAGAGCGGAGGCGGGGGCGTCGGGCGAGTCCGTCGTGGTCGGCACCTCCGGGGCACCTACGGCCGCCGATTCGTCGACCGTCGCCCCAGTAGCAGCCGTCGTCGCGGACGCCGCAGGCGAGGAATCCGCCGTATCGTCCGATTCGGTGGACGCTTCCGTGGCCACGGAGACCACGCCGTCCCCGCCGCTTCCGCCCTCGTCCTCGTCCTCGCCCCGATCTTCGCCGTCGTCGGTGATCTGTCCCCGCCACATCGCCCACTGAAGGGCGACCTGGTCGGCGCCGAGGCGTCGCTGAGCCGAGCCCCACACGCTGGTGTCGGGCGGCGAGAGCGGTGGACGCACGGAGCCGTCCTCGTCCGGTTCCGGCTCCGGATCGTGCGGCGGCGCCACTCCGGGCGCGGAGACGGCCAGCTCCAGCGGCCAACCGGGCAGCGCGGCGACCACCGTGCGCTCGTCCGGCGACAGGTCGTACTCCATCCCGCAGTCCCACGACGCGATCGCCACCGCGACCAGCGAGACGTCATCGACGATCACGGTCCAGCGGGCGCCGCTGCCGTCCTGGCCGAGGACCAGCCCATAACCACCCGGGTACGGCTCAAGACCGAGAGCCGCACACGCCTCCGGGAAGTCGTCACCGAGCACGCTGGGGAACTGCGCGGGCGTGAGCAACACCGCCGTGAGCACATACAGCGCGTCGTCATCGACCGCGTCGGCTGCGGCTGTGGCCGCCGCGGCCTCGTCCGTCCCGGTCACGGAACCCTCCCCTTCGGATCGCTCGTCGGCGCACCATAACCAGTGGGTAACCCGATCGTCGAGGGTTTGCGGCAGCGGAAGATCCCGAAAGACGGAGGGGTGGGGAGGCCGTGTGGAAGCAGCCCGGATCGCGCGCGCCTGATCCGGCCGCCGGGGTCGGCCGGTGCGGGGTCAGGCGACCGGTAGCCCCATCAGTGAACGCGCGACGGTCTGGGGCGACTCGTCCCGCTCGCGCGCCAGCGCGATGAGCGCCCGGCACGCCAGCTCCCGTACTCCGAAGGACATCGCCTCGGGCGACACCCACCCGCCCGCTTCCTCCAGCGCCTCTTGATCGTCTTCAGCGCAAGCGGCGACGTACGTGGCTGCAGCCTCGAAGAGGTTGCGCTGCCGCGCGGGCTCGCGCTGTTCCGGCTTCCGAAATCTGCCGAACATACGAAGCATCCGGACCCGCCTTCCCCACGGATGTGCTCACCGGGTAGAAAACAACGTGCCTTTCTCAAGCTAGAGTTGAGGGGCTGGTGACAGATAGAGGTCGGAACGGGTCGATTGGCGTGAACAGTCGATCTGAAACGTCAACTCACACTGCCGAAGCGTGCCGTGCGTGCCGTGAACGGCTCGCGAGCGGTACGAGCCGTGCGACCCCGACGCGCTGTTCGCGACGCGGTCACAGTGCCCCGGGCGGACGCCCCTATGCGCCGTTCACGTCGGTCCCGCCACCCGGCGCGGGTGCCCCCAGCGACCGGAGCGTGGCCCGCAGCCACTTCAATTCCGCCGCACTCGTGGCCCGGGCCACGGTAAGAATCCCCTGCCGGAACGGGTCGTCCAACTCCTCCGCCCTGAGCGGACGTTCGCCGTCGTAGAAGAAACTGGCGGGTTCCTCAAGGAAGCGCAACCGCCGCCGCAGTACTTCGGCCTGCCGATCGGGCTCGGGCAGGTGCCGCAGGAACGCCAGCAAGGTGAACCACCGGTTCTCGTCCGTGATCTCCACCTGCTCGGGCTCCGCGAGCCGCCGCACCAGCTCCGCCCTGCCCTCGGCGGTGAGTGTGAGCATATGGCGGGGGGCCGCCACCGCCCCGGGCTGCGTCTCCCGCGCGAGCAGTCCCGCCTTCTCCAGCCGCTTGATCGCCGGGTAGAGCGTGCTCTCGGCGACCGGCCGTACGTGTCCGGTCAGCGCGGTGATCCGTTTGCGCAGCTCATAGCCGTGCAGCGGCGCTTCATACAGAAATCCCAGGATCGCGAGCTCAAGCATGCCCGCATTCTGCCGCATGAGCGGAGTACATCGAGTACGCAGTACCTCGCACCCGATGTATAGTCCGGCATCGAGGCAGAAGCAGCAGGCACATCAGAACGGGGGGACGGAACCGTGCGGCAGACGGCATTCGACGAGCAGGGCAGCCAGATCCGCTGGACCGAGTCGGAGGGACTGCGCACGGAACCCCCGCTGAACGGCGACCAGTCGAACGCCACCCCAGCGGACGCGAGCCGGGACGTGATTCGGGACGTGAGCCGGGGCATGGGTCGGGAGGCCCGTCGGGAGGCGAGGCCGGAAGCGAGCCGCGACAACCCCGGCGCGCGAGCGGTTCAGGCGCCCGTCGTGTACGTCCACGGGCTCGGTTCGGCCTCAACCGTCTACCACGCCCACGTCGCCGCCGACCCGCGTCTCGCCACCCGCAGACAACTCTTCGTGGACCTTCCCGGGCACGGAATCAGCGACCGCCCGTCCGACTTCCGTTACACCCTGGAGGACCATGCGGACGCCCTCGCCGCCGCCCTCGACGCGGCAGGGGCGGTAGGCGCCGATATCGCCGGGCACAGCATGGGCGGCGCCGTGGCCATCGTCCTCGCGGCCCGCCGTCCCGACCTCGTATCCCGGCTGGTGCTCACGGAGGCCAATCTCGACCCCAACCCGGTCCCGAAGGCCGGAAGCAGTGGCATCGCCTCCTACAGTGAGGACGACTTCGTCCACGGCGGCGGCTTCGCGGCCGTTCTTGAGCGCGTCGGCCCGCTGTGGGCGGCGACGATGCGGCTCGCCGATCCCCTCGCACTCCATCGCACCGCCGTCGGCCTGGTACGAGGCACCCGGCCCACCATGCGCCACCTTCTGATGAGTCTGCCGATCGAGCGCACCTACCTGGTGGGTGACGTCGACAACGACCTCCCCGGCCGTGAGGAACTGGCCGCCTCCGGAGTCCACGTCGAGGTGGTACCGAACGCAGGCCACAACATCATGTTCGACAACCCCCGGGCCTTCATCAGTGCGGTGGCGGGCGAGGGCCCAGGGTGACGGCGGGCGCGTACGAGTCGTAACGGACCCCGCTACCCCTCCCGCACCGACACCGCCAGAAACCGTGCGTCCTCGTCCACGTACGACACCATCCGCCAGCCGGCCCCCGCGAGCAGTGGCCGCAACCGCGGCTCGGCCCGGAGGTCGTCCGGTGTGATCTGCCGCCCGTGGCGTGCGGCGAGGGCCGCGCGACCGATGGGGTGGAAGAGCGCCAGCTTCCCGCCGGGGCGCACCACCCGTGCCAACTGCCGCAGGTTCGCCGCCGGTTCCGGCAGATGCGAGATCAAACCGGCTCCGAACACCGCGTCCAGTGCCGCGTTCCGCAGCGGCAGCCTGGCCACGTCGCCGAGCACCAGGGTTCCGGCACGGCCACGTCCGGCCCGCACCGCTGCTTCGAGCATCTGCGGCGTCAGGTCGACGCCGAGCACCGTGCCATCTGGCCCCACCGCGTCCCGAAGCGGAGGGAGCGCGCGGCCCGTACCGCACCCGGCGTCCAGCACGGCCGCCCCGCTGTGCAGTCCCAGCTCCGCGACCGCCGCCGCGTACGCCGGCCCGTCGTCCGGGAAGCGGCTGTCCCAGTCCGCCGCCCGGGCACCGAAGAATTCCTGAACGTGCATCTGGTCATCGGCCATCTGCCCATGATCCCCCACAGGCACGAACGGTCCACTTGCTGACTTGCTGACTTGCTGACTTGCGTGACTGCGGCAAGTCCTTGGTGCGCGCGGTGTAACCGGACTGCACTACGCGCGCGACGAGCACGCCGCGACGAGCGCACTCGTGACGAGCACACTCGTGGGCTACCCGCCCCGCCGCGCCGAGCGCGCGGGGCGTGTTCACACAGCCTGCTTCTCGACTTCGCCGGACACCCCCTGTGGTTACCGTCGGGAACCCCTGCTTGCCCCCATGCGAACCATGCGTAAGGCTTGCCGCAGACCTGGGGGAAAACGGGGAACACATGAGCGGGGTGAAGGTGTCATGGCACTGAACAAGGAACTCGACTGGCTGCTCGACGACCTGACCAAGCGGGTCGAGCACGTACGCCACGCCATCGTCCTGTCCAACGACGGTCTGGTCACCGGTGCCAGTGCGGATCTGCCCCGCGAGGACGCGGAGCACCTGGCCGCGGTCTCCTCCGGCCTGCACAGCCTGGCCAAGGGGTCCGGCCGTCATTTCCGGGCGGGCGGGGTGCGGCAGACGATGGTCGAGTTCGACGAGGCGGTCCTCTTCGTCACGGCGGCGGGTGACGGGAGTTGTCTGTGCGTGCTGGGCACGGCGGAAGCCGATATCGGCCAGATCGCCTACGAGATGACACTGCTGGTGAACCGGGTCGGCGAGCACCTCGGCGTGGCGGCGCGTCGCCCCGGCCCTCCGGTAGCCGGTCTCTGACCAGCGGCTTTACGGGACCCACGTCCCGCTGGGGAAAGTTATCCACAGGCCCGGCGGGATGTCCGCGCGGAGGGTTACGGTCGTCACCGAGAGTATTCACGACTCGCGGGGGAGGACCTCATGACGACCACGACCACGACCACCAACAGGCCCAGGACCACGGCCACGGCGGCTGAAGTAGACGCAAAGACAGTTGCCTTGGGGCGGGCCGCTCAGCAACTGCACCTGAAGCGTGGGGAATTCGAGCTGACTGTCCAGCTCGGCCATGTCCGGATCGTACGGGAAGCCCCGGGTGCCCGCCCACGGGTCGCGCAGGAGGAGGTCGAGCGGATCCGCTCGACCGACGGATTCCCCGAAACGCTGCGTGAACGGGTGCGTGTGGTGGGCACGGCCGAGGCGTCGCAACTCCTCGGCGTTCCCTCGCACCGTTTCACGCGGCTCGCCCGCGGTGGCCACTTCACGCCGGTCAAGTGCTACCTCAACCGCTACCGGGCCGTCGTCTGGCTCTACCTCGCCGAGGAAGTGATCGACCTGGCCCTTCGGCACCCCGAGTTGATCAATGACCGTCGGTTGCCGAAGGAGACGTTGGTCCGGCTGGGAGCGGGTGAGGACCGGCGACCGCGTAATTGGCGCGGTCGCCGCGCGGCCATGCTGCTGCAACAGACCGATGACCCCTGGGAGCGCGCTGCGGGCATCGCCTCATTGCTCGATCCCGCGCACGTGGCAGAGGTGGTCCCGGACCCGCGTGAGCGCGCCTACCTGATCCGCCTCCGGCCCGAACCGGTCCGGGTCGGCCCGGACTCGCCCGCCGCTCGGGAGATCATCGAAAGGCTGCAACAGGCTCAGGATCTGGACGAGGTCCTGTGGTACCGCATGGATCTCACCCAGCATCTGAGCGTCGCCCGCTCGATCCGCCCGGCACCGCGACCGGAGGACAATCGCCCCGCGTTCGACGTGGTCGACGCCGCGCGCCCGGCCCTCATCCCTGGCCCGACGTCGGTTTCGACGTCGGCTTCGACATCGGTTCCGGCGTCGACTCCGGCTGTGGCTCGGGTGCCAGCCCCGGTGCCTGTGCCAGTGCCAGCGCGGGTGCGGGTGCCGGTAGAGCCCAAGGCGAGCGTACTCGGGCAGAGTGCAGGCACGCGGGTCCGGGCCCGGCCCGATGGGAGGCGACGCAAGCCCGTCCAAGCCGAGCGGCCGGAGACCGGAGAAGCCGGGCAGCCGCAGGGCCTCGGGGCCGGTCAAGGAAGGCTCAGGCGCGGCCTGGCACGTCTGCGGCGGCCCAGGTCGGTCGCCCGCTCGTCGACCACCACGCCCTGACCTCGGCGGCAGCGATGTCGAAGCCAGAGTGCCTCAAGAGGGTCAGCGCTGCGGTCCGTTCAGCTCTGCACCGCGCGCTGAGCGGTCGCCGGAGGCCGCCCTCGCCGCCCGTGGCCGCGCTTGCGTCTGCGGTCCCGCTGCGGCCACAGCAGGACGTACGCCGTGGAGACCACGACGAACGCGAGCCGTATCAGACCCCGGGCCGAGTCGTCCGGGACCACGAAGACACTTCCGTACAGCGCGAGCAGCGCGAGCCAGCTCCACCACGGCACCAGCCGGCGCTGGCCGATCACATCCCACAGGAGGGTGCCCAGCAGGACGGACGCCGTGTAGTACGTGTAGACGCTCGGGTCGAGGACGATACGGGCGTTGGCGCCCAGCAGCACCACCGCCGTCCAGCGTTGGCGCCAGACGGCGATGCCTCCGAGCAGCAGACTCAGCACGGCCTGGGCGGGCCGGTCCCAGCCGGGAGTCTCGGCGTCGCCCACGCCCAGCCAGCGCAGCGCCGAGGCCGGCTGGTTGGGTATCGCGAAGCCGGTGGCGGCGAAACTGCCCGCGTTGCCTATGAAGAACGGCAGCCAGGCGAGGGCGACGAGCCCCGCGCACCACAGCCCGGCACGCGGCCACGACTGCCGGGGCAGTGCGAAGAGCAGCATGGCGAAGCCCAGCGCGGTGGGTTTGGAGTCCATGGCCAGGGCGAGCCAGATACCGGTCCCGGCCGCGTTGCCACGGGTGACCGCCCGGACGGCGAGGGTGGTGAAGAACAGGGCCAGTACGTCGTCGAGATGGCCGAAGCGGACCGAGACCTCGATCCACATCGGGATGAAGGCCAGGCCCGCTATGAGAACGCGCTGGCGAAGGCGCTGGTGGTTCGTGCCCGTGCCCAGGAAGTGCCAGGCGGCGCTGCGGCCGACCAGTACCACGATCACCAGACCGAGGACCGACATCAGCGCCGCGGCGAGGAACTGTCCGGTGGAGTCGGGAAACGGGTTGAACAGCCCGGCGGTCAGGAAGCTGACCGGCCCCATCTGGAGTTCGGGGTGGTGGGCGTACAGGTTGAGGCCGCCGTCGCCGGACGGTCCCTGGTAGATCAGCTCCCCGCCGGTGCGCAGGTAATGCCAGGAGAAACCGCCGTTCGGCTCCACCACGGCGAACCACACGGCGGTCCACGCGGTGAGCAGCACGAGGTGCATCCGCTGACTGATGGCCGGCACGTTCGTTCAGCTCCTGTTTCCCCGCCGGGTACGTCGATGGCTCGCAGGGGCCTGCGGAGCCCGGCAGGGAAGACGGGAGTGCGGCGCTACTCGTTCATCGAAGCGCACAGGTGTGCTTCCCCCCACACCCGAAGGGTGACGAATGGGTCAGCTCACACTGATCATTTTGGCGACGCTCGGTACGCCGTCCGCATTGAGGGCGAACAGCAGGTATGTACCGGGGAGCACGACGCCGGGATCGCTGGGAACGGCGAGTTGGTAGGAGCCTTCGCCGGTCTGCCGGAACGTCAGAGGTACCCGGCGCTGGTCGTTGTCGGTGGAGTGGGTCGCGGCCCCGGAGCGCACCAGGGCGAAGGCGCTGACGGGGGAGCCGGTGGAGACGGGCAGCGTCGAGCCGAGCGCCACATGCGCCGGTGGAGTGCTGGTGATCACGGGCCGGGTCCGCTCGGTGCCGTCCGGATTCAGCAGGTACGGCGGGGTGAAGATCGCGCCGTTGAGATGGTTGGTCGCGCAGTCGCCGCACAGCCCACCGCCGCCCGAGAAGATCCGCCCGTCGGGCAGCAGGTTCGCGGTGCTGTGGTACGTGCGGGGTACCGCCATGGTGGCGAGTGGGGTGAAACGGCCGGTCGCCGGATCCCAGATCTCCGGCGTCATGACCGACGTGGCGTCGCTGAACGGGACCGGCGTCTCCTGGCCGCCGAAGACCGCGACCTTCCCGTCGGGCAGTACCACACTGTTGCTGAACGCCCGGGCGGCGGCCATGTCGCCGGTGCGGGCGGCTGTGGGCCGGCCCCCTCCGTTGAGGTCGACCGTGTAGGCCCGGCGGGTGGCGGGGGTGTTCTGGTAGGCGGTGGCGCCGCCCAGGGTGAGCAGCTTGCCGATGTCGTACGAGACGGCGTTGCCGTTCATCGCGTCCGGGCTGTCGGCCCGGGTGCCGGCGGGGGTGATGGTGCCATCGCCGTCGGTGGTGATCCAGTTCATCTGCTTGCTGGGGCCGAGCTGGAGGACACGGCTCTGGGAGGTGGCGTGCAGCCACATGTGGTTGTCGGCGCGGTAGGGGCCGGCGGGGTCGGCGGTCATCGCGCCCTCGACCCGTACTCCCGGCAGTTTGCGCCAGGTGTGGGTGGCGGCCGACCACACCTCGCCGTTCTTGGGGCCGTCCCCGCCGCTCCACGACCCGCCGAGGACGAACGCGTCACCGTTGGAGAGGAGCGTCATCGCCTGGTAGCCGCGGGTGATGTTCATGTCCGCCGTCGAGGACCAGGAGTCCGTGTTGGGGTCGTAGATGCTCGCCCGGGAAGCGTTGCTGCCGCCCGTGACCAGGACCCGGCCGTCGGCGAGCATGGCGATGCCGGGGCAGAACATGTCGTGACCGGTGTTGTCGACGCGGCGCTGGGTCACGCGACCGGTGGTCAGGTCCATGATGGCCGTCTGGGTGTAGCCGTTGCTGCCGCCGAACCGGTCGACGGCGTAGGCCGACCAGGCCAGCAGCTTGTTGCCGGGCAGTACGGCCGTGGCGACCGGGACCAGGGGAAAGCCGGTGACGGGACCCCAGGAGCCCCCTACGGACGGGTCGCTGGGGCCGCTGAGCCGGATCTCGGCCGCCGAGCTCCACGTACCTCGCTGTCCTGCCTCGCTGAGGGCGATGAGTCGGACATAACGGGCGGAGACGGCGTGGGTGAAGGGGGCGGTCTTCGCGGTCGCGTCGTCCTTCCAGTGGCCGCTCGCGACCGGCGCGTCGAACGAGATGCCGTCGAGGCTGGTGGAGACCGCATACGTTCCGATGCGGCCGTTCACACCGGTCTGACGCGGCTGATAGGTGAGCGCGGAGACGGTGGTGGTGCGGTGCATGTCGATGACGAGGGCGTGCGGGAACCGCGCGGTCTTCGGGGACCATCTGCTGTGCCAGTAGGTGGCCGGATTACCGTCCAGGACGTTCGAGGCACGGTCGTTCTCCTTGGCCGTCTCCTCGTCGCTCGCGGAGGCCGTCCAGCCGTCGACGGGCAGGAAGGCGGTGGAGGGTGCCGGGAGGCCGGGCGCGCCCAGAAGGCCGACATCGGCTCCGGAAGCCAGGGGGGCGGGCGCGGTGCCGGGGGATGTGCGTTCCGTTCCGGCGGCCCAGCCGTTGTGGCCGCCGGCCGTGGTCGTGGCCGAGAGCCGTAGGTAACGGGTGCCCTGCGCCGCGAAGTCGAGGGTCTTGGTGGTGAGGTCGTCGGCCAGGGTGCCGGTCGCGACGGGCTGGGTCCAGTGGTGCCCGTCCGTACTGAGACGGATGGCGTACTCGGTGACCCGGCTGCCGTCGACGGCCTTGCGGGGCCGGTAGACGAGCGCGGAGACGACCTCCGTGCGGTGCATGTCGATGGTGAGGGAGGTGCCGCTCGCCGTGACGGTCCAGCGCGACTCGTCCAGGGCCGGTGCGGTGGACCGCATGGCGTCGGCGGGGACCACTCCGTGGTGGGGAGAGGTCGGGGACGCGTTGAGGTCGATTACCGGGGGAGTGGCGCGATGACCGGCGGCATCGCTCGGCACCAGCGGCAACAGCGCGGCGGTTGTGGTGACGGCCGCGAGAAGAACGAGGGCACGCGGTCTGAGGCGGGTGAGGCGGAAAGATGTGCGCGAGAACCTGGATGTCATGCGAGCCCCCCGGCTGTGATGTGGCGCCAATGCTCCGGCTGAAGCTAGGTCATGTGGGTGCCATGTCAAGGTCAGCAGCCGAATTGTCCGGCACTCGGGCAGGTCCTCGCGCGCAAGCGGCGAATGGTCCACCTTTGACCGCAGGCGGTCCAGTCCAAGACCGTCTCAGGTGTACGCACATCGCACGTCTCTTCGCGCCACTGCCACGATGAGCGGTGGCGGTGCCGAGGACGGCCGTCCAGCGGGGGGGGGGGGGGAGAGAGAGAGCCGGTGAGAAGCCGGTTGGCAGCGACCCCAGGAGGGACTACTGCCAACCGGACGTTCGCGTACGTGGAAACGGCGGGGGGTCTGGCCGGGCATCGGCGGACCCCGTACCCGCCCTGGGCAGGTGTCAGCTCGCCGCCTCGTACGCCACCACGCGCGCTCGGCGGCCCGCCAGGGCCAGCAGGGCGACGCCGACCAGGGTCGCGGCGACGAGTACGGTCGCCCCGGTGCCCGCGGCGTAGCCCACCGCGTCGGTGAAGGCCGCGCCCGGGTCCTTGGCGCCCGTGGCCAGGCGGTCCGTGAAGCGGGAGGTCATCAGGGTGCCCAGAATGCTGGTGCCCAGGACCGCGCCGACCTGGCGGGCGGCGTTGACCGTGCCGCTGGCCTCACCCTCGCGACCGCGCGGCACATGGCTGACGCCGAGGGCGGTGGAGGGCGCGTTGGCCAGTCCGCAGCCCAGGCCGAAGACGACGAGCGCGGCGGCGTACGCCGTGAAGGTGTCACCGGGCTCGACGGTGGCGAACAGCGCCGCGCCCGAGGCGGCCAGGAGGAGTCCCGTGATGATCAGCGGCCGGGGACCCCACCTGCGGACGAGGACACCCGCCGCGACCGACGCGAGGATGAAGGTGCCGAACTCCGCCAGGAGTTGGACGCCCACCTCCAGGGCGCTCAGGCCGCGCACCCGTTGCAGCCACAGGACCTGAAGGAGCGAGACCCCGACGAAGCCGAAGAGGACGGTGGCGGCGAGCAATAGGGAGGCGCTGTAGGACGGATCGCGCATCAGGCGCAGGTCGACCATCGGGGAATCGCGGCGCAGTTCGACGGCGACGAAGACGCCGAGGAGCAGCAGGGCTCCGGCGAGGGAGGAGAGGGAGCGGGCGGTGGTGTAGCCGTGGTGGCCGCCGTCGATCAACCAGTAGATGAGCAGGGCGAGTCCGGCCGTGACGAGTATCTGGCCGGCCCAGTCGGACCGGCCGCCCGGGACGTGTGACTCCTCGACCCGGGCCAGCGCCACGAGAATGGCCAGGGCGCCGAGTGCCAGGTTCAGCCAGAAGGCGGCGTGCCAGGTCCACCACCGCAGGGCGAGCCCGGCGGTGACGGGGCCGATGGCCAGGCCGAGTCCGGAGGTCGCGGCCCAGGCGGAGATGGCTCCGGCGCGGCGGCGCGGATCGGGGAAGGCATGGCTGACGAGCGCGAGCGAGCTGGGGGTGATGAGCGCCCCGCCGAGGCCCGCGAGGGCCTGGCCGACCAGGACCATGGGGAGGGTGGACGCCAGGACGAGGACCAGTCCTCCGGCGCCCATCGCCACGGCACCCGCGAGGAAGATCGCGCGGCGGCCCCACCGGTCCGAGAGGGAGCCGGCGCCGAGGACGAAGGAGGCGACGACCAGGGTGTACATGCTGGGCACCCAGACCAGGTCGGCCGGGGCGATGCCGAGGTCGTCCTGGACGGCGCTGAGGGTACCGATGGTCTGGGTGGTCTGGAGGAAGACGGTGAACAGGCCGAGGCAGGCGGCCACGAGGACGGCCGTGGGGCTGCCCTTGGAGCGGAGTTCAGCGCGAGGCACGGGACACCTCCGAGGTGCCCGACAGGGCGGCCTTGACCTGGCGGGTGAGCTCGTCGGCGAGTACTTCCTCGCGGCCCGCCTCCACCGCGTCGAGTACCTGGTGGGCGACGTCGACAGGGCTCGTCTTGGGCTGGTCGACGCCGGCCGCCATATCGGTGTCGATGAAGGCCGCGTGGACGGCGACCGTCAATGTGCCCTGCGGGCGCAGCTCTTCGCGTATCGCGTTGGTCATCGACAGGGCGGCTGCCTTGGAGACACCGTACGAGCCGATCTGCGGGAGTGTGTGCCAGGACAGCACGGAGAGCATGTTGACCACGGCGCCGCCACCGTTCGCCGCGAGCACGGGCGCGAAGGCGCGGCACATCGCCAGGGTGCCGAAGAGGTTGGTCTCCAGCTCCGCCCTCGCCCCTTCGAGTGAGTCCGTGCCGATCAGGGAACTGCCGTGCAGAATCCCCGCGTTGTTCAGGAGAAGGGAGGTGTCGGAGCAGAGCTCGGCGGCTGCGGCGACCTGGGCGGGGTCGGTGATGTCGAGCGCGACCGGGGTGAGTCCAGGGTCGGTCACCGTGCGCGGGTCGCGCGCCGCCGCGTAGACGGTCTTCGCGCCCCGTTCCAGCAGGGCGAGGGCAAAGGCGCGCCCGAGCCCTCGGTTGGCGCCGGTCACGAGTGCCTTGGTGTTCCGCATGCGCGTCTTCTTTCCGGGGTCATGGAAGGAGGTTGACCCGAAGTGGGGTGAGTTGGAAATCTGGACTCACTGTAGCGGAGTGGGTTGGATATTCAAATGGAGGGTGGTGTGGGGGTGTGGATCGGCGGATGGACGGATCGGCGGTCGGTGGATCAGGTGATGAGGGTGTTCAGGGCGGGCGGCGGAGAGAGGCGTCGCGGTGCGATGGGGCGCAGGGGAGGAGTTGGTGCCCGCCGGCGGGGGTCAGATCGCCGCCTCGACCTCCAGATAGCGGTGGCGGCGTGCCCCCCGGTACTCCAGCGCCTCCCAGCCCAGAGGCCGCAGCGTGTCCGCGCATCGGCGGAGCGCCTCTGCCTCCTCCTGGGCGGCGCCGCTCCCGGGCGGGCCCAGCCACTCCACGCGGACGGCCCCGGGCTGGTCCGCCGGGCAGACGCGGTAACCCGTCGCGGTCCGGCGCCCGGTCGTGTCCACGGCTGACGGGGGGCATCCGGCGGCCTCCAGTGCCAGGGAGACGGCGCGCACCAACTGCTGCCGCTCCCAGAGCGCGGGCACGGCGAGCGGGTCGGGGTGCCCGGAGTTCATCAGACGCCGGATCTGTCGCAACCCCTCGAAGGCGACGCGCACCTCGGCCTCCCGCTGGGCGGGCGGGGTGGCCGGTGCCGGTCCGTCGCCGGTGGCCGCCTCGAAAGGGGCCGCCGGGGCTGGCTCGCTGTGTTCTTCGGGAGGTGTCACCGTGATCCCTTCGCCGGTTGCCGGAACGGCAAGTCTCGCTGAAACGGCGGGGACGCGGGGCGGCGGGGCTCCGCGTCCGCGTCGGGCCTGCACGGGGTCGCGAACCACGACGGCCCCCACGCGCGGGCCCGGGAACTTCCGTACGGACGCTGTGCCGGCGTCCCTACGGAAGCCCCCGTCGGCGGAATCCCCACCACCCTGCCACCGTCTCGTGTCTTCGTCGCGGCGAGGAGCACAGGGCACGTGAGGGAGGACAGGCGGGAGGGGCAGGCAGGGGAGGGCGGGCGCAGGGGCCGGCCCCTATGGAGCCGCCTCCGTCGCCTCCGCAGCCTCCGTCTCACCCCTGAGGTGCTCGATACCGAGCTTGTCGGTGGTATCGGCGTCGCCGGCCAGCCGGTGGACGAGGACCCAGGCGCCGTTCGGCAGCGCGCCGGCGAAGACGGAGGCGTCCTTGGTCGCGCCGTTGTGCCACAGCAGGCGGCCGGCCCGCTGCCAGGACGGGGCCGGTTCGCCCAGTCGGTGTTCGACGAGCAGAGAGGTGACCAGTTGGGAGGCGGCGACCGGGGTGGCCCACAGACCCCCGGCCGGCAGGATCGCGCCGGTCATGGTCCACGGTCGGGAGGGGCGGCCGAAAAGCCCCCGGGCGACCAGGCGCCGCTCCGGCGCCGGGACGGAGGTGACGTCGGTGATGTCGAGCGGTCCCAGTACGTACTCGTTCAGCAGGTCCTCGTACGGGGCGCCGCCCGCGGTCGCGAGCGCCGAACCAAGAACGGCGTAGCCGAAGTTGGAGTACTCCTCGTGCTCGCCCGGGGCCGCGGTGACCAGGGTGTCGAGGCGTCGGAGGAGAGCGTCGAGGGCCGTGGCGTCGAACGGGGCGTACGGATCGCGGCGGTCGAGGCCCGGGGGCAACCGCGGCAGGCCGGAGGTGTGGGTGGCGAGGTGCCGCAGGGTGATGCCGGTGCCCGGTGGGACAGGCAGGAAGCGTTCGAGGGGATCGTCGAGCCCGAGGGCGCCCGCGATGGCGAGACGGGTCAGGAGGGTGCCGGTGAGCGGCTTGGCCAACGAACCGATCTGGACGAACAGCTCGGGGTCGTGGCCGTGTTCCACCCGTGGCGGGGCGGAGCTGCTGAGGACGCACAGGGGTACGGGGCGCATCATTCCATGATCACGGACGTCGACGTTCTGATGTGCGGCGGGGCCGCCGCGACACGGGTGGGGCGGCCCCGCCCTCTGGGCTCTCGGGGGTCAGCCGCGGGGCAGTGTCAGGCCCTGGACCTGGGGCAGCGCGGTCCAGTCGTTCGAGGCGATGGTCGCGTGCGACTTGGCGAGCAGCGCGACACGGGCCTGGGCGTCGGCCGGGGGCGGGTTCTTGGCGTCCAGGGCCGGGGCGACGCTGTGGGAGTCGGTCATCACCAGCAGATAGTGGTGGGCGTCGTACCAGGCGGTGTCGATGGTGCCGTTGAGATATGTGGCGGCGTCACCGTCGAACAGGACGAACCACGGGCGCAGCGAGGTGTCGGCGTAACGGGTGCGCGGGTCGCCGGACTGGGCGCCGTGGACCGTCGGGAAGATCTGCGCCTGGGTGGTGCGTCCGGCGGCGTGAAGGTCGCGCAGATATGCCGCGTACTCCTTGTCCGTCCACAGGGAGTCGGTGGGGTTTCCCTCCTCGACCGTGCCCGGGATGATCTCCAGGACGACCTTTCCGGCGAGTTGGGCGCGGGTGGGCCAGTTCCCGGCGGTGGCCGCCTCGTCGAGGGTGGCGTACTGGCCGCCGCCCGACTTGGCCAGCAGGTCGGCCGGGCGGAAGACGGCCGACCCGAGGTGCGCGCTGATCGCCTGGTCCAACTGGGCGGGGCCGAGGCCGAAGTGGGACTGGAACCCGGCCTTCAGCTCCAGTTTGATCATGAGCGGTCCATGCCCGGGGTGGGCCGCGAGCCAGAGCCGTACGTCGTCCAGGCAGCTTTCCAGGTTCTTGTTGGCGCTGCCGGAGTAGAGCTGTGCGGGCGTGCTCGCGTTGACGCAGTTGTTGCTGTTGCCCAGGGGGTTGGAGTGGCTGACCTTCCACTCCTTGGTGATGAAGTCGTCCCAGACGTCGAGCTCGATCATGGAGGTGCCGGTGTCGAGTGCCTGCGCGAGATACCGGAAGGAGGCCGGGTCATAGGTGTTGTGCAGACCAGACGAGGTGGTGGCGGACAGCGGCAGGCTCTCGGGTCCGGCGGCGGAGGCGTCGGCGCCACCGCCCGCGCCGGTGAGCGCGAGCCCGAGGCCGACCGTGACTGCGGCGGCCAGGGCGGTGCGCAGGCGGGTGGTACGGCGTCTGGGCAGCGGTGCTGACACGGGAACCTCCAGTGGGGGGACGGCTTTTCGTCGGACGGTGACAGCAGAGTGTGAATCGCCAGAGTCATGACAAGCAACACAAGTTGCATTCCCGCTGTCGTCGAACTGTCGCCGACCTGTCGCCGGGTCACGAGCCGGCCAGGCCCCGGCCCTTCTGTGAACACCGCCGTCTCCGGGCGGCCCGTCTCCGCCGTAGTCGGCGCACGCCCGGGGCGGAGGCGGACGAGTGAACGCCCGCCGGGATCAGCCGGTGATCGAGAAGACGACCCGGATGCCGGTGGTGGAGTTGATGCGCTCGTTGATGCCCCAGATCCGTCCCGTGTCCGGTGAGTAGCCGAGGTTCTGGGTCAGGACCGGGGAGGTGGTGTACACGTGCGGGGCGTCGTCGGGCAGGGCCCGGTGGATGCACGAGTAGTCGATGGCGTCACCGGAGCCGCCGCCCGTGCCGGTGGGACAGGTGCCGCTCATGTACCAGTACTGGCCGTTCGTCGTGGCGCCCTGCATCGCCCAGACCGGCGACGAGTAGCCGAGGGTGGCGTGGCTGACGCCGTGGCCGGAGGCGTCGGTGGTGGAGGGGAGCGCGGTGAGATAGTTCAGCGGCCAGCGCACCACCCGGCCCCCCGCTCCGCCGGACTTGTACTCGGCGGAGACCAGACCGTCCTGGCCGGTGCGGTCCAGGCTCAGCGAGTTCAGGCAGGGGCTGGTGCCGGTGACCACGACACAGGCGGTGTTGTCGTCGGCGGTGGTGCGGTAACGGCCGACCATGGGCAGCGCGTAGTTGCTCCAGCGCGCCGAGGACGTCGTACCGGTGATGCCGACCGACTCCTGGCTGGAGTTGACCTTCCATATGTGCTGGAGGTCGTACACCTGCAGCCAGCGGCCGTTGGCGACGAAGACCTTGTTGCCGTACCAGACCACGCCGTCGGCGTGGGTGCCCTGGACGGCCCGGAAGTTGCCGTCGCCTCCCGCCCGGGTGCCGGTGGGCTCGACGAGCAGCAGATGGTTGTAGGTGATCTGGTTGTTGTCGCCGTTGACCAGACTGACCCGGGCGAACTCGTTCGGCACCGGGTTCGCCCCGCCCAGGCCCCGGCTGAAGTGCCAGGAGGCCAGGAACGCCTTGTGGCCGTCCCACAGACCGCCCGGCTGGGCGTCGTACGAGCCGGTCAGGCCCTGCGGCGTCCAGCCGCCCGTGTCGGTGTAGGAGTTGGACGTGTCGTCGGCCTTGTCCCAGCAGAAGCCCGTCGGTCCGAGGCTCGAAGCCAGGCCCGTGCTGTGGCACAGACCGTTGCTGCCGGTGCGACCGCCCGAGGTGAGCACGCTCGTGGCGTTGGTCTGGGCGACCGCGCCCTTGGCCTCCACCGCCTTGATCGCCTCGTCGTAGACGTCGAAGGTGTTCTGGCGCCGGCCGCCGAAGTCCGCCACCGGGTCCAGGGTGAACTGGCTGACGACGGCGCTGTCGATCGAGCCGAACGGGGTGGCCGCCTGGGCGGGACCGGCCGTCGCCAGGGATGCGGCGACGGCGGCGAAACCGGCGGCCAGGGCGGTGAGCCCGGACTTCCATGATCTGGTCATGACCAGGAAGAGTAGGCGTCAGAGCGGCGGGCGCACATCCCGGGCCGGGGACGTGAAGTGATATATCGGCCCTTGTTCGGCATGGGGGAAGGTCAGCAGGGTGATCTCCACGGTGCGGTGGTGCTGGTCGCGCACCTCGCGGTGGATCTCCAGCTGCGGGACGCCGTCGGAGCGGTCGTCGCCGGGGGCCATGGTGAGCTGTTCGTTGTGCTCCAGGCTGAGCCCGGCGTCCGCCGCCCAGGCGTAGAGGCGGCGCAGATCGCTGTGGGTGTGGTGGGACAGCGTCCGCTCGTAGCGGGCGAGCAGCGGGATCTGGGCGATCAGGCTGGGGGAGAGATAGCTGACCGCGTGCTGGATCACCCGGTCGCCGGCCGAGGCGGTGTAGTAGTGGACGAGCGTGCGTACGCCGGACCGCAGGCCCAGCTTGGTCGCGTACGGGGCGGGCGGTGCCTCCCAGACCAGCCGGGTCGCGGCGGCGATGCCCGCCCGGGGGCTCAGCGCGCCCAGCGGGAACTGTGCCTCCGGAGGTGCCTGGAGAAGCCGTGCGTGCGCCTCGCCGGGGCGGTCGCCGCGGACGAAGGAGCCGCGCTTCTCGGTGCTGATCAGCCCCTCCTGGCGCAGCACGTCCAGGGCCTGACGGATCGTCTGGCGGTTGCTGCCGTAGTGCTCGGCGAGGATGCGTTCGGCGGGCAGCCGGTGTCCGGGCTCCGAAGTGCCGGACTCGATGGTGGACTTGAGGTCGTGGGCGATCTCCAGATATCGGGGGACGGGGGGCAGGGAATGACCATGTGTGCCGGGCATGTGTCTCCCTAGATCGATCACTGCGAGTGTCTGAGTGGTTCTGTGGAGCGACTGCCTTTGTATCATTGGTCTAGACCGCCAAGGTGAACCGCAGGCGGACATTGGCGAGATTGCCACATACGCGAGAGGTGGTGCGCGGGTCAGGAGGGCAGGAATGGCCGGAGCTCGTCGTTGGCCTCCGGGAAACCGCGGAGGTCCGCCTCGGTCGCGAACTCGTGGTCCGCGTAGTCGAAGCCGGGCGTGACCACCTCGGCGACCAGGCCGTGTCCTGCGCCGTCGACCAGCCGGGACGCCTTCCAGTGGCCGCCGGGGACGAGCAGGAACCGCGAGTCGTCGGCGCCGAGCCGGACGCGGTCGAGGCCGCCGTCCGGGGCGAGTGTGACGTATTCCAGCGGTCCGCCGTCGAGGAGGAAGTGCAGGATGTCGCTCCGGTTGCGGTGCAGCCGGCCGAGCGGCTGGTCCCGGGTGAGCAGATAGTGGATGGACGTGGCGGCGGGTCTGGGGCCCCGGGGCAGCGACAGGGTGTGCGTGCTGGTGTAGATGCGGCGGAAGTACCCGCCCTCCGTGTGGGGTTCGAGCCCGAGCTCGGTGACCCAGTCCCGCATGGCATGCACCCTTTCCCGTGGCCTTCGCCCCCGGGCCCCATAGTGGCAGGCGCGCTCCGGGCTCAGGGCCCCGAGGCGCACGTATCCGTCTGGAGGTCCTCCACCAGCGCGAACAGCCGGGCCTCGTTGCCCGCGAGGCCCGCCGCCCGCAGGGACTCCTCGGCCTCCGCCATCGGCCCGGCGAGCAGCGCCAGGGCGCGCGGCGCCGTCGCCGGGTCGGCGAGCACGGCCTGCGCGGTCTGCAGCAGCCGGACGTACGCCTTGGCGGCCGTGCGCTCCGGTTCGGTCATCTCGGCTTCTCCCTCGTCTCCGTCGGTAAAGGTGTCGGACCGTCAAGCATCTCTCGCGGCACTGACAATGGGCCGCTCGTGCCGTGCGGGCACGCCGCCGAGGCGGGGCGGCGCCGGCGCTGGAGGGGTCCCGGTACGTCGGCACGGCCCTCGCCGGTTCAAGGATTCCCCATGGTCTAGTCCAAGTCGTTGACGTGCCCGGGACACGGCTCGATTCTGCTGTGAACCCAGCCCCCCGGAGCCCGTTCCGGCCCCGGGGAAACTCCCCCCACCCCAGGAGACCTGGACATGAGACGTCTTCGCGCTCTCCTCTGCGGCGCCGCCACCGCCGCGCTCGCCGCGGCGGGCCTCTCCGCCTTCGTCGCCGGACAGGCGTCCGGGGCGCCCGCCGCCGCGACCGCGCTGAGCAGCCGGTGGTACGCGGCGGCTCCGTATCTGATGCCCCTCGACAACAACCCGCCGAACGCGGGCGCCATCATGGACGCCACCGGGCTCAAGGCGTTCCAGCTCGCGTTCGTCCTCGCTCCGAACGGAGGCGGGTGCGGCCCCACCTGGGGCGGCACGGCGCCCGTCTCCTCGGACACGGCGGTCGCCGGCGTCATCGCCTCCATCAGGGCCAAGGGCGGCGACGTGTCCGTCTCGGCCGGTGGTTACGGCGGCACCAAACTCGGTCAGACCTGCTCCGACGCGTCGAGCACCGCAGCCGCCTACCAGCAGGTCATCACCAAGTACCAGTTGAAGGCGATCGACTTCGACCTGGAGGAGCCCGAGTACGAGAACAGCACGGCCATCGCGCACGAGATCGGCGCCGCCAAAATCCTTCAGCAGAACAACCCCGGCCTCTACGTGTCGGTGACCACGGCCGGGACGGCCGACGGCACCGGCTGGTTCGGCAAGCAGATGCTGAACGAGGCCAAGGCGCAGGGCTTCGTGCCCGACAACTTCTCCATCATGCCCTTCGATGGCGGCTTCAACGGCGCGGCGGCCCAGACGAGCGCCCTGACCAACTTCAACTCCATCCTGCGCTCCACCTTCGGCTGGAGCGAGGCCACCGCCTACGCCCACGAGGGCTTCTCCGGTATGAACGGCCGCAGCGACACCGGCGAGTACTTCCGCCAGGCCGACTTCCAGAGCGTCCTGGACTACGCCACCGGCCATGGCATGGACCGCTTCACCTTCTGGTCCCTCAACCGGGACCGGCAGTGCTCGCCGCCCGACAACAACGGCACCACCTCCGGCACATGCAGCAGCGTCGCCCAGGCCGACTGGGACTTCGCCAAGTACGCGGTGCGGTTCGCCGGCGCCACACCACCGCCCACGACTCCGCCCACCACGCCTTCCACCTCCCCGCCCGGAAACTGTGCGGTGGCGGCCTGGAGCAGTACCGCGGTCTACACCTCGGGCAACGAGGTCTCCCACCACGGCCACAAGTGGAAGGCCAAGTGGTGGACCCAGAACGAGGAGCCCGGGACCACCGGTGAGTGGGGCGTGTGGCAGGACGAGGGGGCGTGCTGAGTCGTCCAGAGTCGTACTGAGGGATCCATGTGTCCGGCGCGCCCCCTTGACCGGGGGCGCGCCTTCGCGTTTTCGGAGGCGGTTGTGGGCAGTTGAGTCCGTTCTGGCGCGCGGTGCGTATGTGAGGTGGTGGAATCCGTCACTAACACCACTGTCCATTTCGTCATAGAGGACATAGAGACGACGCTGGTGCCCGTCCCGAGGGGGGAGACATGGAAGAGATCTGCGTACCGCTGTATGTGGAGCTGCTGCACGAGGGGGGTGATGCCATGACGCCGGTGGAAGCCGTGATGACCTATGACTCCGACGACCCGCTCGCGGTGTCCGTGGACTTCGTGTGCGGCAACGGCACCCACACCACCTGGACGATGGGCCGGGACCTGGTGGCCGAGGGGCTGACGTCCCGCCGCCCGGTCGGGATGGGGGACGTGCGCGTCTGGTACTGCGGCGACGGGGGGTTACGGATCAGGCTGGATTCGGACGAAGGCAGCGCCGATCTGCTCGCCGGTCTGGAGGACGTCGCGGAGTTCCTTTCCCGTACGTACCAGCTCGTTCCGGAAGGAAGCGAGCTGGACGGTTACGACGTGGACGCGGTCCTGGACCTGCTGCTGGCCCCGACCCCCTCACCGGCCCCGGCCTGCCGCTGGTGCGGCCGGGAGTGTCCGTGTCTGGACCACGGCCCCCAGTAGGACCGACGGAGGGAACGGGAACGATGTACTGAGCCCGCCGCCCGCTCCGGCGCGCCGGAGCGGGCACGGCTCGAAAGCGTCCTGGACGGACGTGTGTGGCTCCAGCGGCTATTGACAGTCCTGTCAATGACATGAACATTACTAGTCGCTCACCCGGTTCCGCCGCGGCGCACCACCCCGCGCCGTCGCCGGACCGTGCTCCCACCCCCCACCGTCGTACCCCATGACGTCCGGACTCCGAGTCCGGTCTGGAGGAGCCACGTGAACAGACACACGCGCACCCGGGCCAGGTCCGCCAGATCCACGAGAACCGCCCTCGCCGGCGCCCTGCTCGTCGCCGCCGCGGCGCTCGGCACCGTGCAGAGCGCGGGAACCGCCGCCGCCCGCCCCGCCGCACGCCCCGGCACCACGCCCTCGCCGAACGCCCCGCACCACGGCGTCGTCACCACGGCCCGCACCCCCGGCCGCGACGCGGACCGCGACCGCGCGGTGGCGGCGCTCAAGGACGGCCGTGCCGGCCGCCGGGCATCCCTCACCCACAACTGGTGGGGGATCTTCCCGCAGCCCGGCACCCACGACGGCATCACCGCCACCCACAGCCTCGACCCGGCCTACCGGGTGAGCGACGCCGACAACTTCACCTACGCGCCCACCACCAAAGCGCAGAACTCCTGCATCGAAGTGGTCACCGCGTACTGGAACAGCGGCAACGAGCTGTGGGCGTGGGACTGGTGCTCGCGCGACGGCGGACCCGCCAAGATCCTGCCCCTGGACGCCGACTTCCGCGCGAAGTACACCGCCACCGTCGACGGCCGCCCGGCCTTCAGCATCCAGCTCGTCAAGGACACCGGCTCCGGCAACCGCTGGTCCTCGTACCTGTACAACCACCGCACCGCGCAGTGGGAGCTGCTCTACCGCCAGTCCGGCACCGACCGGAGCGACCTGGACCACGGCTGGGACATCTTCGAGATCTACGCGAGCGTCAACCCGGCCACCGGCGTGGGCTACTACTGCACCGAGGCCAGGAACACCGTCTTCGACAGCAGCGCGATCCAGCTGCGCAAGGCCGGGGTCTGGAAGCCCGCGCGTCCGGCCGACTCCCCCTGGACCGAGGCCGACCCGGCCGGGCGCGACTTCCTCTGCCCACCCCTGAAGTTCCTCCAGGCGGGCTCCGACGACCACTGGACCGTACGGCAGTGACCGCGTCCTGAACACCGGGCGGGCGCCCGGCCGCTTCCCCGTCCGGCGGCCGGGCGTCAGGGCGCGTCGGCCGTCCACCACCGCGCCTTGTACAGGCTCGACCCCTTGAGCTCCTCCTCACCGCCCGGCCCGTGGAAGCGGATGCGCGAGGTGCACCAGACGCAGGGGGCGCCCGGCTCGGGGCTCACGGTCAGGAGCCGCCCGGTGGCCGGGTTCTGGCTGACGCTCTTGACCGAGGGCCGGTGGACGGCGGCCTCGTCCGCGTACGGCACGAACGCGCCGGCGCGGACGGCGAACCGGCGCACATGGGTGCTCGTCGACAGCCACATCGCGCTGTCCGTGCCGAGCGCCCGCGCCAGGTCGTGGCCGCCGGTCTCGGGCAGCGTGACGGTCCGCGCGGCCGTCAGCCGGGGGTTCGCCGCGCCGCCCTCCACGGCGAGGCCCACCAGCAGCCGGTCGCCCAGCGCCCACAGCAGTCCGCTGCCCGTGTCCCACAGCAGTCCGTGCGCCCCGGGCAGCGCGAACGAGGCGTGCGTCCCGGAGCGTGCGCCCTGGGAGGCGGTGTAGACGCGGACGAAGCCGCCGGTGCTCGCGGCCACCGCGACATTGCCGTCCGGCAGCAGCTCGACGCTGTGCGGGTTGGACGAGGCGGGCAGTGACGCCGCCCAGTACACCGTCCCGCCCTCGCGGTGCACCGCCGCCACGAACCCGCCGGATGCGCAGGTCAGCAGCAGGGGGCCGGAGGCGGTGGCGCGGGCCTTGGCCTCACTGACGTTCTGCCAGCCGCTGCCCGGATCGAGATCCGCGAGCCCGGGGTCGGCCAGCGGCGACCAGGACCACAGCGGCTGCAGATCGGCGGCCCGCGCCGTCCGGTCGGGGCTCCCGGAGCGCCAGTAGGCGCTGGTCGCGTCGAGCAGGATCACCGACTGGGACGCCTGGTCGCAGGCGAGGATCTGGGTCCCCGGCGCCCGGGACGGGCGGGTCGCGGACGCGGGGGAGGGGGACGGCCCGGCCGCGTGGGTCGGCGCCGCCAGCGCGGCGAGCCCGCCGGCCACGGCGGCCCGCAGCAGGGCCCGGCGCGGAGCACCCGAGGAGGCGGCGGGGCGTGTCATGGGCACGGGGTCCTACGGTGACAGGCACGGTCGTCTCCAGAGGGCAGCGGGCGTCGCGTCCCGGCGTACTCCACCCGGACGGGCCAGCGGGCGGCTCCCTCGGCCGCGACCGACGATGGAGCGGTGAACACCACGTCGCACATCGCACCCGGTGGATTCCTGACGCGGCCGATGGACAAGGCCGACGTGCCCGCCTGGCTGAAGCTGCGCGTCGACACCGAGCGCGTCGACAGGAGCGGCCATCACGTCGACGCCGCAGACCTCGCCGAAGAGCTGGAGAACCCCAAGCTGGACCCGGAGCGGAACACGCTCACGCTCTGGGACGGCGCACAGCTGGTCGCCTACGCCCTGGTGCACGCCCCGGACGGGGCCGTGGACGCGGCCCGCTTCCGCGGCGACGCGGTGGTCCACCCCGACTGGCGGCGCCAGGGGCTCGGCCGCCATCTGGTCACCTGGATGGACTCACGGGCCCGCGCGCTGTACGCGGAGGGCTTCACGCATCTGCCCGGCGAACTCCTGATCAGCGGGAAGTCCGGGGACGCCAACCTGGAGGCGCTGGCGGCGAGCGGGGGGTTCACCGCCTGCCGCTGGTGGTTCGAGATGACGCATCCGCTCAACACGGGCCGCCCGGTGACCGGCGGTGTCCCGGAGGGGCTGCGGCTCGTACCGTTCGAGCCCGCCTGGGACGAGGCCGCCCGGCTCGCCCACAACGACGCCTTCCGCGACCACTGGGACTTCACCGCGATGGACCGGACCGACTGGCGAACCCATGTCGTGGGCGCGCGCTCCTTCCGCCCGGCCCTGTCGCGGCTGCTCCTGGACGGCGACGAGGTGGCCGCGTATCTGATCGCCGAGGAGTACGAGGCCGACACCGCCGCGGACGGCACCCGCGACTGCCACATCGGCTACCTCGCCACCCGCCGCTCGCACCGCGGTCGCGGCGCCGCCCCCGCACTGATGGCCGCCACCCTCGACGCGGCCCTCACCCACGGCTACGACAGCGCCTCCCTCACCGTCGACACCGCCAACCCCTCCGGCGCCCTGGGCCTCTACGAACGGCTGGGCTTCACCGCCCACCGCGAGTACGTCACCTATGCCCGGCCGCTGAGGGGCGGCTGAGGAAGCAGGCGCGGAAACGAGGGCCGGGCGGGTCGCGCCGGCGGGCACGGGTACGCGCGGGAGCCGGGCGGTTAATGGCGATGATCTTCGGGTACCCGTGGCGGACACGTCCGGTATCCCGGGCGCTCATGGGCCCTCGGCAGGCAGGAGGCACGCATGGACGGTGCGACGGTGGGCAGTAAGTCGCGGGGCCGGACCATCACCACCGAAGTCCCCGCGCGACTGGACCGGCTGCCCTGGTCCGCCTGGCACTGGATGATCGTCATCGGTCTCGGCACCGTGTGGATCCTCGACGGCCTCGAAGTCACCGTCGTCGGCAACATCGCCAGCCGCCTCTCCGAGGACGGCAGCGGCCTGGCCATCACCGACGCCCAGGTCACCGGTCTCGGCGCCGCGCTCTATGTGTCCGGAGCCTGCTTCGGCGCCCTCTTCTTCGGCTGGCTCACCGACCGGTACGGCCGCAAGAAGCTCTTCCTCATCACCCTCGCGGTCTATCTGGCGGCCACCGCCATGACCGCGCTGTCCTTCTCCGCCTGGTGGTTCTTCCTCTTCCGCTTCCTCACCGGCTTCGGCATCGGCGGCGAGTACGCGGCCATCAACTCCGCGATCGACGAACTCATCCCCAGCAAGTACCGCGGCCGGGTGGACCTCATCATCAACGGCAGCTACTGGCTCGGCGCGATGGGCGGCGCGCTCCTGTCCGTACTCGCCCTGAACACGGACATCTTCCCCAAGGACCTCGGCTGGCGGCTCACCTTCGCCCTCGGCGTGGTGCTCGGCCTGGTCATCCTGCTGGTGCGCCGGCATGTGCCGGAGAGCCCGCGCTGGATGTTCATCCACGGCCAGGAGGAGGGCGCGGAAGGGCTCGTGAAGGACGTGGAACGGCAGGTCGAGGAGGACACGGGCGAGCCGCTGCCCGCCCCGGGCAGCGCCATCACCATCGAGCAGCGCGAGAGCGTGGGATTCCTGGAGATCTCCAGGACCCTCTTCCGGTCCTACCCCAAGCGCGCGGTGCTCGGCTTCGCCCTCTTCATCGGGCAGGCCTTCCTCTACAACGCCATCACCTTCGGCTTCAGTTCGATCCTGGTGAAGTTCTTCGACGTCTCCAGCGGCCACACCGGCTACTTCTTCGCCGTCGTCGCCTTCGGGAACTTCCTCGGACCGCTGCTGCTCGGCCGGTTCTTCGACACCATCGGTCGCCGGGTGATGATCGCCGGTACGTATCTGCTCTCCGGCGGCCTGCTCTTCGTCACCGCCTGGTTCTTCAGCCAGGGGTGGCTGAGCGCGACCACCATGACCGCTTGCTGGTGCGTGGTGCTCTTCTTCGCCTCGGCGGGCGCCAGTTCGGCCTATCTGACGGTCAGTGAGATCTTCCCGATGGAGACGAGGGCGATGGCGATCGCCTTCTTCTACGCGATCGGCACGGCGGCCGGCGGTATCTCCGGGCCGCTGGTCTTCTCCGGTCTGACGTCGAGCGGCATCGTCGACGACGCGGTCGTGGCCTTCTGCGTCGGCGCCGCCCTGATGACCGTCGCGGGCGGAGTGGCGGCGTTCTTCGCGGTCGACGCCGAGGGCAAGTCGCTGGAGGACATCGCCACGCCGCTGTCGGCGCGGGAGGCCGCCGCCGGGAGCTGAGGCGGACCGCCGCCCTCCGCACGGCCCCACCACGCGAAGGCGCCCCCGCGAGTCCCGCGGGGGCGCCTCCTGGTGTGCCGCGCCGGGTGTCAGCGCTTGGGCGTGTTCGCCGCGGTCACGTTGACCGCCGCCCAGGCCCTGTCGACCGTCTTGTACTCGGCACTGGTCGTGCCGTACAGGTCGGCCGCCGCCTTCAGCGTCGCCGTGCGGGCGTCGTGGAAGTCGGTCGTGGAGACCATGTAACGGGTGAGGGCGCGGTAGAAGATCTGCGTCGCCTTGTCGCGGCCGATACCGGTCACGGCAGCGCCGTCGTAGGTCGGGGAGTCGTAGTCGACGTTGCCGATCTTCTTCTTGCCGCTGCCCTCGGCGAGCAGGTAGTACGCGTGCGAGGAGACGCCCGAACCGCCGTGCACCTCGGCGTCGTAGGAGGCCGCCGACCAGTAGTCGACCGTGCCCTCCAGCTCGTCGAGCGACGGCTTGTCCAGGCGGCGCAGGAAGGTCTGCGCCAGCCCCAGCTTCTCGCCCAGCAGGTAGTTGGGCGGGTTGTTGGGGTTGTTGGTCTGGAACTCGACGTTGCTGCCGAAGATGTCGGCCAGCGACTCGTTGAGCGAACCCGGCTCACCGAACTGGTTGCCCTGGTCGTCGACCCGGGTCGGCTGGAGGTTGGCCGTGGCGTCGACCACGCCGTGGCTGAGCTCGTGGCCCGTGACGTCGAGGACGACCAGCGGCTTGGTGAAGGTGGCGCCGTCGCCGTCTCCGTAGAGCATGCAGCCGCACTCGGAGTACCAGAAGGCGTTGCCCACGTTGGAGCCGAAGTGCACCATCGCGTGGGCACCGGAGCCGTCGTTCTTGATGCCGTTGCGGCCCAGGACCTTCTTGTAGAAGTCGAGGGTGCTGACGATGCCGTACTGGGCGTCCACGGCGGCGGTCTGCCGGTTGTTCGTGTCGCCGTTGCCCCAGGTGTTGGACGTGCTGGTGAACGCCTTGCCCTGGGTGAACTGCTCCAGCTCACGGCCGCCCGCGTCGCGCGTCTCGGTGTTGCCGTGGGCGGCGTCCTTGAGCAGGTACGAGCTGCCGCCGGTCTTCAGGGTGTTCAGCGGCACCTTGCCGACGAACAGCGACGTGCCGGAACCGACCGTCGGAATGCCCGTGGTCCGCGGCGGGTTGAACGGCCGGCCCGCGGTCGCGGCGGCGGCGGCACCCGAGGCAGTCGCCCCCGTGAGCGGCGTGGCCTTCGCACCGCTCTTGCGCAGCTTGGCCTTCAGGCTCGGCGAGATGAACGTGTCCGCGGCGGGGATGTCGGTGAGCACGGCGCCGGTCGTGGCGTCGATGACGACCGTGCGGACACCGCCCGCCTCGGTGGTCCTGCTGTTGCTGACCTTGATCTGGTAGGCGAGAGCGGTGCGGCCGGCGCGTACGTCGACGACGAGCTCGGGCGTACCCGCGTCGCCCTTCGCCCGCGCGGCGGCCTTCGCCTTGGCCTGCGCGGCCGTCAGCTTCGGGGCCTTGGCGGTGACGGCGACCTGGCGGCGGGTGGCCCGGGTCACGTCGAGGTACGCGGACTTGGCGTCGAGGTGGATGACCAGGTCGCCACCGAGGACCGGCATCCCCTTGTGGGCGCGGACGAACCGGACGTGCTGCTTGCCGTCCGGGTCGACCAGGGTGTCGGTGGCCGTCAGGGTGTCGTCCTTGGAGACACCGGTGGCGGCGGCGTGCGCGAAGGCGGCGGCGCGCGCCGCGTCCACGACCGACTTCGCGGACTTGGCGGAGGAGGCGACGGGTGCGGTCCCGGTGGCGGCGGACGTCGCGACCGCGGTGCCCACGCCCCCTACCGTGATGGTCGCTGCCGTGGTGACGGCCAGGGCGATCGCCAGTCTGCGTATGTGGGGTGTACGCACTATGGAGGGTCCTTAGGTGTTGCGGGGCGGCCGGCTACAACCGCCCGTACGCACGGTGTTTCTGAGCACCGCGGGGACTGTGTGGTCCCGGGCGAACACTGCTACGCCTGACATGCGCATGTAAAGGCGTTTGTTCGGCTTGTGTGCTTCTGGAACCCAGATTTAACACTCGCCCCCACCCGCGTGAACGCAGGGCGACGGGCCGTGCGACATCCGTGTGCACCCCGTTGCACCCCATGGTCCCACCGGTGCAGACGTGCCTTGGACGGGGGTTGGTTGCACCGGCCGCGCACTGTGCTGGTGATCACAGCGCGCGGCCGGTGGTTTCTTCCTGTACGGGCGGAAATGCGTGGAACGTTGGCGGAGTCGGAGTCGGAGTCGGAGCCGGAGCCGGGGCCGCGTCAGCTCGTCGCGCGGTGGGCCGCCGGGCTCGTCCAGCCGGCGGTGACATGGCCGAGGCGCACCCGCTGCGGATGGTCGCCGACCGCCACGGACACCGTCTTCTGCCCGGTCGCGAAGTCGATCGCGGTGATCCGGTCCGCCCCGCTCTCGGAGATGACGCAGGACTTGCCGTCCCCGCTCACCGTCGCCCAGTACGGCTTGGACGCCGGGACGAGCGGCCCCTCCTGAAGCGTGGCGCGGTCGACGACCGTCACATAGTCGTCCATAGTCCCGGCGACGCAGAGACGGGCCCCGTCGGGGCTGATCGAGAGACCGTGGTGGCGCGAGTCGTTGACCCAGGTGGTGCGGTCCTCGCTGGTCGCGGGGTTCTTGGGCAGGGTCTTGGAGCGGGTGATCCGGTCGCTCGCGATGTCGTACTCCAGCAGGCCGTTGAAGAACGACACCTGGAAGTAGAGCTTGGACTCGTCGGGCGTGAAGACCACGGGCCGTACGGCGTCGGAGAGGTCCTTGCGGCCGAACGCGTCGAGCCGGTCGCGCATGTCGATGACCTTGACGGGTTTGAAGGTGTGCGCGTCCACGACCGTGATGTGCCGGTCGCCCTTGGTCCAGTCCCACGCCGGGTCGTCCAGGGCCGTGTTCACCTCCCCGATCGCCATGTTCCACAGGAACTTTCCGCCGTCGGTGAAGACGTTCTCGTGCGGTTTGTCGCCGGTCGCGAACGAGCCGAGCTGCCGGCCGGTCGCGATGTCCAGGACGTGCACGGTGTTGGAGGTGGAGGCGGAGACCGCGACCCGGGTGCCGTCGGGGGAGACCGCCATGTGGTCGGAGCGGTAACCCGACACCGGGAAACGCCAGTTGAGGTTCCCGGTGGCCAGGTCGATGGAGACCACATCGGCGAAGCTGGGCCGGGAGACCACGACCGCGGAGCCGTCGGGCGTGGAGTACATGTCGTCCACGAACTGGTCGTGGCCCTCGCCGGGGCCCTGTCTGATGCCGAGGAAGTAGGCCAGTCTGATCGGGTTGAGGTAGATCTCGGTGAGCCGCTGGTCCTTGTCCGGGATGACGTTGATCCGCCCGATCCGGGCCAGGTCGCCGCTGGACTTCACCACGTCGGCGGTGCCGTCCCAGTTGTTGCCGACGAACATCACCTCGCGCAGTGCCGCGGCACCGGCGGGCTTCGCCCCGGGAGAGTCGGAGGCCGACGAGGATGCGGAGGCGGTCGCGGAGGCCCCGGTCACGGCCAGGGTCACCACGGCGGCCAGGGAGCCGAGCGTTCGGTAGATGGGCATCGTCACTCCGGATGATCTTGTGGGGGGCATGACAATCACGCGTGATGCGGCTACCGGAAGGTAGTGAGCCGCGCCCGACAAGACAAGAGCCACGACGGCGGCGGATGCCGGCCGGCCCGTACACCGCGGACGCCGCCCACCCGGTGAGGGGTGGGCGGCGTCCGCCGTGTCGCGAGGAGGGTCTCAGCTCACGTCGAGCGCCGTGTCGTCGAGGACGAACGACGTCTGGAGCTGCGAGCCCTCGGTGCCGGTGAACTTCACGGTGACCGTCTGGCCGGCGTACGCGCCGAGGTCGAGGGTCCGCTGGGTGTAGCCGGTCCCGGCGTCGAGGTTGGAGTACGTGGCGAGGGTGGACAGCACCGTCCCGCTGCCGTTGACGACCTGCGCCTTGAGGGTGTCGTAGGCGGTCGTGGTGCTCGTCTCGGCCGTGTCGACGTGCAGGAAGAAGCTGAGCCTCGCGCCGGTGCAGCCCGCCGGAACCGTCACCGTCTGGGCGAGCGTGTCGGTGTGGGCGGAGCCGTAGCCGTTCAGCCATGCCTTGTACGAGCCGGTGTGCGCCGCCTCGCCCGAGTCGGCGGTGACGACACCGCTGGTGCCCGACCAGCCCGTGCCGCCCGACTCGAAGCCGGGGTCGGTGAGCAGCTGCGCGGCGGTGCAGGTGCCACCGCCACCACCGCCGCCGGTCGACCCGGTGGCGCCTGCGAGCCACTGCGTGCCGTTGAGGGCGAGCGCCGCGTCCGTGCCGGCCGGGTCGTCCCAGCCGTCGAAGAGGGTGTTGCCCGACTGGCCGGTGCCGTCGTCGATGGGCGAGCTGTCGCCCCAGAACGCCACCCTGCCGCTGCCGAAGGTGCTGGTCGCGAAGAACGCGCCGGTGTTGCCGGAGGAGCCCGTGCGGTACACCAGGCCCTTGGCGGCCGGGTTGTCCGCGGGCTTCAGCGTGACCGTCGTGCCGTTGCGGATGATGCTGCCGGTGACCTTGCCGAAGGGGCCGTTGAGCACCGGGTCCGTGCTGTTGGAGACGGCCCTGGGGTTGTCGCTGGCGATGTTGAGCGAGTCGATGGAGAAACCGAACGGATCGGTGCTGTCCACGCTGTTGTTGCTCATGAGGTCGTTGAGGACCTTCACCGCGTCGGCGCCGTCGTTGTTGCGGTCCGAGCCGGTGTGGTCGGAGATCATGAAGAGACCTCCGCCGTTCTGCACGAACTTCATCACGGCCGTCTTCTCGGCGGCCGACAGCAGGACGTTGGGCTCCGGCAGCACGAACGTGTCGAAGTTCTGGAGGTCGAGCGCCGAGGAGGTGCCGTAGGTGATCGTGCCGCCGCTGGGCAGCGTCTTGAGTGAGTAGCCGCCGGTCTTCTGGAGTGCGACGCCCCAGGACGAGAGCGCTCCGGTCCAGTCCTTCTCCGCCGAGGGTGCGGGGTTCTGGCCCAGCGGGTCCGGTTGGCTGGTGCCGATGATCCAGTCGGCGTTGCCGGCGGTCTCGGCCTTGGAGTTGTCGAACAGCACGCGGTGCGCGGGGGTGGTGGCCGCGGCGGCCGGTGGAGCGGTGGCGGCCAGTGCGGCGGTGCCGCCGCCGAGTATGCCGAACACGGCGAGTGCGGTCGTGAGTCTCTGCCGTGACCTTGCGGAACTCCGGATTCGGAGCATCCTGCTACCTCCATGAGGGTGGGGGAGAGGCGGTGCGGGCGCCCAGTCTGCGCGCGTAGAAAGGCAGTTGGGAGGCTGCCGGACGACGCGTATTTGAACGGTACATGGCGAGATCGCATCGGTGCAGTGGCCAAAGGGGACCGATGTGAACCGGCCGTCACGGGCGGCGGCGCGCACGGGCGGCGAAAGGCCCCCGCCGGACGTGCCGACGGGGGCCTGATGTGCCGTCAGATCTACGGGCGCACAAGGAGGCTGTAGAAGCCGCGCCCGAAGGTGGCCGCCACCAGGCGGTGGTGGTCGGCGTCGTATGTGATGTCCGACACCGGCACCAGCGGAAGCCCGCCGCCGAGCCGCCGCCAGCCGCCCCGGCCGCTGACGAAGACACCCTGGTCGGTTGCGGCGTAGAGGGTGTTCCGGCCACCGAGCACCACGTCGTTCACCGGTGCCTGGGGAAGGTTTCCGGACAGATCGCTCCAGTGCGCCCCCGCGTCCCGGGTCCGCAGCACATGCGGCAGCGGCGAGCCCGACCGGTACCCGGACAGCGATACGTACGCGGTCGCCGGGTCGTCCGGGTCCACGGTCACCCGGGTCACCCACGGCCGGCCGGTGAGGACCTCGGTCCAGTGGGCGCCGAGGTCGCGCGTCACCCACACCCGGCCGTCGTCCGTGCCCGCCCAGACGGTCCGCCCGTCCCGCGCGGCGGCGACCGTGGTGATCGTGCCGTACGGGTAGGAGTCGTGGCCGGGACCGCCCGTGAGGTCGGGGCTGATGGGCTGCCAGGTGGCGCCGCCGTCGGTGGAACGGTTCAGCCGGTTGCCCCCGTAGTAGAGGACCTCGGGGTTCACCGGGTCGAACTGGACGGGGGTGAGCCAGTTGCGCCGGTCGGCGGTGGTGGCGTCGGTGTACTCGGTGAGCGTGGCGCCGCCGTCGGTGGAGCGGAAGCAGTTGCCGTACTGGTAGCAGGCGTACACCCGGTTCACGTCGGTCGGGTCGATGAGGTTCTGCAGTCCGTCGCCGCCCAGGTACTCGTTGAACCGGTCGCCGCCCCAGGAGCGGATGGAGCCGTTGTCCTGGGCGCCGCCGGAGATCCGGCTCGGGTCCTGCGGGGTCGCCGCCACGGTGTAGAGCTGGGTCCACGGCTCGTACGCCGCCTTGGTCCAGCCGCCGTCGCCGCGTGCGTCGGAGCGGTAGACGCCGCCGTCGTTGCCGAGGTAGACGCGGCCGGGTGTCCGCGGGTCCCAGAGCATGGCGTGCTGGTCGGAGTGGACGGCGTCCTCCTCGGCGCGCCAGGTGGTCCCCCCGTCCCCGGTGGTGAGCAGGCCCACCCCGGCCGCGTGCACGTGGCGGGCGTCGGCGGGGTCGACCCACACCTTGCCGAACCACCAGGAGTAGCTGGACTGGGAGCCGGCCAGGGTCTCGTTCCGGGGCAGCTCGGTCCAGCTGTCGCCGCCGTCGGCCGAGGTGAGGAAGGAGCCGAAGGTGCCGTCCGTGGCGCCGACGAGGGCGTAGAGGCGGCCGGGCTCGGAGGTGGCGACACCGAGGCCGATCCGGCCCGAGCCGGCCGTGGGCAGCCCGCCGCCGAGACGCCGCCAGTGGGCGCCGCCGTCGTCGGAGCGGTAGACCCCGGAGCCCGCGCCGCCGTAGGTGCGTCTGTCCGGCTCGCGCCGGTGGTCCCACAGCACGGCGTACACCCGGTCGGGGTTGACCGGGTCGCGCTGGACGTCGACGGCGCCGGTGAAGGCGTTGGGCACGTCCAGCACCCGGCGCCAGGAGCCGCCCGCGTTCTCGGAGAGGTAGACGCCCCGGTCGCCGCCCGGGTTGTAGAGCGAGCCGGTGGCCGCGACCAGCACCCGGCGGGGCCTGCGCGGATCCACCGCGAACGCGCCGACCGCCCCCGAGTCCCGCAGCCCGGCCGGCTGCCAGCTGCGGCCCCGGTCGGTGGAGCGGTAGACCCCGGTCCCCTCGTAGGTGACGCTGCCGCCGCCCGGATTGGGCTCGCCGGTCCCGGCGTAGAGGGTGCCGTCGGGAGCCGCGGCGAGCGCGCCCATGGCCTGGGTGCCGCGCTCGGGCCAGGCCGGGGTGAACGTCCGGCCCGCGTCGGTTGAGCGCCACACCCCGCCGCTGGCGGCAGCCGCGTACACCGTGTCGGCGCGCCGCGGGTCGAGGGCGAGCGAGACGACCCGGCCGCCGATGTTGGTGGGCCCCACGGACTGCCAGGTGCCGCCGGTGGCGGGCAGCGCGGCGGCCTGCGCCGCGGCGGTGTCGTAGGCGTGCCGGGGCAGCGGCTGCCCCGGTACCGCCTTCTGCAGATAGCTGTACTCGGCGGGGGCGGCGGGGCCGCCCTCGTCGTCCTCCTCCTGGGTTCCGGCTCCGGCGGCCAGGCCGCCCGGTGCCAGCAGTCCCGCGATGGCCAGTACGGCGACCGCGGCCGTGCGCAAGCCTCTCGATCTCCCTGTACGCATGGACGGCTCCTTCCGCGGCCGGTGTGCCCGGCGCGCGACGAGTGGAAGAGCGTTCCCGGCACGTGACAGCAGGAGAGTGTTCATCAACTGCCGCATCCGCACCAGTGGTTGGGGCGCAACAGCGACACGAACGCGCCGCGCGGGGCGGTCCGCGCGGCCCGGCGGAAGAGGGCGGGCCGGGCCCGGCCGGGTACGTCCCGCCGGGCCGTCCACCGCGGCGGCCGTTCATCACGATCGGATCTCGGAGCCGGGGGAGGGGGTTGCCGAGGGGCGTGTAATCGATTCCAATCCTCCGTGTAATCGATTCCACGGACGCACAAGGAGGTGGTCCGGCGCATGGCGAGCATCAAGGATGTGGCCGCCCGCGCGGGCGTGTCCGTCGCCACGGTCTCCCGGGTCCTCAACAGCCACCCGTCCGTCAGCCCCGAGGCGCGCACCCGCGTCCTCGCCGCCGTCGAGGCGCTCGGCTACCGGCCCAACGCCGTGGCGAGGTCCCTGCGCACCGACCAGACGCGCACCCTGGGCCTGGTCATCAGCGACGTACTCAACCCGTACTTCACCGAACTCGCCCGCTCCGTCGAGGAGGAGGCCCGCACGCTCGGCTACAGCGTCATCATCGGCAACGCCGACGAGCGGCCCGAGCTCCAGGACCACCACGTCCGCACCCTCCTCGACCGCAGGATCGACGGACTGCTCGTCTCGCCCACCGACGGCGGCTCCCCGCAGATCCTGGACGCGGCACGCGCCGGCACCCCGATGGTCTTCGTCGACCGCTGGATCCCCGGCGTGGACGTGCCCGTCGTGCGGGCCGACGGCCGGTCCGCCGTCCGCGACCTCGTCGCCCATCTGCACGCGCTGGGCCACCGCAGGCTCGCCATCATCGCGGGCCCGGCCGCCACCACCACCGGCAGCGAACGCGTCGAGGCCTTCCGCGACGCCCTGCGCGAGCACCGGCTCCCGCTGCCCGACGCCTACATCGGCCACGGCGACTTCCAGGCCGGCAGCGGCCGGCGCAGCACCGAGCGCTTCCTCGCCCTCCCCGAGCCGCCCGACGTCGTCTTCGCCGCCGACAACCTGATGGCGCTCGGGGCGCTCGACGCCATCCGCGCGCACGGCCTGCGCGTGCCCCACGACATCGGGCTCGCCGCCTTCGACGACATCCCCTGGTTCGTCCACACCGATCCGCCGATCACCGCGATCGCCCAGCCCACCGGCGCCCTGGGCCGGGCCGCGGTCCGCGCCCTCATCGACCGTATCGAGGGCCGGCCCCCGCAGTCCGTCACCCTGCCCGCGCGCCTCGTCGTCCGCAGCTCCTGCGGCGAGACCACCCCCACCCGGAGGAGCACCCCGTGAGCGGTTCCGCCGATCTGCTGCGCGTCGAGGGCATACGCAAGGCCTTCCCCGGCGTACTCGCCCTCGACGGCGTCGACTTCGCCCTGCGCCGTGGCGAGGTGCACGTCCTGCTCGGTGAGAACGGGGCGGGCAAGAGCACCCTCATCAAGGTGCTCTCCGGCGCCCACCGCCCCGACAGTGGTCGCGTCCTCGTCGACGGACGCGAGGTGCGCGTCCAGAGCGCACAGGACGCCGAACGGCTCGGGATCGCCACCATCCACCAGGAGTTCACCCTCGTCCCCGACCTCTCGGTGGCGGAGAACATCTTCCTCGGCCGTCAGCCGCGCCGCTTCGGCATGATCGACCGCAGACGGATGGAGGCGGACGCCGCCGTGCTCCTGGAGCGGGTCGGCGTGGACGTGCCGCCCCACGCGCGCGTACGTGAACTGGGCATCGCCCGGCTCCAGATGGTCGAGATCGCCAAGGCGCTCAGCCTGGACGCGCGCGTGCTGATCATGGACGAGCCCACCGCCGTCCTCACCTCCGAGGAGGTCGACACGCTCTTCACGATCGTGCGCTCGCTGCGGGCGGACGGGGTGGGCGTCGTCTTCATCACCCACCACCTGGAAGAGATCGCGGCGCTCGGCGACCGCGTCACCGTCCTGCGCGACGGCAGGAGCGTCGGCCAGGTGCCGGCCTCCACCCCCGAGGCCGAACTCGTCCGCCTGATGGTGGGACGCGATATCGACCAGCAGTACCCGCGCGAACGCCCCGACGTCGGCGCCCCGTTGCTCTCGGTGCGCGGACTCACCCGCGACGGCGCCTTCCACGACGTCGGCTTCGAGGTGCGCGCCGGCGAGGTCGTCGGCCTGGCGGGGCTGGTCGGCGCGGGCCGCACCGAAGTCGCCCGGGCCGTCTTCGGCGCCGACCGCTATGACAGCGGAACCGTCGAGGTGCTGGGCGCGCCCGTCGCCCGGCACGACGTGAACGCGGCCATGGCCGCCGGGATCGGTCTCGTCCCCGAGGACCGCAAGGGCCAGGGCCTCGTCCTGGACGCCTCCGTACAGGAGAACCTCGGCCTGGTCACCCTGCGCTCGGCCACCCGCGCCGGGCTCGTGGACCGCAAGGGCCAGCGCACGGCCGCCGCACGGATCGCCGAACGCCTCGGCGTACGGATGGCCGGTCCCGGCCAGCGGGTGCGCACCCTGTCCGGCGGCAACCAGCAGAAGGTCGTCATCGGCAAGTGGCTCCTCGCCGAGACCAGGGTGCTCATCCTCGACGAGCCGACCCGGGGCATCGACGTCGGCGCCAAGGTCGAGATTTACCGGCTCATCAACGAACTGACCGCCGCCGGGCACGCCGTCCTGATGATCTCCAGCGATCTGCCGGAGGTGCTCGGCATGAGCGACCGGGTGCTGGTGATGGCTCAGGGACGGATCGCCGGGGAACTCCCGGCCGCCCGGGCCACCCAGGAGACGGTCATGGAACTCGCCGTCGGCGCGGCCCCCGCCAACGCCCCGGCACCGCACGAAGAGGAGGGCCCCCGTGGCCACTGAAACGCTCCGGAGCACCACGGGCGCGAGCGGCGCCCGCGCCGTGCGCCGCCTGCTGCTCGACAACGGCGCGCTGAGCGCCCTGGTGGTCCTGGCGGTGGCGATGTCGCTGCTCTCCGGCGACTTCCTGACCACGCAGAACCTGCTCAACGTCGGTGTCCAGGCCGCCGTCACCGCGATCCTCGCCTTCGGCGTCACCTTCGTCATCGTCTCGGCCGGCATCGACCTCTCCGTCGGGTCGGTGGCCGCCCTCAGCGCCACCGTGCTCGCCTGGACGGCGACGGAACACGGCCTGCCGGTCTGGCTGGCGGTCCTCCTCGCCATCGGCACCGGCCTGGCCTGCGGCGCCGTCAACGGCGCCCTCGTCGCGTACGGCAAACTCCCCCCGTTCATCGCCACCCTGGCCATGCTCTCCGTCGGGCGGGGCCTGTCCCTGGTCCTCTCGCAGGGCAGCCCGATCGCCTTCCCCGAGTCCGTCTCCCGCGTCGGCGACACCCTCGGCGGGCATCTGCCGGTCCCGGTGATCGTGATGGTGGTGATGGGGCTGCTGACCGCCCTGATCCTGTCCCGTACGTACATCGGGCGCTCCATGTACGCCATCGGCGGCAACGAGGAGGCGGCCCGGCTCTCGGGGCTGCGGGTCCAGCGGCAGAAGATCGCCATCTACGCGCTCTCGGGCCTGTTCGCCGCCGTCGCGGGCGTCGTCCTCGCCTCCCGGCTGGTCTCGGCGCAGCCGCAGGCCGCCCAGGGGTACGAGCTTGACGCGATCGCGGCCGTCGTCATCGGCGGCGCCAGCCTGTCCGGCGGCGTCGGCAAGGCGTCCGGCACCCTCATCGGCGCGCTGATCCTCGCCGTGCTGCGCAACGGCCTCAACCTGCTGTCGGTGTCGGCCTTCTGGCAGCAGGTCGTCATCGGTGTGGTCATCGCGCTCGCGGTGCTGCTCGACACGGCACGCCGCCGCGCCGGGGCGACGACCGCCTCCGGCGCGGGGAGCGCGCCCGGGTCCGGCGGCAGGCGGGGCGCGGCGAAGCTCGCGGTCGCGGCCGTCGCCCTGGCCGCCGTCCTGGGCGCCCTGTCGTTCGTCGACACCGGCTCCTCCGGCTCGTCCACCAAGGTGGGCATGTCGCTCTCCACCCTCAACAACCCCTTCTTCGTGCAGATGGAGGCCGGGGCCAGGGCGGAGGCGAAGGCGGCGGGGATCGACCTGACCGTCACCGACGCCCAGAACGACGCCTCCCAACAGGCCAACCAGATCCAGAACTTCACCGGCGCCGGGGTGAAGTCGATCATCGTCAACCCGGTCGACTCGGACGCCGTCGGACCCTCGGTGCGCGGCGCCAACAAGGCGGACATCCCGGTGGTCGCCGCCGACCGCGGCGTCAACAAGGCCGACACCGCGACCCTGGTCGCCTCCGACAACGTCGCCGGTGGCAGGCTCGCCGCCAGGACCCTCGCCGACAGACTCGGCGGCAAGGGCCGGATCGTCGTTCTCCAGGGCACCGCGGGCACCTCCGCCAGCCGCGAGCGCGGCCAGGGCTTCGCGGAGGGCATCAAGGCCTACCCCGGCATCACGGTCGTCGCCCGCCAACCCGCCGACTTCGACCGCGCCAAGGGCCTGGACGTGATGACCAATCTGCTCCAGTCCCACGCCGGGGTCACCGGGGTCTTCGCCGAGAACGACGAGATGGCGCTCGGCGCGGTCAAGGCGCTGGGCGACCGGGCCGGCACCTCCGTCGCCGTCGTCGGCTTCGACGGCACCCCCGATGGCCTGAAGGCGGTCGCAGCGGGCACGCTGTACGCGACGGTCGCGCAGCAGCCCGCCGAACTCGGCCGCATCGCGGTGCGCAACGCCGTGCGGGCCGCGAACGGCGACACGGTCGAGAGTGCCGTGAAGGTGCCGGTCAAGGTCGTCACCCGGCAGAACGTCGCCGACTTCTCATGACGGACGCCGGTCCGCCACTCAGCGAAAGCAGGACAGGGATGTACGACTACGACCTCCTGGTCGTCGGGTCCGCCAACGCCGACCTCGTCATCGGCGTCGACCGGCGCCCCGGGCCCGGCGAGACGGTCCTCGGCTCGGACCTGGTGGTCCACCCGGGCGGCAAGGGCGCCAACCAGGCGGTGGCCGCCGCCCGCCTCGGAGCGCGCACCGCGCTGCTCGCCCGGGTCGGGGACGACGGCTACGGGCGGCTGCTGCTCGACTCCCAGCGGGCGGCCGGCGTCGACACCGTCGGCCTGCTGGTCGGCGGGGCGCCCACCGGGGTGGCGCTGATCACGGTGGACCCCTCGGGGGACAACAGCATCGTGGTCTCGCCCGGCGCCAACGCCCGGCTGACCCCGCAGGACGTACGCGCCGCCGCCAGCCTCTTCCAGGCTTCGCGGGTGGTCTCGGCGCAGTTGGAGATCCCGCTGGAGACGGTGGTCGAGACCGTCCGCAGCCTCGCCTTCGACAGCCGCTTCGTCCTCAACCCCTCACCGGCCGGGCCGCTTCCGGCCGAGGTGCTCGCCGCCTGCGACCCGCTGATCGTCAACGAGCACGAGGCCCGGTTCCTGCTGGGCGCCTCGGCGGGCCCGGCGCCCGAGGACTGGGCGCGAACCCTGCTGCTGCGCGGACCGCGCTCGGTGGTGATCACGCTGGGCGCGGCGGGCGCCCTGGTCGCGGCCGGCAGTACGAGCTCGTTCGTGCGGGTGGAGAGCCCACGGGTCGAGGCGGTGGACACGACGGGCGCGGGCGACGCCTTCACCGCCGCGCTCGCCTGGCGGCTGAGCCTGCGCGAGAGCCTCGCGGACGCCGCCGCGTTCGCCGCCCGGGTCGGCGCCGCCGCCGTCACCCGCCAGGGGGCGCAGGAGTCCTTCCCCACCGCCGACGAGGTCTTCGCCCGGTGAAGAAGGGCGGCATCCTCAACCGTCATCTGTCGGGCGCGCTGGCCGAGTTGGGCCACGGGGACGGGGTCCTCGTCTGCGACGCCGGCATGCCCATCCCGGCCGGCCCGCGCGTGGTCGACCTGGCCTTCCGGGCCGGGGTGCCCTCGTTCGCGGAGGTGCTCGACGGCCTGCTCGCCGAACTCGTGGTGGAGGGCGCGACCGCCGCGCGGGAGGTGCGCGAGGCGAACCCGCCGGCCGCGCGGCTGCTGGCGGCCCGCCTCCCGCACCTCGGCCTGGTCGCGCACGACGAGCTGAAGGCGCTGTCGGCGGGGGCGCGGCTGGTCGTACGGACGGGCGAGGCGCGGCCGTACGCGAACGTGCTGCTGAGGTGCGGGGTGTTCTTCTAGCAGGACGCGGCGCCGGCATCGGATATCGGCCATACGTGGACATGTCGCGGAAAGCGCCCCCTCGCGCCCCCTACCGTGATCCCCGACGCGCCGGCCGGCGCAGCACCGCACGGCCCACGGGGGCCACGGGCCAGGGAGTGGCGGGCATGGAACGACGGGTGGGCACCCTCGCGGCGATCGGCGCGCTGACCTTCGCCGTGGCGGGCGCGGGCGCGGGCACGGCGACGGCCTCGGCCCCGTCCCCGGGCGGGACGGGACACACCACGGCGACGGCCGAGATCTTCGCCACGGACAACACCGCCACCATCACCGACCCCGCCGACCCCCGCCTCAGGACGCGGCTGGTGCGCTTCGACCGCGAGGTCCGGAAGATCATCCGCGCCCAGGGCGCGCGGGCGGGGCGCTCGACGCTGCTCGACGGCGTCTTCTGGTCCTCCGGCCTCAAGCAGGCGACGTACGAGCGCTCGCGCGAGTTCGACGTCAACCACGTGAGCGCGGCGGGGCTGCACCACCTCGCGGACGTCATCCGCAAGCAGTACCGGCAGGAGTCCGTGCTGACCTTCCGCCACCTCCCGCGTACCTCGCGCGAGACCAACGCGGTGGACATCGAGGCGAGCGGAGTGACCTCGCGCGCGCTCCACGACGCGCTCCTGGCGGACCCCGAGGCCCGTGACGAACTCGGCGGCGGCTCGGTCACCGCCCGGGAGGGCCGCCTCGTCCTCATCGCCCCCCTCGCCGACCTCCCGCTCGCCCGGAAGTTCGTGGCCGAGCTGGGCGTCGACTGGAAGAAGGCGGAAGTGCGGTACGGGGCCGAGGAGTTCGTCGGCGGCTGACGCACACCGGAAGGATGTGCCGAACACCCTGGGGGCCGACGTCGGCACCCCCGTCACCCTGACAAGGCCATGTGATTACGCCACGTGACCACGTCCGCCCCATCGGCCCCGGCCTCCACAGAGCGCCCTGGCGCAGCCGAATTGGCCACTTTAAGTGGTCGCACACCCCGTGCTTTTCCCGGAAGTACGGCGCAAGCTGGAGTCGGAGCCGGGCCGTCTATCCCCGAGCAGACGGCCCCGTTCCCTCCGGGGCGCCGCCGACCGCGGGAGGACGGCGCCCCGAAACGCGCCGGCGCTCAGCCCACGAGCTCCGGGTGGTGCAGCCGCGCCACCTGCGGATGGGCGCGCAGCCACCCCTTGAGCTCGTTGCGGCCGTACTCGGCGTGCAGCGGGTTGTCCGCGCTGTGCGCCACTCCCGGCGCGTGCGCCAGATAGTCGCCGGGAACCGTCTCCACGCGGGCGTCCAGACGCGGGTTGTAGAAGAACGGCACCGAGTACCGCTCCACCGCTCCGGGCGGCGACACCACCCGGTGGTCGGTCGCGGAGAGATAGCCCTCGGTCGCGATCTCCAGGAGTTCACCGAGGTTGACGACGAAGGCGCCGGGCAGCGGCGGCACGTCCACGAAGCCGTCCCCGAGCCGGACTTGGAGCCCGCCCACCGAGTCCTGGAGCAGCAGGGTGAGGAAGCCGTAGTCCTTGTGGGCGCCGACGCCCTGGCCGTCGCCCTCCGGCGCGCTGCCGGGGTAGCGGATCAGCTTGGTGTGCAGATGCGGTCGCTCCGCGAAGGCCGCGTCGAAGAAGTCCGCCGGGGCGCCGATCGAGGCCAGCAGCTCCTGGAGCAACCGGTGCGCGACGGCCGCCAGCCGGTCCTGCCAGTCGAGGACGACCGTACGCAGCTCCGGCAGCGCCTCGGGCCACTGGTTCGGCCCCTCCAGCCAGCGGTACGCAGGGTCGTCCGGGCCCACCACCGGCACCGGCCGCTCGGCCCCGACGTCCAGTTGGTCGCGCCAGTCCGAACGCCCGCCGGTCAGCTCGTGGCCGATGCGCGTGTAGCCGCGGAAGTGCGGCGAGCGCAGATTGCTCAGGGCGAGCCGATCGGCCTCCGGCAGCGCGAAGAACTCCCTGGTCAGCCGGAGTATGCGGGTGAACTCGGCGGGGTCGACGCCATGCCCGGTGAGATGGAAGAACCCGGTGTCGCGAGCCGCTCGGTGCAGCCCCTCGCGGAAGGCGTCACGCGTGGCCGGGTCGTCCGCCCGCGAGAGGTCGACCACGGGCAGGGAGGTGGGAAGCAGGGTGATGCTGGACATGAGCGGTTCCGTTTCCGTTCCGGGATGTACGGAGGTCCTGTTCCCGGGGTTGGCGGGAGGACGGCCGGGACGGAAGGGCGTATGGGTGCGCCGGAACCGGGGGACCGCGACAGGACCGTGGGCGAAGGGCAGGGGCCGGGGCGGGCGAAGAGCCGGGCCGGGCCATGGCCTCGAAGGCCGCGAGGGTCAGTCCTGCGGGCGACAGCTCATGCTGGTGACGCGCACGTAGTCCACGTGTCGTCGCATCACCAGAAGAGTCATGCCATGAGGGTACGCCCGCGGCGCCCGGTCGCGGAGGAGATCTTCCCCACACCCCCGCGCCATGGGTGGGGTCCGCTCAGCCGATCGGGGCACCCCGCAGCCCCGCCTCCCGCGTCGGGCGTCGCGGATTGGCGAGAGTCGTAGGCGTCCAGCCGCACCCCGGCTCGTCCACCAGCCAAGGAACCCCCATGCTCCGTCGCCTCGCCGTCGTCCTCGCCAGCCTCTCCGCCGCGGTCTGCCTCACTGCGGGCACCGCGACCGCCCTCCCCACCGACGGGCCCAACGACCTGACGCCCCGGGAGCAGGCGGGGCTTCAGTTCGCGGGCCAGGTGCTCGGCAGCCTCTTCGGCGGTGCGCCGATGCGCGGTGCGGGCCTCTGACACGGCGAGGCGGGCGCCCGCCCCCTTCGGGGTGAGCGCCCGCCTCTTCTGTCCGGGTGCCGGGGTCAGCTGACGCTGACCGCGGCCCAGGCCGCGTTCACGGCCTTGTACTCGGCGCTGCTCGCGCCGTAGAGCGCGCTCGCCGCGTTGAGCGTGGCGGTGCGGGCGCCCGCGTAGTTGGTCGTGGAGGTCATGTACGTGGTGAGTGCCTTGTACCAGATCTGCACGGCCTTGTCGCGGCCGATGCCGGTGACCGTGGAGCCGTTCGAGGTGGGCGAGTTGTAGCTGACGCCGTTGATGGTCTTGGCGCCGCTGCCCTCCGAGAGCAGGTAGAAGAAGTGGTTGGCCGGGCCCGACGAGTAGTGCACGTCGAGGTTGCCGATGCCGGAGGACCAGGCGTCCTTGGAGCCGCCGTCCTTGCTCGGCTTGTCCATGTAGCGCAGCGGGGTGCCGTCGCCGTTGATGTCGATCTTCTCGCCGATGAGGTAGTCACCGACGTCGGTGGCGTTCTTGGCGTAGAACTCCACCGAGGTGCCGAAGATGTCCGAGGTCGCCTCGTTGAGGCCGCCGGACTCACCGCTGTACTGGAGGTTGGCGGTGGCCGCCGTCAGACCGTGCGACATCTCGTGCCCGGCGACGTCCAGGGAGGTCAGCGGGTCGTTGTTGCCGGCCCCGTCGCCGTACGTCATGCAGAAGCAGCCGTCGTCCCAGAACGCGTTGACGTAGGCGTTGCCGTAGTGGACCCGGCTGTAGGAGGCCACACCGTCGTTCTTGATGCCGTTGCGGCCCAGCACGTTCTTGTAGAAGTCCCAGGTGACAGCGGCGCCGTAGTGCGCGTCGACGGCCGCGGTCTGGGCGTTGGAGGCCAGCCCGTTGCCCCACACGTCGTCCGTGTCGGTGAGGAGCGTGCCCTTGCCCGAGGTCTTGTGGGCGAGGTTGTAGGTCTTGTGGGCGCCCCGGGCGGAGTCGCTGAGCTGGTACGTCGAGCCGGACTTGGTGGTCCCGAGGGTCACCTTGCCGCTGTACTCGCTGTTGCCCGTACCGGTCTTGACGGCCTGCCACTGCGAGAGCTTCTCGCCGGTCGTGGCGTCGGTGACGACGTGCAGCTGGCTGGGGGTGCCGTCGTCCTGGAGGCCGCCGACGACCGTCTCGTAGGCGAGCACCGGCTTGCCGCTCGCCGCCCAGATCACCTTGCGCGGCGCCTGGTCGGCCGTGGCCTTCGCGGCGCCCGCGCCCTTGGCGGCGGTGAGCGCCTTCTGCTGGACGGCGGCCGTGCCGAGGGCGGGGGTGGTGGAGGAGACCTTGATGGTGGCTCTGGTCGCCCGGGAAACACCCGCCGACTTGCCCGCCTTGGTCTCGTGCACGACGAGGTCGCCGCCGAGGACGGGCAGTCCGGCGTAGGTGCGCTCGTAGCGAGTGTGGACGGTGCCGTCGGCGTCCTTGACCACATCGCGGACGATCAGCTTCTCCTGGGCGCCGAGGCCCAGTTCATTGGCGGTCCTGGCGGTGGTGGTGTTCGCCTCGCGGATCAGCTCGGCCCGCTGGGAGGCGGAGAGGCGGAGCGGCTGCGCGGACGGGCCGTCGGCTGTGGGGGAGGCGCCGGCGGATCCGGAGGCCAGGCCGGTCAGGCCGGCGGCGAGCAGTGCGGCGGCGGCGACGGGGCCGAAGACGCGCGTAGAACGCGTTATACGAGAGGTCACGCGAGCGTCCCTTTCTTGGAGGGGTGGGGGGTGCGGGTGCCACGTGCGAGCACAGCGTTGCAGGAGGGACGCGTACATGTCATTGAGGTGTCAACAGAATGACCGGAAAGCAACCGAGGGGCTGTGGCCCGGGACGGGTCGGGAAGTGGCTTTCCGGTCAAGGGATTTCGGGTGCCCCAGGTCGTCGCACGTCAAGCTGTGAACCGGCTGTCACGTTCCGTTGTGGCCGGAAAGTGACCCCGGGGGATGTGAAGGGACCGGCGGGGGTCTGGACCGGGTGCCGGGCGGGTGGCTACTGTCGGCGGCACCTATTAAACAAATTGAGTATGGAGAAGGGGTGGCCGATGGCGACGAATGCCTTCCGCGAGGCCGTCGAGTCCGGTGACCATGCCGCGATCGAGGAACTGCTCGCGCGGGACGTGGTGTTCACCAGCCCGGTGGCGTTCAAGCCCTACCCGGGCAGGGCGATCACCGCGGCGATCCTGCGGGGCGTGAGCCGGGTCTTCACCGACTTCCGTTATGTACGGGAGATCGTCGGCGCCGACGGGCGCGACCAGGCGCTGGTCTTCACGGCCAAGGTCGGCGATCTGGAGGTCAACGGCTGCGACTTCCTCCACTTCGACGAGGACGGTCTCATCGACGACTTCACCGTCATGGTCCGCCCGCTGTCGGGGGCTCGGGCGCTGTCGGAGGCGATGGGGGCGCAGTTCGACCGCATCCGCGAGGAGGCGGTGAACTCGGGCTGACCCCCGGGGGGTCGGGGCCGTATGGACGCGTTCGGACGGCGTACGACATGAGCCCGGGCCCGCGAGGAGATCCTCGCGGGCCCGGGCTCGTCCGGTGGCGACGGATGACCGTCGCCCCTTCGTCGTCGGCTACTCGATGACGAGCTCGACCTCGATGTTGCCGCGCGTCGCCTTGGAGTACGGGCAGAAGGCGTGGGTCGCCTCCACCAGCCGGCGCCCGGTCTCGCCGCCGAGCTCGTCCGGCAGCTCGACGCGCATGACCACCGCGAGGCCGAAGCCGGTGTCGTCCTTGCCTATGGAGACCTCGGCGGTGACGGAGACGTCCTTGGTGTCGAGCTTCATCTCACGGCCGACGGCTCCCATGGCGCTGGCGAAGCAGGCCGCGTACCCGGCGGCGAAGAGCTGCTCGGGGTTGGTGCCCTCGCCGTTCCCGCCCAGCGCCGGGGGCATGGCCAGCGGCAGGTCGAGCCGGCCGTCCGAGCTCACGGCCCGGCCCTCGCGCCCGTTGGCGGTGGCGGCGGCGGTGTACAGCGCGTCCATGGGATGCCTCGTCTTCCGTCCGGTGGTGAGCGGCTGCCGCTCTCCTCTGCCCAAAGAGTTGCACACAACTAAATTGTGCGCAACTCAATGGCGTCCGACGAGCTACTCTGGTGACATGAGCTCCTCGTCGACCCCCGCCGCGTCGCACCCGCCCCTGCCGTCCGACGTGGACCTCCTCCGCCTCGACCACCAGGTCTGCTTCTCCCTGCACGCCGCGTCACGCGCCTTCGGCGGCGTCTACCGGGACGCGCTCAAGGATCTGGGCCTGACCTATCCGCAGTACCTGGCGATGCTGGTGCTGTGGGAGCACGGCGCGCAGCCCGTCAAGGTCATCGGCGAACGGCTGCGGCTCGACTCCGGCACGCTCTCGCCCCTTCTCAAGCGGCTGGAGACGGCGGGCCTGGTCACCCGTGAGCGCAGCGCCGAGGACGAGCGCTCGGTGACGGTCCGCCTCACCGAGGAAGGTTCCGACCTGCGCGAACGTGCCCTGCCCGTCCCCCTGAGGATCCTCTCGGCGACGGGTCTCTCGGTCGAGGAGGTCCTTGCCCTCCAGCAGCTCCTGGGGCGGATCACGGACTCGCTGGACCGGGCGCACTGAGGCCGCCGGGCCCCTGCGGTCACTGCGGACCCGGGGCTGCGGCGAACCCGGTTGCTCCCTCTGCGGGGTGCGGCTACTTCAGGCCGATCGCGTCGCAGGCGTCCTTGACGTTGGCCGTGCAGATCTCGGACTTCGAGTAGACCCCGTCGCGGATGACCGTCTCCTTGATGTTGGCTCTGGTGAGGGAGGCGATCGGAATGATCACGGAGGGGATGGCCTGCTTCGTGGGGGAGTCGACCGTGGTCTTGGTGATCATGGTCAGCGGCTGGCCCTTGGCCAGGGCGACGGCCATCTGGGCGGCTACGGGGCCTTCCTGGACGTACGGCTTGTAGACGCTCATGAACTGCTCGCCCATGACGATGCGCTGCACGCCCGCGAGTTCGGCGTCCTGGCCGGTGACCGGGGGGAGCTTGGCGAGACCGGCGGCCTTCAGGGCCGTGATGATGCCGCCCGCCATGCCGTCGTTGGCGGAGTAGACACCGATGATCTTGTCCTTGCCCAGGGCCGAGATCGCGCCCTCCATGTTGGCGTTGGCGTTCTCCGGCTTCCACTCCTTGGTGTCGTACTCCTTGCCGATGTTCACCTTGCCGTCGAGCTCGGCGTGCGCGCCCTTCTTGAACAGGGCGGCGTTGGGGTCGGTGATCGCGCCGTTCATCATGACGATCTGGCCGTCCTTGGCCTTCGCGCCCAGCGCGTCGACCAGGGCCTTGCCCTGCACATGACCGACCTGCTCGTTGTCGAACGAGGTGTACGCGTCGATCGGCCCCTCGGCCAGACGGTCGAAGGCGACGACCGGGATGCCCTGGTCCTTGGCCTTCTTCACCGCGCCCGCGATCGCCTTGGAGTCCACCGCGTCCACGATCAGCGCGTCGACCTTGTTGGTGATCATCGTGTCGACCTGCTGCGCCTGGATCGTGGCGTCCTGCTTGGCGTTGGCGTAGACGACCTGCCCCTTGCCCGCCGTGAGGTCCTTGACCATCTTCTCGATGAGCGGCTTGTCGAACTTCTCGTAACGCGCGGTCTGGTTCTCCGGGAGCAGGAGGCCGATCTTTATGGCGCCGCCCTTCCTGGCCCCGGACTCCCTGGCGGTGTCCCCGGACTCCTTGGCGCTTCCGCAGGCGGCGAGAGAGACGGCCATCGCGGTGGCGGTCACGGACACGGCGGCGCGACGCGTACGGGTGTTCATCGAGAGACCTCCCTGACATGGCCGCGTCCTCGCGGCCGAGGTGGCTGGAAGTCAACTGGGAGGCGCATGGGGCGTCAAGGAGTTGAGGGTGAACGAGACCGCAATGAGTCTTTCCGTTGATTAGTCGAAGAAGCAACAACTCTGGGCCACGGGCGGGAGGTTGAGCCGGAGGCCCTCGCGTCCCCGCCCAGCCGCCGTCCTCGGCCCCCGCCCCGACGCGGGTCACGCCAGCCGGAACGCGTCCGCCAGCGCGTCGGCCTGAGCCAGGAGCAGGGTCCGGGTCCTCGGGCCGATCCCGCCGTACTGGCCCGACACCGCGAGGCTGACCGTGCCGTGCAGTTGCGACCAGGCGAGCACCGCGCCCGCCAGCGCCGTACCGGCCCGCGCGTCGTAGGCGGAGAGCCCCGTGTGCTCCGCGACCCACGCGGCCAGCGACGCGTCCTCCCGTACCCAGAGCGCCATCTCCTCGACCGTCGGGCGGAACGCCTCGCTCGGGTCACCGGAGGCGAAGACGGTCAGGAACGGGCCCAGCGCGGCCCGCGCGCGCTCCAGCGTCCTTGGCGGGGCCGTGTGGCCCGGCACCGGAGTCCCCTGGATCAGCAGATAGCGGTGCGGCTGCGCGGCGGCCCAGTCGAGGAAGGCGTCGGCGAGGGTGTGCAGCACGGAACGGGCATCGCGCGCACCGAACCCCCGGGCGTGCGTCACGGCATGCGCCAGATCGTCGTAGGCGTCCCGCATCAGCTCGTCCAGCAGCTCGTCGCGGCCGTCGAAGTAGCGGTAGAGAGCCGGCCCGGAGAGCCCCATGTCCTTGGCGATCCGGGTCAGCGCCACGGCCTGGGCGCCGCCCTCGGCCAGCTGGTCCAGCGCCGCCGCCTTGATCTCGGCGCGGGTCTGCTCCCGGTAGCGGGCCCGGGGGCTCTTCACCTCGGCGGTCATGGCTCCTCCTGCGCCCACCGGTGTCGCACGCGGCGCGGCGGCGGACGCGGTGCCTCGCGTCGCTCCCTGTCCCCATGATCCTCTCGTGACTGCGCTTCGCAATGGCTACGAGTCCTCACGGGGGTGGACCCGGCGCGGGAGGGCGCGGGCGAAGCGTCTCCTGGGCCATCATGCGGATGCGTACCGATGTGTACCGATCCGCACCGACCGCGTGAGAAAGAAGGCCGCTGGTGGCTCCGCATTCCGAGGCCGGTCGCGACGGCGGGCCGGGGCGTGCCGGTACGGCCGCCGCCGAGCCCCTCTCCGACCGGGGCCGCTGGCGGGCGCTCGCGGTGTGCCTGGTGGCGGGGTTCATGACGCTGCTCGACGTGTCGATCGTCAATGTGGCCCTGCCGTCGATCCGGACGGCGCTGGACGCACCGGAGGCCGACCTCCAGTGGGTCCTGTCCGGGTACGCGCTCGCCTTCGGCCTCTTCCTCATCCCCGCCGGGCGGATCGGCGACGCCCGGGGCCGGCGCGTGGTGTTCATGACCGGACTCGCCCTGTTCGTGCTCGCCTCGGCGGCCTGCGGGGCGGCGCAGTCCAGCCTCTGGCTGGTGGCGGCCCGCGCCCTCCAGGGACTGGCCGCGGGGCTGATCTCGCCGCAGATCTCGGCCCTCATCCAGCAGATGTTCACCGGCGCCGAACGCGGCCGTGCCTTCGGGATGCTCGGCAGCGTCATCGGTATGTCCACGGCCGTTGGCCCGCTCCTCGGCGGGCTGCTCATCCACGCGGCGGGCCCGCAGGAGGGCTGGCGCTGGGTGTTCTACGTCAACGTGCCCCTCGGGATCGTCTGTCTGGTGCTGGCCCGACGACTGCTCCCCGACACCCCGTCCGCCCGCCGCATCCCGCTGCGCGCGCTCGATCCGGTCGGTGTGCTGCTGCTCGGCACCGGAGTCCTGGCGCTGCTCCTGCCGTTCGTCCAGGCGCAGCAGTGGCACGGCCCCCAGAAGTGGCTGCTCCTGGTCCTGTCCGCCGCTCTGCTCACGGCGTTCGTGGCATGGGAGCGGCGCCAGAGCGCGCGCGGCGCGTCCCCGGTCGTCGACCTCGCCCTCTTCCACGAGCGCGGCTACTGGCTGGGCTGTGCCCTGATCCTTCTCTACTTCGGCGGCTTCACCTCGATCTTCTTCATCAGCGCCCTGTACCTCCAGGCGGGACTGCATCTGAGCGCGCTGCTCGCGGGGCTGGCCATCACCCCGTTCGCGGTGGGCTCCGGTGTCGCCGCCACCATCGGCGGGCGCCTCGTCACCCGCTTCGGGCGCCGGCTGGTCACGGTGGGCCTGGTCATGGTGGCCACGGGGCTCGGGGCCACCGCGCTCGCCGTCCACCTGGCGCCGGGCAGGTCGGCCGCGTGGGCGATGACGGGCCCGCTGCTGCTCGCGGGGCTGGGCAGCGGTCTGGTCATCGCCCCCAACCAGACCCTGGCGCTCTCCCGGGTCCCGGTCCGCTCGGCGGGCAGCGCGGGCGGCACCCTCCAGACCGGCCAGCGCGTCGGCTCGGCCGTCGGGATCGCCGCCGTGGGCGCGGTCTTCTTCGCGCGGCTGGCGGACGACGGCTGGGCCGCGGCGTACGACCACGGGCTGCTGGTGTCGCTCGCCTTCGTGCTCGGCGCGCTGCTCCTCGCCCTCGGTGATCTACGGGCCGGTGCCCGCGAGAGCCGGCCACAGCCGACCTGACCGCCGCGTGCCCACCGGCACACGGCCGCTCGCGCCGTGCCCCTCACCTCCCCTCGCTGACGGCCCGCCGCCAGGCCGAGTCGACCGAGAGCAGGGCCGCGGAAGCCAGATCGGCCGGGACGTCCGGCAGAAAGGCGCTCCCGCTGCCGGACACGGGACCCGGGTCGAGGGTCCGCGCCGGTCCGCGCGACGCCGCGTCCCCCCGGCCCGCCCAATGCTCGCGTGCCTCGTCCCGTACATCGACGAGGGCCCGGCGGCGCTCGACCGGCGGCGGGGCGAACAGGCCGCCCGCGGCCCGTGTCTGCTCCTGCCACCGGTCCTGCCAGAACTCCACCGTCCAGCCCGGCCAGCGCGACTCCATCCCGTAGGCCCCCGCCTGAGCGCCGAGCAGCCACCAGCCCACCCGGCGGCGCACCGGATCGACATGCAGCCCGGCGAGCACGGCGAGTCGGCAGCCGTCGTGGCCGGGCGCCGGTGCGAGGCGTTCGAGAAGAGCGGGTCCCTCGGCCACCGGATGGTCCCCGGTGGCGGCGAGCAGATGGCAGCGGCCGGTGCCCACGGTGACCACCGTGGCGAGCGGATCGTCCCCGGCCGGCTCCTCGTCGCCCGGGGCGAGCGGCGCGCCCGCACGCACCTCGCGCCCCGGGTCGCGTACCGCGTCCGGGTCCAGACCCAGATAGGCGCGCAGCTCCGCCGGGCCGTCGTAGGTCCAGCGCACCTGCCAGCCCGGCCAGGCGTGGCGCAGCAGCTCCAGGGCGGCGGCCCGGTGGCGCAGACAGGTGGTCGGCCCGTCCCGGACGAAGAGCAGCAGCACCCGGCGGTGCGGGTCGACCAGGACCGCGCCCTGGCAGTGCACGTCGTCGCGCCAGCCGTGGCGCGCCGGATGGTGGCCGCGCAGGAACGGCAGCACGACACCGGGGCCCGCCAGCAGGTCAAGATCGAGCCCGGCGGCCCCGAAACGGGACTCGTACAGCTCGTACCGCTCGTGGTCGCCGCTGTCGGGAACGACGGCGAAGGTTGCCCATTCGGCCATGGCCGAGAGGATCTCAACCCGGTGCGCCACCCCACCACCCGGTTCGCGGCGGCGCCGGAGTGATCCACACCACGGCCGGGACCGCCGCCACGGCCGTAGGGTGCGCCCTGTGAACAGACACCTCGCGTTCGAGCGGCTGCACAACTTCCGTGACCTGGGCGGCTATCGCACCGAAGACGGCTCGGCCGTGCGCTGGGGGCGGCTGTACCGCTCCGACTCCCTGGGCAAACTCCAGGGCGAGGACTGGGACCGCTTCCTGGGCCTCGGTGTGCGGACGGTCATCGACCTGCGCTACCCGTGGGAGATCGCGGGCAAGGGCCGTGTCCCCGAGCACACTTCGCTGGCGTACCACAACCTCAGCATCGAGCACCGTCCGTACGATCAGGCGAGTCTCGGCGCGGACGTGCAGACCGGCCCGTTCCTCGCCGACCGCTTCCTGGAGGTCGCCCATGACGGAGTGGAGGAGCTGCGCGCGGCGCTGCGGGTCATCGCCGCGCCCGACAGCGGGCCGCTCGTCTTCCACTGCGCCTCGGGCAAGGACCGCACCGGTCTGCTCGCCGCGCTCGTGCTCATCCTGCTCGGCGTCCCCGAGGACGTCGTGATCGAGGACTTCACCCTCACCGGGCTCGCCACCGAGCGGCTGATCGCCGACTGGCGGGATGCCAACCCCGGCCGCGAGATCACCTGGCCGGGCTACGGCCGCGCCCCCGCCGAGATCATGCGCCTCTTCCTCGCCGGCCTCACCGCGCGGCACGGGTCGGTGCACACGTACGCGCGCGAACTGCTCGGCGCCGACGAGCGGTTGGTCGAATCCCTCCGGGCCGGGCTGCTGGAACGCGCGGACGAGCCCGTCGCCGCCCCCTGACCGGCGCGCCCGCCGACGGCCCCGGCGGGACACTTCTGCCCGCACCGCGCCGCGCCTATGGTGGGTCGTCATGTGTGTCCGCCCGGAGGGGAACTGATGGTGCGTAGGACCAGGATCATCCGGCACACCGCCGCGCTCGCGACCGCCCTGCTGATCGGCGCGGGGCTCGCCCCGGCCGCCGCCGCCGACGACACCGGCGGCCCCGCCCGGGCGAACCCGGAGGCCGCCGCTCTCGACGCCTACTGGAGTCCGGCGAGGATGGCGTCCGCGCTGCCCGCCGAGGCGGCGAAGGGCTTCGGGGCCGGGGCGCCTGCCTCGCCCACCGAGGACGGGCCCCGGCCCGGCGAGCACATCCCGCCCAGCCGGAGCTTCGACGGCATCCCCCAGGCGGGTACGTTCTTCTGGACCGACGCCAACGGCACCGGCCGCACCTGTAGCGGCTCGGTGGTCCGCAGCCCCGGCCGCGACCTGGTGCTGAGCGCCGGGCACTGCCTGAAGGGCTACGCGGGTCCCGCGCCCCGGCGCCGGCTGGCGTTCGTGCCGCAGTACCACGACGGGCTCAAGCCGTTCGGTGTCTTCCCCGTGGTGACCGACGGCGTCTATGTGTCGCAGCAGTACTACGACTTGGGCGAGCACGCCGGATCCGCGTACGACTTCGGTTTCGCGCGCACCGCGCCCAACCAGGACGGCACCCGGCTCCAGGACGCGGTGGGCGGAGTGCGCCTGCTCACCGGCACCGGCTACCACCACCTCCCGGTACGCATGATCGGCTATCCGGGCAACGCGCAGAAACCGCTGGAGTGCTGGAGCCGCACCACCAGGTGGGCCAGTGACGACCCCGCCGACCCCGGCACCTTCGAACGCATCGCCTGCGACGCGTTCGTGGGCGGGACCAGCGGCGGCCCGATGCTGGTGCCGGGGTGGGACGGCTGGGGCGTGGTCGGGGTCATCGGCGGCTACCACACCGGCGGCAACACCCCGCAGGTGTCCTACAGCGCCTACTTCGGCGATGCCACCCGGGCCCTGTACCGCGCGGCGGTCAGTGGCGCCCCACCGGCGGGTCCCGCGTCCTGAGCACCGTGCTCACCCGAAAGCGGGAGTCCGCCGTACGGGTTCAGTGGGCCAGTGCCTGCAAGCCCTTGCGCAGATCGTCCTGGTTCATGACCGGAGCGAACTCGACCTTCGCGCCCATTTCGAGGAAGAACGGTTCGGCGGTCTTGGGGATCTGCGACGAGTCCTCCATGTCGAACACGACGAAGGCGGTACGGCGCCCGTTGCGCGACGTGAAGTAGGCGGCTTCGGGCCGGATTGCCTCCAGCGCGGCTTCCATCGTCTTGCCGAGCGAGCCGTTCCTGATGGCCTCGTTCGCCTTCTCGGTGTCCAGTTCGGCGATCAACAGCATGCGCACGAAACTCACCCCTTCCCGACCGGGTGGGTGCTCACTCGCGGCGCACCGGTGACTCCCGGCCGCGTACACCACCAGCGTCTCCCTTTACCGGCGATATCACAACGCGGGACATCGCGCACACCGGCGCGAAAGGGAGGCGGGCACCCCGGCGGAGCCGGGCGTCGTACAAAATGAGGGCCCGGTTCCTGTTATCCCCGTCCGCGCCAGGGGTCTCCGAACGACGGGAGCGCACGACGACGCCAGCGGGTGAGGGAGCAGATGCACAGGGACAGCACGTCCATGCCGGAGCTGGTGGGCGCCGCGCGCACCGGCGACGCCCGGGCGCGCGAGCGGCTGGTCACCGACTACCTCCCGCTCGTCTACAACGTGGTCGGCCGCGCCATGGACGGCCACGCCGACGTGGACGACGTGGTGCAGGAGACCATGTTCCACGCCCTGGAAGGCCTCGACGGGCTGCGCGAGCCGTCCCGCTTCCGGTCCTGGCTGATCGCCATAGCGATGAACCAGATACGCCACCGCTGGCGGGCCCAGCAGTACACGACCCCGGCCGGCCCCGAGCAACTGGCCGCGGCGGCCGACCCCGAACCGGACTTCGTCGACCTCACCATCCTGCGCCTCGGCCTGTCCGGGCAGCGCCGCGAAGTGGCCGAGGCGACCCGCTGGCTCGACGAGAGCGACCGCGAACTCCTCGCCCTGTGGTGGCAGGAGGCGGCCGGCGAACTCACCCGCGCCGAACTCGCCGAGGCGATGGCCCTCACCCCCCAGCACGCCGCCGTCCGGGTCCAGCGCATGAAGGCCCAGCTGGAGGTCGGCCGGGTCGTGGTGCGGGCGCTCGCCGCCCGGCCGCTCTGCGACGAGCTGGCCCGGACCGTCACCGGGTGGGACGGTCGCCCCGCCCCGGTGTGGCGCAAGCGGATCGCCCGCCACACCCGTGACTGCCGGACCTGTTCCGGACGGGGCTCGGGCCTGGTGCCCGCCGAGGGGCTGCTCGCCGGTCTCGCCCTGCTGGCGCCGCTGTACGGGGCCGCCCGGTTCGTCCCCGACGCCGGCATGGCACCGGTCGCGTCCACCGCGCCGGTGCCGGGCGGCGCCGGGACCGGACCGGCCGCCCCGGCGAAGGCGCGTGCGTACGCGGTCAAGGGCGCGCTCGCCCTGGCGCTCGCCGTCGTCCTCGCCATCGGGGCCGCACTGCTGTGGCCCGACCCGCGTCCACGGGCCACTCCCGCCCCGCCCGCCGCACCGCGGATCTCCGCGAGCACCGCCCCGCCGTCCCCCTCCACACCCGAACGGCAACCCACCAGGACGAGCCCACCGCCCCGGGCCACCCCGAGGACCACCCGGCCCGCACCGGTCCCCGTACCCCCCGAGCAACGGCTGCTGCGGCTGGTCAACAGCCGCCGCGCCGCGGCCGGCTGCGCGCCGCTGCGGATGGACCCCCGGCTGACCACGGCGGCGCGGCGGCACGCCCGGGACATGGTGGCGCGCCACTACTACGACCACGCCGGCCCCGAGGGACAGCACGCCGACGCCCGGATGCGGAGCGCCGGATACCCGGTCGGGGCCTGGGCGGAGAACCTGGACCGGGGGACCGGGGACCCGGCCGCGATCGTCGACGACTGGACGGACGGCGCGATCCACCAGCAGAACATGCTCGACTGCGGCTACCGCGACACCGGCGTGGCCGCCGTGCCGGGACCCGAGGGCACGGTGTGGGTCCAGGACTTCGCCGGCCCCTCGTCCTGAGGCGGTCCGCCGTCCCGCGCCCACACCGGTGCCGGGCGCGGGTCAGCTGCCGAAGTTCTGCACCCACCACGGGCCGTTGCCGCTCAGGTTCACTCCCACGCCGATGTCCTTGAACCCGCAGTCCAGGATGTTGGCGCGGTGGCCCGGGCTCTTCATCCAGTCGCGCATCGCGTCGGCGGCGCTCTTCGGTCCCCGGTGGATGTTCTCGCCCCACTTGTGCCAGTCGTATCCGGCGGCGCTCATCCGGTCGCCCGCGTTGCGCCCCTCGGGGCTGTTGTGCTCGTAGTAGTCGCGGGCCGCCATGTCGTCGGCGTGCGCCTGGGCGGAGGTGTTCAGGTGCCGGTCGGCCCTGAAGGGTGAGCAACCCGCCTTGGCCCGCTCGGCGTTCGCCAGGTCCACCACCTGCTGGACATACGCGGCGGCGGCGCCGGCGGGCGCGTTGTCCGGACGCGGCGGTGTGCTCCGCCGCGGCACCTGCCCGCCGTCCCCGTGGCCCTGCGTCGTCGTGGTGGTGCCCTTCCCGGCGCCCGTGCCCGTGCCGGGGTGCGGGGTGGCGGACGCGGTCCCGGTCCGGCTCGGCTTCGGCCTGGGGGAGGGGGACTTCGCGGGGGCGGTGGAACGTATCGGCGAGGGGGTGGCGGACGGGGCGGTGGCGTCCGTGGCGGCGTCGGGGGCGAGGGAGTGCCCGGCGGCCGGCGCCGCCTGGGTGCGTACGGCCTCGGCGGGGTCCTCGGAGCGCGGCCACAGCAGCGCTCCGGCGACGGCGGCGACCGCCACGGTTCCGGCCACGGCGGCGCCGGTGGCCCGCCGGGACCGCTGCCGGTGCGCACGTCGGCGGGTGGCCCGGCCGTCGCTCGCCGGCCGGACGTGGGGGTGGTCGTCGTGGTGCTGCATGGGGCTCCGCTCTCTCTCCGGTGCTGCCGGGGTGTCCGGCACATGGGAGAGCGGGAGGCGGCGGGGCCATAACACTTTCCGTGTACGTGACCTGGGCCACACGGCACGGCGCCGGGCCGTGCCGTGCGCGCAGGGCGGCGCCCTATCGGCCGGGGCGGTCTCAGCGGACCGCCGGCGCCGACGGTGAACGCGACGGCTCGGCCGTGGGACGGGCCGACGGCTTCCGCGGCGGCATCCGAGAGCGCGTGCTGCCGTCGGGCTCGGGGGCGGTGCCGGGGGTCGGAGCCGACGGCTCGACCGACCGCCGTTCCTTCGTCGGCGCCGAAGAGGGCCGCGGCCGGGGCGACTCCGCCCCGGAGGGCCGGGTGGAGGGCCGCGGGGAGACCGGGCCCGGGGTGGCCGCGGGCAGCCGGTGATCGGGTGTGCCGCCCGGCTCCACGGCCGTGTACCCGATCGCCACCGCCGCCACGGTGGCGAGCCCGGCCAACGGCAGGGCGAGGCGGCGCATCCGCAGCGGGCGCGGCCACGTTCGCCGAAGGGGGGTCCGGCGCCGATGCGGGCCCGGCGGGTCGGCCGGACGCAGATCACGGACCGTCACGGTCCGCGCGCGGGCCGCCAACGCGCGCCGCAGCCGCGCCTCGACGGGGCGCTCGGGACTCTCCCCGCCGTTCATCCCCACTCCTCTCACGACCGCTCCTTCAAGATCTTCTCCAGCGCGTCCAGACCCCGGCTGGCCAGCGACTTCACCGAACCGCGGCTGATCCGCAGCGTCTGCGCGATCTCGGCCTCGGTGAGCTCGCCCCAGTACCGCAGCACCAGCACCTCACGGCGCCGCGCGCTCAACCTCCCCAGCGCGGCTAGCACTTCGCGGTGCTCCTCGTCGAGGACGATCCGCTCCTCGGCGGAGGGCGCGTCGGCCTCGTGCGGAGGGGTGTACGCGCGCGCCGTACGGCGTCGGCGCAGCACCGAGCGGGAGGCGTTGACCACGGCGGTACGGAGATAGGCGAGCGCGTTGTCCACCTCCGCGATCTCCTCGCCATGGCGCCGGTACAGCGCGGTGAACGCGTCCTGCACCACGTCCTCGGCCGTGGCCCGGTCGTCCACGAGCAGCACCGCGAGGTGCACCATGCGCAGCCGGTGCGCGTGGTAGAGCTCGCTGATGGTCGGCCGGGAGGTGTCCGGGCCGTACCCGCCGAGGACGGCCGGGCGGGCCGGGCCGGTGGCCACCCGGTCCCGGCGCAGCAGCCAGTGCAGAAAGGCGCGAGCGCCCGGACGCCATGGGGGCGCCGGGTACCGGACGGCGGTGTACTCCATCACTTCCTCGGGTGGAACGGCGCGGCCCCGCACGGCGGGGCCGCCCTGCGTCTCAGTGGCCCTGTCGCCGCCGGACGGCGTAGACGGTCCCGGCGCCCGCGGCGATCAGCGCGCCCGCTCCGGCCCCCAGGACCGTGTTGGTCTTGGACGAGCCAGTATGGGCCAGTTCGTCCTGGCCCTTCGCGGGGGACGGCGCGGTGCTGGGCTCGGCGCTCGGCCGCGCCTCACCCGGGGCCTTCGTCGGGGGCGCGGCGGGCTCGGGCGTGCCGGGAGATGCGCTCGGCATGGCGGTGGGCCGGCCGGGGGAGGCCGACGGCTTGGTGGGTGCGGGCCGCTTGGGTGCGGTGGAGGGCATCGCGCTCGGTTCGGTGGACGCCGGGGCGGTTCCGCCGTTGGCCAGGTGGCGCGGCTGCGTCCCACCGTCGGCGTGGGCCGTGCCGGCCAGGGCGGGCAGGGCGAGCGCGGCCAGCAGGCCGGTGGCGGCGGCGCCGCGGGCGAAGGCGCGGCCATGGTGCTTCGTGGTGTTCACGTGGTACGTCTCCAGGTCGGCTGAACGGCGCCGGACGACGCCCTTCACCCCTCACGACGTGCGGCGCGGGCCGGGGTTGCCGACGGATCGCGGAAAGTTTTCCGAACCCCGTGCACGCCTTCGGCGCTCCCGTCATCCCGCGCGCCCGTGAGGGTGTCCACCACGGTGCCCGCGAACTCCTGGGCGAGCGGCCCGAGGGCGTCCCACTGGCGCACCGCCCAGCCCGCCGCCAGGGGCGGCAGCGCCGGCAGCGGTACGAAGCGCACGGCGCCCGGGGCGGAGGCGGTCCACCCGGGCAGCGCCGGCACCACGGCGTGCCCGAGCCCCAGCTCGGCCAGCAGGATCGCGGTGTCCCAGTCCGCCACGCTGGTGGTCGACGCCAGGGTGACGTCCAGACCGGTCAGTTGGCGGTCCAGGTGGTGCCGGGACCGGGAGTCGGCGGGCAGCTGGATGTGGCGGATCCCGGCGAGGTCGGCCGGTTCGATACTGCCCCTGCGCGCCAGCGGGTCGTCCGCGTGCACGGCCAGGACCCACGGCAGTTCGATGACCGGGCGCTGCTCGATGCCGCGCACGGGGTTGCCGACGGTGATCCAGGCGAGGTCGGAGTCGCCCGCGGCGAGTGCGTCGAGGCAGGCCCGGCTGGAGTTCTCGGTACGGAACTCCAGCCTGACGTGCGGGTGCGCGCGGCGGAAGCGCACCACCGCGTCGGACATGAAGTGGCGGACGGTGGTGGCGCCGGTGGCGATCCGCACCGTGCCGCCGTCGCCGTCCCTGAGCTCGCGGAGCTGACGCAGGGCCAGCTCTATGTGACCGATGCCCTGCGCGGCGGCCATCTGGAGGATCCGCCCGGCTCCGGTGGGGGCGACGCCACGGGGGCGCCGCTCCAGGAGGGGCAGGCCGAGCTCGGCCTCCAGCCGCTTGACGTGCTGGCTCACCGCCGACTGCGTACGGGACAGATCGCGCGCCACGGCGCTCAGATTGCCGGTCTCGCAGGCGGCGACGAAGACACGGAGATCGTCGAGAGTCATGAACCCCAAGGTATTGCTTGGGTCTTTAAAAGAAAACCAGAGGATTGACTGGGGTGAGAGCACCCGCGAGGATCTGGTCCGGGGCGGCAACCCGTCCGTGGACGCCGTCGGGGATCCGGACCCGGACGGCGTGGTCCACGGAGGGTGCCGACCCCGGCCCGCGGATTGCTCGGCCCGGCACCTGAGCCCACCGGGCACCTGAGGTTGCGGGCTTGTCGCCGCGTCAGCGAAGTGTCCGGGGCCGGTACCGGGGCCGGGCACGTCTGACATGCTCAGCGCAGGTGGCGGGTTACGATGCCGCCACGAGGGCCCGACCAGGCCCGGAGCGCGCGGGGGACCATGTGAAGTTCGGGCTGCTCGGTCCGCTGTCCGTCCATGACGACGACGGAGTCGAGCTGACACCCGCCTCCCCCAAGGGCCGTGCCCTGCTCACCGCGCTGCTGCTCGCGTCGGGCGGCGCGGTGCCGCTCGCCCGGCTGGAGACGGCGCTGTGGGGCGAGCGTCCGCCGACCACCGCCCGCGCCTCGCTCCACAACCATCTGCTGCGGCTGCGCCGTTCGCTGGGCGAGGAGACCCGTATCCGGGCCGTGGCCGGAGGCATGCTGCTCGCCCTGGAGGACGGCGAGCTGGACACCCGCGCCTTCGACGCGCACCTGGACGCCGCACGGGCCGCGCGCCTGGAGGGGGACTGGGACGGCGTCGTACGGGAGGCGGACGCCGCGCTGGCGCTGTGGCGCGGCACCCCGCTGGAGGAGTTCCCGGTGCTCACGGAGGACCAGCGCGCCCGGGTCGGCCAGTGGCAGGAGGCGCGTGTGCAGGCCCTGGAGTGGCGCTGCGACGCGGAGCTGCGGCTCGGCCGGCACGACGGACTCCTGCCGCAACTCTCCCGGCTCGTCGTCGAGTTCCCCCTGCGCGAGGCCTTCCACGTCCAGCTCATGCGGGCACTGCACCGCGGCGGACGGCGGCCGGAGGCGCTGGCCGCCTACCACCGGCTGCGCCGCACCCTGATCGACGAACTGGGCGTCGAGCCCGGCCCCGACGCGGCCACCGCCTACCAGGACATCCTGGTCGACGACGCCCCGCCGGCCGCCCCGGCCCCGGACGCCGACGCGGCCGTACCGACGTCCCTGCCCCGCGACGTCGCAGCCTTCACCGGCCGTGAGCACGAGGTCGAAGCCCTCGTCGCGGCGGTACGGAGCGGGTCGGCCGGAGCCGCGGGCGTGGTGGGGATCCACGCCGTGGACGGCATGCCCGGCGTGGGCAAGACCGCGTTCGCCGTCCACGTCGCCCACCGCCTCGCCGCCGACTTCCCCGACGGCAGCCTGTTCCTCTCCCTGCACGCGCACACCCGGGACACCCCGCCCGTCGACCCCGGCACCGCGCTGAGCAGCCTGCTGCTGGCCCTGGGGACCGACCCCCGCCGCATCCCCGCCGACCTCTCCGCGCGGGCCGGACTGTGGCGCGGCAAACTCGCCGGCGGGCGCTACCTCGTCCTCCTCGACGACGCCCTCGGCAGCGAACAGGTGGAGCCGCTGCTGCCCGGGGCGCCCGGCTCCCTGGTCCTGATCACCAGCCGGCGGCGGCTGGTCGCCCTCGCGGACGCGGTGCCCGTCACCCTGGACGTCCTGCCCCCGGAGCAAGCGGTGGCGCTGCTCGTGGCCAAGGCCGGACGCGCGGACGTGACGGCCGACGACCCCGCCTGCGCCGAACTGGCCCGGCTCTGCGGACACCTGCCGCTCGCCCTGCATCTGACGGCCGCTCGGCTTCGCCACCACCGCGCGTGGAGCGTCGAGGACGTGATCGCCGATCTGGCGGCGGCGAGCGGGCGCACGGCGGCGCTCAGCTCCGAGAACGTCTCCGTCCAGGCGGCCTTCGAGCTCTCCTGCCGCGACCTCTCCCCGGACCAGCACCTGCTGTTCCGGCGCCTGGGACGGCAGCCGGGGCTCGACTTTGACGCGTACGCGGTCGCCGCCCTGCACGACACCGACCTGCCGACGGCCCGCCGCCTCCTGGAGGAACTGGAGGACCACCACCTCGTCGAGGAGCCCTCGCGAGGGCGCTATCGGATGCACGACCTGGTACGTGACTACGCGCGCGCCCTCACGGAGACGGACCGTGCGGCCGACTGCGAGAGGGACCGCGAGGCCGGTCACGGTGTCGGCCGCGCGGCCGGTCAGGGTGCCGACCACGAGACGGACCGGGGGACGGACCGCGCGGCCGGTCATGGTGGTGACCGCGGGGCCGGTCGCGGTGCCGACCGTGAAGCCGGCCGCCGCTCCGACGCGGCGCGGGCCGTGGAGCGCCAGCTCGACTACTACCTGCACGCCGCCCTCCGGGCCGGCCGCTTCTTCGCCCGCTACGACACCCCCGCCCGCACCCCCCGCGCCCCCGCCCCACGGGCCCTGCCGCCGGTCGAGGACGAGGGACGGGCGCTCGCCTGGATGCGGGCCGAACACGCCAACCTGAGCGCGGCCGTCGCCCACGCGGCCCGCCATGGTCACAGCGAGCACGCCGTGCAGATCCCCGCCGCGATGGCCGAGTTCATGCGCGCGGAGGGATCCTGGAGCGACGCGCTCGCCCTGCACCGGACGGCCCTGGGCGCCGCGCTCCTGGACGGAGACCGGCTCGGCCACGCCCTCGCGCTGCGCCACATCGCCGTCATCGAGACGCTCCGGGCCGACTACGCGCAGGGCGAGACCCATCTGCTCGCGGCACTCGAACTCTTCCGCGCCCTGCGGGACCCGGGCCGCGAAGCCATCGCACTCCACGACCTCTCCTCGGTCCTGCGCCGCACCGGACGCTACGAGGAGGCGCAGAGCTCGCTGCTGCGCTGTCTGAGCCTGTTCGGACAGACCCGGGACACACGCGGGCAGGCCCAGGTGCTCATCGAGCTGGGCCACGTCCAGCAGCTCACCGGACGCTTCGCGGAGGCCGCCGACAGCATGGGGCGCGCGCTCGACCTGCACCGCGCCCTGGGCGACCGCCTCGGCCAGGCCAACGCGCTCACCTCGCTCGGCGACGTGCGCAAATCGACCGGTGCCTACGCGGAGTCCGTCTCCTGCCACCGCCAGGCGCTGGTCCTCTTCCGCCACCTGGGCAACGAACTGGGCGAGGCGAACGTCCTGACCGACCTCGCCGACGTCCTGCGCCTGATGGGCACGTACGACGAGGCGCTGGAGAACGTAGGAGAGGCCCTGCGTCTGTACCGCTGTCTCGGTGCGCGCCTGGGCGCGGCCAACGCGCTCGCCCACCGGGGCAGAATCGGACAGCGCACCGGCCGGCCGGCGGAGGCGGAGAAGGACCTCCTGGAGGCACTCGACGTCTGCCGCACCCTGGGCAGCCGTATGGGACAGGCCTATGTACTGATGTATCTGGCCGAGGTGGAGGTTCTGAGCGGCTCTTCCGCCTGCGCGCTGGAGAACGCCACCGCGAGTCTGGAGCTGTGCCGGGAGATCGGGGACCTCGGCGGTGAGGCCGAGGCGCTCAATACCCTCGGCGCGGCCCAGCGGGCGGAGGCCGTCCCGGCCGACGCCCTCGACTCCCACCGGCGCGCCCTGGAACTGGCCCGGGAGGTGCGCTCACCGTACGAGGAGGCTCGCGCCCTCGAAGGCATCGGCGAGAGCCTGGCCGACCTCGGCCGACCGGACGAGGCGAACGCACAGTTGTCCCGAGCGCTGGAACTCGCCCGGGCACTGCGGACGCCGGACGCCCAGCGCATCGAGGCACGGCTGACGCAGGGGCAGGAGTCTTGGTGGCCCAAGTGACCTGGGCCTGGTGAGCGTGGTGAGCGTGGTGAGCCGGTAGGCACGGGACATCCTCCAGGCGCTGCCCGAGCACCGGGACCGGGCTCGGTGACACGGTAATGACTGCCCCGCGCCGCCGGCCCCGGCGGTCAGCGCAGCCGCTCGCGGACCTGCTCGGCCTGGGCGGCGAACCCGGCCGCCTCGGCCCCCTCCAACTCCCCGAGACCGGCGATGAGGGCGGTCATCCGGGCTATGCCGTCCTGCGCCCGGCCCATCTCCCGCTCGGTCCAGGCAGCCCGGACCGCACACTGGAACCACTCACGCAGTGCGTCCTCACCGAGCCCGGCGTAGGCGGTGGCCGCGCGGTCGAGGAGCGCGACGATCTCGCTCCGGACAGCCGCGGACGCCTCGGCCGTCATCCCCGGGGCACCGTCCGCTCCGTCCTCCCCGCCCGCGTAGTCCTCCTTGCCCTCGTCCTCGTCCTCGTCGCACTCGTTCTCGTCCGCGTCCAACGCATCCTCAAGGAGGGCGGCGAGCTGCTGCCAGGTCTGCGCCCGCTCGTAGCGCGACTCGGGCCCCTCGGCCCCTTCTAGTACGGCCCCTTCGAGTACGGTCCCATCGAGTACGGCCCCGTCGAGTACGGCCAGAGCCTGCTCCATCAGTTCGCGCGCCTGCGCGAACCGGTCGGCTCCCGCCCCGTGCTCCGCCGCCAGCCACGCCAGTGAGCGCAGCACCCGGACCTCCCCGACCGGGTTGTCTCCCGCCCGCCGCCACAGCTCCAGCGCCCGCCCGTACGCCGACCGCGACTCCGCGCGCAGACCGGCCGCCGCGAGGGCCTCGGCGGCGGAGTGGGCCAGGACCGCCTGCGGCCGGGGGTTGTCCCAGCCCTTCGCGGTCTCGGCGGCCAGCAGATACTGCTCGGCCGCCGCACGCTGGTCGTTGAGCCCCCGCAGCAGTTCACCGAGCATCCGCCGGGCCTCCACCGCCTCCCGCTCGCCGTGCTCCAGCAGGTCGGGCAGCGCCGACTGGAGGACCTCGGCCGCCTCGGCGGTACGCTCCGCCTCCGCGTAGGCGCGGGCCAGCAGCAGGCGCGCCCGGGCTCCGCCGGTCGCGGCGAGCCCGGCCTGGTCGAGCCAGTGCGCCGCTTCCAGCGCGTGCCCGGCCGCCTCGTCGGCGCCGCCGGGGCGGCGCAGCAGGATCTCCGCGAGCCTGAGCCGTACGGTGGCGTGCTCCTCGGGATCCGTCAGTTCGGCGGCGTGGCCCAGAGCGGTCCGGGCCAGTGCCTCGCCGCCCGCTGTGTCGCCCCGCGCCGCCAGCACCCATGCCCGCAGTGACAGCGGTTCGACCGCCTCCCAGGGGCGTTCGGCGGCGAGGCAGCGCTGCGCGGCGGAGACGAGCAACGGCTCGGCCCGGTCCGGCTCACCGCCTGCCAAAGCCGTCCTGGCCAGTGTCAGTTCGGCTTCGGCGACCACATCCGCCACGTCGGCGCGTGCACCGGCGCCGTGGGCGGCGACGAACGCCTCCAGCCCGGCGGCCAGACGGGCGTCGGCCGCCTGCCGCTCCGCTTCCTTTTCCGCCTCCTGCTCCGCCTCCTGCTCCTCGGGCGTCTCGCGTCCACGCAGATACGACCCGATGTGGAGGGCGGCCAGCTCGGCTGCCGCGATCCGGCGGGCACGGTCCGGATCGGCCTCGTCCAGGGCCCGCGCGGCCTCGGTGGCCACGGTCAGCAGCCGTCGTACCTCCGCCGGATCCGTGTCCGACCGGGCGGCGTCGGCCGCGATCCCGAGGAGGGCGTAGGCCGCGCGGGCGGGCCGACCGGCCGCCCGCTGGGCCTCGGCCGCCCGCGCGAACAGGTCCCCGGCCCGCTCGGACCCCGATCGCGCCGCCATGGTCGCGCGGAACTCCAGCAGGTCGGCGGCCGTGGCCGCGTCGGGCGACTCCTCTCCCGCCTCGACGAGCTCGGCGGCCCGTGCCCAGAGGGTGTCGGCCGAGGGACGGCCCTGCCGCCGGGCCGTACGCGCGCGCTCGACCAGCGTCGCGAAATCGAGGGCGGCGGTGGCGGCCGGGTCCTGGCTCGCGGCACCGGTCGCGGTGGCCGGCCGCGCCCCCGCGGAGGCGGTGGCGGCGGGCAGCCCGGCGGTGCGCACCCCGAGCGGCAGCACGTCCACCAAGGGCTGCCGCGCGATCCGTTCGGCCAGCCGCCGCGACACATGCGCGGTGCCGTTGCGCGCGTCGAAGCGGGCGGCGATGGAGGTGGCGTCCGCGAACAGCCGCTCGTACAGCTCCTTCACCGTGTGTCCCGTGCCCCGGTAGGGCACGGCCGGGCGGTCGCCGTGGCCGAGGTCGGTCAGACGGCGCAGCAGCACCAGGACGCCGCCCGCGAACTCCATCTGCGACTCGACATCGGTGAGCGGGCCCAGACGCGTGGTGTGCTCGGCGAGGATCTCCAGACCGCGCGGTTCGTTGCCGGTCAGCGCGCAGAACTCGATGTGCTTGCCGACCGAGCGCAGCAGACTGTCGTTGCCGCGCGTCATCCGGTAGCCGCGCAGATGGTGGGAGCGGGCCTCGTCGAGGCGGCCGAGGCGCACCAGAGGGAGCAGCGAGTGCGCCAGGACCCGGTGCGGCTCCTCCATGCAGGACATGTCCCCCGAGAGCACCGGCCCCCAGATCTCGATCGCCTTGGCGTCCTCGCCCTTGCGCGCCCAGTACCAGCCCTGGGTGTTGATCTCGCACGCGTGGCAGTCGCTCATCCGGTCGCGCGCCGCCGCCGTCCAGCCGGCCGCCGCCCGGTCCATCCGGGCCTCGTCGCCGGTCGCGTCGGCGAGGTGGAACTCGGCCTGGCGTACGGCCCGTTCGCTGTATCCGGCCAGCCGGTAGCGGCGCTCCATGTCGCCCAGCCAGCGCTCCACCGCGGCGAGCGGGATGTCCGGGGACTCCACGATCCGTCCGGCAACCCACTTGAAGCGCCAGAACAGGCTGTGCACCTCGTAGGCGGGGAAGGCGGCCTGGTCGCGGTCGTACTCCTGCAGCAGCCGGGCGAACGGCACCACCATCCTGGTGCGCTCGGCACTCCACTCGTACGCGTCGATCAGCCGGTCCAGTGCCTGCCGGAACAGCTCGCGGTCTCCGGTGGACTCCGCGGCGGCGGCCAGTGTCTCCGCGCGCGCGTTGCGCGCCGCGCCGTAGGGAATCCGCGCGTTCTCCGCCAGGCCCTGGCGGATCTCCTCGACGGTCATGGCGGTCACTTCCGGTCCTCCTGGGGGTGGGTGCCCGGCGTGGAGTGGGTGGCCCATTCCAGGAGGTCCAGGAAGGCCCGGTTGAGCAGGGTGGAGTCGGCCGGGCGCAGCGGTCGCTGCGACATCAGCAGCGCCTGGCCGTACAGCGATTCCACCGCCGTGCCGGTCAGCTCGGCGTCCGGCAGGGCCGCGATCCGGCGGATGAGCGGGTTGTTGTGGTTGAGCACCAGCCGCGCGCGCGGGGTGGATCCGCGCAGCGCGCCGAGGATGTCGTTCCACAGCGAGTCGGCGTTCTCCTGGGCGGCGGCCCGGTCCCGCTCGTGCCGCGCCTGCCGGTCGTCGAGGAACAGCGCGGGCACGGCCACCGGCTGGAAGGCGCGCAGCACCACGTCGCATCCGTGTGCGTCCAGCCGGGTGCGGGCGGTCGACAGGAACGCGGCGAGCGACAGCTCGGCGGTGGTGGGCACCGGGTCGAGGCGGTCGGTGACCGCGCCCGCGTCGAGCTCGGTGACCTTCAGACCGGGCCGGATTCCGGGCAGCAGGGAGAGCAGGTCCGCGTCGTACGTGTAGCCCGCGTTGACCACGCCCAGGCCGTGCGCCGCCGCGATCGGTGCGATCTGGCGGAACTCCTCGACGGTCCGGGTGAAGTGGATCTCGGTGTGCGCCGCCGCGAACTCGTCCAGACTGCGCTGACCGTCGTTGGTCTCGAACGGCAGCCACGGCAGCATCAGCGCGAACAGCTCGGCGTCGTGCCGCGCAAGGGACTTCACGCCGAGGTGGTGGACGCTCAGGAAAGCCGCGAGGCGCTGCGGGTCACCGGCGGCGAGCTCGGCCAGCCACTGGCGAAGCCGCGCCCCGAGGGCGTCGCGGACGGCGGCGAGCGTCTCGTCGTCGTACAGGTTCTCCCGCGAGGCAGTGGGGCGCAGAGTGTCGGTGTCGACCACCGCGCGCACGAAGAACGCCCACTCGGGCATCAGGTTGTCGGCGCGGTCGGTGAGCAGCATGCCCTTGAGGTAGGTGCGGTGCCCGGCCCGGTGCGCCGGGCTGGTCGGCTCCGGCAGTACGTAGGCGACGCCCCGCACCCCGGCGACCGGCAGGTCCAGGTCGATGGCGTCGAGCGGGGTGAACCCGAAGACGCGCGCGCAGTGCCCGGAGAGCGCCACGCGGCGGGCGGCCGGTGTCGGGTACTCCCGCTCCCAGACGGGGGGCCGGTCGGTGACCGGGCGCTCGGCGCCGTCGTCCCCGGCGAAGGTGATGTCGTAGGGCAGCAGGGAGCCGAAGTCGCGGGCCAGCTCCTCCACGCGCGCGGCGGCGGTCCACTCCTCCGCGCCCGGGCGCGGTTCGAGGTGGACGGTGGTGCCGGGCTCGGGCCTGGCGTCGTCGGGCAGGGTGCGGACCGTGTACGACCCGTCGTCGGAGGCGAGCCACTCCACCGGGGCGGCGCCGGGGGTGCGGGCCGAGCGGGTGACCACACGGATGCGGCGGGCCACCACGAAGCAGGCGAGCAGACCGATGCCGAACTGCCCCAGGAACTCCCGCCGGGCGGACTCCAGACCGTGCTCCCCGCCGCGCTTGGAGCTGCGGCCGATCGTGGCGAGCAGGGTGTGCACCTCGTCGGCGGTCAGGCCGATGCCGCTGTCCTCGATGGAGACCCTGCCGTCCACCGCCGAGAGACGGATGCGGATACGCGCCCCGGGATCGTGCGCACGGCGTGCGGTGACCGCGTCCACGGCGTTCTGCAGGAGCTCGCGGACGTAGACCCGGGGGCTGGAGTAGAGATGGTGGGAGAGCAGGTCGACCAGCCCCCGCAGGTCGACCTGGAAGCTGTTGACGTCCGGCGGAGTGCCGTCGGACAGGGCGGCGGAAGTCATGGCGCATCACCTCGCGGGCACAGGGAAACAGGCGATCGCGAGGCCCCCCTCGTCGATCACGACGTGAGAATCAGCGTAGGGGCGGCCACTGACAATCTCCTCCGGGTTTGGCGTCGGCGGCGTTCGCCGCTCCGGAGCGTGTGATCTTGTATATCCGTTACTGTCCGTGTCGGTCCGCTAGTCGTCAAACGTTGATCACGGTTTGGCAAATTTGGAACCCTTGCATCTGCTTTGTCCATCCCCGGAGGCGGAACATGACCGTCGTGCCCCCAAGGGGCCGAAGCAAGCCGGAGCCATTGATGTCGCACGCGACCACCAGGACCAGGGACGGGGCCGAGACGTACGAGTCCCGGGGTCACCGCCGCGCCTCCAAGGCCAGGCGGTGGCTTCTCGTGGTCGTCTGCGTGGGGCTGCTGATGGCGATCGCGTGGCCGGTCATGAGCTACTTCGACATACCGCCCTTCACGGACAAGGGCGACCCCATCTCGTACGGGAAGATCGACAACAAGCCCGGTGGCGCCCAGCAGAAGCCCGTGGACTCCAAGACCCTGATGCCGACGGGACCGGCCGCCGACTTCAAGATCTCCAGCACGCTCGGTAACGGCACGCACGTCGGCGTCGTGAAGATCACCGGCAAGAAGTCGGGTTTCACGGGCAAGGTGTGGGTCTGGGCGCCGAAGGAGTACGACGACCCCAAGTACGAGAAGAGCGGCTTCCCCGTCCTGATCGCCCTGCCCGGCGGCCCCGGTTTCCCCAACAACTACTGGATGGACAACAACCTCAAACTGGAGTCGTCCATCTCCAAGTGGGCCGAGGAGGGCAAGGGCAAACCGTTCCTGCTGGCCATGCCGGTGCTCAACCCCAAGCCGGACGACGGCGGGCTCTACTGGGACGGCAGCGACATCCCCGGCCAGCCCAAGATGGGCACCTGGCTCACCGAGGACGTGCCCGACCTCATGCGGCAGAACTTCCGCACGATCAAGTCGCGCGACGGCTGGGCCTTCATGGGCTCCTCCTCCGGCGGCTTCGCCGGACTCAAGGCCGTCCTGAAGCACCCCGACAAGTTCAAGGCCGTCATCGCCTCCGGCCCCGACATCGTCCCGGACTCCCCGCTGTGGAACGGCCACCCCGAGGAGAAGGCGGAGAACAACCCCGAGGTGCTCTCCAAGCGGCTCATCGCGGCCAAGGGACCGGACGTGTACCTCGCCTTCCAGTACGGCACCAAGGAGTCGTCCGTCATCCCCAAGGTGAACAAGTACATCGCCACCTACGGCAACAAGGGCCCGATCCACACCCACCTCGAAGTCATCCAGGGCGGCCGGCACAACGCCCTGACGTATGTGAAGGGGATGGACGCGAGCAGCATGCAGTGGATCAGCGAACAGATCGAGGGACCCACGCCGGCGTCCTGATCCGGGACCGGCAAACCCGGGGGACGCCCGGACCGGGGTGCCTGCCCTCGGGGCGGTGAGCGGGCCCGGGGTGAGGAGCCACCACGCCCGGCGCCTTCCGATCCACCCCAGGGTGTACATCCATGGGTCCACCCACCGGGCGTGAGGTTCGCTCGTCGGGTTGATGTGGCTCCACCCGCCGACGCGGCACGCTTGCGGACATGCTGAGTGATCGACACGAGCCGACGACACGTCACAGGACACCGGGCAAGCGCAGACTGAGGTCTGCGGTGGCCGCTCTCTGCCTGGCCTCGGGTGCCACCGCGCTGTTACCCGCGCCCCCGTCCTCCGCGGCGGAACCGGACGGCAGTCGGGTGGGCGACCACGGCCGCACCGCCCAGATCCGCCGCACCGCGTACGGAATCCCGCACGTCCTGGCCAAGGACTTCGGCGGGCTGGGGTATGGATACGGGTACGCGTTCGCGCAGGACAACCTGTGCCAACTGGCCGACCAGGTCATGACCATGCGCGGGGAGCGCTCCCGGTATCTCGGCCCCACCGGGACGACCGCCGACGGTACGCCCAACCTGGCGAGCGACACCTACCACCAGGGGCTGCGGCAGGCGGGTACGGTCCGGCGGCTGCTCGACCGCCCGGCGCCGCTGGGTCCGACGCCCGAGCTGCGCCGGATGGTCGAGGGATACGCCGACGGGTACAACCGGTACCTGCGCGAGACCGGTGTCGCCCGGCTGCCGGACCCGACGTGCAAGGGCAAGCCCTGGGTCGGCCCGATCAACGCCATGGACATCTGGACCCTCGTCCACGAGGTCAACGGGGCCGCGGGAGCGTCCGGATTCCAGCAGACCATCGCCACCGCGACCCCGCCGGCCGCCGACAAGGCCGCCAAACCCGCACGCGAGGGGTCGGCGGCACACGACGCCCGGGTGACCGCCTCGAAGACGCCCACGCTCCCGGCGGCCACCCCGTCGAGGAGCACCCGGCCGTCCCGTGACGAGCTGGGCAGCAACGGCTGGGCGCTCGGCCGTGAGGTGACCCGCGGCCACGACGGCATGCTGCTGGCCAATCCGCACCTGTCATGGATCGGCGCCGACCGCTTCTACCAGGTGCAGTTGACGATCCCGGGCGTCATCGACGTCGCGGGCGGGAGCATCTACGGCACCCCGCTCATCGAGATCGGGCACACCCGCACCCTCGCCTGGACACACACCACGAGCTACGCCGACCACGCCTCGCTCTACCGCCTCACCCTCGCGCCGGGCGACCCGACGAGCTACCTCCTCGACGGAAAGGCGGTGCCCATGGACCGCCGGGTCGTCCCGGTGACCGTCCGGGGCACCGACGGCAAGCTCTCCACCGTCACCACCACCCTCTACACCTCCCGGTACGGGCCGGTCCTCGCCGACGGCTGGACACGCACCGAGGCGTACGCCCTCAGGGACGCCAACGCCGACAACCTCCGCTCGACGAACGAGTGGCTGGCGATCGGCAGGTCACAGTCCGTGGCCCAGCTCAGGCAGGCGCACCAGACGTACCAGGGCATCCCCTGGACGTACACGATCGCCACGGACTCCACCGGCACCACGTACTTCAACGACTCCTCCGCCGTGCCGCATGTCACCGACGACCAGCTGAAGCGATGCGCCCTGCCGGGCGAGGACAACGACCTCCCGGGCGTGCTCGACGGTTCCAGCTCGGCCTGCGACTGGGGCAGCGACCCCGACGCGGTCGTCCCGGGCGTCTTCGGCCCCGGCCACCAGCCCCGGCTGACCCGGACCGACTACGTGGCCAACTCCAACAACGACTCGGCCCTGACCAACCCCTCGGCGCCGCTCACCGGCTATCCGAAGATGTACCGCGTCGGCGCGCCCCTCGGACCGCGTGCCCAGCTCGGACTCCGGATGATCGCGGACCGGCGCGACGGCACCGACGGCCTCGGCGCACCGGGGTTCACCCTGTCCACCCTCCGGGCGAGCATGCTGGGAGACCGCAACTACACGGCGGAGCTGGGGCGGGACGACGCGGTCGCGATGTGCCGCGCGCACCCCGTCCTGACCGCGACCGACGGCACCGAGGTGGATGTGCGCGCCGCCTGTGACGTGCTGGCGGCCTGGGACACCCGCGACGACGCCGACAGCCGTGGATCCGTGGTGTGGCACGCGTTCCGTACCCGAGTGAACGGTCCGCACCCGTGGTGGCGCGTTCCGTACGACCCGGCCCGGCCGCTCACCACTCCGCGCGGCCTCAACGGCGAAGAGCCCCAGGTGCGGCGGGCGCTGGCCGACGCCGTGCGCGAGCTGGCCGCCGACAAGGTGCCGCTGGACGCGCCGATCGGCAGGGTGCAGCGCTGGGCGGGGATACCGCTGCCCGGCTGCTCCGGCGCCGAGGGATGCTTCAACGTCGTCAACGCGACACCCACGTCCGGCAGCGGCGGCGCCACCCGCCCCGCCTCCCCGCAGGACCACGCCTCCGGCTCCAGCTTCGTCATGGCCACGGAGCTGACACCCCAGGGCCCCCGCACGCGGACGATCCTCACCTACGGGCAGTCCGCCAACCCGAAGTCGCCCCACTACACCGACCAGACCGAGCTCTTCTCGCGCAAACAGTGGGTCACGGAACGGTTCACCGAGGCGGAGATAGCCTCCGACCCGCGTCTGCGGATCACCGTCCTGCGCGGCTGACTCATGGCGGGGCCCACCGGCAGGCTCCCGGAATGTGATCTGCAATACCCCTGCTCGCGGCCAGACTTGCAGGTGAGGCGGGTCGCACCTACGGTTGGCGGGCCGTGGTGTTCGGGAAGACCGGTGCAAGACCGGAGCGGCCCTCGCCACTGTGATCGGGCCCCATGTCGTTCAGGCCATGAACGGCTTCGGGTAGCCCGTCCCGTTGTGCCACTGGTGGCCGTAGGCCGCTGGGAAGGCGGGGACGGTGCGACACCCGGAAGCCAGGAGACCGGCCACGGCATCTCGCGTAATGATCCACGAGGTGCTGGAGCGTGAACGAATGACCCTGCCCACCCCTGCCGCCACATTCCACTGGCGGCGCGAGGACACCGTACGTACCGCATGGCTGCTGGCGGTGATCGCCGCCCTGCATGTCGTCGCGTTCGGCATCCTGTTCCTGCTGGTCGTGCCCGAGCACTACGAGGTCGGCTCGAAGACGTTCGGCCTCGGACTCGGCGTCACCGCCTACACCCTCGGTATGCGGCACGCCTTCGACGCCGACCACATCGCCGCGATCGACAACACCACCCGCAAGCTGATGGCCGACGGCAAACGGCCGGTGTCGGTCGGCTTCTGGTTCGCGCTCGGGCACTCCAGCGTCGTCGTCGTGATGGCGGCGCTGGTCGCCGGGGGTGCGCAGCTCGCGGGCACCCTGATGAACGACGACTCGCCGACCCACCAGACCCTCGGTGTGGTCGGAACGACCGTCTCCGGATCGTTCCTCTACCTCATCGCCGCACTCAACCTGCTGGCCCTCGTCGGCATCCTGCGGGTGTTCCGGGCCATGCGCGCCGGGACGTACGACGAAGCCGAACTCGAACAGCACCTGGACTCCAGGGGGTTCATGAACCGTCTGCTGGGCCGCTTCACCAAGTCGATCACCCGGCCGGGCCAGATGTACCCGCTGGGCTTCCTCTTCGGGCTCGGCTTCGACACCGCCACCGAGGTCACCCTGATGGTGATGGCCGGCTCGGGCGCCGCCGCCGGGCTGCCCTGGTACGCGGTGCTGTGCCTGCCGCTGCTGTTCGCGGCGGGGATGAGCCTGTTCGACACCATCGACGGCACCTTCATGAACTTCGCGTACCAGTGGGCGTTCTCCAACCCGGTGCGCAAGGTGTTCTACAACCTCACCATCACGGGACTGTCCATCGCGGTGGCCTTCCTGATCGGCACGATCGAGCTGGTGGGTGTGTTGCACGAGAAGCTGGACCTGCGGGACGCCGTCACCGGGTGGGTCGCGGGCCTCGACCTGGACAACGTGGGCTTCATCATCGTCGGTCTGTTTGTCGTGGTGTGGGCGGCGGCGCTGGCGTACTGGAGGTTCGCCAGGGTCGAGCAGCGGTGGGCGGTGCGCGCCGCCGCGACAGCCGCACTGCCGGGCAGGGCCCGGCCGGGCGCACCCCGCGACGAGCCCGCACCCGCACCCCGCGACGAGACCGCGTCCGCGCCGGACGTTGTCAGCTGAAGGCCGTGGCGTTCGCCGCCGCCCAGTCCGCGAACGTGTGCGGAGCCCGGCCCAGGAGCCGTTCCACGTCCGGGCTCACCCGTCGCTCCTCGGGTGTGGGCTCGCCGAGGATGCGAAGCGTGCCCTCGACGACCGGCTCCGGCATGAAGCGCAGCAGCAGCGCCCGCGCCTCGGTCCGGCTCTGCTCGACGAACCGCACCGGCGCTCCCAACGCGTCCCCGATCGCCCGCGCCTGCTCGCGCGGCGAGACAGGGGCCGGTCCGGTCAGCTCGTACGTCCGGCCCGCGTGGATCCCGTCGCGCAGGGCCACCGCGGCGACGGCGGCGATGTCGGCCGGATCGACGACGGGCAGGCCGACATCGCCGAAGGGAGCGGTGACCGTCCGGTCGGAGCGGATCGAAGGGGCCCACATATAGGTGTTGGAGGCGAAGCCGCTGGGCCGTAGGACCGTCCACTGGAGGCCCGACTCCCGTACGGCGTCCTCGAAGGCGCGCAGCCGGGCGTGCGCCAAGGAATCCGGGCGGGTCGCGGTGGCCTGTGAGGACTGCAGGACCACCCGCCGGACTCCGGCGGCCCGCGCCGTGCCGAGAATGGCGTACGGGTCGAGGCCGTCGCCGCCCCCGGGGACGAGGAGGTACAGGGCCTCGGCCCCGTCGAGCGGGCGCTTCAGGCTCTCGGGCCGGGCCGGATCGGCTTGCCGGAACTCCACGCTGCCGGGCACGTGATCCGTGGGCGTACGGCGGGAGAGGGCGGTCACGCGCTCGCCCGCCGAGGCGAGGTTCCGTACGAGATGCCGACCGACGTTCCCGGTGGCTCCGGTCACCACAATCATGGTTTCTCCCTGGCTGGTTGTGAGGTGCTGGCAAAGACGGCGCGACGCTCGATCTTTCTGCTGATCCGTTCGCGCTCGATCTGTACTCATCCTCGGAGCCAAACTGGCCATCTCCTGGCCAGTTTCCGAAAGAGAATGACCGGCATGAGAGCCGATCGACTGGTGGCGACCTTGTTGTTCCTGCAGACCCGGGGGCGGGTGACAGCGCGCGAGGTCGCGGTGGAGCTGGAGGTGTCCGAACGCACCGCGCGCCGCGATCTGGAGGCGCTGGCGAGCGCCGGCATCCCTGTGTACTCGCAGCACGGCCGGGGCGGCGGCTGGTCCCTCGTCGGCGGCGCGCGCACCGACCTCTCCGGGCTGACCGCCGCCGAGATCCGTGCCATGTTCCTGGTCGCGGGCCCGTCGGCCGTCTCGCCCGAACTGCGCACGGCGCTGCGAAAGTTGATCCGGGCGCTGCCCGCGCCGCTCCGGCCGGACGCCGAGGCGGCGTCGAAGGCGGCCACCACGGACGGTACGGACTGGTCGCGCCGGCCGGTCACGGCGGGCACGCCCCTGCTGGACGCGTTGCAGGAGGCGGTGGTGGACGGCCTGCGGGTCCGGCTCGGATACGTCCGCCCCGGCGGGCCGGCCGGCACCCGCACGGTCCACCCACTCGGCATCGTCACCAAGGCGGGAGTCCCCTACCTCGTGGCCGGTACGGAGAAGGAGCAGCCGGACGCGGGGGAGGAGAGCGCCGGACCCGGCCGAGCCGGGCTGCGGATCTTCCGGCTCGACCGGGTCACCTCCGTCGAGTCGACCGGGGATCCCGTTGTCCGGCCGGACGGATTCGACCTGGCCACGGCGTGGCGGACGCTGGCCGCGCCGATGGAGGAGCGGATGCGCGGGGCGACCGTCCGGGGGAGGGCCGAGCCCACGGCGGAGCGCGTCCTGACCGGGCTGTTCGGCGGCCGGCTGCGTCTGGGCGGGCAACGGGCCGACGGTTGGCTGGAGATGGAGATCGAAGGGCCGTCCCCGGAGGTGGTGGCCGCACAGCTCGCCGGGCTCGGGGCGCGCGTGGAGATCCTGGAACCTCCCGAGGCCCGGGAGCGCCTGGCGGAACTCGCGGCCGAACTAGCGGCGCTCTACGGCTCGGCGTAAACGGCCGGATGGCCAGAGGTCCAAACCGCCGGATGGCCCGACGGTGAAAACGGCCGGGCGGCCAGGCGGCCGGACGGCCAGACGGTGTGAACGGCTGGATAGCGAAGGGGCCGGAACGGAGTTCCGTCCCGGCCCCTCACCGACCGTCGGTCACCCGGCGGCCAGCACCGCCTTGCGGTGGCTGAACGTCTCGATGGAGTAGCGGCCGTGGTAGTTGCCCATTCCGCTTTCGCCGACGCCACCGAACGGCAGGTCGGAGACGGTGAGATGGGCCAGCGGCAGCCCGAGGCCGAGACCGCCCGAGGAGGTCTCGGCGGCCAGCCGCTCCCGGGTGGTGTCGGACTCGGTGAAGGCGTACAGCGCCAGCGGCTTGTCGCGGTCGTTGATGAAGTCGATGGCCTCGTCCAGGCCCGGCACCGGCACGATGGGCAGGATCGGCCCGAATATCTCCTCGCGCATCACCGGCGAGGCGGGGTCGACATCGCCGAGGACGGTCGGCGCGAGGTACTTGGTGGCGCGGTCGCCCCGGCCGCCGGTGACGACACGGCCCGAGTCGAGCAGCGCGCTCAGACGGTCGAAGTGGCGCTCGTTGACGATACGGCCGTACTCGGCGGAGGCCTGCGGGTCGGCCCCATACAGCGCCTCGATCGCCCGGACCAGCGCCGGTTCGAGGGCGCGGGCGGTCTCGGGATCGGTGAGGACGTAGTCGGGCGCGACACAGGTCTGGCCCGCGTTGAGGAACTTGCCCGCGGCCAGCCGCGCCGCGACGGTCGCGATGTCGGCGTCCCGGTCGACGAAGGCCGGGGACTTGCCGCCCAGTTCGAGGGTGACGGGGGTGAGGTGCTGGACCGCCGCGGCCATGACGATACGGCCCACCGTGCCGTTGCCGGTGTAGAAGATGTGGTCGAACCGCTCGGCCAGCAGCGCGGTCGTCTCCGGAACACCGCCTTCCACCACGGCCACCGCGTCCCGGTCGAGGTACTCGGGCAGCAGCCGCGCCAGCACGGCGGAGGTGGCCGGAGCCATCTCGCTGGGCTTGGCCACGACCGCGTTCCCGGCGGCCAGAGCGCCGATCACCGGCGTGAGCAGCAGCTGCGCGGGATAGTTCCAGGGCGCGATGACCAGGACGACGCCCAGCGGGTCGTACTGCGTCCAGGCCTTCGCCCCGCTCAGGTGCTCAGGAACGGGCGCGGCCTCGGGGCGCAGCCACTCCGCGAGGTGTTCCAGGGTGTGGTCGATCTCCCGGACGACGAAGCCGATCTCGGTGCGCTGGACCTCGGCCGGGCTCTTGCCGAGGTCGGCATGGAGGGACTCGACCAGCTCCGCGCCGCGCTCGGTGAGCATCTCGCGCAGGCGTCGCAGCTGGGTGGTGCGCCACTCGACGGGCTTGGTGCGGCCGGTGCGGAAGGTGGCGCGCAGCCGGGCCACGGTGTCGGCGGGCTGCTCCGGGGTGCTGTTCATGGTGCCTCGCTGCTGGGGGCGGACCCGTCGGTCCGCGCTGTCGGTCGTCGGAACGAGCCGCAGGGGCTCGATGTATATGCCAACAGTTGAGGTAGCGAAATAAATTCCCGGGCGCGCGGAAGGGCCTGGATCCGGCCGTTCAGCTTCCGTATGCGGCGGTCCTGTGAGGGTGGGTGCGGGCCGTGCCGTGGATTCATCCGCCGTCAACGAGAAGTTTCCTACCGACCAGTAGACATGGCGCCAACGGCTGATCATTCTTGGCCGTGCGCATGCCAATTCCGTTGCCGTACGTGCCGACCGCCACGGCCCGACCGGATCTCCCGCGGACTCCCACCCTCGCGACAGAGGAGCACCGACCCCCCATGCCCCGCACTGCTTGGACGACGCGCACGGCCGTCACCGTGGCCGCCGCCGCGACCGCCCTCATCGCCGCGCCGACGGCCTCCCAGGCCGCCCCGCCGGCCGCCGTCCCGTACTCCGCCGTGGCCCGGACCTCCGCCTCCGGCGGGATCACCGGGCTCAAGGGCGTCGACTACACGACCTGGCTGCGCGATGTGCGGGCCGTCGTGGACACCGCCCGCCCCTACCTCAAGGAGCGCATCGCCGCCTCACCCGCGGGCGAGAAGCCGGCGATCGTGCTGGACATCGACAACACCTCGCTGGAGACGGACTTCCACCACTTCTGGACGTTCCCGACCCCGGCCATCGACTCCGTCCGCGCGCTGGTGCGCGAGGCGAGCTCGCAGGGCGTCGCCGTCTTCTTCGTCACGGCGCGACCCGGCATCATCGAGTCCCTCACCTCGTACAACCTCAAGGCGGTGGGCTACCCCGTCACCGGTCTGTACGTCCGGGATCTGCCGGACCTCTTCCACGAGGTCAGCACGTACAAGACGCAGAAGCGGGCCGAGATCGAGGCGCGCGGCTACACGATCGTCGCCAACATCGGCAACAACACCTCCGACCTGGTGGGCGGCCACGCCGAGCGGTCCTTCAAGCTCCCCGACTACGACGGCAAGCTGTCCTGACCGTCCCCGGACGCGGAGCGGGGGGGGGGGGGGGGGGGGGGGGGGGGGGGGGGGGGGGGGGGGGGGGGGGGGGGGGGGGGGGGGGGGGGGGGGGGGGGGGGGGGGGGGG